>JBAUGW010000085.1:0-22658 GCA_049679945.1 Pyrinomonadaceae bacterium | reverse complement strand
TCCCTAAGCTTTTGCTGACCTCCTCGAACTTGCCGCCGCCCAGATTGTGAAATAGATATTTCCGCCCGCCGTTTTTCGCGTACTCAAAACTCTCAGGCATTATCAGCGTGTCGTCGAGTTTCCAGAGGTTAAGATCGTCGCGAAAATAGCCGCCGACAAATAAGTCGAGTTGGCCGTCGCGGTCGTAATCGAGCCAGATCGCCGTGTTTACGTTCGCCCAGGCAGGAAGTCCGGAACCGTCGGTTGTACGAGTGAGACCTTTGCCAGAGTCGTTATGAAAAAGCTCTGGCCGCCCCCATTTGTATAGAAACAGGTCGTCGAAACCATCGTTGTCGTAATCGCCCCAAACCGCACCCATCGAAACACCTGTGTCACGACGATTTACATCGGCGATTCCCATCGAATCGGCAACATCGGTGAACGTGCCGTCGCGATTGTTATTATAGAGGGCGTTTTTGCTATCCTCGCCGCTGTTTGTCAGATAAAAGTCGTTCCACCCGTCGCGGTCAAAATCAACCACCGAAACGCCTGCTCCCATTGAGGCGATTATTGGCATAATGTTGTCGATCTTTGAATCCAATTTGGGCGAACGGTGTTTGAAGTTCACGCCTGAGCGGGCCGCCACTTCTTCAAAATAGAATCCGTAACGAATCATCGCGGCTGCCGTGTCAACCTCAGTTCTGACTGGCTGGAAATACCGCTTGATAATAAACGGTGTCGCCAAGAGGGCGGCGAAAAAAACGATCAGAATTATTTTAGGCAGGCGTTTCATTTATTTCTCACCGCATTCCTGAATCGATCGGGCGCGACGTACCGCGTATGAAAATTCAACCAATCCGCCGAATTCTGCTTATAGACGGGGTCGTCCTCGAGTCGTGTCGGAATGCGTGAATAATCATTCGTCGAGTGTGTGGGCAGCGGCAAAACTGTTTGCGAAAATACATTGTTGTAATCGCCCTCTTTGATCCAGCCGTCGCCGACGATCACAAAATCGCGCTTCCAACCCTGGCGAACCGGCGGCAATTCCGCAAATCGGAGCCGCATCTCGTCGCCCGACGCGACCAGAGCATATCGGTCATCCGAGCGCGAAAGCAATTCCATGATATCGCCGTAACGCGTGTAGTAACCCTCGATGCCCCTCCAGCGCTCGGTCGTCGTAGCGATCGTTTCGTAATCGGCGATTTCGGGTGACGAATCGTCCAGTTTGCTGACAGCGGAAAAGCCGTGGAATCGCAGCTCGGCTTGCGAGAGTTCGAGTCGGATAATTTCGTTTTTTCCGTCGGGTGCTCCGACGGCCCACGCCAGACGGTCCCAGTAAACCTCGGAATTTGTCCGCAGGCGGCAACGCTTTGTTCCCAATGGCAGTTCGACAACTACTGTTTTGAACTTACTTGCGGGAACGCCGAAATCGTCCTTTACCGTTTGCCAGACACCTTTTTCGTTCAGCACGTCGAGGCTCAGCGTCCTCGGCTTCTCGGCACTGTTCTGGCTGATCGCGACATTTAGAGATGTGTCAGTCGGGTGCAGCCAACCGTCGGCGATGATGTAGATCGGCTTGTTGGTTGGGGCGTCCGGTGGTAGTTCGAGTTCGACAAAATGTTCGTTAGTAACGCCCTGATAGCGGGCTTTCCGAAACGTGCCGAGGAAATTTTCGTCGAGATCGTTGATAATATTCGCGACATCCGTGCCATTTTCGTCCGTGGCCGATGCGAACGGCTGTGGAATCTCCGTCGAATACAGTTTTAGCGGCGTCGGTATTGGATAAAGTTCATTCGCAAATACGTCCGTTTCCACCGGATGATCGATAACCATCAGCGAATATCGGTCGATATAATAGCTTTCCCAAAGCTCGTCCGTGATGCGTATTTCGTAAAAACCGTCTTTCGCCACGAGTTGCTCGCCCGGAATCTTGTACCATTCCTCGGTTTGCGTCACGGGCACCGTTTCAGTGTTCGATACACGTAACCCCAAAGAAGTTCCTAGCGGCGCCGAATCCTTGACGAATTTGAACTCAGTGCCGTTCCAGGCGAAAAGATGCGGGCACGAACCGGTCAGACGTTGGCCGACCTGCACAGCTTGGTTTTGAGAAAGGTCAAACTCAGCCTGCGTAAAACCGTTGCCCCACACGATCCGCAATAGATCGACCGATGTTTGCTCGCCCAAACCAAAATGCACTTGCGGCGAGTCGATCACCCGTTTCTGGGCAAGCAGTCCCGAACGTATCTCCATCTCGCCGCCGATGCCGAACGAATTCACACGCTGGTCGCCCTCGGCCTTCGCCGAACGTGGACGGATGACCTGCCAGCCGTAATTCTTTGTGCCGGAGTTGATGAGGGCCGACGGCTTTCCTTCGGCATCGAGGCCAACCAGATCGAGACGACCATCGCTGTTGAGGTCCGAAGCTGTGCCGATAACAATTGATTTAGTTGAGAGTAATTCCCCGTCCTGAAATTTCGCCAGCGGAACAAAGTCGCCGTCCTGTCGTGATTGCCATACCTGTCCTGCGTTTACAATGTCGGCCGATCCGTTATTGTCGAGATCTGAAATCAGTAGCGCCGTGATGTCTGCATCAGGGAGTGCCGCTTCGTACGGAACCTTCAAACTGGCTGTCTTCCACGATTTGCCGGCGTCATCGGTAGCCGTAATAAACTCTCGGCCTCTACGTATGACGAGATCCAACCTGCCGTCACCGTTTATGTCGGAGATGGCTACTGCATTAACAGGGTCGGATACCGGCGAAGGGCGAGCCGCAAATTGTCCGCCCCGCTCATTTGAAAACACGTGTAACGCGCGCCGAGAATCTATGATTGTGAGGTCCATATCGCCGTCCTCGTCGATATCCGCCGATACAAAATCGATCAATCCATAAACGTCCGAAAGCAGTTTGAGTTCCTGAAACGTGCCGTCGGCGTTGTTCTGTAAAACGACCGGCGGGCCACTAACGGCAGCGAGCACAACGTCCAAGTCGCCGTCGATCTCGACATCAAAAGTGAATGCCTTTAGATATTTTCGGTTCAAGATTACGGGCGACAGCTTGGTTCTTGCGGTGATGTCCTGAAAATTATCGTCGAAGAAACGTAGACCCTTATCGCCGACCACGACAAAATCGTTTTGGAAATTGTAATCGATATCGATTGTTTGCAAGTCGTTCGACGCGCCGACGGGCAGCGTTTTATCGCCGACATGAATTTCTTTATCGTTTGCCCAGGCGACCGCCGGAGCCGAGTCGCCGTCGAGATAGACGGCCTTGCACCAGCGGGCTTTTTCGTTTGCAATGAGCTGCGCCGTAAACTTCAAATTCTCGTCTGGGGCGGCTGGTGAGAAATCGGGCGTTGGCAGTTTCAATGGTTTGGAGAAAGGTTCTCCGACTATCGTTTCGTCAAATCTGACATCGGCGATCTCGGCTCGAAACCCAGGCAGACGCAAAAGCACGTTTCGAAAAAAGGCGATGTTTTGCGAAACTTCGCGGACGTTGCCGCTGCCCGCCGAGCCTTGCAGCGTTTGAAATTGCTTTTGAATCTCGGGTTCCCACGTAGCTGCTTTCGGCTCGATAGCGGCAAATATCGTTTTCAGCTTTTCGGTGTCGCCCTGCTTTGCCGCCAGCCGTGCGATCTCAATTTTTGTCGGCAGGTTATTCGGCTTAACGCGCGAAACCTGTTCGTAAGCGGCCATCGCTTCGGAATCATTGTTTTGTCGTTCATACTCGCGAGCGAGCGCAAATTGAGCTTTCAAGTCGTTCGAGTCAACCGCGATCGCTTTTTTCAGATTATTGACTGCGTTATCAAAATTTCCACGCAGGGACTCCAGCACATATAAGTTTCGTTGAATCTGACCGTTATCGGGTGCAAGAACGCGGGCTTTTTCAAACGATGCGGCCGACGTTTCAAAATCCTTCTGCCGCATCTGCAAAATGCCAAGATTTGCCCATGCCGCGGGTTCGCCCGGAGCAAGGCTCACTGCGTTGTTCAGTTCGGTTTTAGCGCGCTGGTCATCAGCCGCTTCCATGGCGGCAAGCCCGACGTAAAACGATTTGACCGTGCGGGAAAAATCATTCGACGACTTTTCGGGCACACTTGGTCGGCACGCGGACAACAGCGTAACCAAAAGTATGATTTGACCAATCGCGCGCATTTATTATTGACGGTTCACGAGAGTCTCGTCTTTGATCTTTGGATCATTTCCAGATTTTTCTCGAACGATAGTTCCTCGCCAAAGCCATCAACTAGCGGCGGATAAACATGCTTTTGATACGCCGGATACGCCTCGGTGCGTAGATGCGAGAGCATATGGTGTCCGGTCCGAGTATGACGTTCATGCCGGAGAGCCGAAATATCGATCGGGGCCACAACGATGCGCTCGCCCGGCCCTTCCGACGCTTTGGCGAGAATTCGTCCATCAAAATCGACGATCATGCTTCCGCCCGACCACGAATACGGCGGATAATGACTTAGGCTCGCCGCCTGGTTTGACGCAACGACATAACACATATTCTCGAGTGCGCGGCACCGGTTGACAGTCGTCCACCAATCCATCGGCTCCGTTGCGTTCCAAGGATCCATGTAAGCCGATACGCGAGCTAGAATTTCGGCGCCGTTCGCGGCAAGCTGACGCGGAGCCTCGGGGAAAATCCAATCGTAACAGATCGCGCAGCCGATGTTTCCGATCTCGGTGCGAGCGACCGGGAACATTTCTTCCTCATAACCCTCAATATCGTGCGGCGAAGAATGAACCTCGAATGGTATCCACGGATTCACCTTGCGATATTTGTACAGAATGCCGTCGCCGCTGATTAAACAGGTCGTGTTAAAAACATGACCCGGATATTTTGCGTCTGTTTCCAGCATAGAACCGCTTTGGATGTAGATACCGAGTTCTCTTGCCTTAGCTTGCAGCCGGTCGGTGTGCTCATTGGGAATTTCAACGGCGAGCTTGTCGCGGAGGTCGGCGAGTTTTTCAAATACCGGCGCGGCGTGGGCAAATTCCGGAAAAACAACCAGCTTCACCGGCAGGAACGGAATCGCTCCAATGACCGCCGAATCGATAATTTGCAAAATCCGGTTGGTGTTGCGCCTCATCTCGCTGCGTGTCACGGGATTAAAGAGATCGGTTTGGCATGCGGCGGCCGAAAATCTGATGTGTTCCATTTGATAAAGCTACTGGATCTGTTTTTCGCCCGGAATAAAGGTGATCGTTTCTTTTCCCTGACGGACATAGTAGAACTTTCCGCCCGCGAGGTCCTTTATAGTCTGTTGAGTTCCGCCTGGCCAAAAGATTGTCAATTCATCGATCTTAGCAGCGGACGCGAGACCAAAATGAATACGAAAATCGCTGACCGACAAAAAGCTCTGGGAACCCATCACCTGGCGCTCGATCATTTTGTCGCCGATCCTTGCGACGACTCGCGTACCGATCGCGCTGCGGTTTGCTTTGTCGCCGTCGAGCCACAGAACGACAAAATTGCCCTTTTCGGCGCTAGTGTTAAAGCCAATCTGTGCCGTGCCGCCGTTGTTTGTGACTACGAAATCGAGAGCGCCGTCTCCGTCGAGATCGCCGGTCGCAAGCCCGCGGCTGACTTGCTTGTCGAGCAAAGCATTTCCGGCACCGTTGCTGATATCGGCGAATTTACCGCCGAGATTTTCATACAACGAATTCTGCTGAGCGAAGGTCACCGAGTCCGAATTCTGCTCAATATTGTCTTCGATATGTCCATTCGCGACCATCAGATCTTCGTCACCGTCATTGTCGGAGTCAAAAAAATCGATCCCAAATTTCAGCCGCGCACGAGAACTGGTTCCTACGCCGACGACATCGGAAACATCCTCGAAAAGCATTGGCTCACGTTGCCGGTACATTGCCGTAGCCTCGGTCTGGAAAGTCGTGTCGGCGATATCCAACAGGCCATTGCCGTCAAAGTCCGAAAAGTCTGCGCCCATATTCGCCTGTTCTCTGCCGACTTCGCTGTAAGCCGAACCTGAGATCTGTGCAACGTCCTTTAATGTTCCCTTGCCGTCGTTTATCCAGAGCTGATTTGGCGAAGTGTCGTTCGCAACGTAGATGTCCGTGTCGCCATCGGCATCAATGTCGCCGATTGCCATGGCAAGCCCTTTCATAGGTTTTTTGTCGATACCCGCAGAGTGACTTCCGTCCGCAAATTTCCCGCTTCCGTCGTTGATCCAAAGCTGATCCGAGACGGCCGAAAAAAGAATTGGCGTCGGATAGATTAGTAACTTATTGTGATATGAATTTGGCGGGTTTTCAGTCGGAAAGTTGACGTAACGAGCCACGAATAGATCTAAATCTCCGTCATTTTCGAGATCGAAGAAACCGGCACTTGTTGCCCACTTACCATCTGCTGCGATTCCAGATCGCTCGGTGACGTCTTCGAAGTCTTTGCCGGAATTCTTTAACAATCGATTGTTACCATCGAACGACGTCAAAAAGACATCCGGCCACCCATCGTTGTCAAAATCGCCCACGGTGACGCCCATTCCGTAGCCCACGCTCGATAGCTTCCATTCGTCGGTCCTGTCGGTAAAATTTCCTTTGCCGTTGTTGATATACAGCCTGGTCCTTGCATTTTCCGGGCGGACACCGCCAACTACGCCGCTATTTACTAAAATAACGTCGGGCGCGCCATCACGATTTATATCCGCAAGCGCAACGCCGCTGCCGATCACCTCGGGCATCAGCTTTTTTTCGGATCGGGTCGGCACGTGTAGAAACTTAATACCCGACCTCTTAGTCACATCCTCGAATTTTATCTTAGCCTGCGGGGCATTTTCAATTGTCGAAGCCCCGCCTGGTTTGTTCGAACAAGCTGAAACTACAACTACGGCTAGTGCGATAAAGATAAGCAATTTATTAGTCATTGTCCCTTAATTTTTTGTGCCTCAGCGTTTGCTGCGTCTGCCGCCGCTTTATTCCCGAGGGCCGATTGCGCCTCGGCAAGATACTTGTAAACGGCCTCTTTATTTGGTTTGTCGGCGATCGGGATCATCTCCTGCGATAACCTCACAACCTCCTCATATCTACGCTCGTTCCAGGCTGTTTTCAATTTGTTAGCGAGACTTACGAAGGTCATCTTGCGGTTCTCATCGATGGTCAGTTTCTCATGGACACGTTCAGTCTCTTTTCTATATTTCTCAGCCATTTCGGCATCGCCTGACGCATGGTAAACCCGGCTCAGAGTGTTGTAAGCCACGGTATTCAACGGATCCAGATCAAGAGTTTTCGTAAGGGTTTCAACAGCTTTGCCATAATCCTTCTTACCGAAGTAGATCAGACCTCGAAGATTGATATCATCGATTCTCTTTTGGCCAATTATGGTGTCCCAAACCGAATCCAGGTCAACCGCGGCAGCATCTAGCTCTCCGAGACCAAAATGAGCCATAGCCGCTAAACTTCGGATTTCGACATCCGTTGAAGCGGCCGAATCGATACTTTGAATAATTCCGGAACTCTCGGAAAATTTCCCAAGCTTGATATACACCTTAGCAAGCAAAACAGAATCAGCGCGCGTTCGTTCAGATGAGGAGTTCTCCATCAATAGCTTCTCTAAGCCCGCCCAATCTTCGCGAATGATCAGCGCTCCCCGGTAACTCTGCTCGATTTCCAATGCGTTCGGATATCTTGAATGGAGAATCTTTAGTCTTTCGAAATTTTCCGGAGTAATTTGCCGAACAGTGTTGAGGTCGACGTTGATTCGTTGAAAATCCGAAATCGCAGCGGGGTCCATTGCAAAAAGCTGTTTGTCGCGTTCGGCTTTACTTTGACACGAAATGAAAGGTGCTAATCCAAGTAAGAATATACAGAGTTTGACGTCTAACTTTTTGTCGCAGAGAAACTTCGGAATCATTTCTCTACAAAATAACCTTTTTCATTTAGGCTTTCAACAAATGCTTGGCGATGACAAGTCGTTGGATCTCCGAGGTGCCTTCGCCGATCGTGCAGAGTTTTGAGTCGCGCCAGTATTTTTCGGCCGGGTAATCTTTTGTGTACCCATAGCCGCCGTGGATCTGAACAGATTCTTCTGAAACGCGAACGGCTACCTCCGAAGCGTAAAGCTTTGCCATTGCTGATTTCTGCGTTACAGGCTTGCCCGCATCGTTTGTCGCGGCGGCCTGCAACGTTAATAATCTCGCACACTCGATCTGCGTCGCCATGTCTGCAAGCTTAAACTGTATCGCCTGAAATTCGGCGATCGGCTTGCCGAACTGCTGCCGTTCTTTAGCGTATTTAACGGCGGCTTCGTAGGCTCCTTGCGCAATGCCGACTGACAGCGCGGCGATCGAGATTCGCCCGCCGTCGAGCACTTGCATACACTGCAGAAAGCCCTCACCTTCGCTGCCTAGAAGGTTTTCGTCCGCAACGTAGCAGTCTTCAAAAACAACAGACGCCGTTTCGCTGGCGCGCATGCCGAGCTTGTTTTCCTTTTTGTCGCCGCGAAAACCGTCCATCGTCTTGTCAAAGATGAACGCCGAAATTCCTTTGTTTCCTCTGGTTTTGTCGGTCACGGCGACGGCGACAAGCGTCTGGCATGCAAGTGCGTGAGTAATAAAGTTCTTCGAGCCGTTTACCTTCCAGCCGCCGTTCGAGCGAATCGCGGTCGTCCGGGTTCCGCTCGCGTCCGAGCCGGCCTGCGACTCGGTCAGTCCCCAGGCTCCCCATGATTCGCCGCGAGCTAGCGGCACGAGATACTTCTGCTTTTGCTCTTCGCTGCCAAACATATAAATATGGTTTGAGCAAAGCGAATTGTGCGCCGCGACCGACAGAGCGACCGAGCCGCAGACGCGGCCGATCTCTTCGATTACGCAAGCGTACTCGACATAACCCATCCCAGCGCCGCCATATTCCTCAGGAAAAGTCACGCCAAGCAACCCTAGCTCAGCCAACTTCGGCCGTAATTCTTCAGGAAAATGCTGCGTCTCATCCCACTCCATCACATGGGGCCGGATCTCGCTCTCGGCAAATTCGCGGACACTGTGCTTGATTTGCAACTGCTCTTCGGAAAGTTCAAAGTTCATAACTTGGTTTAATTATAACGGACAAATTCCATTTCAACGCAAAGACGCGAAGCCGCAAAGATAAAAAAAGAACGTAACCACAGATGGACCCAGATAAACACAGATATTTTTGACCGATCTATCTGCGTTCGTCTGTGGCTAATGCCATCTTTGCGTCTTTGCACCTTGGCGTCTTTGCGTTAAATTCTCTCGTATGAACGCAAATATCCTCACGACCGACGGCGAAATCCGCGACCTACTCGCCGCAACAAAAACAGTCGCCGTTCTCGGTATCAAACCCGAATCTCACGCACACCAACCTGCGTTTTACGTGCCGAAATATATGGCCGATCACGGTTACGACATAATTCCCGTGCCGGTTTATTATCCTGAAGTCACTGAGATTTTGGGTAAAAAAGTTTATCGCGATCTAAACGATGTGCCCGGCGAGATCGATCTGCTAAATGTATTTCGCCGCAGCGAGGAC
Organism: Pyrinomonadaceae bacterium; assembly: GCA_049679945.1. Lineage (GTDB taxonomy): Bacteria > Acidobacteriota > Blastocatellia > Pyrinomonadales > Pyrinomonadaceae > OLB17. The sequence continues at coordinate 13,169 of JBAUGW010000085.1, read as the reverse complement.
ATTCCAAAACATACGCTCGAAATTCTCTCGAAAAAACCAAAAGCTGTTTGGTTTCAACTCGGGATTCGCAATGACGATGTTGCAGAAAAGTTTGCCGACGCCGGTATCAAGGTAGTGCAGGATTTGTGTTTGATGGTCGAGCACCGCGCATTACTAAGGCGTTAATTTAAACAGGATAGATAGGATGAGCAGGATTGAAATTCGGTCTTTATCCGGTAAATCCTGTTAGTTTTTTTACTTCTTCGATAGTCAACGCGCGGCTCTGTCCAATCTTCAAGTTCGTGTCCGGGATGTTGCTGATTTTTGTCCTTCGCAGTTTCACAACCGAATGTCCAACCGCGTCGAACATCTTGCGAATCTGCTGATTGTGGCCTTCGTAGAGCGTGACCTCGAACCAGCCGTTCTTGTCGGTCGGTTTTAACTGTTTGATCTCGCACGGCGAAGTTTTGAAACCGTCGTCTAGACGCAGACCGCGACGCAACTTGTTAATGGCGTTTGCGTTTGGCAGGCCTTTAACTTTTACTTCGTAAACTTTGGGAATAGTGCGTGACGACGCGACGTGATTCGTGAACTCGCCGTCGTTTGTGAGTATTATCAGCCCTTCGGTGTTGTAATCGAGCCGTCCAACCGGGTGCAGCCGTCCATGGCCTTTTACGAGATCAGTCACGAGTTTTCGACGCTCGGGATCGCTTGCGCTTGACAGATAGCCTTTTGGTTTGTTGAGAAGAATATATGTTTTCGCGCGGTTTTGAAGCTTTGCGTTTATCAGTTTGCCGCGAACCTTTATGTGATCCTTTTCCGCGTCAGCCTTTGTGCCAAGCTCGGTCACGACCTTGCCATTGACGGAAACCTCGCCGTTTAAAATAATCTGCTCGGCCGCTCGCCGCGAAGCGATGCCGGCTTGGGCAATCAGTTTCTGCAATCTTTCCTGCATAAAAAACATTTCACCACAGAGCCACAGAGGACACAAAGAAAACCAAATGAAATCTCTGTGCTCTCTGTGCCTCTGTGGTGAATCTTACTGAACCAAATCCTCGAAATCCTCGATTGACGGCAACTCGGACAGGTCTTTGAGGCCGAATTGAATAAGAAACTCTTTCGACGTGCCGTATTGGATCGGGCGGCCGACGGCTTCTTTACGGCCTTTTGCGACGATGAGGCGTTTGTCGAGAAGCGTTTTTATCGAAGTTGCGCTCTGTACGCCGCGAATCTCGAGAATCTCGGGCACGGTGACAGGCTGTTTGTATGCGATGACGGCAAGCGTTTCTAAGGACGCGAGCGAGAGCTTGGCTGACGGGCGGGTTTTAAGGAACTTGCGAATGTCTTCGTGCAGTTCTGTCCGTGTAGCGATCTGCCAGCCACCGGCGATCTCGCGAATCAGTAAACCGCCTTCGCGCGATTCGTATTCATTTTGAAGTTGCTCGACCGCGGCCTTGATCGCCTGTTTGTCCTCGTCCAAAACTTCGGCTAACAGACGCGAAGTCACGGGTTCGTCGGCTACGAATATCAACGCCTCAACGAGCGTCACCAACTCGGCCGGGGTTCTGATTTTTTGTTGTGCGGCAGCTTCGGAATTCATGCAATTATTTTACCGCAGAGACGCCGAGCCGCAGAGCGGAATGAGGAAAAAAGTCACTCAAAGTTTGTCTTACTCAGCGTCTCAGCGTCTCTGCGGTTCAAATCTTCTTCAAAATAATATCGCCAAACGTCTGTTTTTGCAGCAGTTTGACGCTCTCAATGCGGACGATCTCAAGCACAGCGATGAACGCCGTTACAAGCTCGCGGTGCGAGTTCATCTCTTCAAAAAATTTCAACAAGCTCAACTCGCCGTCGTCTAAGATCCGCCGTTTTAGGGTTTTTATCATGTCGGCGAGCGATATCTCTTCGCGCTCGATCTCCATTTTGACCTCAGTCGCGTGACGCTCGGCAATCTTTTGAAAAATGGTGAGCAGGTCGAATACATTCGCGTCAATCTCGGCGTTATTGTCGTCGGACTCAACCAGCCCGCGTGTGAAAACAGCCTGCTCGATAGTCGAACGCTCGTGCAGCATTCCCGCCGCGGTCTTGAACTTCTCGTATTCGAGCAGCCGATCGACAAGCTCCTGACGCGGATCGTCAAACTCTTCGTCGTCGGCAATCGTCGGGTCGCGCGGCAGCAGCATCCGCGATTTGATCTCGATCAGCTGTGCCGCCATCACGAGAAAGTCGGCGGCGACCGCGATGTCGAGCCGCTTCATAATATGGATATAGGCGAGATACTGCTCGGTAATTCGGGCGATCGGAATGTCGAATATATTCGCCTGTTCCTGCCTGATGACAAACAGCAGCAGATCGAGCGGTCCGGCAAAATCGCCGATCTTTATTTGCAGCTCGTCAGTCGATGAGCGCACGATCTCGGCCTTCTCTTTATGAAAGTCGAAATTGAAATGCTCGAGTTGTTCTTTTGGTTCAGCCATCAATTTCTACAGCGTACTGTTTTAGATCTTCGAGCCGCACGACCTGGAGCGCGGATTCGTGCGTTGCTTCGAGATCGACGAATGGCGCCATGTCGTCTTCGAGAGCCTGTTGCCAACGCGTCACGCACAGACACCATTTGTCGCCGTCCTTAACGCCCGGAAAGTCATATTGCGGCATTGGCGTCGAAAGGTCGTTGCCCACCGACTTTGAGTACGCGAGAAACTCATTCGTCGCGATAATACAAACCGTGTGACGTCCGTGATCGTCAGGCCCAGTGTTGCAATATCCGTCGCGATAAAAGCCGGTCATCGGATCGGTGCAGCACGATTTGAGCTCACCACCGAGGACGTTTCGTGGTTTTGGATTATGTCCGTTTCCGTTTGTGTAACTCATAAGAATTTTGCCACTGAGAACACAGAGTTCACAGAGATAAGCAATTTATGTTCGACCAGTCTCAGTGCTCTCTGTGTGCTCCATGGCTAAAGGATCTCTAATGCCTTTTCGATCGGCCTCGCGAGTACAGCTTTGCTGCCAGCCTCGACGATCGGCCGTTGGATCAAATTCGGATCGGCGACCATCGCTTTTATCACGTCGGCGTCGGGCGTGTCTTCGGTAAGTCCCGCCGCAGCCGCACCGCGAGATACTTTGATGGGTCGCAAGCCGGTTTTCTTAATCAACGCGCCGAGATTTTTCTCGGTAAAGGGCGCGTTAAAATAATTCACCTTGTCGTAATCAATGCCGTTTTCACGAAACAGCGTGGCCAGATTGCGGCAAGTCGTTCAAGTCGGCTTTTCGTAAACGATTATTTTATCAGGCATAGCTTATACCGGTTTTTGCATAAACATCGCTGAGCGTTTTGGCTGCGATTCCGCGTGCCCGCTCGGCTCCGTTGTTCAAGATTGATTTTAGCTTTTCGTCGTCGAATTGTTTAATGCGTTCTTGAAATGGTTTTAGAAATTCGATCGTCGCGTCGGCGAGTCCGGTTTTGAACTGGCCGTAGCCTTTGCCCGCGAAGTGCGCGACGCACTCGTCCTGAGTTTTGTCTGTAATGAGCTGATAGATCGTCAATAGGTTTGCGATTGCGGGCCGCGTTTCGTCGAACGTTATCTCGGTCCCGCTGTCGGTCACCGCGCGTTTTATCTTTTTCGTGATCGTGTCAGCGTCGTCGAGCAGGAAGATCGATGCGTTCGGGTTTTCGTCGGACTTCGACATCTTTTTCGACGGGTCCTGCAGCGATTTGATACTCGCACCGGCTTTTGGAATGTACGGCTCGGGAACTTTGAACGTCTCGCCAAAATCACGGTTAAACCGCTCCGCAAGATCGCGACACAATTCGAGATGCTGCTTTTGATCTTGTCCGACGGGCACGAGGTCGGTTTGATAAAGCAATATGTCCGCCGCCATCAAGACCGGATAGGTGAAGAGGCCAACACCCGGGCTCATATTCCGCTTCGTAAAAGTGACTTTACGACCGAGTCCAGATATTTGTACCTCTCCAGTCTCTGTTTCAACAAATGGAGTTTGAGGTACAACTTCGTCTACCGGATGGTTGAACTGTTCGACAATACGATTGGCCTTATCTTTGAACTGTGTCATCCGCTCAAGCTCGCCCATGCGGGCGATGCAGGAGAGAATCCATGTCAGCTCGGCGTGTTCGGGAACGTCGGATTGGATGAAGATAGTCGATTTTTCGGGATCAACGCCGGCGGCGAGATAGATGCGTGCGAGATCGAGCGTCTTTTGACGCAACTCGGCGGGATTTTGCGGCAGTGTGATCGCGTGAAGATTTACGATGCAGTAAAACGCTTCGTACTCGTCCTGCAGAGCGACCCAATTCTTCAAAGCGCCGAGATAGTTGCCGATATGAAGCTGACCGGTCGGCTGCGCGCCGCTGAAAATGCGTTTCTTCATAAACTAGAACCAGCGAGTATAGAGCAGATAATCGACAAAAACATAGAATGGGTACATCACAAGTCCAATAACTCCCAAATAAACGAGCAGCATTAAAATCAAGAACCCGTACTGCTCGAGCATGTCAAAGATCGGCTGAAAACTTGGGGGCAAAAACGTCGAGAGCACTTTGCTGCCGTCGAGTGGCGGAAACGGAAGCAGATTAAAAACCGCGAGAGAAACGTTCAAAAAGATCAAGTAATTGAGAAAGATCGCGACGACCTTCACTATACCTTCGCGAATATTCCCGGCGTTTATCACCTCAGTTTCGATGAGCGTTTTGAATATCACAAAACCGATCGTCGCGAGGATAAGGTTTGCAAGGATGCCGGCGATCGAGACCATGACGTTCGCCTCTTTGTACTTGGTCCAATTGCGGGGATTTACTGGCGTCGGCTTTCCCCAGCCGATAAGTGGCACTCGGGCTCCGGTCGTAAAAGTGAGCACAAAACTCGCGATTGGGATCAACAGCGTACCAATCGGATCGGTGTGGGCAACCGGATTTATCGTTACGCGCCCGAGCATGTATGCCGTGTCGTCGCCATATTTCCAAGACATCCAGGCATGCCCTGCCTCGTGGCATGATATCGCCAGGAGCAGAACCACGATGTACGGAATAAGATTGCTGAGTAGATTTACAAGGTCAAAATTTTCCATAAAGATGCCGCCAGCATGTCAAATTCCTACGATAAAACAGGGATTTTTGTTGTTTCAGCAGCTAGATTGTGCCATTCTTTTCCTTCAAAATGAAATCGGAGTACGACGGACGGCCACGTCTGTCGAGCGCCGGATGAACAGGCTTGGCAGCCCGTTCTACATATGAGCAAACATATCGTCTGCATCGCGAGCGAATTTAAGGGCAATGAGTTTCTCGAAGAAGCTCACGCGGCTGGTTGGCGCGTGACGCTCGTGACTCGGCAGAAGTTGCAAGACAACGCTTGGCCGTGGGATTCGATCGATGACGTGAAGATGGTCGAGGACGACGCGCAGCCGGTCGATTATGTTCGTGCGGTAACGAATCTCGCGGGTTCGCGGATGATAAACCGCATCGTCGGCTTGGACGAATTTGATGTCATTACCGGCGCGCTCGCACGCGAGCATTTGCAGGTCGGCGGAATGAATAGCTCCTATTTACGTCGTTTTCGCGACAAGCTGACGATGCGCAATGTCGCTGCTGCCATTGGCATTCCGTGCCCCCAGTACATCGGTGCGTTCAATCAGGAGAAGATTTTTGAGTTTCTTGTGACCGTTCCGCCGCCGTGGATCGTCAAGCCGCGACACGAGGTTTCGGCCTTCGGCATACGTAAATGCGGGACGGCTGACGAGGTTTGGAATGTGCTGCACGATCTCGACAACCGCAACAATTGGCGCGATCATCCATCGCAATTCGTGATCGAGCGATTTATCGAAGGCCGTGTTTTTCACGTCGATTCGGTCGTTGAAAAAGGCAAGGTGATCGCCGCTGGAGTCAGCCAGTACGGCACGGCGCCCTTCAAGGTGACTCACGAAGGCGGCGTTTTTACATCGTCAATCGTGTCGTATCGCTCGAAAGAGCGAAAGCAGCTCGAGATTATGAATCGCGCCTTACTGATGGGCTTTGAGTATGAGCTCGGAGTTTCGCATGCCGAATTTCTACAGTCAGACGAGACGGGCGAATTCTTTTTGATCGAAGTTGCCGCCCGCGTCGGCGGTGCTTACATTGCAAATGTGCTTGAACACGCGTGCGGCTTTAACCTCTGGCGCGAATGGGCGCGACTTGAGACAGCGACCGACGAGCAACCATACACGCCGCCAAAGCTGCGCAAAGATTTCGCAGGCATCGCGCTCGCACTTGCAAATGTGGAGTCGCCCGACACCTCGCATTACACTGACGAAGAGATCGTCTATCGGGTCGATAAACCAAGACACGTCGGGCTGATCTTTCTATCTGACAAGCAAAGGCGGGTGGACGAGTTGCTCGAAACGTATGCGAAGTTGATCACAAAAGATTTTCTCGCCGTCGCTCCCGCAAAAGAGAGGTATGACGACTAACAGCGTTACCGGTCCGCCCGCGATCCTCGATCACGATCTCAACCAATATTTCAGCGAGCTTCTTAAATTCGAATCGACGCCTGAAATGGAGATGTCCGAGGTTTACCGGCGCATAAAACCCAAGGTCGATCGGATCATGAACGCGGTCGTCGTCGAACATGTGGCTCGAAGCTCCCCTCCTTACAAAGGAGGGGTGGACGCCGCAGTTTTTCATGGGGCGGACGGGGTGGTTCTTTCGTCACCTAGTGATTTCAAAAAAGTAGATTTTCAAGCAAAGAACCACCCCACGGCTAAAGCCGCACCCCTCCTTCGTAAGGAGGGGAGCTTGTTGATCAGTGCGCTCGCTTGGAATCTCGAGCGCGGTACTAAATTCGACGGGATTCTCGATGCGTTGCAAAACGATCCTCGGCTGAAGGATCGAGATGTTCTGATGTTGCCCGAGCTCGACCACGGCATGGCGCGCAGCGGTAATCGTTTTGTCGCGAAAGAGTTGGCTGAGGCTCTGGATCTTAATTACGCGTTCGCGCCCGTTTACATCCCGTTGCAAAAGGGAAGCGGCGTCGAATCCGAGATGGCAGGTGAAAACACCGTGTCGATCCACGGCCTCGCGATGATGTCGCCGCATCCCATGAAAAATGTTCACGCCGTGCCGCTGCCGAACGGCAAAGACAAAATGCTCGGCAAGGAAAAGCGCATCGGCTGGCTGCGGGCTCTGGTCGCTGATATCGAGCATCCGGCAGGCCAATTTCGCGCTGTGACCGTTCACTTCGACGTTCACTGCTCACGCGAACATCGACGCCGACAGATGCAGATAATCCTCGATCAACTGGAAACTTTGCCAAAACTTCCGACGATCATCGGTGGCGATTGGAACACGACGACATTCAATGCACAGTCGGCGACGCGCGCGATCCTGGGCTATTGGCGACGTGTGATGATGGGTATCAAGAACGTCGCCAAAAACCATTTTCCGCATCCTGACAGGTATTTTGAACAGCGACTTTTTGATGAACTTGAATCACGCGGTTACGCATACAAACCTTTCAACGAACTCGGCGTCGGCACGCTGCACTACCACATCGAGAGCATTGAAAAGAATACAAACTTACGCGATTGGGTGCCCGAGTGGTGCTTCAAATTTATCTTCTGGGCCGCCCGACGCGTCGGCGGCAGCGTGTCGGTCAGACTCGACTGGTTCGCCGGCCGCGACATTGCTCCCGCGCAAAACACAAAGCCGCAAACGATTGCTGATTTGGTCGATGGCAGCGGCGAACCGCTGTCAGATCACGATGCAATCACGGTCGATTTTATAACGATGATGGGTAGATAATTCTACCTAGCGGGTTGTCAACGCAAGCGCAATTACGCCCGCCGTGATCGCTATGCCGAAACTCAACAGCGTTCCGATCAATACGTACTCCGTCAGTTTGCGATCTTTCGCTTCTTTTAAGTCGCCAAACCGGAATATCGATTTTGCTGCGATCAAAAAGCCGACGGCTCCCCATTGATTAAATAGAATAAAAAGAAATGTGAGCAGTCGTTCGAGAATCCCGATATACATACCAGCGCTCGCGAGCGAAGCAGCGTCATCGGTGTGCGGCGTCCATTTTGAAATGATTATCTTGACGAGAATCGACGTCGGCTTTGTAAGCAGTAGGACAAATGTGAACAAGACGAGCGTGCGTTCGCTCGTTAAAAATTTGAGGTCCATGGTTCCGTCCTGCGACCAAACGGCGACTAAAAACAACGACACGAGATGGAGCAACTGGTCGGTGACAAACCACGCCCGTCTGGTTTTATCGGTTTGAAAGGTAATTTTTGCTGCATCGATAACAAAATGCACGAGCGCAATCAGCAAAGCCCATTTCCAGAACGACACGTCCCAAATCAGCAGCCACGACAACGCGCCGTGTACGCCGGCGTGAACATATAGTTGCCACGCTCGCAACTTTTGCTGCTCTTTAGCTTTGACCCAACTGGATGGCTGCAGCAGAAAATCGCCGACGAGATGAGCCAAAATCAATTTAAAGAATACGGTCATAACATCGATTTCAGCTTGGTTTTGTACATCTCGTTCATTTCCATCAGCTCGTAGAAGTATGCTCTTTTTATTCTGTAACTTACGGCATTTTGTCTGATTCCGATCAAATGTCCGATCTCGTCTTGTGACATTTTCGGATTGTCGAGCATTAGTTTTACGACCTCGGCTGAATTTGCCGTCCAATTGTCCATTGCGATAAGGCCGAGTTTTAGGTAGAGGTTTATTTCGGCGTCGAATTGATCAAAATCGGACTTGATCGCCATATTCTGCTTTTCTTTTTTCAATATTTCAAATTTAGCGCCTGAGTTTACAAACGCTGATCCGTTACATTCAGTCACCTTTTCCGCGTTATGGGTTTTTTCGCCTAGGCCGATCGCGATTCTAACGTCGTGATCACCTGTTGATTTTATTGCAGCTTTTATTTTTATAGCGAACGCTAATGCCCGTTCCGCGTCCTCTATGAAAAGTTGAAAGCTGTCGCCTCGATAGATTTCCCAGTCTTTTGGGTTTGTCCCGATTTGGTTGAGCGCTTCTTTCAGACTATTTAACCAAATCCCAATTTCGCCTTTGGTTGAGCTAACGATGTCGGCGGTAATTACTGCATGCATAACTAAGTATGAAGTTATCATGTGGATACATGATATGCAAGTATATCATCTATTAACATGATACGCTGCTATATCATCGAATTAGATGATGCGACGCTTTATCATGTGGAAAGGTGATACTCATGACCTGAGTTCTGCCCACATCTTTGCGACCGCTCTTTTTCTATGCTCTAATCTCACTGGAGAAAATATGGAAGTAGCATTTTGTCAGACGCTCAGTTTTGACACTGAAACATTTGAATACGACGTTGTCGCCTCGGAAAACGGCAACGCGACGATTATCAAATTTCCGATTGACGAAAAGCTCAACAGCCCCGGCGACGTGGTCGTCGTCGTTTCAGGTGAGAACATTAGTTTTCACGGAATGATCGGCAAGATCGAGGACGGTTATGCTTATGTCGCGGACCCAAAAGGCTCGCTCCTACCGGCCGGAGTCCAATAAACCGAGAATTGAAAATTGAAAATGAGCGACTTCTCTTGAAAACTCCTCATCCATCACTCTAAACTCATAACTGTTCTTTGGGGATGTAGCTCAGCTGGGAGAGCGCGGCGTTCGCAATCCACTCGCCCTTCTTGCCCGCTGGCGGGTGTGATCTGCGCTCCTTTCCTTGTACTCTCTGCCTATAGAGCGACCTACTTGAAATTTATTCATCTCGCAGAGAACGAGATTCTCGAGTTCGGCATTGAGCAGATCAATTGAAAGTTCGATGTAACCTAAAGTTATCTGATAATTCACAGCCTGATAACCGTCTTGTAATTTACAACAATTAATCTTTCCCTTAACGCAAGAAAACTGATCCTGCATTAATGATTACGATTATGGGAGTAGATAGAACCGCGCAAGATGGGACTGCATCTTATGACGACTTTTTTCGTGAAAATTACACAATTCTGCTTAAGTGGGCCAATCAAATAACCAGACAGGACCACAATTTGTCACACGACTTGGTTCATGACGTCTACGTCAGGTTCAACCTGTCAAAACGCAGGCCGGAAGATGTAGGGAGTCCGCATGGATATCTATATACCGCAATTAGAAACTCATACATCTCTTACGTGCGCCATAAAACCAGAACCCGTCAGGTCTCTTTACCCGAGGATGAATTGGTAAATGAGGCGGGTCTAGTTATTGACCCACAAACCGAGTTTAGCGCTCACGATGAACTGCGAACCGTCTGCGAGCACGTGTGCATCCGAAAAGATTCATCGATATCCGCAAGTGTTCTGATACTTCGTTTTTTTCACGGTTATTACCCGGCGGAAGTGTCGAAAATTATCAAAAGATCTCGAAACGCAGTGGAAGCACGGCTTGTCAAAGCACGAAGGGAGGCGTACGACCATCTTACACAACGTGCGCTTGATACGAGGCCACTTGGTTTCCGCGGTGCTCAGGAGCCGGTTCGAAAGGAATTCAATTATTCTCGAGGCGATCTGCTCAGAGAACTCAGGGAGCATGTATTCCAGTCGCGTAACGGCCCCTGCCTTTCACACGACTGGCTCGAATACGTCTACAAAAAGGATGTCGGAATTGTTGGGCGTGAGGAGCTTAGTCATTTGGTTAGCTGCTCTTTTTGTCTTGACGATGTAAACAAAACGCTGGACCTTCCACTTCTTCATGACCGGCATCCGCTTGATACGCTCGGCAACCAGACGGCCGCGGAAGTAATTCAATTGGTCAAATACAAAACCGCCGGTGCGTCCGGATGAAAATATCTAATGAGGGTTTGACGTTAAATGAGTGTGAATATTTAGTCCATTTTGTCAGATTGCAGATTCGGGAAGCGTTGTTAGTACGAAGGAGAAAATTTTTCATTCAACAGGATTCTCGCAGAACGAATTCCAGGTTGCAGGTTTCATACTGAGTCTTCGTTGGGAATCAGAAAAGGAAATGAACTCTTCAGTGTGAGAGCGAGTTTTTGGCCAAAAGGTCGGGTACAGGTTGTGCGAACGTTGAGTTCGCTTATGAAGTTTTGTTGATTCCGGTTTCTCGAAGGAATCAACCTGAGAAGGTTCTAAGTTTAGGCAACAAAACGCGAACGGTCGGGCCAGCGGGGTCCGATTGGAAATAGATTTTTCCGAGATCACAAAAGACTGCTAGCCGAGTTAATCGGCGAGCGGTATGGGAGAGGTTTGCCCCTGACATGTCGAAACGCTTGCTCGTCTTGGCCTGATCAACGGGTTTGAAAATTACTTTATTACCGATTAGAGGTTATGGGAGTTGGAATTAAAATGAGAAAAATATTATCGATAATTGTCTTGTATGTGCTCGTACTTTCAAACACGGTCACGCCGGTTTTGGCATCGAGTGGTTCTGCGGTACCGACGTCGCCGGCTACTAACGCAAACAACGCGGTGAGACCGGTTTTGGAATGCGTCGTCAGAGTAAATAGCAACAGCTATATTGCCCGTTTTGGTTATCAAAACGATAATTCCGTATCGGTAACGATTCCGATCGGAAACAACAACAAGTTTTCGCCTAATCCACAAGGACGCGGCCAGCCAACTGTTTTTCTGCCGGGAAGACAAAGAAGTGTTTTTGAAGTTCCGTTTAACGGAAGCAACCTTGTCTGGAGCTTAAAGGGCCCCGATAATCAGACCCGAACGTCAACTGCGTCAAACGAATCGACGCGTTGTTTTTCGGCGACGCCGACCCCAACTCCAACTCCAACTCCAACTCCAACTCCAACTCCAACTCCAACTCCAACTCCAACGCCATCGCCAACACCTGGAACTTGTTCCCCGGGAACTTACACATTTAGTGGCAATTCGGCGACTGACGGTCCGGACGGCAATGTGCGTACATTCACGGCTGGCGGAGTTGCGGCTCAGGTCAATGCATTCAATTTCCGGACGAGTAATCCGAATTTTGGTTTCACTAGCGCCTACCTCGGGCTCTATTCTGACGGCTTAGGTGTGACTGACAGGGATGAAGGCAGCGGTAGTAGTAACCGTCACCGGATCGACAATATTAGCAGCGGAACAAATTACATCGCGTTTAAGTTCAACTCGACTATTACTCCGGATAAGGCCTTGCTCAAGAATCTTGGCGCGGACAGTGACGCTACGATATTTGTTGGGACCATCCCGTCGCAACAGCCGATGACTGTGGCTGAATTGATCCAGTTCTTACAGATTCCGGTGTTGCTTGAGAACAATGATACAAGTGCCGGAGGTGCGCAGCGACTGGCTGATTTTAATAACGGCGCGACACCCGTGTCAGGCAACGTCTTGGTAATCTCGTCGCGGGCCGGCGGCACGAACGACGAGTTTATGGTCAATACGCTTCAGTTCCTGTGCCCCGGTGGACAGGTGAACCGACCCCCTGATGCAGTCAACGACGCGGCTACCGTACTCGAAGACAGCGTAAATAATATTATCAATGTTCTGGCAAACGACACCGATCCGGACGGCAACCCGCTTACGATCACGGCGGTAACGCAGCCTGCAAACGGGACAGTGGTTAACAATGGAAACAACGTTAGCTTCACGCCGAACGCAAACTTCAACGGAAGCGCCTCTTTCACATACACCATCTCTGATGGCAACGGCGGAACGGACACTGCTACAGTTACGGTGAACGTTACCCCGGTCAACGATGCTCCTGTGGCGGTCAACGACAGCTACTCGACCAACGAAGACATTGCATTGACAGTTAATGCGCCGGGCGTTCTCGTTAACGATACTGACATCGACAGCGGTGCTTTGACGGCTCAACTGGTAGCGGGTCCGACGGCGGCCCAAGGAACGCTCGTTCTGAACCCGAATGGTTCGTTCACGTTCACTCCCGCGGCCAACTTCAGCGGCCCGGTTACCTTTACCTATCGTGCAAACGATGGTTTCACAAACTCAAATACAGCCACAGTAACAATCAACGTAGTCGCGGTAAACGACCCGCCTGTGGCAGGAGACGATGCGGCGACTGTTGCTGAGGATTCGGCCAACAACATCATCAACGTTCTCGCGAACGACAATGACGGTGGCGACGGCGGTCCGCTGACGATAGCATCGGCGACCAACGGAGCAAACGGAACAGTCGTAAACAACGGCTCAAACGTGAGCTACACACCGAACCCGAACTTCTT
>JBAUGW010000084.1:0-17614 GCA_049679945.1 Pyrinomonadaceae bacterium | reverse complement strand
CTAGAATGGAGCTTGACTATAAAGGCACGAAACTTGAACAGTACTTCAAAGCAGATTTCGTGTGTTACGAAAAGATTGTTGTTGAGTTGAAGGCTTTACCTAAGCTTACCGATGCCTCTAGGGCTCAGCTTTTAAATTACCTTCACGGAAATAAATTTCGTCTTGGCTTGCTTGTAAACTTCGGTCATCATCCGAGACTCGAGTACGAACGGATCGTAGTCTAATAACCTTTTTAGTGTTTTTCGTGTCTTTCGTGGGAAAATGGTTTTTATGGCGAAGTATCGCATCGGTTTGGGTGTTACGGGCGGCATTGCGGCGTATAAGGCCGTTGAGGTCATGCGCCTGCTGCAAAAGTCAGGCTGCGAAGTGAGCGTTGCGATGACGAGGCATGCGACGGAGTTTGTTCAGCCGCTGACGTTTCGCGCACTGACTGACAAACACGTGATCGTTGACGATTACGATCCTGAAAACCCCGATCCGATCGCGCATATCAATTTTTCGCAAAATATCGACCTGCTGCTTATTGTTCCGGCGACGGCGAATATCATTGGCAAATTCGCCAACGGCGTGGCCGACGATTTTCTTTCATCGACCTATCTCGCAACGACTGCACCGGTGATGGTCGCACCGGCGATGAACACGACGATGTGGGAACAGCCCGCGACGCAGCGAAATGTCGAGCAACTCAAAAAAGACGGCGTGCATTTTGTCGCTCCCGTTGCGGGCGAATTAGCTTGCAAAACTGTCGGAACAGGGAAGCTGGAAGACGTGGAGAACATCGTCAAGCAGGCGCTGGCCTTGCTTGAGACGAGAGACGAGAGACGAGAGACAGGAGATGTTTCACGCTCATCGTCTCTAGGCTCCCGTCTCCCGTCTCCCGTCTCAGACCTTTTTAAAGAGAGGTTTCTGATCACCGTCGGCGGCACGCGCGAGGCGATCGATCCGGTTAGGTTTATCTCAAATCATTCGTCAGGGAAAATGGGCTTTGCGGTTGCCGAGGCCGCGGCAAATCGTGGTGCGATGGTTACCGTTGTCGCAGGAGCGACGACTGTCGAAGCGCCGGCAAACGTAAAAGTCCTTCGTGCGATGTCTGCGGGCGAAATGCACGCGGCTGTAGAGAAAGAACTGTCGAGCGCGACGATCTTTGTCGGTGCAGCGGCGGTTGCCGATTATGCTCCGGCGAACGCGGCGAACGCAAAGATAAAGAAAGACGGCCGCGATGTGATGACGTTAGAGCTTAAAAAAACACCGGACATTTTGGCTGCGGTTTCAAAAAATCGACATAACGACTTGCTCGTCGTCGGTTTTGCGGCCGAGACAAATGATGTCATTGGTTATGCACGTTCTAAGATGGAAAAAAAAGGACTCGACTTGGTCGTCGCAAACGACATCACAAAAGACGGAGCCGGCTTTAACACCGACACAAACATCGCGACGATTTTGACTCGCAGCGGTGGCGAGATTGAGTTGCCGTTGATGTCAAAACGCGAGTTGGCGGATAAGATTTTGGATGAGGTTGTAAAATTAAGGGCGGTTGAATAATGGCCACAGAGAACACAGAGATCGCTGAATTAGCCGCCGACGTTCGCGAGCGTGTGCTGTATATGCAGGAACTTGGCGTTACGTCGATGAAGGTAAAGCTTCCGGAGACGACGATCGAAACGCAGGAGATTGCGAAGCCGCCGATTCGCCCAGCTGTGCAAGTTCCGAATTTGAAATCCGAAATTTCAAAAACGGTTGCCGAGCGTCCGGCAGGTTCGCGGCTTGCGTCGTTGCCTTCGTTATCCAACCGAAAATCAATGCCATTCTTCGATAAATATAATCCGCAGGAGAAGGCGGATAACAGAAGCGACGTCCTGGAATCGGCCGCGAAAGCGAGTGAGTTGTTTGAAACCTCGCCGACCCTGCCCGATCCGACGGAAACTGTCGAGCAGATTCGCGTCGAAATAGGTAAAGACTGTACACGTTGTAAACTCAGCACTCTCGGACGCTCGCAAGTTGTGAATAGCGTCGGCAACTTTAACGCTGATCTGATGTTTGTCGGCGAAGCTCCTGGAGCTGATGAGGATAGACTGGGTGAGCCGTTCGTCGGACGAGCCGGACAGCTTTTGACCGACATTATCAAAGCTATCGGTTTCAAACGTGAGCAAGTTTTTATCGGTAACATCAACCGCTGCCGTCCGCCGGGCAATCGCGCACCGGAGCAGGACGAATCTGTCGTTTGCAAGCCGTTTCTTCTGCGCGAAATAGCCGTCGTTCGCCCAAGAGTGGTTGTTGTGCTCGGCGCAACTGCGGCCCAGAATTTACTTGAAACAAGAACGCCGATCGGAAAATTGCGGGGACATTTTCATGATTATCTCGGCGTCAAGGTCATGCCGACCTTTCATCCGGCGTATCTACTGCGCGATCCGCACAAAAAGCGCGAGGTCTGGGAAGATATGAAGACAGTGCGAGATTATCTAAACTTAAATAAATAAACAATTACGATGGAAAATATGAAGCGATACACTACTTTACTTTTGTTAATCGGCCTCGTCGCACTGCCGATTGCTGTGACTGCCCAAAAAGGCCGATTTGGCTCGATTCAGCAGCTTCAAGGGCCGCAGAATCCGCGTCTCGGATTTATCATTCACGGCGGCGCGGGTGTGATAAAAAAAGGCTCGCTTTCGGCCGAAAAAGAAAAGGAATACAAAGACAAACTCGAGGAAGCAGTGATCGCGGGTTACAAGGCTCTTCAAGCTGGAAAGTCGAGTCTTGACGCCGTTGAGATCGCGATTCGGATACTCGAAGATTCGCCGCTTTTTAATGCCGGGAAAGGCGCAGTTTTTACGAACGACGGCCGGAACGAGCTTGATGCTTCGATAATGAACGGCAAAACACTTGCTGCGGGTGCGGTTGCGGGGTTGCGTCACGTAAAAAATCCGATCACGCTTGCGCGTGCCGTGATGGAAAAATCGCCGCATGTGATGATGACCGGCGAAGGCGCTGAGAAATTTGCACGAGAGCAGAAACTCGACATCGTTGACGAAAAGTATTTTTGGACGCAGGAGCGTTGGGACGCTTTGCAAAGGATATTAAAAGAAGAAAAAGAAAAGGCCGAAAAGGAAAAAGTAAAAAGTCAAAAGGCAAAATCTGAGTATGAGAATAATCCGAAATCGGCAAACCGCAATCCGCAATCTGTGGCTGAATTGCCTTATAACAAATTTGGCACTGTCGGCGCGGTCGCCCTCGACAAAGACGGCAACATCGCCGCAGGCACTTCGACCGGCGGGATGACAAACAAAAAGTATGGTCGCGTCGGTGATGCGCCGATCATCGGTGCGGGAACTTATGCGAACAATGACACCTGCGGCGTTTCGGCGACCGGCTGGGGAGAGTATTTTATTCGGATAGGCGTCGCCCGCGACATTTCGGCGTTGATGGAGTATCAGGCTTCGACCGTGCAAACTGCTGCCGATAGAGTGTTGCAAAAAGTGCAAAAACTCGGTGGCGATGGTGGCGTGATCGTTATGGACAAATTTGGCAACATGGGCATTTCGTTCAATTCCGACGGCATGTACCGCGCGTACATTGACGTTAATGGTAAACCGGTAGTTCAGATTTACAAGGATTAAGAGATTGCCCACGAAATACACGAAAAACACGAAAATGAGGCAATTGGTTTCCAACTAACTTTCGTGCCTTTCGTGTGTTTCGCGGGCATTTGTATTTATGCTTTCTGCAGAGATCATCGCTATCGGTTCGGAGCTTCTCACGCCCGATAAAATCGATACAAACAGTCTTTGGCTCACCGAAAAACTCAACGACATTGGCATCGACGTGATGTTGAAAACGATTGTCGGCGACGATGGTGCGCGGCTTGAAGAGACGGTGCGGGATGCGATGCGGCGTTCGGATATCGTGATCACGACCGGTGGTTTGGGACCGACCGAGGATGATATTACGCGACAATGGACCGCGAGCGCCGTTGACCGCGAGCTTATTTATCACGACGAAATTGAGCAGCATCTTTTGAAACGTTTTCGTTCGTGGGGACGCGAGATGCCTGATATCAACAAGCGTCAAGCGTATGTGATCGACGGAGCTCAAATTCTCCCAAACCCGAACGGCTCGGCTGTCGGAATGCTGCTCGAAGCAGACGGCAAGCTACTAGCCGTTCTTCCGGGACCGCCACGCGAAAACCAGCCGATGTTTACCGAACACGTGCTGCCGAAACTTAAAACTCGTGCCGGCAAGGTGTTTGTAAAGCGACGGGTCTTACGCGTTTCCGGCAAAGGCGAGTCGGCGGTTGACGAGATCGCGGCACCGATCTACACAAAATACACGGACGTGCAGACGTCGATCTTGTTCAATAAAAGCGAAGTCGAAATTCATCTCGCTGCTCGCTCGGACGACGCAGCAAAGGCTGCAAAGACGGTCGATAAACTTGCCGACGAGCTTGCAGCGGCGCTTGGTGTTGCGGTCTTTTCGACAACTGGAGAGGCTCTCGAAGAGGTTGTCGGCAAGATGTTGAAAGATCTCGGCCACACCGTTGCTGTCGCTGAAAGCTGCACTGGCGGGCTGATCGGAATGAGAATTACGGAGGTCGCGGGCTCGTCCGCGTATTTTATGGAAGGCGCGATCACGTATTCTTATGAAGCAAAAACCAACGTGCTCGGTGTCGATCCGGAAATTATCAGAACTCACGGCGCGGTCAGCGCCGAGTGTGCCGAAGCGATGGCATCTGGAATGCGAGAGCGTGCAAAGACGACTCATGCGATTTCGGTTACAGGAATCGCCGGCCCGGACGGCGGTACGGAAGACAAACCGGTCGGCACGGTTTTCATCGGTTATGCCGGTGCGAGAGGCGTGAAGTCCAAAAAGTTTGTGCTGCCAGGTGACCGGCATTTGATCCGATGGCGAACGAGCCAGGCGGCGCTCGATTATCTCAGACGGCAATTACTAAAACGTCAGCCGCATAATACGAAGATTCCAGTTGATTTTTCCACTCGATACACCGAAACTTAGATCATTACACTCGCCGGACACTTTTGTTCCGGCAAAATTGAAACTTTGCACAGTTAAAGTCGTGTAAAGCTTCGGCTCTCGCGAATTTTTTTTCGGCTGTCCTTAGCCAATCTAAAAATATGAAAAAAGGTAATCACGCTCGCTTTTCTATAGTTCTGGTCTTGCTGGTGTCGATGCTTGCACCGACTAGCGTTCTCGCGTTCGGCGACGGCAAAAAGCACTTTAAAGAAGGAATGAAGCACGAGGCCGCCGAACAGTGGGATAAGGCTGTTGAGTCGTTTGCCCTAGCTGTCGCCGACAGCCCGAAGAATCCCGAGTATCGCCTGCATCTGGTGCGAGCTCTCTTCAACGCGTCACAGATGTTTATGAAGAAGGGTACGACGGCCGCGAAGGAAAAAGATTACGAGGGAGCTTACAATGCGTTCCGCCGCGCGTATGCATTTGACCCGACAAACGAACTTGCGAAGAGCGAGATGGACCGAATGGTCAGACTGCAGAAAGAAGTGCTCGAAGGCACGCCTTCTGACAAAAAGGTGGATTCAAACGGCGTAAAGCTTGTGCCCACCGGTTATTTGCCAACGCAACCGCAGTTACCGCAAAAGCTAGAGAAGCTGCGCGATGTGCCGTTTCCGGCGGGCATCGATCTTCAATTTATTATCAAAGAGCTTTCGAAGGACCTCGATCTAAACGTTTTATTCGACACCGAATCGCGCCTCGAAAATCGAAAGGTCAAGATTGAGCTTAGAAATGTCACTTCGGCAAAGGCGCTCGACTACATCTTTATGCAGGAAAGCCTTTTCTTTCAAAAGGTCGGGCCGCGCACTATCATCGTTGCAAATCAGACGCGTCGAATGAACTTTCAACAGCTCGTGCTTCGGACTTTTTATCTCGCGAACGCCGCGCCAAAAGATGTCGCAAAGGTCGTGCAAACCGCGATTCCGCCGCAGCCCGGCCGTAACCAGACCATCGTGCTAACCGACGATTCGACAAACAGCATAACGATTCGCGACACCGAGGAGAATATTCGCCTCATCGGCAAACTAATCCAGTCGCTCGACAAAGACCGAGCTGAGGTTGTGATGGATGTCGCGATCTACGAGGTAAACAAAACTGATCTGTTGCAGCTTGGCAATCAAGTCGGCTCGCAAAGCCAACTGACAAGTCTTGGCGGAGCGCAGCAGGGCGTGGTCAATATTGGGCCGCGTAGTTTGGTCGGGGTTCTTTCGGGTGCAGCCGCGATCATTAATCCAACTGCTATACCAACCGGAATCCTTTTACCCTCAGCAAATCTCAGCGCGTTTCAGAGCAAGGGCGACACTAAACTCCTTGCTTCGACGCAGATCCATGCGTTCAATAACGAAGATTCATCGGCGCGCATCGGGCAACGCGTTCCTGTGCAGAGCGCGCAGTTTGTGGGGCTCGGAAACACTGGAGGCACCGGCGGCAACAACGGAGTTGTTTCTAATGTCATCAATTATGAGCAAGTTGGACTGACGCTGAAATTCAAACCCATTGTCTTTCCAAATCAGGACGTTCAAGTTGCGATGGAGATCGAATCGAAGGACGTCGCCGGCGCCTCGACGCTGACGCCGACGTTCACAGAGCGAACCATCAAAGGCACGGCGCGAATTCAGAATAATAAAACACTTCTGCTGGCAAGCGTTGCGCAGGGCGTTGAGACAAAAGGCAAACAGGGCTTGCCCCTCCTTGGACTGATACCGATATTAGGCAGGTTATTTACAGCACCGACGCGGGACAATCGCCAGGTCGATATCGTGATCGCCGTTACGCCTCGCGTGATACGAGCGCCGGCTATTTTACCGGATGACGAGATCGAGCGGCCGACGGGCAGTATGGCCGTGCCGACGAACAGTTCGCTCGAAGCGATGATCATCGACGAAGAGCGGCAAGAAGCTCTTGCGATGGCGCGACGCGTGCCGAGCAATACCGTTGTGCAGCTTTCCGACCAGCCAACTGAAGGCCCGACTTATGTTCGCGCAGAAAATACTCAGTCAAGCACACAACCGACGACAACCGATGTTGTGGTTAAAAAAGAAGGTGACGCGGCTCCGTTAAATCTCAAGCCGATCGACAGCTCAGTGAAAACTTTGCAATTGACGCAGACATCGGACACGACAAAGATAACGGAGCCGGTTGAGATAAAAGCCGAAACGCCAAAATCCGAGCCCGACAAACCCATGATTTCGTCGGTCGAGATGAGCATCGGTGCGCAGCTTGCTGACATGAAGGCCGGTGAAAAGGCGAAGATTCCCGTCGTTATTCAAGGCGACGGAAAGATCATGTCAGCGGTTGTCGGTTTGAAGTTCGACGACAGGAAACTCGCGGTTCGCAGCGTCAGCTACGGGGACATTTTTATCGCAAATGCAAACGCTCAGGCGACGCCGTTTCTTAATCAAAACGGCAAGCTATATGTTTCGCTGATCGCAAAAGACGACAAAGCGGTTTCGGCAAATGGCGTGCTTGCCTTCATCGAGATCGAGGCGCTTGCGGACGGCAAGCCGATGATCACGTTCGAGCGTGACGTGATGAATCTGTTGTCATCGGACAGCAGGGCGTTTGCACTGAGATTCAAAGAATAATGGAACCGCTAAACTACACGAAATTACACAAAATGAGACCACGTTTTTTTCGTGTTCTTTTCGTGAAATTTAGTGGTCTATCTTCTGGAAAGGACGGCTACACGCTGCTCGAGCTTGTGATTACGCTCGGTGTGCTCACCGTGCTTGTGATCGGCACGATCCCACTCGCGGACAACGCGGTGAAACGGCAAAAGGAACAAAAGCTGCGCGAGGCGCTCCGGCAGATGCGAAGCGCGATCGACGAATTCAAACGCGACACGATAGGTGCGTGCACCACCGGAGCTTCTTCAACGCGCAACCCGATCGATCCGAATCAGGCTTTACCGGCAGATCCGCGCAGTCGTGTGATCATCGACGATTGCAAGATCTTCGACTCTGACAATCTCGACCGCTATCCGCCCGATCTCGAGACATTGGTGGACGGCGTTCGTGTTAAGTCACGCAGCCCCGATGTTCGCGGCAGCTCGCCTTTCGACGACAAGAATGCGACCGAGATCACCGAAAACAAGGAGATCAACAAGGTTTATCTGCGCGAGATTCCGATCGACCCTTTTACCGGCGAGAAAGATTGGAAGCTGCGTTCGTCGTACCAGGATAAGGACTCGGAGAATTGGGACGAAGTCAATGTTTTCGACGTCAGATCGGCGGCTGATGGCGAGGCGCTCAACGGAGAGAAGTATAGTGACTGGTAAGAAAAGTGCGGAACTCGGAATGCGGAATGCGGAGTTGTGCCCCGAGGGCAGCTTTGTATCTCGTGTACGACAATTCGTGAGATTCCTCATTCCACAATCCGCACTCCGCATTCAGAAAGGGTTTTCGCTGCTTGAGTTGATGATCTCGATGTTCATCCTGATCATTTTGCTTTCGATTGCGGTGCCGACCTACCAGCGAAGTATGAGGTTTGCCCGCGAGACCGTGCTTAAAGAGAATTTGTGGCAGATGCGTCGTGCTATCGACCAATACACCGGCGACAAGGGCAAGTTGCCCGCCGGCATTGACGCTCTCGTCGAAGCAAAGTATCTTTACGAACGTCCGATCGACCCGGTTATGAACAACACCGAATGGAAAGAGATCATGGGCGAGGACACGAACACAACCGACGGTTCGCAGGGTTTGAAAGACGTTAAGACCATGGCTGACGGCGAAGACAGTGAGGGCGTTGCGTTCAGCGAATACTGATTTATGTTTTCTTCTATCACACAGCCAAATTATCCAAACGCCGCGCTTGGTATCGAGGGCGATGCGATCACGGCGCTTGCTCTTCATGGCGGTCGACGCAGCTACTCGATCAAACAGGCGGCGTCGGTTGAGCTGCCGTCAGGCATACTGACGCCGAGCTTCGCCGACGCGAATATCGCGCATCACGCTGAATTTTCTTCGTGTTTGACCGAGGTCGTCGAGGTTGCGGGTTTACTTAGTCAAAAACGTTGGTCTATCGCTCTTCCGAGCAACACGGCCCGGACGGCGATCATCGCGTTAGAGAGCGAACCTTCGTCGAAGTCCGAGACCGAAGAGATTCTCGACTGGAAAGCCGAGCAGGTGTTCGGAACGCCCGCACGGGAGCTTCGGCTCGCCACGCAGCGCCTTTCGCGCGATAAGGACAAACGCTCGCGCTTCTTTGTAACTGCCATAAAACTTTCGGTGATAGACGAATACGAATCGCATTTTGAGAGTCGCGGTTGGAAGGCAGGTTTGATCTTGCCTCGTGCGCTTGGCGAGGCGAACTGGCTCGCTGGGAGCGACGGAAGCGACTCGTTGCTCATCAGCGAAAATAGCGATGGCTTTACCGCCTTGCTCCTTCGCGGATCCGAACCCGCCGTCGTCCGCTCGGTCACATGCACGCTCGGCGAGATCGACGACGAAATTTACCGTCTCGTGATGTTCTACAACGATCGCGTCGCCGCCGACGTCGGAGCCGGTAATTCTAATCTGGACAAATTGCTCGTCATCGGTCGCGACATCATTGCAAAAAATGTCGAATCCATCGCCTCCGAAGCTCTCCAGCGCCCGATCCGCGCGCTCTCGCCCAGCGACGTCGGCCTTGAGCTTCCAGGTTCTAGCTTTAACTTTGACTCTATCGCCGCCCCCGCCGGCCTCGCCGCATTGGGCTGTTAATTTTAAGATTCTAAACGGTAATTCGGGGCTTCTTTGGTGATGATCACATCATGGACGTGGGATTCGCGCAAGCCGGCGGAGGTGATGCGGATGAACTTTGCGTTTGCCTTTAAGTCGGCGATGGTTCGGCAGCCGGTGTAGCCCATGCCGGAGCGGAGGCCGCCGACGAGTTGTGTGACGGTTTCGGCGACAGTGCCTTTGTAAGCGACGCGGCCCTCGATGCCTTCGGGGATGTATTTTGCGTCGGAGAGTGTGGCTTCTTGCGCGTATCGATCTGACGAGCCGGAACGCATCGCGCCGATTGAACCCATTCCGCGATAGGTTTTAAAGCTGCGTCCCTGAAAGAGAATGACCTCGCCCGGAGCTTCTTCGGTTCCCGCAAAGAGCGAGCCGATCATCACGCAATCGGCACCTGCGGCGATGGCTTTGGCGACGTCGCCCGAGTATTTCACGCCGCCGTCCGCGATCACCGGGACATTTGAATCTTTTGCCGCCTTCACGCATTCGACAATTGCCGAGATCTGCGGCACGCCGGCGCCGGTGACAACACGCGTCGTACAGATCGAGCCGGGGCCGATGCCGATCTTTACTGCGTCAACGCCTGCTTTTATCAGCGCTTTCGTGGCCTCCGCCGTCGCTACATTGCCGGCGACAAGTTCGAGATCCGGGAATTTTGTTTTTATGTTTTTCACGGCCTCGATCACGCGAGAGCTATGACCGTGGGCCGTGTCGATAACGATCGCATCGACGCGTGCAGCGACGAGCGCTGAGGCGCGTTCGAGGTAATCGCCGGTTGCACCGATTGCGGCGGCACATCGCAGACGTCCCAGTTCATCTTTAGCCGCTAAGGGGAAGTTTATCGCCTTTTGAATGTCCTTTACGGTGATCAGGCCTTTGAGATGGCCGTTTTCGTCCGTTACGAGCAGCTTTTCGATGCGGTGTTTTTGTAGTTTGACCTTTGCTTCGTCGAGTGTTGTGCCGACGGGTACAGTTACAAGAGGCTGCGGCGTCATAATCTCTGACACGGGAATGTCGGAGCGGGTTTCGAAACGGAGATCGCGATTTGTAATGATGCCGACGAGCAGTTCGTTTTCATCCACGACCGGAACGCCGCTGATCTTGAAACGGCTCATTATCGCCAAAGCGTCCGACACGAGGGAGTCCTTATTTATCGTCACCGGATCGACGATCATGCCGGATTCACTGCGTTTAACTTTATCAACCTCTTCGGCCTGCTCTTGAATCGTAAAATTTTTATGGATCACGCCGATACCGCCGGCTTGCGCTAAGGCGATCGCAAGCGAGGCCTCGGTGACGGTGTCCATCGCGGACGAGCACAGCGGAATGTTTACATTTATATTGCGCGAAAAACGCGTGCGGGTGTCGGCGTCGGCGGGCAAGATCTCGGAGTAGGCCGGGACGAGCAAAACGTCGTCGAAAGTAAGGCCTTCGGTGATGTCTCGGATTTCCATATCCAATTATAAACAGAAACCCGTCGAAAGAAAAAAGAGAGAGCCACGAATGCACGAATAAATTGAAGTAACCTATTCGTGCATTCGTGGCTTACCGGATTTTGATTATTGTGGCCGATTTGCTGGAGCGTTTGAAACGACGACGACTTTACGTGTCGGAGCGGGAATCGGCGTTGCAGCCGACGCGGCGGTGTTTGCAGCTGTGTTTGCTGCATCGCTTGGACGTGGGACGGGCGTTTGTCGCGGCGCTACGCTCGGCTGTGTCGTCGGAGCGTTTGTAGCGACGTTTGCGTCGACGTTTGCATTCGCAGCAGTGAGAGCAGGTGCGGCTGTGTTCGGGATAGCTCCGTTTGTCCAGATTTGTGCGAGGTTGCCCTTTGAAATTGTGAAGATAATGCGGTCGCGGTCCTTAGGGTCGAGCGGTTCTGCGGGCAGCGTGATCGCTTTGCCATTTATCGCGAGCTGCACGTTCTGAGCATTCCAGCGATTGTAATTGAGCGTGAGACTCTCTTTAGGCGAAAAACTCACAGACGAACCTGCCGCGACGTCGGTTTTTTTCTGCGCCTCCCCGTCAATGGTTGTAAGCACAGAGACCGGATTGATCGCTCTAACCTCAACATTCAGGGTCGCCATATCGGGCGAGTTTGAAGCCGAAATTTCCGTGCTTGTGTTTGCCGAGGTGTCTGTTTGAGTGTTGGTACTGGTCCTCGTTGCCGTGTTTGTCACGATCGTCTCGGCAGGCTCCCGCAGATAACTGACAAGATAGAGTATGCCAGTTGTCATCGCTGCGAGGATCACGCCGGCGATCAAGATCGTCGGCAAATTCGAGCCGGACGAAGTGTCGTCGGTCAAGACTTCCGGCCTGTAATACGGGGCATTTTCCTGGGGTTTTGTCTCAGATTGCCCGAGTAAATTGGTGTAATCGTTTAGCGCCTCTTGCTCGTTGATGCCGACAAACTTCGCATAAGATTTAACGAAGCCTTTATTAAAAATGCCGCCGGGCAGGATCTTGTAATCGTCGTTTTCGATCGATTGCAGGTAAAGTGACGAGATGCGGGTGTGTTCCGAGACTTCGCTCAAAGTTAGGCCTTTATCTTCACGGGCCTGCCGCAGTTTTTCTCCTAATGACAAGGACATTTTTTGAAGTTTGGAATGACTTGCGAATAACGCGTTTCACGCAACCCTTATGACTTGAAATATATCGTTCCTCTCGTCACAATGTCAATTGATTTG
Source organism: Pyrinomonadaceae bacterium (assembly GCA_049679945.1). GTDB lineage: Bacteria > Acidobacteriota > Blastocatellia > Pyrinomonadales > Pyrinomonadaceae > OLB17. Next base: position 5,187 of record JBAUGW010000084.1, on the reverse strand, counting down.
TGCAATTCGCTAGCGGCGTTTAGGCATTGCGGCGAACTTATATTACTATCTGAAAAGCATACAAATAAGCGAGGATAGATAAATGACATTAGAGGCTTTGGGAATGGTCGAGACGAAAGGTTTCGTGGGCGCGGTCGAGGCGGCTGACGCAATGGTCAAGGCCGCGAATGTTCGGCTGATCGGTAAAGAATATATCGGCGCCGGTTACGTCACGATTTTTGTGCGGGGCGACGTCGGCGCCGTTAAAGCCGCGACCGATGCGGGGGCTGCGGCTGCGCGTCGCGTCGGCGAACTCATCAGTGTTCACGTTATTCCGCGGCCGCACGGCGAAGTCGAGCGCGTTCTGCCGAAAGGCGGAGCCGTCGGCTACAGCCCTGACGAAAAGGCTCTTCAAGGCGGCGGCAAACAACTCGGCGCAGGCAGCGCGAGCGCCGCGGCCTCATCGACCGGTAATAAAGGTAAAACAAAGGCGTAAATTCACGCACTTACGAATCTTCAATTCCGTAATTCGTAACATCAGGCATCATGGGTGACAAGGATCTGATCGCTCAACAGGAAGCACGCGACGCGGTAGAGGCCGCGTCGTTTGCCTTTAAGTCTGTCGCAAAGTTCGGACAAACGAAGATCGACGAGATTTGCGAAGCGATGTCCCAGGTCGCACTCGCCGAGTCTGCCCGCCTTGGTAAACTGGCAAACGAAGAAACCGGTTTTGGCAAAGCTGAAGATAAATACGAAAAGAACCGCTTTGCCGCCGAAGATGTTTGGAATTATTTTCGCGATCTGAAAACTGTCGGCACGGTCAGCGACACCAAAAACATTGTCGAGATCGTCAGCCCTCGCGGTGTCGTCGCGGCGATCATTCCTTCTACAAATCCGACATCGACCGCGATCTTTAAGATCATCATCGCGATCAAGTCGCGCAACACCATCGTCCTCTCGCCGCATCCGTCAGCTGCGAACTGCATCACCGAGACGGCCCGAATAATGCGCGACGCAGCGGTCGCAAAAGGCCTGCCGGAGAACGCGATCATTTGTCTCACGAACTCAACTATCGAAGGCACCGAAGCCCTGATGAAGCACAAACAGACCGCCGTCATTCTCGCAACCGGCGGCACGGGCCTCGTGCGAGCGGCGTATTCATCGGGTAAACCGGCGTTTGGCGTCGGGCCGGGCAATGTGCCTGTTTTTTTGGAACGCACGGCGAATGTCGAGAAGGCCGTCGCCGACATTCTCACCGGCACGTGCTTCGACAACGGAACGATCTGTGCGTCAGAGCAGTCGGTCGTGTGCGACGCGCCGGTCGAAGCAGAGGTGCGTGCCCAATTTGGTTCCCAGGGCGGACATTTTTTGAACACTGCTGAAGCCGATGCCGTCGCAAGAGTTCTACTCACGCCGCAAGGCTCGCTCAATGCCGGCATCGTCGGCAAATCCGCAAAGTTTATCGCCGATCTTGCCGGTATTACGATTCCTGAAGGCACGCGTTGTCTGCTCGCTGATTGCGGCGGCGTCGGTCGCGACTTTCCGTGGTCGATAGAAAAGCTCTCGCCGACGCTTGCGTTTTTTGTAGCCGACGGCGTCGAGGAAGGAGCAAATCGCTGTCAGGAAATCTTGCAGTTCGGCGGAATGGGACACACCGCGGGAATGCACACGCAAAATCGCGAAGCCGCTATTGCCTACGGTGCTCAAATGCCTGCCGCACGCGTTGTCATAAATTCACCGACGACGCACGGAGCTATCGGTTTCTCGACTGATCTCGCGCCGTCGATGACTCTAGGCTGCGGTTCGTGGGGCGGCAACGTGACGTCGGACAACATTTCGCCGCACCATCTGATGGACATAAAGCGCGTCGCATTTGAGACGAAACCGGTTAATGTAGCGAAGCCAAAAGCAGCGGCGGCTGTCGCGGCACCGGCGACGCAGGCCGTGATGACTGCGCCGTCAAAACATCCCGACCGAGCGCAGATCGCAGCGATCGTCGACAGTTTTCTGAGCAAAAAGCTGGCCGAATCTCCACCGCTTCCCGAACCGCCGAAAACACCTGTGCAGCCGATCAATACTGCTCCGCCAGTTGAAGTCACAACCATCGTTCATGAAATCACGCCTGAAAATGCGGTGCAAAAGCCTGTGCCGATCACGCCTGCGGAATTTGTCAGCGAAGACGACGTTCGACGCGCGATAAATAATGGCGAGAAAATTTATATTTCTAAAAAGACGATCCTCACGCCGTCGGCGCGCGATCTCGGCGAAGAGAAGGAGGTTTTTGCGAGCGTTTGATGACAGAGACCATTGAAAAAACAGTTTGCGAAGCCTGCGGCGTCGATGTCCGCGAGAACACGCAGTTTTGTTACAACTGTGGCAGCAAACTCGAGGTCGTTGCGTCGCTTGAGACAAACGGTGCCGCCACAGTCGACGACGAGACAAAAGCCGCGCTAGACGATCTTGCGGGCAAATTAAGTCACGGCAGCGAGAGCGATGACGAACTCGCAAAGGCTGCGACCGAGCGCAAAAAAGCTCGCGTCATGCACCGAAAACGGCTCGAATATAAATGGGAGCCGCACGATGATTCGCCGATTTTGCCGTTGATTTTTGCCGGAATTGTTGCATTTGCGGCTTTGCTTGTCGTCATTCTCCTTGTCGTTTGGAGATAGCCGCATGGTTTTGCCGATAGGGATATTTTTTGTTGCGATATTCGCCGGTGCGGTGCTGATCGCACTTTTTATTTTCTTCGCAAAGAGGCGAAGACGCGGGTAGATTTGGAGTTGTTATGGAAGCACTTGGAATGGTCGAATGTTTTGGCCTCGTCGCGATGATCGAGGCGGCTGATGCGATGGTCAAGGCCGCGAATGTAAACCTCGTTGGCTACGAAAAGATAGACGCAGGGCTAGTGACGGCGATTGTCCGCGGCGAGGTCGGCGCCGTCAAGGCCGCAGTCGAAGCCGGTGCCGAAGCCGCTCGAAAGGTCGGCACCGTGACCGCAACGCACATCATCCCGCGGCCTCACTCTGAGGTTGACGACGGCATTTCGGTTCTCAAAACAGGCGAAACTACGCGTAAGAAAATTTCTGGCTCAGTGCCCGAATAGTCAGAACCGCTTGCGTAAGCGGGCGGCCAGTTCGTGTTGAGTTTTAGCCGCAGATAAACGCAGATGACGCAGATAGGAAACAAGTTCTTATCTGCGTCATCCGCGTTTATCTAAGGCCAAATTTATTGCGTCTTGGGTGTTGGGCTTGGTGTCGTTGCCGTGCTGCTGCCGCCGTCCGCTTTTCTACCTGCGCGTGTCACAGCGATTCGTTTCTGAGCGTTCGGGCCGTCGGCGATGGCGACCTTAATCGAGCGATAGGTGCCGTCCTTGCGTTCGTTCGACGGAATGTAGCCGATTGAATATTGCGTTCTCAGCTCACTTGAAATTTCACGCGCTAAGTTTGGTAATTCAGCTGCGGTCTTTGGAAAATAGGCTTTACCGCCAGTTTCGGATGCAAGCTTTTCGAGAAACTCTTTCGCCTTTGCTTGCGGACTTTTGCTGATAAAACCGCCTTCTTTGCTCAGGTCGTCGACGAAACCGATCACATAAATCTGCACCTCCGATTCGCGCAAAAGATCATACAGCTGCTTCTCGCCGTAATAACTGTTGCGGTCCTCGCCGTCGGTGACGAGTATCAAAGCACGACGTTTCTTGTCCTCGAAAGCTTTACCACGCTCATACTCATCGATATTCTCGACGGCAAGATACACGGCATCGCGAACAGCCGTCTGACCGCCTTCGATAAAAAGATTGTCGAGAGCGTCGTTGAGGTCAGTTTTGTTTGGCGTGAAAGGCTGCTCGATCTCGATCTTGTCGCGGCCGACGAAGCGAATGATCATCGTTTCGTCGTCAGGACGATTGCTGTTCACAAAAACCTTGCCCGCCTCGATTACTTTATCAAGTTGCTGCCTCAGCGAGCCGGAATTGTCGATAACAAGGCCATAGTTTGTCGGAACTTCGGACTTTGAGAAAAAGTCGATCTGCTGTACGGCGCCGTCTTCGTAAACCTTAAAATCCTTTTCTGCAAGGGTGTTTATGGGACGATTATTGCGATCGATGACTCGCACGTCGAGATTGACAAGCTCGGTGTCGATCTTAATTACTTCTTCTTCGGTCGGTTTGGGCGTCGGACTAGCGGCTGGCACCGGCGGCGGCGTGGGTTTAGCCGTCTGAGCGCCCGTCTGAAAGCCAGTAAATATGCTCGCGGCTCCCATGACCGCCGAGAGGATTAAGACTGTCCTTTTCATGAGTTAGAATGAGCTCAATCGAGCTGAATTACCGAAAACTAGTGTTGGGCGTTGCGTAATAGCCTTCTCGCCCGCGAACCGTTAGACGCGGCATTCCGCGCGGGGGTTTGACCTTAGTTTTTACTTTACGCCATTTTCCGTTCGGTTGGAAGTCCTTTGGAGTGTAGCCGATTGAATATTGATGACGAAGCTCGAGGGCGATACGTTCAAAGATCTCGTCCATTTCGACGTCAGTTTGGGGATAAAAAGACTTGCCGCCGGTGACGGAAGTGAGTTCATCAAGAAACGCCTGGCCTTGCATGCCTAGAGAGCCTGATGTGTCGCCGCCATCCATGATTCCGACCGCGTAAGTAACGACATCGGACTCTTTCATCAGTCGACGGACTTCGCCAAAATTATAGCGGGATGCATTGTCCTGGCCGTCACTAATTATCATTAAAGCCCGTTTTTGATGGCTGCCGCGCGTAACACGCTCGATGCCTAAATAGACGGCGTCGTAAAGAGCGGTGTTATTTTTAGGTTTAACTAGTGTGAGTTTGCTAAGCACCGCTTCGCCGTCGCGTGTTCGATCCATCAAGAGCTGAGCGCGGTTATTGAATGCGATCAAGAAGTACTCATCCATCGGGTGACTGGAGGTAATAAAGCGTTCGAGCGCCTTGCGGGCTTTGGCGATCTTTTGTCCGCTCATCGAACCTGAAACATCAAAAATAATGCCGACAGACACCGGGGCGTCACTGTCACTGAAGAATGTGATGTCCTGCTCGATGCCGTTATCGTTTATCGTAAAAGCATTTTTCCCAAGCCCTGAAACATAGCGGCCATAAGGGTCAGTCACGGTGAGGGTTAGTGTCACGAGATCGGTCTTGACGCGAACAGGTGTATCGTCTTCGTCAAGCACTTCGGGCGTCGGCGTTGGAG
>JBAUGW010000083.1:0-43285 GCA_049679945.1 Pyrinomonadaceae bacterium | reverse complement strand
AACCTGAGCTACACTCCCAACCCAAACTTCTTCGGCAGCGATTCGTTCACCTACACCATCTCGGACGGCATCGACAGCGATACCGCGACGGTGACCATCACCGTTACCCCGGTCAACGATGCGCCTGTGGCGGTCAACGACAGCTACTCGACCAGCGAAGACATTGCATTGACAGTTAATGCGCCGGGCGTTCTCGGTAACGATACTGACATCGACAGCGGTTCGCTGACAGCAGTTCTTGTCAGCACCACCGCTAACGGAATCTTGGTGCTGAGTGCAAACGGTGGATTTACCTACACGCCGAATGCAAACTTCACCGGAACGGATTCATTCACTTATACAGCAAATGATGGCTCGGTTAATTCGAATGTTACAACGGTGACGATAACGATAGGCGGAACAAACGATGCTCCCGATGCCGTCAACGATTCAGCGACCGTTGCTGAAGATTCGGTGAACAACATCATCAACGTTCTGGCCAATGACACTGACGGAGATGGCGACACTTTGACCATCACCGGAGCTACGAACGGAGCAAACGGAACAGTCGTAAACAACGGCACGAACGTGAGCTATACACCGAATGTAAACTTCTTCGGCAGTGATTCATTCACCTATACGATCAGTGACGGAAACGGCGGCACAGATACGGCTACCGTTCCAGTAACTGTGACAGCGGTGAACGACGCTCCGAACGCGGTTGACGATTCTGCAATCGTCGCGGAAGACAGCTCAAGCAACATCATCAACGTCCTTGCCAATGACACGGATGTCGATGGCGACACTCTGGCCGTAACTGCCGTAACTCCGGCGGCCAACGGAACGGTAACGCTTGTTGCGGGTGTTGTAAGTTACTCGCCGAATGCAAACTTCTTCGGCAGCGATTCGTTCAGCTACACCATCAGCGATGGTAACGGCGGAACGGACACAGCCATGGTTTCGATCACGGTTAATGCCCTGAACGATGCTCCCGATGCAGTGGACGATGCGGCGACGGTAGCCGAAGACAGCGGTGCAAACGCGATCAACGTCCTTGCCAATGACACTGACGGCGATGGCGACACGCTTATCGTTACAGCGGTAACGCAAGGGGCAAACGGCAGCGTAACATTCACGCCAGCCGGTGTTAGCCACACACCGAATGCGAACTTCAACGGCAGCGATTCGTTCACCTACACCATCTCGGATGGCAACGGCGGAACGGACACAGCCACTGTTAACGTAACGGTGACGAATGTTGCGGAAGGCAACATAATCATCAACGAAGCTGATTCGGATACGCCCGGTGCGGACGCCTTGGAGTTTGTCGAACTCTATGACGGCGGTGTCGGAAACACCCCGCTTGATGGCTTGGTCGTAGTTTTCTACAACGGTAGTAACGATCTTTCGTACTCGGCATTCGATCTCGATGGGTTCGCGACAAACGCTAGCGGTTATTTCACCTTGGGTAACGCCGCAGTTTCGGGCGTCGATCTGGTCTTCGCCGGAAACCTCTTGCAGAACGGTCAGGACGCGGTAGCCCTCTACACGGGCGATGCCACAAGTTTCCCGAACAATACTCCGGTAACCACGGCGAACATCGTGGACGCATTGGTCTATGACACGGCTGATGCGGACGATCCGGGCCTCCTTGTTCTGCTTAATGCCGGACAGCCGCAGGTTGACGAGAATGCGTTGGCAAACGGCGATACGGTATCAATGCAGCGTTGTCCGAACGGTTCAGGCGGAGTGCGAAACACCTCGACTTACACGGTTCGTATTCCTACACCAGACAGTTTCAATACATGTCCGGTTCTGAATAGTCCGCCGGATGCTGTCAACGATGTGGCAATAGTTGTAGAAGACAGCGGTGCAAACGCGATCAATGTGCTCGCCAATGACGCCGATCCGAACCTCGATACTCTGACGATAACTGCGGTCAGCCAGGGAGCAAACGGCAGTGTAACCTTTACACCAACGGGAGTAAGCTACTCGCCGAATGCAAACTTCAACGGCAGTGACTCGTTCACTTACACGATCAGTGACGGCAACGGCGGCACAGACACGGCAACCGTTTCTGTTACGGTGTCGGCGGTGAACGACCCTCCGAACGCAGTTGACGATTCCGCAACGGTAGCTGAAGACTCGTCGAACAACATCATCAATGTCCTTGCTAACGACTCCGATGTCGATGCCGGCCAGACGCTGACGATCACGGCGGCGACCAACGGAGCGAACGGCACGGTAGTAAACAACGGAAACAACGTTAGTTACTCGCCAAACGCTAACTTCAGCGGCAGCGATTCGTTCACCTACACCATCTCTGATGGCAACGGTGGAACGGACACGGCCACGGTTTCGATCACCGTTACTGCTGGGAACGATCCGCCGGTTGCTGGTGACGATGTTGCTACGGTCAGTCAGGACAGTTCGAACAACGTCATCAACGTCCTTGCCAACGACAACGATGGCGGCGACGGCGGCCCGTTGACTGTCTCGGCAGTTACTCAACCTGCAAACGGTTCGGTGGTTAACAATGGCGGCAACGTCAGCTACACGCCGAACCCGAGCTTTAGCGGAACCGATACGTTTACGTACACGGTTTCGGACGGCGGCGCGACCGATACCGCCACCGTTACGGTGACTGTAACTCCTTCGGCGACATTCAGCGGCCTTCGAATAAATGAACTCGAAGCCGATCCGGGCGATCAGACTAACGACTCGTGCCAGTACATCGAGCTTCGCGGCATACCGGGAGAGATAGTTCCGGCCAATACCTACTTTGTTGCGATTGACAGCGACAACGCCTTCCCTGGCTCGTTGAATCACGTTGTCAATCTCAGCGGAGCAGTTGTCGGCTCTAACGGCATGATCTTCCTGCAGAATACGTTCGGTGGAACGTGTCCCGGCAGGACGATCGCACCGGGAGCAACGGTCGTCAACTATAGTTCAACAATCCGCATAGGCGGACTGAATCTGCAGGTTGGATCGGAGAGTTTCGCAATTCTGCAAACACCGGATGCAATCGCGGCCGGTCAGGACAGAGACATTGACGACGACGGTGTTCTGGAAATGACGATCACGTCGATTCTGGATGGCGTCGCATTCATCGTCGATCCGGATGTGCAGTTCGTCTATCCGGACTTCTCATTGCCGATCATTGGCAATCCGTTTGACGATCAGCCCGACGCGTTTACTCGGTTTAGCAGCCCTGGCCCGACACTGCCGCCGGCATTCGATGGAACACAATACTACTGGGGAGAGCTTGCAGCTTCACCCGTCAACTCAACGGTCTATCAAGCACCGTTGAGTGGAAACTTCCCAGCCGGCGGTGTACTTACGCCAGGAGGACCCAACTTGCCGTAGCCGCTGGCTAAGGCGATTTAAGGATCGTGCGGATCCGCTGGCTTTCACGGATCCGCACGAACAAAACACAGAAAAAACAAAGTCTTTTTAATAACAAATAAGTTCACGCCGTGCGGGTAATAAAAGCGCGGATACAACAAACTCTAATCCGAAACATCGGTTTGAGAAAATTCAGAATAGGAGAAAAAAATGAAAAACCTTGCAAAAATTATGTTCTGTCTGGTCGCTATCGTTGCGATGCAAACAGTTTCATGGGGACAAATAATGTACTCGATCACGGATAACAACCGCGACGTTTTGCTTCTCGATCAGCAATACTACTCGTTCGACCTTTCGACAGGAGCCGGCACGCTACTTGGCCCGTTGACCCTTAACGGCCAGCAAATCCGCCGCGAATACGAGGGCCTCGCTTCGATCGGTTCGGTTCTATACGGGATTACTGAGTTCGATACCGAACTTTGCAACACCGGCAGCGACCCGATAACGGGTCTCTCAGCCGATCTTCGCACGTTCCGCCCGGCTGGCTCGTCAATCATCATCGGCCCGCAAGTCGGTGAAACGTGCTTCGTGGCAGGCTTTACGGAATCGGCCGCTGCATATAACCCGACCGATGGCTGGATTTATGCTATCGCCAGCGACGACCTTCTTCCGGCAGCGGCACCCCGCAGCCGCTTGTATCGAGTTAGCCCGGCCACCGGTTTGGCTACTCAGATCGGAAGCGGAGCCACCGCAGCCGGCATCATCAAAACCGCAACCAGCACCGGCGGCGACGAAAATCCGTATTTTGACGGTATGGCAATTCTGGGCGACGGTCGTATTTTCGCGACAGAGGCCCGTTTCAATAACTTCAACGGCAACGCCAATAACGGCGGTTTGTACCGACTGTTCGCAACTGGTGCTAACGCCGGCCGTGCACAGTGGGTCTCGAATCTCTTTCCGACGGATGTAAACCGTGATACGGGTCTGGCAAACGCCGGTAACACTCTTTATCTGCTTCTGGAAGATGCCCGCGTTTACACGATCACGAATTTGGCACCGGTTGCTGCCGGCGTATTCGAAAATCGTGCAGTTCCGTCCGTTTTCTCGGCTGGTAACCCGGCTGGTTCGAACACGCTTTCAACCCCGGGTTGTCTTCGTGTAACGATTCCAGGCCAAACATTCTGCGGAGACTTTGAAGGAGCAGATATTCCAACTCTGCCGCTACGCTAGGCTGCTACTTCGTAAGCGGTTGCCCCCACAAATGTGCCATGTGCCCATCAGAGCCTGAAAAGGCTCTGATGCTTTTTTCTTTGATCCACCAGGTTAGCCCGCTGTGCATAAAGAAAGGAAGATTTAAGGTTGTGGCAACAGGAAATTAATAGGAAGAGGATAATATTCGCTTTTCAAATTAGTATGTGGGTTGGCTCTAGCGTGCGTGGATTTTTTGCTTCCCGTAACTGCCAACGCCATCGGTTGCCGGAATCCGCCTAACCGGGATCTATTCAATTTGCCATAAATTTTGACCCTGAAAATAGAGGTCCTCGATTATGATTCGTTCATCGAAAACTGCACTAGTTTTTTTATCACTCATTCTTTTCCCGTTTATCGGAACCATGCACGGTCAGGGAACCGATAACGGCAACCTTAACGGCTCGGTGGTCGACCCAAACGGAGCGATCGTTCCCGGAGCCGCTGTAACGGTAACCAGTAAAGGAACCGGACAAAAACGCAACGCAACGGCAAATGCGGAAGGCCGCTGGAACTTTTCGGTTCTTCCACTCGGCGAATACGAGGTCAAAGCCGAGTCTCAGGGATTTGAACCTGCCGTCCAGACCGCTTCCGTGGCCGCAAGCGTTACAAACACGATTGACCTCGTTCTAGGAATAAGACAACAAGGAGAAATGGTAACAATTGCGGGTCCCGACGGCGGCGATACAATCCGTTCGGACAGCGCCATCACCGGTTCTCAAATTACCGGCAAACGTCTGGAGCAGCTGCCCGTTGCCAACAGATCCTCGTTTGGCGTGATTGCCACGGATCCTTCAGTCTCAACCGAGCTTACCGATCCGCTAACGAACGGAAACGGCAATCCCGAAGGGGCGGTAAACGGAACCAGAACGACGAGCCAGGCGATCGTCTTTAACGGCGTTGACGCCACAAATTTTTCAGGAACAGGTGCGCTGACCGAAAACGTTTCGCCGAACCCGGAATCGGTCGAAGAGGTCAAGGTTCTTTCGAGCATGTACGATGCATCCCTTGGACGCAGCGGCGGCGGTAATATCCAGGTCGTCACTAAACGGGGCGGACAAACCTTTACAGGAACCGTTTACGCCTACGCGCAAAATGAAGCATTCAACGCAAACGACTTCTTTTTCAACCGCGATGGTATCGACCGGCAGAAGGCGCGCCGATTCGAAGCCGGGTTCACTCTCGGCGGACCTATCATCAAAGAGAAACTTTTCTTTTTTGGCAGTTACCAACGAACGAAGGCAAGCACAGCCTATGTGCCTACGGCGCAGAGTTTTGTGGTCTTGCCGGAAGCACTTGCGCTTATCACCAATCGGGCCGACACGGAAAATATTCGCCGTGCATTCCTGCTTACCACGCAGCGTGGCGGACAGATCAGTTCTTTTGGAAACTCGTTTACGTTACAGCCTTTTCCCGGAAATCCGGGCTACTGCGTCCGGACGCTTACGCCGGGCACATTCGCCGGTGACATTGCCGCGACATGCATTGATCCCACCAGCCCCGGCTTCCGTTTGTTGAGTACCCGGAACCCAATCACGGGTGACTTTATGATTCCGACCCTACAACCCGGTCGGTATCAACCCCTGTACTATGACCAGGAGAACATTCAGTTTCTGCTGAACGGCGTCACCCGCATAACCGATTTCAGCCAGTTCGGTCTTCCGAATGGATTGCCCATTCTGGATCGCGGTGTTCAAGGTCGCGTTCGCGGCGGATTTCCTTTGGTTCGATTGAGAAATGTTTCGCCGGCGGAATTCGGGCAGCACCAGTTTACAACAAGGCTGGATTACACGCTTTCACCGGGTAACAGCGAGGGCAAAGGCCTAAACTATCTCGAAGGAACCTTCTTCTTTGCGAACTTCCCGGCAACTGACCCGTTTTCCGACGACACCTTGGTTTCGCCGACGCCGCTGATCCGCGACGACAAAAACCGAACGCTGGCGATAAAAGATACACATTTTTTCTCGGCGAATCTGATCAATGAAGCTCGCTTCGGGTTCTTCATCCTGGATAATTCAAGACGGCTCGACGACCGATTTCTCGGCGCCGGATTGACGAATGCTGATTTGGGAATCAACAACCCGGCCGTCGCTTTTGAACCCGGAGCCCCATCGCAAAGAGCTGCCCGATTCGCCGGCAGATCCAACCTGTCTGATTTTTCGCTTAACGCTCCAAACGACGTTTTCAATAAACGAAATCAGCTGACCTTCACTTTCGCCGATAACCTTACTTATAACCGCGGCAAGCATGCATTAAAGTTTGGTATTGAGCACAAACGAAATTTTTACGATACAAGCCTTCCTGAAGAACAGGGGATCGAGTTCGAGGGACTTTCGAACTTCACCGAACTGTTAACCGGGTTTGTTCCCGAAGCAGATGTTTCGTTCGGTATCACCGACAAACAATTCCGTTTCAACGACCTCAGCTTTTACGCCTCCGATGACTGGAAAATTCGCGAGGGCTTGACCTTCAACATGGGGGTTCGTTGGGATTGGTTTGGGTGGCCGATTGAAAAGAACGGCCGATTCTCGAACTTCGATTTTACGCGGATTACTAATCCCGACGACATCACGCCGGGTTTCATCCTCCCAAGCAACGCCACGCCCACCGGTTTTAATGCCATTGACGCGAGCTTGCCGACGATTGCTCGTGCCGGAAACAAACACACCCTGAACGGCCAAGATCTAAACAATTTCGCGCCGCGTGTCGGATTAGCGTGGAAACCGTTTAAGAATCTGGCAACCACGTTTCGAGCCGGTTACGGGATATTTTATGACCGGCCGTCGGCGGCATTCATCAACACGATCTACAGCAACTACCCGTTCTTTAAGGAAATCGAGAGGAAAACGGAAAATTCGCCGGCAACTGTTCAGGGAACCACGGCGTTCAACCAGCAGAATACAAATCTGCCATTCAGCGCCTACTTTCCGTTTTCCGTCACCGGGCGTAATGCCGACCGGTTCACGCCTTACGTCCTTGTGGATAGATCGCCGGGGGCCGATCCGATTGCCGGTGTTGAACCGCTTGAATACCGCGCAATCGACCGTGACCTGAAGACTCCATTAATTCAGCAATGGAACATCGGCATCCAACATGATCTCGGCAAGGATTGGATCATAGAAGCGCGTTATGTTGGAACTAAGGGTCAGGGTTTGCTTCTCGCGGTTGGTTTTAACCAGCCGTACGATCTGAACGACGCGAATACGCCCGACTACATCTATGGCCGGTTAAACGCCGCGTGTGCGTTGCTTCCAGGTTGCTCTGTCCCGACAAATGTCCCAGGCGTGAGCCAACGTGACCGCGGAGCGAGCCGGTCGCCGAACGATATCCGGGCTTTTGGCGCATGTAACGGAGTATTTGCCAACACGCCGGGTTATGCAGCATGCAGAAATGGTGCGGGTGGGATCGATCTCAACGGGAGCAGCGCACTTTTTGAGTTCGTGAACGCCCTGATCGCGGCTGAAGTACGCGTCCCATACCTAGGGTTTGACCCAACTGATGCCGTAATACTTCAGTCCCGTGGCTACTCAAATTACCACTCGGGACAACTTACGGTTACCCGCCGTTTTTCAAAAGGATTTGGCTTTAGCACCTCATATACCTTGTCCAAATCTATCGACATCGGATCTACCGATCCCGGAAGTACGGCGGCGTCGGGCCGGCCGGATACCCCTAATCTTGGTCTCGTCGTACAGGGAAACCAACGGGATCTAAATTCGAATCGTGCTTTGTCCGATTTTGACCGCCCGCATCGAATGAGCGGGACATTTATCTGGGAGATTCCAACATTCGGGCTAAAGCACAATTTTTTGAAAGGCTGGCAGCTATCGGGGTTTGGTCAGTGGCAGTCCGGAACACCGTTTTCGATCTTTGCCACAAGCGCCGGATTTGAGGTACTTCGTACCAGCGGCGACATCGAATCGCAGTTTCTGGGCATTTTCCGAGAAGGAACCGAGCGAAATACACCGCGCGGCGCTTTGAATATTCTGGGAAATATCTTCAACGTGGGCGGCGCAAGCGGAACGATATTCAATGCGGCATTTGGACGGCCAAGCGTTCGCAGTCTTGCTTTGCTGAGGCGGCAAGGAAGTGACCCGACCCGGAGATATTTTAATACCTGCCAGGATCCAACTAATCCGACCGACTGCGCGCTATACGCACCGCTGGGTGGCTTTGGAAATCTTGGTAGAAACACCCTTCGCGGCCCGTCACAAAGACGCATAGACCTTAGCTTGCAAAAGACCGTCAAATTCAGCGAAAGGTTGACCCTAGATTTGAAATTGGACGTTTTTAATGTACTGAATTTCGTAAATTTTGCTAATCCAAACTCGGATTTGGCGGACGAAACCGACTTCGGACAGATCACCCGAACCGTCGGCGCTCCGCGAGTTATGCAGTTTGGCGTCAAGATGAGATTTTAACGTCTTGCATTTTCTTGAGTTATTTATTGTTGGAGGAGTAATGTATGTCGATCAAGCCGTTCGTATTTTTTTTGATCGTGACAGTTTCTGCAATTGCCGGGTTTGGCGGATGGCAGTTCCTGGCCGAGCGGGCACGAGCGTCGAAGCTCGAAGCTGAGATTTTACATGGTCTTTCGGCCGAGCAGATAGGATCGATTCTCAAATCCCAGGCGAAAGCCGACCGGACAGGCGTCGATGCGATCATCGCCGGCCCGGAATCGAAAGAAAAGTTCCTTAAGGGAATGAAGGAGTATCTTGCACTGGCTGCGGTCGCCCGTAGAGAGGGTTTGGCGGATGACCCCGATTTTCTCAATAACTTCGAATATAAGAAAAAACGGTTTCTTGGCGAACTTTATGGCGCAAAACTTTTTGCCGAAACGGGAAACCGGCGGCTGGTCAGCGACGAGGAGATCAATGCCGTCTGGGGCGACGCAAAAAATGAAGAAGCATTTTCCCGGGCGATGAACTCGATCCAACGGATTCAAACCGAGGTTGCAAAGAATGCAGACAGGCTAATGCCAGTTCCCTTACAGGGCGAAAGTCTCATAAAAGCCCGAGAGAGCTGGGCCACTTTCAAGATTCTTTCCGATAAGGCAAAGGCCGACGCTGCCTTTATGCAGCAGCCGGAGATTCAGCTTCGGCTAAAGGTAATCGAAGCCGGAATTCTCTCGAGCGACTATCTGCGGAAACACTGGATCGCAAAGGTCAAAGCGACGGAAAAAGAGATAGCCGATTATCTCGGAGCACATCCCGAATACGACCTGAACAAAAAACGCGAGAAAGCCGAAGCGATTTTACAGCGGGCAAGATCGGGCCAAAACTTCGCGGTTTTGGCTAAAGAATTTACCGAACACAGGCCGACGAAAGCCACAGGCGGTCTGTTTGAGAACGTATCGAATGGCGATCTCGACGAACCATTGGAACGCGCGGCTTTGTCACTTGAGCCGGGACAGATCGCACCGAATCTGATTGTGTCCAGCCTGGGCGTGCATATCGTGAAACTCGAGAAGAAAGAGATTTCAACGGACAGTCCCGGAAACAAAACCGCGAAGTACACGATTCGCCAAATTTTATTCCAAAACGGTTTTGAGCAGCCAAATATGGCGAACGCTGATATTCCGGCGCCGTTCATGTCACCGCAGGAAATTGCCAAGACGCATATCGAAATCGAAAAACGAAATGCATTTGTCGACGGCATCGTTGAAAGCACTCGGATTTTACTTCCGGCGGATTTTCTGGTCGAGCTGCCGCCCGTTCAGAACGTAAAACAAGAAAGCAAGAGTTAATGAATTTCAGAAGCCGACGGCAGAGGACGCGGCTGAAATTTAACAAAAGAGGTTAATCAATGAAAAGACACCGTTTAGTTTATGTTGCATTTATGTTCACAGTTGTTTTGTTTCTTGGCTCGGCCCTGGATATTTCCGCACAACTGCTTATCAATGAGATCGAAGCGGACCCGGGCGACCAAACGAACGATTCCTGCCAATACATTGAGTTACGCGGCACGCCCGGAGCCATAGTTGCCGCAAACACTTACTTTGTCGCGATCGATAGCGACGCAGCCTTTCCCGGTTCGTTGAATCACGTCGTAAACGTCAGCGGAGCGGTTGTCGGGTCAAACGCCTTGATATACTTGAACAATACGTTTGGAACTTCGCCATGCCCAAACAGGACGCCTGCCGCCGGCACGACTATTGTGAATTACAGTTCGCCGGTACGGATTGGGGGCCTTAATCTCACGATTGGCTCTGAGAGTTTTGCAATCATTCAAACAGCCGCGAACATCTTTTCCGGCTTAGACGGCGACGTCGCGGATGATGGAGTGCTCGACTTTTCGATCATCGGAGTTCTCGATTCGGTAGCATTCATCGTGAACCCGGACGAACACTTCGTCTACCCGGACCAAAACGCCCCGTTCCCAACGACGCCTGTTCTGGGGACTCCGTTTCAGGATGTTCCGGATGCCCTTACGCGTTTTCCGAGCAATAGCACGGCATTTAGCGCAGCTGCCTATTATTGGGGCGAAGTTTCGTCTTTGCCGACCGAATCTACCGTATACGAAGCCCCTCTGAGTGCAAATTTCCCTCCGGGAGGGCTGTTGACGCCTGGTGCGCCGAATTTTCCATTTGCCGCTGTAGGCTCGGCACGGGCTGATTTCGACGGTGACGGCAGAACAGATCTTTCCGTATTTCGAGGCTCAGAAGGAATCTGGTACGCGAACAGATCATCTCTTGGTTTTAGCGCGATACGGTTCGGACTCGCGGGTGACCGCCTGGTCCCTGGCGATTATGACGGTGATAACAAGACCGACGCAGCCATCTTTCGCCCGGGCGCCGCGGATAGCGACCCGGATTATTGGGTTCTAAACAGCAACGGGTTTACAGTTTCAGCACTTGCCTGGGGCGCTCCGAACGATATTCCGCTGAACGGGGACTACGATGGTGACGGCAAGACTGACTTTGCGGTATTTAGACCTTCCACTGGGCAATGGTTCATACGTCAGAGCAATGGCGGAACGGTCGCGATATTCGATTTCGGATTGGCGGGCGATGTTCCGCTGGTGATGAATCACGACGGAGATGCGAGAACGAACCTCTCGGTCTTCCGGCCGAGCACCGGCGTTTGGTATTTGGCTCGCTCGACCGGCACTCCCGGAACCAACTTCGACGCTGTTCCTTTCGGCCTCGCTACAGACAGGCTCGTTCCCGCCGATTACGATGGCGACGACAAGGACGATATAGCTGTTTTCCGCCCGTCTAACGGTCTTTGGTACATCCTGAGAAGCACCAACGGAAACGTCGATTTCATTCCTTTTGGCCTCGGAACCGACATACCGGTTCCGGGCGATTATGATGGTGATAATAGGGATGACATTGCGGTCTATAGAAACGGAACCTGGTATCTTAGACAGTCAACCGCCGGCATCGGATACGGTCAGTTTGGAATAGCCTCCGATTCCGCCGTACCCGCGAGCTACCTTCCATAGATCGCCGATACTGGTGAATCACTCTGGGAAGGTCGAATTACATCGGCCTTCATCTCTTTGTGTGGAAATCAGGTGAGAGAAATTCAGTCCATCTGCCTGCCGATGCTGAGAGTCCCGTAATTTTTCACCGTCTGTACGGACATTTCCTACCACTTTTTAGCACTTTCGGATTGCTTTGACCTTAGATTTTGTGTGATTATTGCTGCATTCGGGGATGTAGCTCAGCTGGGAGAGCGCGGCGTTCGCAATGCCGAGGTCAGGGGTTCGATCCCCCTCATCTCCACCAACTTCTAAACGTTACTCGTCTATTTTTTCTTTTTCTTCAATAACTTTCTTCACGAGGAATTGCTGGTCGAGGCTCATGTCGGGCGGCATTTCAAGGACGCTTGTCCACATCAGACCGCGGATCTCGCGGCTATTCACAATGGGTTCGCCGACGGCGCGAGCTGTGAAGATTATCTCGATGTGTTTCTTGATCGTACGGCATCGATAAAGTGAAACGTCGCGAAGATCGATGCCGGCTTCTTCTTGAAGCTCGCGACGTAGCGCGGCTTCGGGCTGTTCGTAAGCGTCGATAAATCCGCCGGGCACGCCCCAACCGGAATGTGGACGCAGGATGTGATCGAGCAGCAGAACCTTTCCTTCGTCGTTGAACACAATGGCGGCTGCCGAGACGGTGAATTTTGGCTGCACTCTGCGCGTGAGGAATGTACGCGCGTTTCTCGGCAGCAGCTTCCACGTCTTTGAGATGAGGTCGATGATCACTTGACGAGATTTTACGCGAAAAATAAAAAAGGGGACAGCATCGAAGCCGTCCCCGATAAGTTTATCGTTTCAGCCGCTATTGCAGCGAAGCGTCATCCACGCGGAATATAGTCGAGAGCGAGCTGTCAGTCGTCACGCGGAATTGTATTCGCACCGTTTGTCCCTTGTAGGTTGCGGGCACCGTAAGCGTCCGTTGGGTGTAAACGCCCGCCGCGGCCTTGTTCAGGTTGCTGTATGTTGCAAGCGTCGTGAGCAACGTACCACTTGTATTGCGAACCTCAATAAACAGTTTGTCATACTGTGTCGTGGTGGTTGTCTCACTCGAAACAACATTTAGCCAGAACGACAATGTTCCACTCGCGGTCGTCGGAATCGAAACGGTTTGATAGGTTTGCCCCGTACGGTTGTTTGCATTTCCGAAGTACGAGTAGCCTGTGCCGCCGTGTGGATAACCGCCATTTGCCGTGTAGAACGCGCCATTTCCCGACTTAACCCAAGGTGTTAGGCTCGTTTCAAATCCGCCGTTTACAAATAGATTCGTGCCCGGAGGAGGCGTCGGTGTTGGCGTACCGCCCGGACAGGTTCCTACTCCGACTGCGCACCAACCGGTCGCAACGGTGTTGTATTGCGTGCTGGCCGAACCAAACATGTCCGTCGCGGCGCTTAATGTTGCTGTTCTAGCACCTGCGAAATTCGTGCTCGCCGTCATGTAAACCGACAATGCTCGGTAAAAGATCTTCGCCGCATCGGTCGTGCCGATACCGGTGACGGCGATGCTCGAGACGCGGTTTGTGCCGCCGGCAGCCATCAGATAATAAGCGTGATTCGAAATGCTCGAATTTGTGTGAACGCCGCACTGGTCGTTTGCGTTCGATGGCGTACATGCGCCTTGATAGAGACGCAAAGTGTAATGATCCGGGTCGCCGACAGCATTCGGGTTGTCCATCAGGCGAAGAGCGTCGCCCGGAGTGCCGGGCGTATATGAATCTTCACCGATCTTCCATGAATCACCGCTTACTGCTCCATCTGCAAAGACTTCAACCATTGCACCGAAAATATCGGACATCGACTCATTAAGTGCGCCGGATTCGTTGGCATACGTGAGGTTTGCAGTGCGCTCGGTTACGCCGTGCGTCATTTCGTGACCGCAGATGTCGATCGTTGTCAGCGGCGAAAATGTCGTTCCGTTTCCATCGCCGTAAGACATTTGGTTATTGAACCAAAACGCATTATTGTAAGCACCGCTCGAACCAAAATGAACCCGCGAGACAACCAGCGGAATGCCGCCTACAGCAGAGGTCGTCGTTCCCGGGCCGTTGTTTCCGTCGATGCCGTTTCGTCCGTGCACTGACTGGTAATAATCGTAAGTTTTTGCCGCTCCGTAGTGGGCATCGACGCCGGCTCGTTGGATAGTCGTATTCCAAACATCGTCGGTGTCAGTGTAGCGCGACTGCGTTCCGCCGGTGCCGGTGGTTTCATTGCCGGTGCTGTTCATGTTGAACGTGCCCTGACGGCGCGTCGTGTCTTCCATATAGAACGTACCTGCCGACGACGTCGTTGAGATTGTCACATTCCCGCTATAGAGCGATGAGCCCGTGCCGGTTTGCAGGTTGTCATGCTCGAACACCAATTCGGCCGTGTGCGCATCGATAAATTTTACAGGAACAGACGTTCCCGCCGAGCCGTCGATGCGCGGCGTCTGAACGCGATAGACGAGGTGGTCGCGGGCCTCGCCGCGATAGACGTAAAGGTCGATGCTTGGCTCATCAGTCAGTTTTGCCTTGCCTCTGTAAAGATCTAATGCGGCGCGATAGGCTTGTTTTTCATTGAGATTCGGCGTTGTGTTGATGGCGACGCTCTCTTTTAGATCATCAGTGACATCGCTGACCGAGCCATCGCCTTTGAGATGGACGATTGCCTCGCCTTCCCAGACCGGTACGCCGCCGATTCGCTGCCCGACATGCGTATGGGCCATTCCTAGTTCGTCGATCTCGACACGTTTTACTTCGTATTCATCGATGTTTCCGATCGCTCGTTGAGCCGCGCGGTCGCGAAGAACGCCGAGACTGATTTGTTTGGCTAGTTCGCGTTCGTCCTGCGAACCTGTGACAAAAAGCGCCTTGTTCGCCTCGGCACGCTTCGTAACGATGCCGAACACGCAAAGCGCGACGGTGATTACTGTGAGAATTCCTATTAGTTTTTTCACGATTTTTTTCTCCTTGGGTTAAAGTCAATACACGCCGTAGAAGTAACGTCTGTGGGGTAGTATCTACCTTCGAACCTTACAGATCAGGGCGAATATCTACGTAGTAAACTATTGAAAAGCGAACACTCTCAAAACAATTTTTGAGGGTAAGATGACAAGGATTTTATCACCAATAATATTTGTGTCAAGTATAAGGGAGGCTAATACGCGTATTACGGCAAATAATTTTTCTCATGAGCAGCACGGCCAGATCTTTAGCTGGGCCGAGGTGACGGACATTCACAAAACACGGCATGGAATCTACCAGCGCAACGGGCGACTCATCTCGCTATTGACCGATTTTGGCCGCCTAAATCCGTGCTATCCCGACACCCACGGCGAATCGGCAAACACTATTCTCTACACCGGCAACGGCCGCCGCGGCGATCAAAAACTCGACGCTCAAAACCGCGCTCTGCTCGACGCGATCGATAGTGAGCTTGCGGTACCGCTCTTTAACAAGCTCGCGCCGGGCCGCTGGCAATTCACGGGTTATTGGAGGGTGATCGCCGGCAAGTATATTTTTGACGAAAAGCAGAGTAGAATGATTTGGAAATTCACACTTGAACAAACTAAATCGTGAGCCGCAAAATGTAGCTTCGCGTGATCAGCTTTCGGAGGAAAAAATGAAAAGATTCGCTATTGTTTTTGTCGCTATTTTTATGTCTTCGGTCGTGGCGTTTGCACAAAACACTTGGTCGCCGGAGATGCAGTTAAAGGTCAAGGCCATTGGCACACCGCGGGTTTCGCCTGACGCGGGACGGGTTGTTTACACGGTTTCGAACGAAGTGATGGCCGCCGATAAAAGCGAGTATGTTTCGCAAATTTGGCTTTCGTCGACCGACGGGAAGGAGAGCACGCAACTTACATTTGCCGACAAATCTTCGACAAATCCGAAATGGTCGCCGGACGGCAAATGGATCGCGTTCACATCAACCCGTAAGGATAATAAAAGCAATCTTTATCTGATGCGTGTCGGCGGCGGCGAGGCTGAGATGATTACGGACGTCAAGTCTGGCGTCGGTGATTTCGATTGGTCGCCTGACGGCAAGTGGATCGCCTACGCGATGGCCGACACGAAGTCCGACGACGAAGAGAAAAACGACAAAGCTCGTAATGATTTTCGCTGGGTCGATGAGAACATAAAAATGTCCCGGCTCTACGTTATGCCGGTCGCAAAAGACGCAAACGGCAAGCGCGAATCGCGGAAACTTACCACCGACAATCGCAGCGTCACCGGTTTTGAATGGTCGCCTGACGGCACGAAAATAGTTTTTGGTCACGTTAGCGATCCGCGTGCCGATTTTTGGCCAACCTCTGACATCGCGATTGTCGATGTTGCGAGCGCCAAAGTAACGCCGCTTGCCGCGACCAAGGCCGCAGAAACGTCTCCGACATATTCACCCGACGGCAAGTGGATCGCGATGGTCGTCAGCGACCTTCCGGTGCGTTGGGCACAGAGCAACAATATCGTACTCATGCCGGCATCGGGCGGCTCAGGCAAGGTTATGCCGCTCTCGCATGACGGTCAGCCCAATATCGTCGGCTGGCACGGCGATTCGTCACGTTTGTATTTTGTCGAGGCGAAAGGCCCCGGCACGGCGATGTACAGCGTCGATGTCGCCGCCGGCACGATTCGTCAAAGCCAATATGCCGATGGCGTTGTGACGGGCGTTAATATCAACGGTAATTCGACCGCGTTCGGCATGGTGATGCAAAAGGCCGATAAACCGCCCGAGGCGTTTATCGCAAGGTTTAATGACACCGAGCCGACACAAGTTTCGTGGGCGAACGCAGAGGCCGCGAAAATGGCTGTCGGTAAGACCGAAGTCATCAGGTGGAAGAGCAAGGACGGCCGCGAGATCGAAGGCCTGCTAACTTACCCGAACAACTACGTCGCCGGCAGCAAAGTACCGCTGATTCTTAACATTCACGGCGGCCCGGCTGGCGTATTTCAGCAAAGCTTCATCGGCGGTCGCGGCGTATATCCAATCGCGACGTTCGCATCGAAAGGTTTCGCCGTTCTACGACCGAATCCTCGTGGCTCAAGCGGCTACGGAACCGAATTTCGTCGAGCAAATATCAAAGATTGGGGCGGCATGGATTACGAAGACTTGATGACCGGCGTCGATCATGTGATTGCGATGGGCGTTGCGGACGCGAATCGCCTCGGCGTGATGGGCTGGAGCTACGGCGGTTATATGACCTCAACGATCGTGACGAAAACAAAACGTTTCAAAGCCGCCTCCGCCGGAGCGCCCGTAACGAACATGATGAGTTTTAACGGCACGGCCGACATTCCGGCGTTTATTCCGGATTATTTCGGCGGCCAGTCGTGGGAAGTTCCCGAGACTTACATGAAGCACTCGGCGATGTTCAATATCAAAGGCGTGACAACGCCAACGATGATTCAGCACGGCGAGTCCGACATCCGCGTGCCAATCTCGCAAGGTTACGAATTCTATAACGCTCTAAAGCAGCAAGGCGTTCCGACGCGGATGATCGTCCTGCCGCGACAACCACACGGCCCGAATGAGCCAAAAATGCAGCTCGCCGCCATGCAGGCAAATCTGGATTGGTTTGAGAAGTATTTGAAGTAGCGGCTATTTTTTGCCGAGATCGACAGCACGTTTATACGCTGCGTACACTGCTTTAGAGAGCACGGTTCGCAGCGTTCCTTTTTCCATCTGATAAATTGCTTCGGCAGAAGTCCCGCCGGGTGATGTGACCATGTTGCGGAGCTCGGCGGGATGCTTGTGCGATTCCATAGCAAATTTTACCGAACCGAGCATCGTTTCCTGCACAAGTTCTTTTGCCATGTCGCGCGAAAATCCGAGGTGCACGCCGGCGTCGGTAAGCGCTTCCATAACCATAAAAATGTAGGTCGGCCCGGTCGCGGAGAGCGAGGTCGCCATGTCGATCATGTTCTCTGTCTCGACAAAAAGTTCTTTGCCGAGCGCTTTTAGCAGCTCGCGAACATGCTCGCGTTCGGCGTCGCCGACAGCAACCGTGCATGTCCATGCCGTTATTCCGGCGCCGATCTGCGACGGAGTATTCGGCATCGCTCGCACGATCTTTGCGGTGCCGAGTTCCTCGGCGAGATATTCGATTCGTGCGCCGGCAACGATTGAGATGACAAGCTGATCGGCTTTGAGCAGGCCTCGCAGATCACTCAGAACTCGTTCGAGCCGCTGAGGTTTTACGCAGAGAATTACGGCAGAATCTTTGTGTCCGGCGACCAACTTTGCGGCCTCGGCGTTGCTCTCAAACGCCTTCACGCCATATTTGTCGGCCAATTCCGTGCGGCGGTTTTCACGCGGATGGCTCGCTGCGATAGTAGCTGCGTCAACCAAATTATTTTTTACCAGCCCGGCGATCATCGATTCGCCCATAACGCCGCAGCCGATAAAAGCTAAGCGTAAATCTTTCACTGTCATGTCGATGATTATCTGTCTTTTTTCCGCCTTTCACAAACGCGTTTTTGGGCGGCAATGATACAATTGTTCTAAAGTTTTTTCGTGAGGAGATATGAAACTACCAGGTGGACTAGATTTGAACTCGATGATGCAACAGGCTCAGCAGATGCAGGAGCAGATGGGCCGCGAGATGAAGAACATGACCGTCGAGGCCGCTGCCGGCGGCGGTGCGGTCATGGTAAAGATGCGCGGCGATTTTGAGGTACTTGCTCTCACGATCTCGCCTGACCTTGTAAAAGACGGCGATGTCGAGATGCTGCAAGACCTGACCGTCGCTGCTCTTAACGAAGCAAAACGCAAGGTCGAGGAATCGCTAAAAGGCAAACTCGGCGGAATGCTGCCGCCGGGGTTGGTGTAAGTTCTTTTTAACGCAAAGTCGCAAAGACCGCCGAGGACCCAAGGTTCGATGTGGTATTTTCTCTGCGGCTTTGCATCTTAGCGACTTAGCGTTGAAACTTTCTTAAATGTTGGATTACTCAGAACCCGTCGCAAAATTAATTGACGAATTCAAACGCCTGCCCGGCGTCGGCCAAAAGTCGGCGCAGCGGCTGGCGTTTTACGTGCTGCGGCGGCCTTTGAGTGAAGTTGAGCAGTTTGCAAGTGCGTTAATTGAAGTAAAAGAGAAGATCGTTTTTTGCTCGACGTGCAATAATCTCACCGACGTTGATCCGTGTCTCTATTGTGCTAACCCGAAGCGCGACCGCTCGATCATTTGCATTATCGAAGAACCTTATAATCTCGTCGCCGTCGAAAAGACGCGCTCATATAAGGGCATGTATCACGTGCTGCATGGAAGTTTGTCACCGATGCGCGGTGTCGGTCCGGATGAGTTGATGCTCGCAAACTTACTTCCGCGATTAACGCCCGAAAACAACGACGGCGTCGAAGTAAAAGAAATTATTATCGCGACAAATCCGACGACCGAAGGCGAAGCGACAGCAAACTACATTGCTCGTCTGCTAAAACCGCTGGGCGTCTTTGTCACACGCATCGCGATGGGAATGCCCGTCGGCTCAGATCTCGAATTTGTCGATGAAGTTACGATGGACCGCGCCCTTGCCAACCGCCACGCGATCTAGAACCTGACAGTTTCTATCTCAGAATCCGATGCACTGCGCGAGCCTCGCCATTCATCTTCGGTGTCGTAGTAATTCACGTCGAAGCTGAGCAGCGACTTTGCGGGAATGCCATCGAACTCGTCGGGAGCGTCTTCGAATTTTGCGATCGTGCCAATGCCTATGACTTCGCTGCCGGCATCTTTTACGAGTCGTATTGTCTCCTCGATCGCCTTGCCCGAACGGTTGATGTCGTCAACGATGATCGCCGGATGGACATCATAATCTGTCATATACTGGCGAAACTGCCGCTCGCCACCTTCCATCTCGGCCCAGTAAATTTGCTCGGCGCTAAGAGCTTCGCGTACACCGAACGCAACCATGATGCCGCCCGGACTTGGGCTGATGACCGAAACTTTCGGGAGTTGGCTTGCGATCGATTTTTCCATGCGAAACATACGGCTCAGACCGACGGACATGATCCGGGCGTTGTCGTAGTAGCGAAACGCGAGCGGCATTTGAAAATAGTGTGATGCGTGCTTACCATTCGGATAAACGAAATGACCTTTGCGGTAAGCACCGGTTTTGGTAAGAATGTCCATCACCGCTTCTGGCGGTGGAACTAGGTTGACCATCGTCTTGTTCTCCTTTCTGACTGGTTAGAATTATACAACCGAGCGCTGGCACGCGCCAATTGCTAGACAATCACGCATGGAAAAAGGACAATGGTCAAGAATTTTTATCTTAGTTTTATGAAATTACGTTGGCGGTTTGGGATCATCGCGGGATTATTTCTCGCAGTATTTGCGTTGTATCCGCAGTTCAAGATGATCTATCTTCGCGGTGCAGATTGGAACGGTCATTACGCATACAACGACATCGACGAAGTCGCCTACGCGGCTTACGTTAAAGCTCTGATCGACGGCCGCCCTCGCAGGAACGACCCGTACACGGGCAGTGACCATTCAGCGGAAACCCCGCAGCCCGAATCACTTTTCTCGATACAATTCGCGGCACCGTATACGATTGCATTGCCAGCCCGTTTGTTAGGTATCGACGCTCCGTGGGCGATGACGATTGCGGGCGCGTTCGCAGCCTTTTTTACGGCGCTCGCCGTGTTTTGGTTGATCGGCATGTTTACCGAAGATTCGCTTTTCGCTCTTGCCGGCAGTTTGGTCGTGCTTGCGGGCGGTGCATTGTTTGCTGGCGAAGGTGCGATTGGCGAAATACTCAACACCGGGTATGCGTACCCATATTTCCCGGGTTTTCGGCGCTACATTCCGGCTATGGCATTCCCGGCTTTTTTTGGGATGCTCGCTCTTCTGTGGAAAATTGTCTCTGCCGAAACAGGCGAAAGAAAATCTGTAACATTGCCAGTCTTAGCCATCGCCGCATTTGCTTACACGGCTTTCTCTTATTTTTATGTTTGGACGACCGCGGCCGCGTGGCTCGGCTGTTTGGGCATTTGCTGGTTGATCGTGAGGCCTGAAGGTTGGCTGAAAGATATCAAGGCACTGATCGTTATCGGCGCTGGTTGTGTGATTTCACTCGTTCCATATTTTTATCTTTTGTCTAAACGCTCGCACACTATGGACGATGTGCAGATGCTGATCAAAACTCGTGCTCTCGATCTCACACGTCCGCCCGAGTTGATCGGCTTCTTTGTGATCGCTGTTATCATCGCTGCTGTCGCAATGAAAGTGCTTACACTGCGCGACAAGGCGACGTTATTCGCTATCTCGCTTGCGGCGACACCGGCGATACTCTTTAATCAACAGATCATTACGGGTCAGCAGTTGCAGCCGATTCACTATCAGGTTTTTATCGGGAACTACGTCGCGGGACTCGCGCTTGTTGTGACGCTTGGTTTGATGTGGTCACGTTCGGGCGGATTTCGACACGGTTCGGCAAAGATAGCCGTCGCTGCGCTCGCGACAGTAGCCATCGCATGGGGATTTGTCGAATGTCATTACACGGTTCGCATACTTGACGACGTGAACATTATTCGCGACGAAGCATTGCCTGTCGCACGACGGCTTGCTGAGATTGCGAAGGACGATCCGGCTCCGCGCAACAGCGCGGTTCTTCATCTCGCTGTTGCCGAAGCCGACGATTTTCCGACATTGGCGCCGCAGCCAGTGCTTTGGGCCAGGCATCAGCATGTGTTTGCGGGTGTCACCTGGCAAGAAAACAAAAACCGTTATTATCAGCAGCTTTACTACGACGGCGTTCGGCCCGAACAGCTTGCCGCTCGCATAAAACAGGGCGGCGACATTGTTTCGGTGATCGCTTTGTGGGGTTGGGGGCGACACACCGACAGACTGAATTCGGACTACAAGCCGTTGTTGTTCGCCGAGGTCGATGAAGAAGCTCGACAATACGACAGGTATATTAATAACTTCGACGCAAAGAGCTCCGATGTTGTAAAACTCTCTTACATGATCGCGCCGTCGACTCAGCCGGAGATCTTTTTCGCGAACATCGACAAATGGTACGAGCGATACGACATGGAAGTGTTTGGCAAATATGTTCTATACAAACTGCGCTTTAGATAAAAAATGACCGCTCGATTTAGAACGGTCAATCTATAAAACTAAAAAAAACTAAAACTGCTTAAGCGGCCAAAAGGTCGTTAGATGTTTCGGCAAAAACGCGCCGGCCATTTAGTGCGTCATCGATGATCTCGCGAACGGCTGATGCATCGGGATTCACATCCATGCGAGCACACGCACGCAGATGTCTGATAATGCCCTCGGCCGCGATATCCAAAACGTCGCCATTCAATTTCGAAAAACGTCGCGCCTGAATATGGTCAATTTGCAGGACGCGGTCCTGTAAAGTCATGGGTCTAGCTGCTGCCACTTTTGTGTATTCTCCTTCTAAAATAATCACCTCAAACTCCTGAGGTTACTACAAATCCGCGCGTTCATGGGAACAGCGGAAACAATAAGCTGAAAACACAACCAGGAAGGTGCTGTGAAGAGCAATCGCGTTGCTTGAGCTTCAACTTGTAACTAGATGTTAACAAAGAGATTTGGATTTGTCACTACTTTTTTTCGCCTGAAAAAAATAAAAAAATACCGGCAAACACAAGATTTGCCGGTATCGAGCCCCATCGGGCACAGTATGCTGTATCCAGTGAAATTAAGCGACAGAGTCTTTCATCGCTTTGCCGAGGCTGAATTTGACAGTCGTCTTGGCGGGGATCTTGATAACTGCTCCGGTTGCAGGGTTGCGTCCGTCACGTGCCTTGCGGTGCGTCTTCTTCAATTTGCCGAAGCCGGGAACGGTGAATTCACCGTTTACTCTCACTTCGCTGGTTGCCATCGAGGCCAAAGCGTCGAACATTGCCTTGACGTCCGTTTTTTTGCATCCGCAAGTTTCCGCCAGTTTGCTGACGATTTCCGATTGTGTCATACGAGCCATAGTTTTTTAGTAACCTCCAGTTTGGTTTGAAAATTTTACTGCCTTAAACGTGCGCATTGCCGAGAGCGACATTGCAATGTAGAAAATCGAAACCAGTCTAAAAAATTCTGACTGGTCGGGGCGGCAAGATTCGAACTTGCGGCCTCACGGTCCCAAACCGTGCGCACTACCAGGCTGTGCTACGCCCCGTTTTTTCAATCTATGGAAACGATTCCAAGTGTCGAATTCTAAGCCCAATGTGCGCCCACGTCAAGTCAAAACGCCCGAAAAACGCTGTAAAAACGGGATAATGTGCAAAAAAGCGCGCCCTCGGTGACTAATTTTGTGTTTTTCGTGCGCGACGAGCTCTCCAAAAGTCATTTCGTGTCCGACGGGAATGAACACTGGATCGTATCCAAACCCTTTCAACCCTCGCGGTTTCTTCGAAATGAATCCGTCGCAAAATCCGTTTGCAGAAAATAGAATTTTGCCTATGGGCGAGGCGATCGCGATCGAACACACAAAGCGCGCTTGTCTATCTTTGTCACCGGTTTGCTCTAATTCGGCGAGCAGTAATTTTATTTTTTCAGTGAATGGAGTATGAACGCCGCCGTATCTGGCCGAGAGAACGCCCGGCCGCCCGCCAAGTGCTTCGACCTCGAGTCCCGAGTCGTCGGCAAGAGCCGTCACGCCGGTCTGTTGAGCATAGCCGACTGCTTTCAGTCGAGCGTTTTCGTCAAATGTGTCGCCGATCTCTTCAACTTCGACCAGGTCGGCGAAACTGTCAAGACCGACGATCTCAAGTGGGATGTCTTTGGTCATTGCGCGCAGCTCGATGACTTTGTCCGCATTATTTGTAGCGATGAGCAGCTTTTTAGGCATACTCGACATTAGCATTATAGTTAATCGCTAGCCACTAACTACGATTTACTGCAGCAAATCAGTCTCTCGTGACATTTTTCTATTGCCACCACGCATAAACATAAGGTATAAATGAATTAGCGGTTTTCCCGCGGTTCACACCTAAATTCCCAGTACTAAGTGAGGTTATTTAATTTTGGCAGCCGTTCTTACAGAAGACAGCGTAAAGACAAGTTCCGTTTCCGCCGATAAATCGCGGGGCAAAGACGTGCCCCTTATCGAAATGTCGGATGTGCTTGTCGATCTCGGCATTTGGTTGTCCGGCGTCGAAAGTTTTCTTGAAGCGGGACACATTTCCTTTGGCGATGTGGCAGAGGACAAAGCTCCTAACGTAGCAAAAGAATTCCGCGTAGTGCATTCTACGCTGCAGCGCTGTGCAATGCTCAACGCACTTCTACTAGGCGACAAACGCGGCGAGAAGGCTGACATCACAAACGAAATCTCATTTAAAGATCTTCGAGACTTGTCATCTGTTTTGCGCGATGCGTGTTTGCTGAGCGAAGGCATGATCCACTCGGACAATCTAGGTCCGAGCGAGTGGAAGGCGTGGAGCGGCATGTTGTCGCATCGGTTCTCGACACAGCCGGGATTTACAAAATTGATTCGGCACGCCGAGGCCGAGGGTGAAAAACATCTTCCCGATTGCCTCTTAAAATTAACCGAGAGCAAAGATGCAATGTCAGCCGATCACGCCGAGCTTGCATTGATACTTCCGCGGTTTGCAAAAGTTTTGAAATGGCTTAGCGTTGTCGGAAAGATGCTCGAAACGGATGAGCCGTTAAAGCCGTCGTTGCTGATCTTTTCACGCGTCAACGATCAGATCTACGAGATGACGACCTATATCAACAATCGTCTCGAACGCTTTCCCGACGCCGAAGCCGAACTATTCTCATCTCTCGACGCGGCCAGCTACACGGCGTCGATCGAACTAAAAAAAGTTTATTCGCAAGAGCTCGCGGGCGTCGCACGCCTACGGCCGTCGCCTTCGGTTTTTGCGCGGATCGAAACTGCGCATTCGCTGCTGAACGACGGCTTTCAGCAGATACTCGCCGGCTTTGCGAAGTTGCTTGACCATCAGACGAATGTCATCGAGATTTTCCCGAGTTTCCGAGCAAAGGCAGAGCGATCACTGGTACTTCGCGATGAGCTTGGAAAGCTTGTCAGGGTTGTTCAAAGTGCCGAAACGTCGCCTGAGAAAAAGCCAATAGACGCGATGCGAAAGGCGCTAAAAGAATTTATGAAGGGCAGCGTGCGTTACCTTTTCTTCAAAGATTCCGAAACAGTCGAGCGTTTTGTCGAGGAGATTTTGATCACTAAAGGCAATGACGACCTCGTTCCGCTGCTGCACCGTTTCGGCGCTTACCTTGAGACGCTCTATGGCCAGGTCAGCATGCGCGCCGTGCTCGCACAACAGAAAATAGACGCGCAATAATCATTGCGATCTCAGCGTTGCGAGCGGTTTGCGAAATAGCACGTCAAAGCTCGCTGCCGCGCCGACAAAAGTCACGATCAGCGTCGTCAAAAAAATTCCGCCAGCGGTTAACCAGACGTCAAACACCCAATCTATATTCATTAAGTATTTCGACACGGCGAACGAAAGGCTGAGTGCAAAACCGGTCGCGATCAGACCTGCGAGCAAGCCGAGAAGACCGTATTCGGTGACCAGGATGACGGCGAGCGTGCGGCGTTTTGCACCGAGCGTTTTTAGAATCGCGTTCTCGTAAATGCGTTGCGATTTTGTGAGAGCGACCGAGCCGATCAAAATCAGTATCCCACTAAGTAGCACAAAACTACCGACAAACGAAACCGCGATCACAAAATTATTTACCAGCCGGTTGACCGTGGCGATAATGTCGGCGACGTCAAATATCTGCACGTTCGGAAATTTATCTACGACGTCGCGTTGAAGCCGCTGCCGCTCGGTTGCTGGCACGTGTTTCAAAACCGTTGCGGCATAGCTCTGCGGTGCGGCCTCTAAGACGCCGGGCCGAAAAACGAAGACAAACGCCGTGCGGGTGTTTCGCACATCGAGCTTGCGAATGCTTGCAACACGAACCGTGATTTTGCGTCCCGAGATATCGAAGGTCATCGAGTCGCCGGGCGAGACTTTTAATGTGCGGGACATTCCCTCCTCAACCGAAACTTGCGGCTCATCCGATGGCTGAGTTGTTGCCCACCAGTCGCCGTCTATCACGGTTTCGTTTACATCAAGGTTCGCACGATATGTGACCGCGAACTCCCGGCCGATCTGACCTTGATTTTGTCGAACTTCGGTCTGCTGGTAATCGACTGGCTCTCCATTAACCGCGGCGATGCGCGCGCGAACGGTTGGCACGGCTTCGGGCTGTTCGCCGGTCTGCTGTGCGATGGTGCGCGAAATTTCGGCGATCTGGCTCTTTTGAATGTCAACGAAAAACATGCTCGGCAGGCGACTGTTCCTTGTAAAATCGAATTCGCGAATCAGATTGGTCTGCATTATCTGTACCGTGATCACGACAAAGGCGCCGAGACCGACAGCGAGCAAAATGATTCGCGTCTGATTGCCCGGACGATAAAGCGAGTTGATCGCCTGACGGAGCGAAAAGTTCGTAAGCCCCTTCAATCGTTTTAAGATCAGAGTCAGAATTGTTGCTGCTACATACAAAACCAGCGCAGTCGCGGCTAGTCCCCCGAGGAACAACGCTCCCACCATTAACGAGCCGGCTTGCCATACGGCAACGCCGAGCAGAATTGCGAGGCACGCAAAGCCGAAAAGCCACTTGCTCCAATCGAGCCGGGATAGCTGAGCGTTATTTTCATCGCGAAGAAGAAGCCGCGGCTTGATCGACCGAATTTGCAGCAGCGGCAGCGTCGAGAAGAGCAGCGAGATCAAGACGCCGAGCACGATGCCTTGCGCGGCCGTCGAAAAATTTACGGCGTAGCTCATCTTCGCCGGCAATTCTTCGGCAAAACGCCAGCCCGCGAGCCATAATCCGAGCTGGGCGAGCAGTACGCCGAACAAACTTCCTATGAGGCCTAACGTCAAGATCTGCAGCATGTAAACGGTGATGACGCGCGTTCCGCTTGCACCGAGACATTTTAGAACTGCGATCGTCTTTCGCTTTTGCTCGACGAATGCCCGGGCGACATTCCACACGCCCACGCCGCCAAGCACAAGTATCAAGAGACCGGTGAGCGAAAGGTAATTCTCTGTGCGTTCAAACTGCTCGCCGAGCCGTTCTTGCTGTTCGCGATACGAATTTACCTGCACGGTCGTGCCTTTGAGCGCGTCGCGAAGTTCCTTCACAAACGGCGTCGGGTTGTCCGATGTGCGATACAAAATTCGTCGGCGAACGCGGCTCGCATTGCGCGTGATGCCGGCGTCGTCAAACGCTTTCTTCTCGACATAAACTCGCGCCCCGATACGAAAGCCGCTCGACCCACCCGGCTCTTCGTCAAACGTCGCACGTATCGTGAACTCGCTTTCGCCGATGCGAAGTTTGTCGCCGATTGTGACGTTCAGCTCTTCGAGCAGAATTTTTGCGATGACCACGCCATTATTTTCGAGCAGCTTAAAATCGAACGGCTTGTCGTCGGATGTCTTAAATTCGCCTACGAGCGGGAACGTCGGCTCGACGCCGCGCAGATCAACGAATTCGAGCGACTGATTCGTCGGGTCGACGGGGCGCGCCATTGATGACGTAGCGATGGTTTCATTGCGGGCTTCGACTACGGGGAATCGAGCGACGACTTCCTCAATCTTTGCTATATCTGTCGGAGAGAAATCATTTGTCGAGCTAATGTCAACATCGGCCGTCATCAAAGCGCGCGCGTCGTTCCCGACGACCTTTGTCAGATTCTGTATCAACGAGCGCAGTGCGACGACCGACCCAACTCCGAGTGCAATGCACAAAAAGAAAAAGAGCAGTCGCTGCCATGACGAGCGTATTTCGCGTCGGGTTAGATTAAAAATAAAATTCACTCTTCTAAATACTCCAAGGTGAATTCAAACAGGATGGACAGGATAGACAGGATACCTATTGAAAATGACAACATCCTGTTTATCCTGTCTATACTGTTTAAATTAACGGTTACTGCCATTCAATTCATCGGAGATCACTTTTCCATCAGCGAGGACAATCCGCCGCTGTGCTTGCTCGGCCAGTGCCGGGTCGTGTGTTACGAGCACGAGCGTGACGTTGTTTTCAGCGTGAAGCTGTGTCATCAGGTCAAATATGTGGCCGCCGTTTTTTGAGTCGAGATTGCCAGTCGGCTCGTCTGCGAGCAGAATTTTTGGGCGATTTGCAAACGCTCGTGCGATCGCGACGCGTTGCTGTTCACCACCCGAAAGTTCCGACGGATAATGATGTCCGCGATTCGCAAGATCGACCGCGTCGAGAAGACGAGACGCTCGGTCGCGCACATTATCGACACCAAGCAGCTCCATCGGTATCAAAATGTTTTCGAAAGCCGTGAGGCTCGGTATCAGATGAAACGACTGAAACACAAACCCTATCTTCTCGCTGCGAATGCGCGCAAGGCCGTCTTCACTTGCGGCGGTCACGTCGTCGCCGTCGACGACGATCTTACCAGACGTTGGAGCGTCGAGACCGGCGATCAGCCCCAAAAGCGTCGATTTGCCGCTGCCGGACGCGCCGGTGACGGCGACAAATTGTCCGGACGGAATATCGAACGAAACATCGTCGAGTATCGTAAGGTCTTCGGTGCCCGAGCGGACAGTTTTTGTTACGTTATTAAGGTGGATCATCGTGTAATTGTGTCAGTAGCCCAACTGTGAAGGAGGGCTCAACGTGGAATCTATTCTGTGTTGAGCCCTTACTGACGTGCGGGCTACTGACACGTGCTTCGTTTGCAATGTTAGCTTGCCAATTTCCCGTGAACAAGTTTCAATAATTTTTGCATCAAATGGTTTACGCTCAACGTATCAACATTTTTAGAATTATGCGTACTGTTATTCGAAATCACGTAATTGTAAGTTTCATTTTTCTCACAGCGTTGTCTGCGGCGTGCGGCTCTTCAAAACTCGCCGACAACGGTCGCTCGTCAAAAGCAAAGCCGCTAGTCACGCCCCAATTTGCTAACAACAAGCCGAAGATCATCGCGCTTGGCGACAGCCTGACCGCCGGATTCGGCCTTACCGAAAAAGAGTCGTATCCGTATTTGTTGCAGGAGAAGCTGAAGGCGGACGGTCACGATTACGAGGTTATTAACGCGGGCGTTTCGGGCGACACTAGTTTAGGCGGACTCGAACGCGCGGACTGGGTTCTCGAACAGGACAACGCCCAGATTCTGATCCTCGAACTCGGTGCCAACGATCTGCTTCGCGGGGTCCCGCCGACAAAGATGAAAGCAAACCTCGATCAGATAATCCGCAAAGCAAAAGCCAAAAACCTCAAGATTCTCTTATGCGGCATGCTCGCACCGCCGACGATGGGCGTCGAATATCAACGCGAATTCTCCACTGCGTTCCCCGATCTTGCCAGCGAGCACAAAGTTGCATACCTGCCGTTCCTGCTCGAAAACGTCGCGATGAAACGCGAACTCAACCAGGCCGACGGCATTCATCCGAACGCCGAAGGCTCGCGATTGATGACCGACAATGTCTATCGCGCACTAACACCGCTGCTCGCTAAATAGATAGCCGCAAAAAAGCGCAAAAGACACAAATAAAAATCTCTCTTTTGTGTTTTTTGCGCCTTTTTGCGGCTAAAATCTTTTTCATGAATGTCACACATCTCGAATGTGGTCTGTGCGGGCTTCGCCACGAAGCAAATACGCTGCAAAACCTCTGCGTCGAATGCGGCAAGCCGCTGCTCGTTCGCTACGATCTGGAAAAAGCGGCTGAGACACTGACGCTTGCATCTTTGCAAAAGCGCGAGTCCTCGCTCTGGCGTTACCGCGATGTTCTGCCGGTTGGCGAAGATAAAAACATCGTCAGCCTCGGCGAAGGCTGGACGCCGCTCTTCAAGGTCGATCAACTGGCGGCAACCTTGCCAATCAAACTCGATCTCTACATCAAGGACGAAGGCCAGAATCCGACGCAGTCGTTTAAGGCTCGCGGGATGACCGCCGCGATCTCGATGGCAAAGGAACTTGGCGTTACGAAACTCGCAGTGCCGTCCGCCGGTAACGCCGCCGGAGCGATGGCCGCCTACGCCGCTTTGGCCGGGATGGAAGCTCACATCTTTATGCCGGCCGACACTCCGCGTGCGAACATCGTCGAGTGCGAGCAAACCGGCGCACGCGTCACGCTCGTTGACGGACTCATCACCGACTGCGGCAAAATTGTCGCGGAGCGAAAGGAGGCTGAAGGTTGGTTCGACGTCTCGACCCTAAAAGAGCCCTACCGCGTCGAAGGCAAAAAGACGATGGGATATGAATTGTATGAACAATTCAGAGACATGAGACATGAGACAGGAGACAGGAGAGACGAGGACTCAGTCTCTCGTCTCTCGTCTCCCGTCTCCGGCCTTCTTCCTGATGTAATTCTTTACCCAACCGGCGGCGGTACGGGCCTGATCGGTATGTGGAAGGCCTTTGACGAGATGGAGCAAATGGGCTGGATCGACTCGAAGCGTCCGCGTATGGTCTCCGTGCAGTCCGAGACCTGCGCGCCGATCGTGCGTGCCTTTCACGCGGGCGAACGTTTCGCCGACGAGTTCGAAAACGCACGAACCATCGCCTCCGGGCTTCGCGTGCCAAAAGCGATCGGCGATTTCCTCATCCTCGATGCATTGCGTGCATCCGGCGGAACCGCGATCTCAGTCACCGACGCAGAACTCGTCGCGGCGGTTCAACAGATCGGCGCTCTTACAGGCATCTTCACCGCCCCCGAAGGCGCCGCCTGCCTGCCAGCGTTGCGAAAACTCATCGACCAAAACCTTGTCCACGACGACGAGTCCGTCGTCATCTTCAACACCGGCTCCGGCGTCAAGTATTTGGAGGCATTTGGCGAAAAGTGATTGATTTCATAGGTGGTAGGCGTTAATCTGCAATTGGTATCCATACATCAGGCTGGTTTAGCAGCCTTTCCCGAAGGGCAAATAGCCACGTTGCTTTAGCGCGTGGTTAGATTAGACGAATAATTCCAAGGGCGTTTTAACGTCCTTTACCCGCTTTAGCAAAATGTCGAACAGCGTTTATTCCGAGATCAATTTCCACATCATTTGGCACACTAAAAATAGTCTGCCGATGATAAACGCAAAGATCGAGGAACGGCTGTACCATTATTTGACGCATAAAATACTCGAAACAAAAGGCGCTATTCTCCACGCGCTCGACGGCATCGAAACGCACGTTCACATCGGCGCCAGCTTGCAACCGAATATTCTGGTATCGGATTGGGTTGGCAAGCTGAAAGGAGCAAGTTCGTATTACATCAATCACGAGGTCGAGCCCAAGGCGCTGGAATGGCAACGCGGATACGGGATAGTGACGTTCGGGACGAAAGATTTGAAATGGGTAGTCGAGTACATCAATAACCAGAAGGAGCATCACAAACGCGGAACGACTCAGGAGAGACTGGAGAAACATTTTGGCGAAGATGATGGCTAAAGCCGGACACGAGAAGGACGTTAAAACGCCCTTCAGTCGTTTTACAACCTAACCACGCCGTGAACGGCGTGGCTATTTACCGCGTGGGCGCGGTAAGACGGCTGAAGCCGCCTAAAAGAAATGGTAGAATTACGATCGGTCGGATGAAAACAAGAACTGACAAAAACGAAAGAAACTTTGACGCAATTCTTCGTTTTGTAGGATCAATGGAACAATTGAAAGGCCTTCTATGTGTCACTCTCCTCTTTCTTGTTCCGATATGTCTAGCGCAAAAACCTAAGGCGAAAAAGAATGTAACGCCTCCCGCCAAACATCTAACATCTCGTCAAATTGCAGACAAGGTCGCTAAATCTCTCGTCGTTGTCTTTACTCAAGATATCGACGGTAAACCGCTCGCTCAAGGCAGTGGCTTTTTTTTCGGAATCCCTAAATCTCTATACGATCGAAAAACCGGCGATCTACTAACAGATGGCGATCGGATATTCGACTACAAGATTGCGAAACCACCTTTGTCTGCCAATGAACGTGGAAACCTTGTTGTTTCAAATCTACACGTTTTTAAGCGAGCATGGACGGGTAAAATAAAGCTGACGGGATCCGAGACAACGTACTTAATAAAACGAGTGGTTGGCATCGATATTAAGCATGATTTAT
Organism: Pyrinomonadaceae bacterium; assembly: GCA_049679945.1. Classification (GTDB taxonomy): domain Bacteria; phylum Acidobacteriota; class Blastocatellia; order Pyrinomonadales; family Pyrinomonadaceae; genus OLB17. The sequence goes on along the minus strand of JBAUGW010000083.1, from coordinate 11,192 downwards.
GCGTATTCGAAGTCGAAGGTCTTTCCGCTCCTCCACTCATGCTGGCTGATCCCGACAAACTTGGCATCGGCGACGATATTTACGTCGGTGGCAGTCCCAGAGGTCTCGAAAACACATTCTCTAAAGGAATCATTAGCGGCATCAGAGCTAGCGAGGGATTTCTCCAAATCGATGCTGCTATATCGTCCGGTTCAAGCGGCGGGCCTGTGGTCGATACAAGTGGGAACGTAGTGGGAGTCGCTACAGCCTCATTGGTATCGGGACAAAACCTTAACTTCGCAGTTGCAGGTTCATACTTGATGAAACAGCGTCTTTCTTGGAACACATCAATTAAAGAAACTGGGGCGTTTTCGATAAGTGATGCAGAAAATGACGGACTTGTAGGAAAAGTAAAGTTGGTGAAAGTAAATGTGGCAGAGAAGGAGGATATCGAGACGGATCTTTATTCAATCAGTCCTCGGCCATACGAAAGTTCTCTTTATAACGAAGATGGAAACAACCTTCAAGTAATAACCTTTGACTCCGAGGGGAAGTATCAGTTTTACAGTATTTTCAAAACTGAGTACGACCTTCGCGGCATACGTTCGCGTATAACGGTATTAGTACAGGATCGAATGCCGACAGAACGGAGCTACACTGACACTCAGAATTTAGATATTAAACTTACGCAACGCTATTATGACATCTCAAAAGAATATGAATATAAAGCCAAAAACGGACTAATCGTCAAGGAAACATCGACCTATGATCGAAATGGGAATCTGATTGAAGAAATGCGTCGCGCGTCGGATGGCTCTTACTCGTGTATCCTATTTGAATACGATGAACCCAATAGATGTATCACAGAACGTGATTTTCGAGAGGGAAAGTTATTCACAACGACTAAATATCAGTACAAGGTGGACGCTCATGGCAACTGGATTTCCCAGACTGCCATTATAGACCTAGGTGGCAGTATTGATCCATTTCCCAACAAACTGGTGCTTCGCGAAATTTCCTATTACTGACGCCTGCCCATGTTTGTAGTTACTCCCGTCAAAGTTCCGTAGTCTTTCCTGCAATATTTTGTTAAGCTTCTACGTTGTTTTTGTAAATTATTATGTTCAGCGATAATTTTAGACGCGGGGAAAAAGGAAAGGGCCGTAAAGGGTCGAAGATGGCTTCGGCGGCGGCGGATATTGGCTGGAAGGCTTTTCAGGCGGTGAATACGCTCGTGCCTGAGAGCGAGGCAATCACGCCGAAATGGGCGGCCGAACCGCTGCTCAAATCCTATGAGCGGACGGCGCCGCCGCTTGGTTTTCCGCGTGAGACTGACAGCCTTTGTCCGACGTGCGTTAAGTCGGTTCGCGAGGGCGTGATCAATAAAACGATCCCGCTTGAGATCCTGATGAATTCGCACCCCGGCGAGATCAAGGCTCAGATCGTCGAGGAAAACGGCCAGGTCGTGATGAAAAAGACGTGCCCGACGCATGGCGAGTTTGTTGATGTGATGGCGACCGACCCCAAGTTTCTCGAACGCATCGAATCGCTCTTTTACGGCCGCGATTTTAAGGCGGCTGAGGACAAACACGTTCATCACCACGGAACGAGCGATATCAAATTTGGCCGCGGAGCGGTGCTCACCGTCGATCTGACGAACCGCTGCAACATGATGTGCAATCCGTGCTTTATGGATGCAAATCAGGTCGGTTATGTGCACGAACCGACGTTCGAGGACACGAAAGAGATCCTCGACCGCGCGGTTTCATTCAAGCCGCGGCGACAGATCATCATCCTTTTCTCCGGCGGCGAACCGACCATCGCACCGCACTTTCTCGAGTCCGTCGCTTACGCAAAGAAGATCGGTTTTTACCGCATTCTGGCCGCGACAAACGGCATTCGTTACGCCGAAGACATCGAATTTTGCAAGGCCGCCAAGGCCGCAGGGCAGCACGGCGTTTATTTGCAGTTTGACGGGACCAACGACGAGGACAACAAACATCGCGGCGTCGGCAATCTGTTTGACGTAAAGCTCAAGGCCATCGAGAATCTCGCTTCGGTTGGCATCAAGGTGACGCTGGTCACGACCATCGTCAATTCGTGGAACAACGAAGGCATTGGCAGCATCGTCAAATTTGCCGCCGAGAACATCGACAAGGTGCAGACGATCGCGTTCCAGCCCGTTTCGTTCACCGGTCGCGACGAGGACGTTTCGGACAAGGATCGTATTGCACAGCGATATACGCTGTCGGGCATGACGCATGATCTCAAAGACCAACTCGACGGCGTGCTTGAGCCGCTGCGTGATTGGTTTCCGCTGAGTTCGTATTCAGCGTTTACGAGCGTGATGGATATGCTGCAAGGGGCGGACGCTCCTTGGGGCTGGTCATCGTGCAACTGCCACCCGAACTGCGGCATTTTTACGCTGATCGTCGTCAACAAGAACACGAACCAGATGACGTCGCTGTTCGATTTCTTTAACTACGAGCAGTTTATGAAGGACGTAACGGTAATCACCGACACCGCTCGCGGCAAGAAATTGACAATGGCACAACTCGGAATGGCGATCATGCGAAACTTCGACGCCGGAAAGGCTCCGGAAGGCTTTCCGATCTCGCAGATACTTAATCTTTTCAAACCGTCGTCGACCAACGCGAATTCCGATCGCAATGATCGCATGACCAGTGCGGGCCAGGATACTAACAGCGACGACAATTGGCGCGTCCTGTGCGTCGAGGGAATGTGGTTTCAGGATCTGTTTAACTACGATTTTCGTCGCACCGAGATGTGCGTAATTCCGTATGGCACGCAAGAGGGTGAAGTTTCGTTCTGTGCCTACAACACCGGCGTCGGCTGGCGTCAGATCATCGAAGAAATGCACAAAACCGCTTCGCTTTCGGAGTGGTACAAAGACAACGGCCGACATGCGGTTTATGCGAAAGGTCACGAGGTTCCGGGAATCGCGAAAACCCGCAGCCTAAGCTTACCCGTGATCGCGAAGATCGTTTCTGAAGATCTCGATGCGGTCGCAACCTCGCCATATCTGGTTGAGGAAGACGAACTGGTTGGAGTTTAAGCAAAGATACAACCGCGAAATCAACGAAAAGCGCGAAACGGACTGCTTTCATTTTAGCGTCGTTTCGCGTTTTTCGCGGTTATTCATATGAACAGTCTCGTATTTTCAAACATGCTTCATCGCCCGGCGCGCACGGTTGTGAGCGTTGTCGGCATCGGTATTGGTATTTTGCTGATCGTCTTTACTGTCGGGTTGGCGAACGGTAGTTTGCGCGAACGCGGGGAACGTGAGTCAAACGTTGGCGCTGAGATACTGTTCCGTCCTGCTGGGAGCATGAGTTTGAGCAGTTCGGACGCGCTGCGTTTGTCGGAGTCGATGGCCGCCGAATTGAAAAAGGTTGATGGCGTAGCAACCATTATTCCCGTAGCACAGAATAGTGTTGCTGCGGAAGGTGGTTTGACCGGTAGCCGTCTTATTGACGGGGTTCATTTTGATGAATACGCGGCGGTCGCAGGTCTTCGACTTGTGCAGGGACGAACGTTTACCGAAGGGCGTGACGAGATGTTGTCGGACACTGCGTGGATTGAGCGAAGAAATCTGAAGATCGGAGATAAGTTCAGCATCTACGAGCGCGATTTCGAAATCGTCGGCACATACGAGCCGAGCGCCGGTGCCCGCATAAAAATTCCGCTTAGCACTATGCAATCACAACTTGGTTCCGAAGGCAAAGTGTCGGGTTTTCTTATCAAAATCAAAGATGGTTGGACGCCGAAAGATGTTGGCGACAATCTCAATAAAGCGTTTCCGGATAATCAAATAATCCTGACGAGCGAAATTCCGGAGTTGTTTATGCAAGGACTTCCGGCACTCAATGTGTTTCTCGATGTCGTCGTTGGCGTCGCGGCTCTCATCAGCGCACTCATTATTTTGCTCACCATGTACACCACAGTGACCGAGCGGACGCGACAGATTGGTGTGCTCAAATCTCTTGGAATGTCGAAGACCGGAATCGCATGGACGATCGTTCAAGAGGCACTGATGATAAGCCTCGGCGGGGTCATTTTCGGTATCGTCGCGACGATTTGTTTAAAGCTCATTTTAGCCAAATGGACGACGTTGACTGTTGCGGTCGAGCCGCAGATTATTCTCACCATCATTGTGGTCGGGATTTTAAGCGGTATCGTCGGAGCTCTCTATCCTGGGCTTCGTGCCGCACGGCTCGATGCCGTCGAGGCGCTTAATTACGATTAGCGATTTCCTTCAGCTTCGCGAGAGTTGTTTCGTCAAGTTTGAAGATTGTTGCGGCAGTTGTGTTCGCGATTTTGATCTCGTCGCTCGGCTTCACATTCAACAGCATCTGATGATACGCGTCGTTGCTGAAATATCGCCGGCCTTTTACCAGCACAACAAAATCATTTTGACTGAGTTTCCCAATCTCTTGATCATCAGATAGCGAGACAAAGTTTAGGTCACTGCGAGCGGCCTTTCTTGCGTAGTATTTGAACAAACCGGGCGTTTCGCAGGCGACTGTTATATTTTGACCAGTGATATTAGCGAGCGTCCTTATGACATCGCTCGTTGCAGCGTCGTAAAACTCATCGTGCGGAAAGTAACTGCCAGCTGCCGGCGTTCCGCCGCCGAGTATATTTGTGAACATGCGATAGTGAGGTCCACTCGACACCGAATTAAGAAATGACACTCCGACCAATCCGACAAATAAAGTAGTTTGCAAAACCACTGCAACAGAATTGGCCAGTTTGAGTTTCGACGACAGCCACTTTACCGAGAAATAAAACCCTGTCGCTGCGGTAATCAAAATCGGCGGCTCAGCGAGCGTGAAGTAGCGCGTGAACTTGCCACCGAGCACGCTAAACGGTACGAACCACATGAACGCCCAAAAGAAAATAAAAAATCGCCCGTCGCCCAACCGTTTGAGAAACATCATCGGCAATCCGACTAGAAAAAGCACGAGCACCGGCAGCGAAGTTTTCACGGCTATGAAAACGTAATAGAACGTCCATGGAATACCGCTGAGCCACGCCGTCGCTTTGTGCGTGTAAAGCTCGCCCATGAATTCGTAACCGTCGTGACCGATGCGATTCTCACTTGAGAATTTGAGCATCTCGTGCCAAGTGTCGGGCAGAACAATTGTCGGATTAAGAACCACAAACGCGACCGCCATCACGACACAAAATAAAAACCATCGTCGTCGTCCGATGCGCCAATTGCGTTGGGGCACGTATTCGTAAATGTTGTAATAAGCCGCGGTCACAGCCAAAAGATGCGGGTAATATTTCGAGGCCATCAAGGCGGCGAAAGCGACGCCGGCACCAAACGCGTATCGCGGCCAACGTTCGATTCCGCGCTCGGCAAGAGTCTGTCCGCGTATCCACAGAAAATTTGTTAGCAAAAAAAAGAACAGCACGAGACTGTCTTCTTTCGCGATGCGGTCGAAGCCTATCGCGATTGGTTCAACTGCATACAGCGCGGCGGAGACGAGCGCAATGCTGCGACCAAAAAGTTCACGGACAAGGAAGAACAACATCAGCGTCGTAAATGCCCCGAACAGCGCGACAGGGAAACGCAGCGACGCTTCGTCAGAGAAACCTAAACGTTCGCCCGCACTCACGCTCGCGGTCTGCAATCCTTTCATAAGAAATGGATGCTCACCGTTTTTGCCCGACAGGCCGTTTGTGCGATATTCCTCGACGGTCTGCAGTTTGTTGAGTTCATCCTCGCCAAAACTCTCGGCTCCGAGGTTGTTCACCCGTAGACCCAAACCGATCGCGATCATTACGATCAAAATAATCGCTGTTATCTTGCCGCTGCGCAAAAAAGCGAGTTCATCGGAAAAGTTCTCGGGGAAAATTCCGGCCGTTGTCGGCGGAAGAGAGTCCTTATTTAGCTTTTCGGTTTCGTCGTTCAATCGAGTTGCAGATTACGACACGCGGTTTGCGGTGTCAAAATGGTGCGTGAAATTCATCAAGATGTTATCATCCACTTTGAACGGGAGCGTAAGGTTTTGTTATTGCGTATTGTTGCAGGACTTCTACTCGTCGCCTGGATCATCCTTGTATTGATCGGAAAGGGCGGTTTCGTCCACCTTTTTTTCCTTTGTTTCCTCGGTGTCGCGGCGGTCGAAGTAATGACGGTCGTGCGGGGAAAAATAATTAGATAATTTACCGTCAAACTTAAGAGTGGTCTTTTGTCATCAAAAGCTCGTAAAGTTTGAATAATTGGTTCTTTATGTGGCCGAGGCAATGCCCTTAAATTGCCGTTTCACGAGTATTTTGCTGGAACATGAGGGGTGCTGAGGCTACATCGATTTTGCTCTTATGGTGCGTCGTTTTCGGCCCGCTACAAATTTCCTCTCAAAGCGTTCCGTCCGATCAAACAACCTCGTCCGACATTTCGTTAGCAAAAAACGCAACAGCCGTCGAAGGCGATTTTCGGGTTGAAAAGGTCGCCGTCGCCGGTGGGGCCGAAATTGTTACTGTTCTTGCGCGAAAAAAAGCCGACGATACTACACAAGGTCCGGCGGTCGATCTTCCGATGGTCAGTGTCTTGCGCGATACGCTCGGAGATGAGCGGCCGGAGAACGATCGGTTGCGATACCTGTGGCTGCATTCGTACACGGAGCCTACACTGACACAGAAAATCTCGTCTGTCGTTCCTTTTCTTTATTCGAGAACGACAAACAAAAACGAAGTTGGCAGCAAACCGCCGCCGGCCGTTATCGATCTGCAAAAGTCGGATAAGAGAATTTGGAACAGGGTTTTTTGGGTGCTGTTTAAGAAGCTCGTGCTCGGCGAGTTTGGTCTCGGCGTGACTGCTCCAACGTTTCAATATCGTCAAAACGCACGCGATCACCAACGGGTTGCGGTCGCAAGCGCGATGACCGTGCTCTCGCTTTATCAAAACATCGAGGGCGAAAAGCTTTTTAGCGAAACCGAATTAAAGGACATGGTGGCGAGGCTCGCGCTGACTGACAAAACTTTCGGCTGGCACATGCAGAGCGAGAATCTCGGCCGTGTTTACGATAAAGAGATTGCGAAGATTCGTGATTATCGCGGACACAACTGGGAACTTTTGCGGCAGATGGCGGAACGTCAGGGGTTGTTTTTCGAGCCATTGTTGATGCCTGACAGTTCTACGCGGCATGCGATACTCTGGGCTTCGACGGATGACATCGCATCTAACAAAGGCAAGAAGTTTGAGGGGCGATTTTTGAATATAAAAAATCCATGGCGTGACGATAAACTGCGTAATTGGACTGGTTACAGCGAATCTCGCTGGTTTGATGCGGACGATCGCGAGGTCGAGGCAAACGCGCCCGGGGCCGTCAAACGAACGCTCATCCCGCTTGCGCTTTACGGTCTCGATCATCCGAAAATACCTGTGATCTTGATCGACTTTCGCAACAACGGCAATCCGAAATTGCGTGAGATCTCAAAGCGCGTTCTTGCTGATGTAACAGGTAATGTCGTCAATGTGACGGCGTTCAAAGGCTTGGCTTTCGGACTCGGAAGATACGTGTACGAATTTGTGAGCGGCCGTCGCGGCATGGATCTAAATCAATCGTCGCGCCTTCGTTCGTATGCACAACTCAAGATGCTGCTGTCATTAAACGAATCGCTCGATCCGGAATTCCGGGACGAGCTCGCGACGCGCATCGAATCCGTTTCGCTGAACCCGCTCGAGAATGATACCGAAGCGCAGGAACGCATTGCGCTAAAACAGTATCAGAACTTACTCGTTTACGCTCGGGATCCAAACGGCTTGCCAGCGAAGATCCGTAACGATCGCCGCGAAGAGATGACGCGGCTGAAGCACGGTCCGCTAGCGAAGGCAGGTTTTGCTCTTGGGCATTTATTGTCGTTTGGCCGTTACACACATCGTGAAGAGGACACGCTCGAGATGATCGGGAAGATGGACGTTCGTCGTCAGCTAGATTTTCACGAACGCGTCATACGCGTGACGGCCGTAGCATCTGCGCGCCCTGAGATCGACGCCGATATCGAAAAGTTAAGACGCGCATTGGCTTTTGTGTCGTTAAACGGCAACACCGCCGGTGAAAAGACGACGAAGTCCATTGCAAAGATTTTCGCGATGACGGCCGACGACGATCTGCGCGTCTTGTGTCTCGCAGGTTTGTATCGGATAAACAATAGAGCGGCAAAGCGTGAGCTGCTCGCGATCTACAAAGCCGAAAATATGCCGACGCGTTGGCGCGATGCTTGTGCAAGGTACCTAAAGCTCGCCCTTGAAGAAGGTCAACGCATCTCTGCACGTGATGCGCTCTCGATAACTGCGATCACCGCTTCTAACTAACATTTGCCGCTAATGTTTTCTACGCTCACAAGATTGCTCATTAAAATATTGGTTTTTACCGCGATGTTCGTTGTTTGCATGCATGCGCAAGGCGTTAAGCGCGTTGTGATCCTGAAGATCGACGGTCTGCCCGGCTATTACCTAGACGCTGCTGTAAAGCGTCGCGATACTGCGACAGGGAAGTCGGTATTGCCCTGGGTTGAAGAAGTTTTTTACAAGAACGGAACGCGCGTGCCAAACTTTTACACGCGCGGCATGAGTTTGTCCGGACCGTCCTGGGGACAGCTCGACACCGGCCAGCGAGCGCAGATTAAAGGTAATGTCGAATTCGACCGCTTTACTTTGCACACTTATGATTATCTGAACATCGTTCAATATTACAAAAGTTATGGGCTGAACAAGAAGGTTGACATGCCTGCGGTCGAACTGATGGATCAGCTGAAAATACCGTTGCTTTGCGATGCGTTCGACTCTGAAGAAAGGTACATGGGTCAGCAACTTTATCAACGCGGCTATGATTGGTCGGTGTTTGCGAGCGGTTTTGTGAATATGATACCGCGCGATCGCAGCGATCTGATCGACGAATGGACGATCGGTTTTAACTTCCGCAAGATGACCGTCAATCAAGTCGAGCGTGACATCGAAGGGAAATTGATAAAGCGTGACGACATAGATTACTTCGATTATTACGACACGTCGTTTGACCACAGGTCGCACCACAACAACGACGCCGAGACGCGGTTTGTGCCGCTCCGTGAACTCGACCGCACAATAGGCCGCATCTGGTCGTCGATTGCATTGTCATCACGCGCAGACGAAACTGCTCTCGTCCTCGTGTCGGATCATGGATTTAACTCGGATGAGAAGGTTTATAGTCAGGGGTTCAATCTAGTGAAACTGCTTGCTGCCAAATCAGGTGGCGGTCACCACGTGATCACAAAGCGTCGCCTGCTCCTCGATTACTCGATTAAAGGATTTTATCCGCTTGTGCCGCTGATACGAACGTCGTCGCACGAATCGTATTATTTGAAAGGTCAGAACAGCAAATATCCGACGGCTCTTGTCGATTTCGACGGCAACGAACGCTCGTCGATTCACCTGCGTCAGTCGGACTTGAACATCATTCAAATTCTGCTGCAAGAATTACGACGCGGCTCGGTAAAAAATTCCAATGTTCGAACAGCTGCCGCCGACGCCGTGATGTCGATCATCGAAAAGCAACGCGTTCGATGGCAGTCGGTCGTTAGTGAGACCAGCCAAGAGCTTGATGCTCTCGCACGCTGGAGCAAGCAACAGGAGAACGCCATTGCAGGTCTCCCGATCAGATCCGGCAACGGCGTGTCACGCCGCGAAGCTGAGGATAACCGTCGGCAAAAAGAGCAGATAAATCTCGCTCTCGAAGCTGAGAGAGAATATCGTAAATATCTGCAAACGCTCTCTGACTTGCTTGCGCTAAAACGCGACGATCTGCTTTCGCGAAAATTCGAAATCGAAGATGTGATCGCGCCGGATTCCATGGGCGAGGCGAACACGATTTTTGATCTACAAAATTATGTTGTTGGCCTCAGCGACCAAGGGATCGCGCTTGATGCGAGTGGCAAGCTCGATTTTGTAAAAAGTTTTCAGCGATTGAATTATTTTGAGCTTTTCGATACTCAGCGTGTTCGCAACAACGTTCAAAATGCCGTGGGCAACAGGCCCGTGGACTTTATTGCTACGCGGATCTCGCCCGCTGATCTTGACGAAAAGTTGTCAAACGATCTTAAGCCCACCGAAGATGTTGTTTGGCTTTATGCCGGCGGGGACAAACAGGCTCTCATCCTGACGCGTGAGACAAACGGATCGCGGTCGTATCGCTATATGCCGATCGCAAATCTGAGACAAAACGCAAACGGTAAATTTAGTTACGAGTTACGTGATTTGAGTGACGGATTTCCACTAAGATATTTCGAGGACGCGAGGCTGAATATAGACGGCGACCGAACGACGTGGCTTACTAATTGGCACAGCGAGATCGAATGGCTGCGTGGCGTGCATAACACGACTTATTCCAATGCGATCATCGGTCTGACCACACAGCTTGACCGGCATCCTTCTCCGCGAACCGAAAATGGAACACCGGACGACGATCTAATTCACCGATTTCGACAGCGGCAGCGCCGAATGACCGAGGCCGATCTGCTCATACTCGCAAACAACCATTGGAATTTCGACGTTCGGGGCTTTAATCCCGGCGGTAATCACGGCTCATTTTTTCGTGTCTCGACAAACGCGACATTCATGATCGCCGGCGGTGCAAAGACGGGAATTAGGCGTTCGTTTGTTGTCAGTGAACCCTATGACAGTCTGAGCTTTACCCCGACGATTCTAAGATTAATGGGCAAAACGGACGACGAAGGCAACCCGACGCCAGAGTTGCGAGCGCGCGGTTTTCATAGATTCCCGGGTCGTATCATTAGCGAGATAACCGGACAGTAAGCAAGTGCCGGGCGCCCGGGCAAAACCTGTATAATCTGATGGGAAGTTTGTGAATGTGCGGTCATAAGAAGTTTATGTCTGTCCATGAGATGTTCATGTGTTTCCCTCGCATCGTTTCGCGCGTCCCGTCGTCATAAATGCGCTCCCAACACTCGTTTTTATGCAGCCCTCGGCTTTGAATACACGTCCCTCAGCCATGAATCAGCTTCCCTCGCGTCCGTTAACGCGTCCCGTCATCGTCAATTTGCTTCCAAAGCTCACTTTTACGCATCCCTCGCTTCTAAATGCACGTCTCTCTACCTTAAATCTGCGTCTGTGAGTCTGCGTCTCTCGTCCGTCACGCATGAACGTCCGGCTTTAACACCATCCCGCTCATCCGTGCATTCTG
>JBAUGW010000082.1:0-148390 GCA_049679945.1 Pyrinomonadaceae bacterium | reverse complement strand
ATTCGCGTTGAGCAAGATGAGGTCAGCGCGCTTGCCTTTTTGAATCGTGCCGACTTTGTCGAGCGTTCCGAAAAACTCATGCGCGTTGCGCGTGCCGGCGGCGAGGACGGCGTAGTTCTACAGGCCGGCGTCCTTGAGCGCTTTCAGCTCATGATGCATCCCAAAACCGTATAGCCACAAAAACTCCGGTGTGTCCGAGCCGGCCATCAGCTTGCCGCCCGCATTGTAGATCGCTTTTATCAATTTCTCGCGCAGCTCGACCCAACGTGCGCGTTTATCGAGCGGCACGGTGTTGAGCATTCGATTGCGTTTATAAAATTCGAGCCACTGCTGCTGAACCTTTGGCGGATAGAATTTGAAATCCGGCTGCGCTCGAATCTCTTCCTCGGTCCGCAAGCGGCCAAACGAGTTTTTCATAAAATGATGCGTCGGATTTACAAACGGATTCGATGCAACCGTTTTTTTGGCGACCTCGGCGATCTTGTTTTCGTCAAGGTAATCGAAACTCTTCCAATTATCCGGATTGTATATATACAGATCAGAGACCGAACCTTTCATCGGCGCATCGGGCTTGAGCAGCAGCTCCATGTAACCATCGAGATGCTCGATCTGTTGCCGCGCTTTCCAAGCACGCTCGACACCGACAAAACGGCTGTCCGCGTGGCCAACGACGTGAATGCCAAGTTTCGCCGCCTCATCGATGGCTGCCTCGTAAACGAGCGACGGCACGAAAGTTGTAACTTTTATAAAGTCATAACCCGCGGCTTTTGATTTGCGCACGGCGTCGCGCGCTTCGTCAGGAGTTTTTACAACAAAGTTATTTCCCTGTTCGCGGCCAGTCAGATGCGGGCTCGCAACATAGATCGTCGGCGCGACGATCTCGCCGGTTGCGCTCTGCGATCGCAGTTCTAGAAGCTCGGGCGTGCCGATCATAAACCGCACAGTCGTCACGCCGTTCGCAACCATCACACGCAATTCGTCGGGTGCAATTGAATCGGGATATTCGTCTGAATCAGACAGCAGATGCGTGTGCATATCGACGAGGCCGGGAATGAGATACTTGCCTTTACCATCGATAGTGATCGCGTCCTTCGGAACTTTCATTTTCGCCGCGTTGCCGATCTCTACGATCAAGCCGTTTCGCACGATGACGGTTTGGTCCGCGACAACGCGCTCGCGATCCATTGGAATGACATTGACGCCGACGAACGCTGTCGTCTGTGCCGCGCTCGCAGCCGACAGAACGAAAAGAAAAATAATAGTGATCGATATGTGTTTCATCTCAAATTCCAAATACGGCGATGCCGTCGGGAGCTTTTCCAACATCGACGCGGCCTGTGACTTCCATTTTTTCGAGATCGATCTTTAGCACAAAGTCGGGCTCGACCATCGTCACGAAGGCCGTCTTGGCGTCGTTCGAGAAAACAATTCCCATCGGTGTGCCTTCGAGTTTCATTCGACGCAATTCTTTTCGCGTCGCGGCGTCGATTACCACGATGTCCTTTGTCGGCAGCATCGTGCAAATCACGTGCTTGCCGTCGGGCGTGAATTTGACGCGGTACGGGCGACCTTTCGTGTCGATCTTTGCGACTGATTTGCCCGCAGCGGTATCGACTATTTCGACCATGCCGTCTACGTTAAGACCGGTCCAAACTTCCTTGCCGTCCGGCGAGAGGTCGATCGCCTCGGGCTGTTTGCCGACCGCGATTTGCGTGATGCGCGACGCGGCGGGCGGCACGTTTTGAAGGTCAAAAACCGTAATGCTGTCCGAACCGATATTCGCCGTGTAAATTTTCTTTTGATCGCTCGATACGGCGAGCATGTGCGAAGCGTTCTGTCCAGTACCCATCATCCAGTCGACTTTATTGGTCGCCGGATCGTAGCGCGCGATCAGACGATTTGTCTCAGCGGTGAAGTAAAGTTTGCCGCCGAGGAATTGCAGTCCATGCGGCCGTAAAAGCGGTGTCAGATCGACGCGACGCAATTCTTTCGTAGTTGCAATGTCAATCACCGACAGCGAATTGCCCGGCGTCTGTGCTCCGTAATTTGCGACGAATGCCGTCTTGCCGTCGGTCGAGATCACAACCTCGTGCGGATTAGCGCCTGTCGGCACCTTTGCCGTAACCTTCATAGTCGCCGGATCGATGATCGCCAGCGTGCTATCACTCTTACTAAGCGCGACGACCACCGGCTTTTGCGCAGAAACCACGCCGGTCCAAAACATTGCCAAAACGATAGCTGCACCGAGTCTCAAAAATCGAATCAAAATTATGTTGTGCATTATGTCTTTTACTACGCAAGCCCTCGGGAAAGGTTTTCCATTTTCTCCTGTCTCCCGTCTCCCGTCTTCCGTCTCCTGCTTGTTTTGGGTGCTAATATTTCAGCAATGGATCTAAACTATTACGTTCTACTTGTCTTCGCGCCGCTGCTGATCGTCGTCGGCATCCTCGGCTTTATCATTCCCGAAAACAAAAGCCTGACGAGCGGTGCACCGGCGTATAACATTTTTCACATCGTGTTCGGCGTGATTGGCCTCGCATGCGTTTTGTTCGGTGTTGAGCCGTGCATCCGCGCCTTTAACATCGGCTTTGGCGCGATCGATCTTTACCAAGCCGCGGCGAGCTATTTTCATCTGCCGCCTGAAAAACAATTCCTCTGGAAGCGTGAGGACGACGTGCTCCATGTTGTTATTGGGTTGGGTCTGGTCGCCGTGGGCATTTTTGGCTAGCTCATTGCTGGCAGCCGCAAACAAAGCCGTCGGTAATGACGATGTCGTCGATGTATTGTCCCTCGATAACAATGCCGTTGCCGATATCGGTGCCTAAGCGCCAGCGAAGCTGCACAAGTTGGCCGGCGGCGAATTGAGGAAGGCGCACGGTGACGGGAACGAATTCGGGTTGATCGTTTATGCCGCTGCGTCCCGACCAGCCGAGCCTGCCCTGGAGAGGATTTTGACAGCACGTGTCGATAACGCCGTCGTAACCGCCGGTTTCGAAAACGCCGCCCGCGGCGATGATATCCTGCCAATTTGCATTGCCAATTTTTATCTCAAGCACTGAACCGTCATAGAGTCGGTTACGCAAAAAAGTCGTTTCCAATCTGTACCAATTTTGAAAAGTCATCCGCGCGGATTGCGTCGCGACCAAAAACACCGGCGAGGTTATCGAGGCCTGCCCTGCAGGATGCGGGTCCGGCGTAAATACACTTTTTATTCCCGACGCTACTCGCGCTGTCGAGATTCTCCAATTACGCATGTTGTCGGGTGCACCTTGCAGGTCAAAAGCCTCGCGAGTCCAACGAGCGGGGAGCCCGGCCGAAAGAACGCGATCAAAGCTTTGTTTGAAAGCGATCTTTTGCACACCGGTTTGTAAGCCGACGTTCAGCGTGCCGAGATTCGTCGCACCGTCAGTTATCTGAAAGCTCATCGAAACTTGCGCGCCGCACAAAACACTCTCCGAAAGCGTAAACGCAAATGTACGCGATACCGGCGCTCCGCCGACTGGAAGCGCGCCGTAATTCTGCGGCGGCCCCGGCTCGGTCACGCCGCCCGTGGCGAGCAAAGTTGCTACGACATTATTTGCCGAAAGCTGTCCTGTGTTGCGAAGCGAAAGGATAAGAGAAACAGTTTCGCCCGGATCGGCGCCGCCGTTTGTCGGACAGCTCTCGGCCGTGATCTGCGTGCCCGTGCTCGTTGGAATCGCAATCGGCTGGAGTGAATAATTTTGCGTCAACGTTTGTCCATCGGCAGGACTGAGCGTGAAACTCTGCGGAGCAAAACCGCCTGCAGACGCGGTCACGATGTAAGTCGCGGGCAGCACGGTGAGATTGCCGTACGAGCCGCTCGCGCTAGTAACACGCATATACGCCGAGGTCGAAACTCGCGCATTCTCAATCGGCTGACCAGTAACTGCATTTGTGACAACGCCGGTAATGTTCGCTCGCGGAGCCGCGGTGCATTCGTCGAATTTGAATTTACCGATTCGCGTCAGCCACGTGAAATCGCTAAAGTCCTGGCTCGCCTGTGTGTAGTATTCGCCCGTCATCCAAAACGTGCAATCGTCCGACGGATCGACGCTCATCCCGCTGTAATCTCCCCAGCGCCACCCGAACGCCTTTTGCACGCCCGTGCCTTCGATCAAGTAGGCCTCCGTGCGAAAGGTGCCGGTTGCCTCAGTCGAGAGCTTACCCGTATAGCGTAAAGAAGGTTTCTTTTCATCGGTGACCTGGTTGTAACCGATGGCGACGTTGCCCTGATGATCGGCGGCGACGCTTGCGATCCAACGCGACGAATCCGTGTCGCCGACGGTCGATTGCTCGGTAACTGCAAAAGCTGCTCCGCTTCGCCGCAATTCGTAAAAGCGAACACCGGCGCGGTATGGATTGCTTGCCACGCGCGCGGTTTGGTTGAAAATCAGCGAGTCGCTCGCTCCAAAATTGCGATACGCGACGCGGTAATTTATTCGGTCACTGTTCGCATCGAGACGTTCGCCCGGCGCCGGCTGCGTGATGTCGAAGCGGCCCTCAGGGCTTGTCGGATCAAATGCGGCGACCGGCAATGGGCTTTCGCTCCGTTCGGTAAATGTTGAGTTAACAGGGTTTGCAAAGTCGGCGTGAAAATCGAACAGCCGAACCGCATCCTGTGTGTCGCCGTATTCCGTCGCCGAGTAACCGACAAAAATATTCGGCGCGCCCGTCGGCGGCGGCCGCAGTCCGTCGAGATCCGCCGGGAGAACGTTGCCGAGCCGGGCCGTAGTCGAAGACGGACGGTTGAAATAAATGTAGGCCGCTGTCCGGTCACCGACGAGCATTTTAGAGCGATCGAACGCGAACATTCCGCTACCCGAAAAATCCGAGCCGGTGAATTCCTCCGTCGACATGTAATAGCCGTCTGGCCAAACGCCGAACTTTGCAAAATCGTTAATTCTGATGTTCGGCATTACAAATTCATACGCAAAATATTCACCCGTCGGGTCGCCGGTTTTCGAGATCGCGATCATCTGCCTGAATGGCGGCGCGTTGTAGCAATACTGGCTGAGCAACCAGCGATCAGCCAGAGAGTCATAAAGCACAATCGGCTCGCCGCTGTCGAATGTGCTGCAAGTCGTGCCCAAGGAGGCGAACAACTGACTCATCCTAAACGGCGGCGTCAGCGCTTTTGCGCTCTTATCGAATACGCGAACGAGCGAATTTACAGCCTGCACATAATGGTTCGGCCCGACATCGCCGATCATGTCCGGGGGCAAGATCACCGCGTTGTACACAGGTATATTGTCGAAGTTTGAAAGGCCGTCAAATGTCAGCAATGGCTGCGGCATCGGCGCTAGCGAAGTGCGCGCGATTGCGGCGTCGGTGTCGTGAATGTTTTTTAAATTTGATTCTGCAGCTTCGTGACCAACCTCGCCGACAGTGCGGATCTGCGGTTTTGTAGATGACTTTGTTTTACTTTGCGAAGTAAAAGAACTCACCTTCGCCGACGTTGCAAACCCAACGGCTTGTTTTGATATTGGCGTTGTTGAAATTTGTTCGGTTTTCGAGCTAGAAGAAACGGTCGGTGATCCATTGACTAAAACAAGCGCGAGGGAAAACAGGGCGAGCGTGATAACGACATATTTCTTCGACGCCATAACGAGTGTGGGGACATTATACTTCTATCAGTATCTCGATTTCCACACGCTGTTTTGCTTCATCCAAAAATCGTTCGATCGACGCACTGATTTTTTGTCGCACAAGAGTTTCTCGAATTTCAGACTTTTTTTCGTCAAATGCGGGAATAAGTAAACCGGGAGAACGGCGGCGAAAATCCGGCACAAACGTGTCGCGGTAATAACGGCGCTCTTCGTCAAGCGTTACGACGATAAATGATTCGAATCGAAAAGCCACATATTTGTCGATCGCGAGCCGCTCAGCCATCAGCCGTTGAAAATTCGCGTCCTTTATTGATGTAAAACCGACTTGTTTCAGCCGCTCTTCAAAAATGGGGGACGACGGAAAATAACGCAGGGTTTCACTTATCTTGTCAGCAATCTCCTTTTCGGTCGCGGCGTTCTTTGGTAGCCGCTGCGCTTCGAGAGCAAACAGTCGTTGATTTATAAGGGTTTGCAGGGCCTGGTTGAGGTCATCGGAGCGGGCTGGTTGAAGCTGCGTGCCCGGCTGCAAGGCCATCTGCCAGAGAATATCCGAGTAAGTTATTAGCTCAGTCCTTACGCCGTCACTCAGCACGGCGACCGTTTTATCGACCACGTCCTGAGCGCGGGCGGTCGCAATCGCCAGCAACGCAATCGTAACTAAAGCAAAAAAAGGTCTTATGGGTAAAACTCTCATGCCGATAGATAATTTTTGACCTCTTAAAGCCGCCATGTCAACTATATTCCCCGAATGTTAAACTTATTGACTTATTGTTGAAAATCGTTTTTAATTGATAAGGAAGTAGTTTATTGCTTCTCAAGTCAATAAAAGCTCCTATATTTCCGCCTCTTTCCACATCCGGAAAACGGCACCACACAGCATGCAAACTTCACCGCCGCAGAATAGAAATGCGCGAGCCCTTTCCGCAGCCGCACCGGTTGAGGACCCGGCAAACGAGCTCAAGTTTATCTCCGAGCTTGGACGCAGTCTCCTGTTCACGGTACATCCAAAAAAATCCGCGAGCCGCGTGGCCGGCGCTCTTCAACAGAGAGTGGATGCGGCCGTGTGCGTGTTTGTTGCCGAGCTTGAGAATATCGGACTAATAAGTTGCGCGTTCGACCGCAATGGGGAAACGAACAGCAATGTTCTCGACCGTGCAAAGTTTGAAAAGTGGTTGGCGTTTATGCCGCCGCAAGTCGGTCATCGCGAACACGACGCCGACGAATTTTTGATCGATGGCAAACACGCCTGCGAATACATTTCCCCGCTGCATATCAACGGCGAGATTCGTGGCGCGATAATCACAGCTTTTGAAGATAAAGCCTTCGCTGAGTCGAGCGCGCGTCTGATCGAAGCCGCCACGCAGATGGCGGCGATGAGCGTGAACTTGTCCGCAAATTACGAAACCGCTCTCAACAACTCGATAAACGAAGCCCGCGAAGAGCATCGCAAATTTACAGAAGCGATTTTGGACGCTCTACCGGTGTCGCTTTACGTCGTGGACCGCGACTATCGCATCGTGACCTGGAACAAACATCGCGAGGTCGGACAGCTCGGCATTCCTCGCGACGAAGCGATTGGCCGGGATGTTTTTGATGTGCTGGAAAAATATCCGCAAGGCCGTGTCCGTGAGGAATTTGAGCGCGCGTTTCGCACCGGTCACATCGAGCGGATCGAACAGCAGACGATTGCCGATGACGGTTCGACAAAACATTGGCTTGTTAGCAAAGTTCCGATGAAGAACGAAGTGAGCGACGATGTCACACACGTCATCACGGTCGGCGAAGACGTGACCGTCAGGGTCGAGGCGATTCATGCGATGAGCCGTGCCGAGAAACTCGCCGCCGTTGGACGACTTGCGGCCGGCGTCGTTCACGAAATAAATAATCCGCTTGCGACGATTGCCGCGTGCGCCGAAGCGCTCGAACAACTGTCGGGCGAAGGCGCGTTTTGTGCGTCCGACGCGGAAAGTGATTTGACCGAGTATCTCGGTTTGATAAGGAGCGAGGCGTTTCGCTGCAAAACGATCACGACCGATCTGCTCGATTTTAGCCGCATGCGTGTCGGTGAACGCATTCCGGTTGACGCCGGCGAGATCGCGCGTTCGGCTGCGAATCTGATCGCACATCAAAACCGTGGTGCTGGAATCACGCAGGAGCTCGAAGTCGAGGACAATTTGCCGCGAGTTTCCGCCGACGGCAGCCAAATACAGCAAGCCATCATCGCTCTTGCAACAAACGCAATCGACGCGATGCCCGACGGTGGACAGCTTACCTTTCGCGCATTTTCAAAAGGTACACGCGTCGTTATCGAGATCGCCGACACCGGCGCCGGCATTGCGCAGGAAAACATGTCAAAGATTTTCGAGCCTTTCTTTACGACGAAAGAAGTCGGCAAAGGAACTGGTCTCGGCCTCGCCGTTTGCTACGGCATTATTTCCGAACACAACGGTCGCATCAGCGTTCGCTCGAATGTCGGCAAAGGCACGACGTTCAGCATTTTTCTGCCTGCAGGACGGTAAATTCTCACATCCCAAAAACTTATGTCAAAACTTTTAGTCGTTGATGATGAAAAAAATCTGAGATTGGTCGTCCAGAAAGAGATGTCGCGCCAAGGCCACGAAGTCGAGTGTGCCGAGGACGGCGAAGCGGCATGGACGCTCATCGAGCAAAATGACTTTGACGTCGTCCTTTGCGACATAAACATGCCGCGGCTAGACGGCATGGGCTTGTTACGTCGCACACGCGAGAAATGTCAGAATCCACCCGAGATGGTCATGCTCACGGGCCAGGCGACGATTGAGTCCGCGATTGAGGCGATGAAGCTCGGCGCGTATGATTACCTGACAAAACCATATCGCATCGGCGAACTTTCGGCGCTCGTTAACGCGGCCGCCGACAAGCAGCAACTCAAGGTCGACAACCAACGTCTGCGCGCGCAGATCGCGCGCACAAACCAATCGCTTCCCGAAATCGTTGCCGAATCGCGACAGATGAAAGAAGCTCTGCGACTCGTCAATCGGGTTGCAACGTCCGACACATCGGTGATGATCACCGGCGAATCCGGCGTTGGCAAAGAACTGATCGCACAGGCGATCCATCGTCTCAGCCGCCGCAGCGAAGAACCGTTTATCGATCTGAATTGCGCCGCGTTGCAAGACACGCTGCTCGAAAGTGAGCTGTTTGGCCACGAAGCAGGCGCGTTCTCAGGCGCTCGCACGCGTAAATTAGGTTTGTTTGAGATCGCAGACGGCGGAACGCTTTTCCTTGATGAGATCATGGAGATGCCGCTGCAGCTTCAGTCAAAGCTGCTGCGGGCGCTCGAGACGCGTACGTTCTTTCGCGTCGGCGGCGTGAAAAAGGTCGAGGTCGATGTTCGTTTGATCACTGCGACAAACCGCGACAAAGATCAGGCGGTGACGGACGGAAATTTTCGCGCCGACCTTCTTTATAGAATAAACAGTTTTGAGATCAACGTTCCGCCGCTTCGCGAACGCCGCGAAGACATCGAGCCGCTCGCACGACATCTATTGCACAAGCTCGCCGGCCAGGACGAGCCCGAGTTAACGCCCGCCGCCATCGAAGCTCTAAACGCATTCGACTGGAGCGGCAATGTTCGCCAGCTGCGCAACTGTTTAGAGCGTGCAATTTTGCTCGCCGATAACGGAACGATCACGCCACGCGAGCTGCCGCCCGAGATCGCATTTCGCATCGATAAACCAAGTGTGTCGGTGAGCTACGCGGCGCCGCAAGCCTCGGGAATAACAACATTTCATAATGCAAGCCCAACAAACTTGCGCGACGTCGAACGTCAGCAAATAATAGGTGCCCTCGAAAAAACCGGCTGGCACCGCGGCAAAACCGCCGAGCTGCTCGGCATCTCGCCGTCGACGCTCTACCGCCGCCTGCGCGAATACGGGTTGGAGGCGAGGTAGTAAAAGTCATGGCGGCTAAACTTAAGATTACAACGTCATTTCTATTTGCAATTCTGTTCTGCTCGTTCTCCACGGCCGCACAAGTTACGATGAGCGGTAAGGTCATCGACGTCATCGACGGAGATACGGTCATCATCGAAATTCCGAGCGGCAAGTTTCAGGCGACGCTGCAGTTCATCGAAACGCCGACGCGCGAACAAGCGATGTTTGACACCGTCAAGCAGCATTTAAGACAGCTCGTGTATGGAAAGTCGGTAGTCTTTCGCGCCAGAACTATTTCTTACGAAGCATCGACCGGACAACTTACTCTAAACGACATTGACATGAGTGAGCAGATGTTGCGCGATGGTGCGGCATGGCTTGTGCCCGTGCGTTTTACTGCTCAGCAATCGGACGAACACACCCGATACGCCTCATTCGAAGCCGCGGCAAGAAAAGAGAATCGCGGCATCTGGGCGGTCAAAGGACTAACGTCGTCGTGGGAACGCCGCGATAACGAACTGCAGACCGCCGCGACACCGAGAAAGCAAATTCCCAGAACCGGCAAATGGGGCGACGTTAACCCAAAACTCGGTAATGTCGGCGCGCTTTTTAGCGGATATAATGCTGCGAGCAAAACCGGTTTCCTGAGCACTGGCATCTCGATGGTGAGCTTAAATGATGCGGGATTCGAGGACCGCTTTCGCAACGTCAAACTCTTTGTCGATGTCACGTATTGGTATAAAGAGGAGCCCAGCGGCCGCAAAGGCACATTCGTACTCACGCTCATCAGCGAAAACGACACGGCGATGTTCAGACGCAATCAGGAGATGGTTCTAATTATAGATAACGGCAAGGTCGCCGTCGGGCGTGGCAAGCGCGTCGAGAGCCGTTCAGGCGGCAAGGTTTTTGAAAAACTGACATTCAACATCAGTCGTTCGAACATGCAGCATATGACGAAGGACGTTACCGTGATGAAGATCGCCGATCATCTGATCACGCCGCTATCGGTTCGTTACATATTTTTTAATATGCTTGAGTTCAGTACGTGATCCGCTTAGTTGACCACAAATAAATATCGCTGTTCTGACATCGGCATTAGATTTTCGTCGAAGTTCAAACCGTATTTTTGCAACGCGTTTCTCAAATTTACGCCGCCGAAGAAAAGTTTTGTGCGTTTATTTGACCATTTGAGCAGGCGCGGAAGTCGGTCGGTAAATTTATCGAGCGCGCGGCAGGTGACAAATTTACAGCCGGCTGGATCAGCTTCTTCAAACTGTCGATTTACGATCTCGGCTTGACTCTTCAGGCCGAGCTTTACTATTGCTTCGTCGAGAAACTTAGTTTTCTTTTCTTTTGATTCGATCAAGACTGCCCGCAGATCGTCGCGCGCGAGCAAACACGGAATTGACGGCAGGCCCGCGCCGGCGCCGATGTCGGCGAACTTTGCGCGTTTGGGAAGATGTTCGAGCAATGTGAGCGATTCGAGAATATGGCGAATAGCAAACTCTGAGTGCGAGTACGGCCCGACGAGATGCAGCAACGGGTTGTGTTCTAAAACTAATTCGTAATAATCGGCGAGCCTTTCGATTGTTGAATCATCGAGATTCAAGCCAAACGCAGCTTGATTTGTTTTTATGGCTTTAATTAACTCACTTCGCACGAAATGAAGTTTCACGTAAAGTCGCAAAGAACGCAAAGGACGAGCAGCCTGTCACTCGTCACCTTTAACTTGTCACTGATTTTTTGGTGCGGACGAGAAGAATCGAACTTCCACTGCCTTGCGGCAACAGGCTTCTGAGACCTGCGCGTCTACCAGTTCCGCCACGTCCGCACGCGTTGAACTTTTGATGATACGCGAGCAGACCGCGAAATTACAAGACCCAGTTCTGTAATTTTGCTATCGTAATTGTGTGCTCAAAGACGATCTCGCGGAAGTTAAAAGTAGAATCGCTAACGCCGCCCGACGTGTCGGCCGCGATCCGTCAGAGATCAAGCTCATTGCTGTGAGCAAGACGCATCCGGCGTCCATTGTGCGCGAAGCGATTACGGCCGGCGTCAATGTTTTTGGCGAAAATAAAGTTCAAGAAGCTGAATCTAAGATCGTTGAGATCAGTCGCGAAAGTGCCGAGTGGCATTTGATCGGCCATCTACAATCGAACAAAGCGCGCAAAGCCGTGCAGATCTTCGACGTTATTCAGTCGCTCGACTCGCTCGAACTTGGCCTTCGGCTCGAGCGTATTTGCGCAGAAGAACATCGCGATGCGTTGAGTATTTTTGTGCAGGTCGATCTTGGCGGCGAGGCGACAAAATCCGGCATCGCAGAAGCAGATTTACCTGCGCTGGTAAGTTTTTTGAAAACGTGTAAATGTCTAAGGTTCAACGGTCTAATGATTCTGCCACCTTATTTTGAAGACGCCGAAAAAACACGGCCGTATTTCAAACGTCTTCGCGTTTTACGCGATGAGATTTTATCCGGCGGTGAATTATCTATGGGTATGAGCCACGATTTCGAAGTCGCTATCGAAGAAGGTGCTACCATTATTAGGGTTGGAACGGCGATATTTGGGAACAGATAGAAATGGAACTCAGCAGAACACAAAAGATAACACTCGCGGTCGGGTCGATCTGGCCATTAATCTATATTTTTGTTTTTATCTTATTTATTGTTGGAATGATTGCGTTTTCCGGCGCCGGCGGTGGCCGCGAACTTGATCCAATGTTTAGTGGTGGATTTTTGCTGATCTTCGTCATTCATTTTTTTACAATATTACTTTCACTCGCTCTGACAATTTTTTATATTATCCACGCCGTCAAGAACACACGGCTCGACCCCAATATGCGGATCGTCTGGATTGTTCTCTTCTTTTTTGGTGGGATAATCGCCGAACCAATTTATTGGTATCTGGAGATTTGGCGTGAAAAGCCGAACAAAGCAACCAATGTACAGCTTCCTCCTCAACCGGCAAGTGTTGATAATTTTCAAGACATTCGATCCGATGCCTACGTTCCGCCGAACGAACCACCTGATTGGCGCTAAATTATTGGTTTGCATTTCTAATTAAGAAATATGCTTTCGCTGACCGTCTACCCAATCTTCTTTTTGATCGTCTGGTCGTTGTTCGGCGTCTTTTTGGGGATGTTGATCTTGCGGCTGATTTTTAACTACAGCGACCCGAATCCGTTTGGCAAGATCGGCAGATTCGGCTTTAAAGTGCGTAAGGTTACTGAAAAGTGGGTTTATCCGGCGGCGCGATTTTTTGCGATGTATCGCATAAACACTCGGCTCGCCCCGTTGCTGACAATGTTCATCGGCTTTGTGTTCACATACTTTTTTACGCAGATCGTCGGCAATACTTTTTTTGTCATTGACGGGCTGACAGCCGGTGTTGAGACGGGCAATGCTAAGGTTTTGATCGGTTTCATTTTGTATGGCCTTCTCAGCATACTAGTGCTCTTTATTTTTATACGGTTTATCGCTTCGTGGTTTGTTTTTACACGAGCCACGTTTCTCGCGTTTGTGATGCGAGTGACCGATCCGATACTTTTGCCGGTTCAGCGATTAATTCCGCCGATCGGGATGTTCGACATCTCGGCGATGATCGTGCTGCTTTTTATAGGCTTTTTACAATCTACAGTGCTCAATATTTTTGTTAGAAACTAATGTTTTAGTGATCACGGATGGACGTTCTCGAAAAAGATGGCTCGATCAGTTTTCCTGTCCGTGTCATTCCCCGCGCATCGCGAAGCGAGATCGTCGGTGAGCATGATGGAGCAATGAAGATCAAGATCGCAGCGCCGCCTGTCGATGGGGCGGCAAATACCGAGCTCATCAAGCTACTCGCGAACAAATTCAATGTTTCGAAGGGCGACATCGAGATCACCGGCGGCGAAACTTCGAAAAATAAGAGAATAAAGATCACAAACCTGTCAGAATCAAAGTTTAGAGAGGTTACGCGATGAAAACTCAAATTTCGTTTATGACTGGGCTCTTTAAGAGCGGCGTGCGTCAACAGGCCACCGCCAGCGATCGGCTCCTCGGCGAAGACATCGCACTTTGGTTTATCAACAAATCAAAAGGCGGTGAATTCACCTTCGGCGTTCCCGTTCAGGATCAGGCCGGATGGTCTGAGATGGCGCGGGCAGACGGCGAGGAGTTTAAACTAGGATTTGAGATCGCTCATGCAACGGTCGGTTCGGATTACGCAGAGTGGCACATCACTATCGGAAAAGGCGGTGTGCTCGGGATTTTTGGCTCGAAAGACTCGACCGTCCGCGGCCGGCTTTGCGACCATATCCATAACGTTTTGCGTGACGAGCGTCAAGTCAGAGAAGTCCAATGGGGCGACTAATAA
Source organism: Pyrinomonadaceae bacterium (assembly GCA_049679945.1). Lineage (GTDB taxonomy): Bacteria > Acidobacteriota > Blastocatellia > Pyrinomonadales > Pyrinomonadaceae > OLB17. The sequence continues at coordinate 134,497 of JBAUGW010000082.1, read as the reverse complement.
CTTCATTTTGCACGCCAAAAAGCCACGTGATATATTTTCAAATTCGACAAACGTGTCAGTAGCCCGCACGTAAGTAAGGGCTCTGTGTGGCCTGGATGAGCCCTTACTTACGTGCGGGCTACCAACACGTGGATCAATAATTATGTCAGGACATTCGAAGTGGGCAACCATCAAGCATAAAAAAGGCGCGACCGACGCTAAGCGCGGCAAGATCTTTACAAAGCTGATCAAGGAAGTCACCGTCGCGGCTCGCACCGGCGGCAGCGGCGACATTGACTCGAACGCGCGTCTGCGCAAAGCCGTTACTGACGCAAAGGCGCAGAACATGCCGAACGACACGATCGAGCGTGCGATAAAGCGCGGCACAGGCGAGCTCGAAGGCGTTAATTACGACGAGATCACATACGAAGGTTATGGCCCAAACGGTGTTGCCGTCCTCGTCGAGACGATGACCGACAATCGCAACCGAACTGTCGCCGAGGTTCGTCACATCTTTTCAAAAAATGGCGGCAACATGGGCGAAGCCGGCTCGGTCGCGTGGATGTTCGACAAGAAAGGCTACATCGTCGTCGATAAAGCCGCTAAGTCTGAGGACGAACTTTTCGAGATCGCGATCGAAGCCGGTGCCGACGATATGCAGGACGAGGGCGATGTATTTGAAATTTTTACAACCCCAGATAACTTCGACGCGGTTCACGAAGCGATAAAAGCCGCCGGCATCACACCGCAGGCCGCCGAAGTCTCAATGATCCCGCAAAACTACATCAAACTCGAAGGCGGCGACGCGCAGCAGATGATGAAACTCTATGACGCCCTCGACGACAATGACGACGTACAAAAGGTCTACGCGAACTTCGACATCGACGAGAGCGAGATGGAGTGATTGAAAAGCAAACTCCTTAAATTCTTATTGTAGCCAACCTATAAACCACATCTCTTTGTCACTTCTAAAAAGTTCGGTCAGATTGGCTCCATCCAGATCACGCATTTCGAGGATGTATCTGGGACTTCTTGGAACGCTTTCGTTTGAAACGATTATTAGTTTCCCGTCTAAAACATTTTGCAGACGATAGACTTCTTTGCCTGAACTTTTCAATACGGAAGTTTCTCTTCGTTTTCTAAAGTCGTACTTATACACAGACAACAGCATATAGTAACCGGATTCGCTGGTGTCCAAGGCAGAGATTCGTCGGTTTGGCCCTGTGCTCTTGTTGTAATAAACCTCGTTGTTAAAATTCCAAAAAATATGTTGGCATTGATAATTAGGGCTTTTTACAAAATGCCGGCCAAGTTTGTAGCGTCGCGTAACCTCGAATAGATCACAAGACCATTCGATGCCCACGGACCTCGGCCAAACGGAGGCTACTGTTCTTTTTCCGTCTTCGCTTTCTGAAATCTCGGCAAGTTGACGCATATTCCTTAGGATTTCCGTCGTACGGTTTTTTTGCTTTTTCCTGAGATCATACTCAAATAACCATTGCGAACCTATTGAACTTCCTCTAAAAACGACAATATCATTTCCCTTCCAGTAAGCAAGATTGAGGAACTTATAACTTGAGATAGCGACGCGTTCGCTTACTTTTGTAGCAAGATCAAGAAAATACCAATCATATCCCTTAGACCAGAATGACATTCCCTCATCAGTAATTCTTGCCTCATAAAGCGAATACAATATGTGCTTGCCGTCCGGCGACCAATGGAAGTTAATCGCTTTGTCGAGAATCTTTTTCTTATTCTGTCCATCGCTATTTACCAAGTAGATTGGTGCCCAACCATTTTGCGGCGCAACGCTATACATTATTTGACGACGATCCGGTGAGATTACTGCTCTTAACGCATCAAAAGGGCGCGCGTTTGCAAGCTCGGTCTTTTCCGAAATAATTAACTTGCGATCAGAACCATCGAGCCTGGTTGAATAAACATTGATCACATCGCCCTGAAAAACTGTGAAGGCAGTTCGCAATGGTTCCAACTGATTGGGAGTAGGTTCAGTTTTCTGCGCAATGCACGATATTCCAAGAGCTAGAATGTGCGAGCCCGTAAGAAATATTCTGAATAATCTCGATTTCATTGTTTTCATGCAGAACGGCGACAGAATGAAAACGTGCAAATGCTGAGCGGTCAACTAAAATATAGAGAAACTCATCGTTCGATAAGTTGCCCAAGCACGATTCTGTGACCATCGGGAGTCACAACGCCGAATTCGCGAATACCCCAAGGCTTGTCTTCTATCGGCGACAGTATCCTAACGCCGCGTTTGATAAATTCTACGTAAACTTCATCGACGTTTTCGATCAGCGCGTGTGCGAACCATGAGTGATTGCCGGTCGCCTCGGCAGTCATTTCGTCCGAGCACTCACCGAGCATAACTTTGAAATCCCCGAATGAGAGAAACTCCCAGCCCGGGGCGGTGAAGTCGCGTTCGAAACCGAGTTTGTCCATAAAATAGGAGGCTGCGATCTTCAGATCTTTTACGGCGAGCACGTGCCGAGTGTGTATAACTTTTCTTTCCATAAATATTTTCTAACCCATCAGTTGGTTAACTACACTTTCGACAGTTTTGCGAATCTCGGCGAGATGCTCGTTTGAATCCGCTTCGAATCGCAGCACGAGCAAAGCCTGTGTATTCGACGCGCGGACCAAACCCCAGCCGTGATCGAATAAAATGCGCGCGCCGTCGATGGTGATAACCTTGTGCGTCTCGGCAAAATGATCGGCGACTTTTTGTACGACATCGAATTTTTTATCGTCAGGGCAATCGACGCGAAGCTCGGGCGTCGAAAAGGTTTTCGGCAGATCTGCGAGCAGCGCCGACAACGGTTTGTCGGTGTGCGAGAGTATTTCGATCAGTCTCGCTCCAACATATGTTGCGTCGTCAAAACCATAATAGCGATCGGCAAAAAAGATGTGGCCGCTCATCTCGCCCGCGAGCACGGCGCCTGTTTCTTTCATCTTCGCTTTGATGAGCGAATGGCCGGCCTTCCACATGATCGCATTGCCACCATGCCTCTCTATGTCGTCGAAGAGGGTTTGCGAACATTTCACCTCGGCAATGATCGTGGCACCGGGCTGCTTTTCGAGAACGACGCGCGAAAGCAAAACCATCAACTCGTCGCCCCAAATTATGCGCCCGGTTTCATCCACAACACCGATACGGTCGCCATCGCCGTCAAACGCGATGCCGACATCGGCATGTGTTTTCTTAACAGCAGCGATCAGATCTTGTAAGTTTTCTTCGACGGTTGGATCGGGGTGATGATTTGGAAAGTTAGAGTCGGGCTCGATGTAAAGTTCGGTCATCTCAACCCCGAGTTCGCGATAAACGGGAACGGCGGTGACGCCGCCCATGCCGTTGCCGGCGTCGATGACGGCTTTGATCTTGCGCCCTCCGACTGATATGCGTGATACGATGTCGCGGCAATAGTCTTCTATTACTTCAACTTGTTCAATGCTACCTTGGGGCACACTCCCTACCCGTCGTGTTTCTGCCTTCAATGCTATGTTTCTTATCTCCTGAATCTGCGAACCGAACAGCGCGTCTTTGCCGAGGCAGATTTTAAAGCCGTTGTGATCGGGCGGATTGTGCGAACCGGTGATCATCACGCCGCCGTCAACGCCGCGTGTAAAAACGCTGTGATAAAGAACCGGCGTCGGCACCATGCCGATAAGAACAACGTCACAGCCTACGGCGTTAAAACCATCGGTGAGCAGTTTGCAAAACCGCGGGCTGCTCTCGCGTGCGTCGTAGCCGACGGCGATGCGCTTTGCGTTGTTTTGATTAAAAAATGTCCCGATCGCGCGGCCAAGGGTCGCGACCGTCTCGTCAGTCAGCTGCGAGCCGACTAGCCCTCGAATGTCATATTCCCTGAAGATATTTGCGTCCATTGAGTATTTTTTAGATTTTGACGTAAACGCGCTACGCGCGTCCAGCGAGACACGGTAAAAAATGTGAGAAAAGCCCGATTTTGCTATACTTCAGATACGTTCGGGCAACAGAGCCGCGTTAATATAGCATCGAAGACTTGTCTTCTAACCAAACAGATGTCGCAATTTTTGAATAGATATTTTCGTCAAGTAATAAGTTTTCAACTCGCGGTGCTAACGCTCGCGTTTTCAGCGGTAACATACGCACAACAGGCTACGCCAACGCCAAAACCGACCCCGCAGGACGACATCGGCGGCGTTACGAAAGTATTTGAGGTAAGGCTGCCCGTCACGGTCACGCAAGGCAAAAAGGCGCTGGTCAGCGGCCTGGCGCGAGGCGATTTTGCGATCTTTGAAGACGGCGTGCAGCAAGAAGTTACGTTCTTTTCCGACGAGAAGACAAATCCACCGGTTTTCGTCGGTGTGCTGATGGACACATCGCCATCGACGGCGGGCAAGATGGGCTTTTCAAAAGAAGCGGCAAAGAATTTTATTTACACTGTCACACGTTTGAGAAAAGACAAGGCCGCATTTATGACTTTCGACCACGAGATCACGTTGCGGCAGGATTTTACGGACAAGCTCGATCTACTCGATAAGGCTGTCGATAAAGTAAAAGCTACGGGATCGCAGACGGCGCTCTATGATGCGATTTGGCAATTCACCGACGAGAAGCTGCGCAACGTGCCCGGTCGTCGCGTGATCGTCGTCATCACGGACGGAGACGACACGTTCAGCCGCGCCGATCTCAGGGATGCGATCGACATCGCACAGCGAACCGAGACGACCATTTTCGGCATCTCTACAAAGGCCGGCTTTTTGGGCACGGTGCCCGGCGTCGATGCCGGTACGGTGAAGGACAAGGGCGATAAATTTTTGACACAGCTTTGCGAAGAGACGGGCGGGCAGGTTTTTTTCACCGGCAACATGATCGAGCTCGAGCGGGCGTTCACAGGTATTTCAAATGAATTAAAGTCGCAATACCTTATCACATACAAGCCCGCCGACCAGAGTCTCGACGGCCGCGAACGCAAGATCGAAGTTAAGTTTATAGATAAGGACAAAACCGACAAGTATAAGATTCGCACAAAGAAAAGTTACCGTGCGATCAAGGACAGTTTGAAATAGCGTGCTCGAGCAACGAACCAAATTTTTAGTGTTACTGACGGCGATTGCATTTGTCGCGTGGTTTGCCGTGTCCGAGAGTGCAGACGCGCAGCAGATGCCGCCAAATCCACCGACAACATCCGCGCCGACCCCGACGCCGACGCCGACGCCAAACCCGGACGACGAGATCATCAAGATCGACACTGAGGTTGTCAACGTTCTCTTTACCGCGCAAGATCGCGGGCGACGGCTGCTGACCGGCCTCAAGCAAGAAGACGTCAAAATTTTTGAGGACGGCAAGCCGCAGGAGATCACTGCATTCTCACGCCAGATCGACCTGCCGCTAAGTCTCGCGATTCTCATCGATGTCAGCGGTTCGCAGGAGCGCACACTGCCCGAAGAAAAGGCCGCCGCGATCTCGTTTCTTGAAACTGTCGTACGTCCGGCAAAGGACGAAGTCGCCGTCATTTCATTCACCGGCGAAGCGACGCTCGAACAAGGAATGACAAACAATATTCCGCGTCTGCGCCGCTCGATCGACAAAGTTCGATTTGTTCCACCGGCGGGTTACATCGGCGGCGGCGTCTCGACAGGAACTCCGCCGATCAACGGCGGCAGCCTGCAGGGTTCGACTGCGATTTGGGACGCGATCTGGGTCACGTCCGACGAGATTCTCGGCCCGGCGCCTGAGCGAACTCGTCGCGCGATCATCTTGCTCAGCGACGGCGTTAATACATCGGGACAAAAGAAATTGGACGAAGCAGTGCAGGCGGCCTTGAGATCTGAAGCGATCATTTACTCGATCGGTATCGGCGATGATTTTCAGTTTGGCGTCGATAGAGGATCGCTCAATAAAATTTCAGAGCGCACCGGCGGCCGCGCTTATTTTCCAAGAGACGAAGGCGAGCTGCGTACGGCATTTCGCCAAATTCAGGAAGAAATGCGTTCGCAGTATCTGGTTGCGTACGAACCGACAAACCGGAATCGCGACGGCTCATATCGACGGATCGAAGTGCAGCTCGCAAATCCCGCGCTTCAAAAAGACAAGGTAAAAATCACTCATCGACAAGGTTACTTCGCAAAATCCTCGCAGCAAAAATAGTTGTCAACGCACATCGCTTGCCGTTCGATTTTGTTAATAGGCGGATGTTGAATTACACTGCTCTGTAAATCCAAAGCAAGTGTAGGGAAACATCTATGTGTGAAAATATTCGCGTCCGCCTCGTCCTTCTGTCGGTAATTACTCTCCTTGCGACATTCGCTCCGGCACAGACAACTGCTCCCCAATCTCAAAAAGATGATCCGTTAAAGCTGCTGCAATATCGCTCTATCGGGCCGTTTCGCGGCGGACGCGTGACGGCGGTGGCGGGCGTCGTGTCGCAGCCGAATGTCTATTACTTTGGCGCGACTGGCGGCGGTGTTTGGAAAACAACTGACGGCGGCGTGAATTGGGAAGCGGTCTCTGACAAGTTTTTCAAAACCGGCTCGGTCGGTGCGATCGATGTTTCGCCCTCTGATCCGAACGTGATCTACGTCGGCATGGGCGAGTCGCCCGTTCGCGGTAACGTATCTCACGGCGACGGTGTTTACAGATCGACAGACGCGGGCAAGACGTGGAAGCATGTCGGGTTGTCGGATTCGCGACAGATCGGCCGAGTGCGAATTCACCCGAAAAACGCAGACGTCGCATACGTCGCCGCAATGGGACACCTTTGGGGTCCGAACCGGGAGCGTGGCGTGTTTCGGACAAAAGACGGCGGCAAAACGTGGCAGAACATTCTGTTTCGCAGCGAAAAAGCCGGCGCATTTGATTTATCGTTCGACGCCGCCGACCCGAATACGATCTACGCCGCCTTTTGGCAGGTTCAGCGGACGCCGTACAGTCTGATTTCCGGCGGCGAGGGCTCGTCCGTTTACAAATCAACCGACGGCGGCGACACATGGACAGACATCTCGAAGAATCGCGGTCTGCCCGCCGGCGTGCTCGGCAAGATCGGCGTCAGCGTTTCGGCGGTAAACCCGAACCGTGTCTTTGCAATGATCGAGGCGAAGGACGGCGGGCTTTACCGTTCGGACGACGCGGGCGAAACTTGGCAGCGCGTTTCAGACAACGCGAATATCCGCCAACGTCCGTGGTACTACACGCGAGTTTACGCCGACACGCAAAACGCGGACACCGTTTATGTGCTTAACGTCGGCTTTCACAAATCGATCGACGGCGGCCGCACTTTTACGACGATCGGCGTGCCGCACGGCGACAATCACGATCTGTGGATAGCGCCGAATAATAATGCTCGAATGATCGAAGGTAACGATGGCGGCGCGAATGTCAGCAACGACGGCGGCCGAAACTGGACTGAGCAAGATCAACCGACGGCGCAATTTTATCGCGTTGCGGTGGATAACGATTTTCCATACAACATCTACGGAGCGCAGCAGGATAACTCGACGGTTAAGATACCGTCGCGGACAAATGAATTCTCGATCACCGAGATAGATTGGCACGACGTTGGCGGCGGTGAATCAGGCTGGATCGCGCCGCATCCTGAAAACTCGGACATCGTTTTCGCCGGGAGCTACGGCGGCTTTTTGACGCGTTACGATCATCAGACGCGCCAGCAGCGCAACATCAACGTCTATCCCGAAAATCCGATGGGCGCCGGTGCCGAGGCGATGAAATATCGTTTTCAGTGGAACTTCCCGATCCTCTTTTCGCCGCATAAAACCGACGGCAAGTATCCGCTCTACGCGGGTGGCAACATTCTTTTTCGCTCAATGGACGAGGGGCAAAGCTGGCAGGCGATCTCGCCCGACCTGACTCGCAACGACAAATCGAAACAGGGAACGTCCGGTGGCCCGATCTCGCAGGACAACACGAGCGTCGAGTATTATTCGACCATTTTCACCGTCGCCGAATCGCCGATCACGGCCGGCGTGATATGGACCGGCTCGGACGATGGGCTCGTTCACGTGACGCGTGACGGCGGTAAGAATTGGACAAACGTCACGGTAAGCGGCATTCCAGAGGCGATACAGATCAACTCGATCGAAGCCTCGCCGCATGAAGCAGCGAGCGCGTATTTTGCGGGCACGGCTTATAAGTCCGACGATTACAAACCATACATTTTTAAGACAAATGACTACGGGAAGACGTGGAAGAAAATTGTCGCGGGCATCGCGGAGGACGCCTTTACGCGCGTGGTGCGCGAGGATCCGAACCGCCGCGGATTTCTCTACGCAGGCACCGAAACCGGAATGTACATCTCGGCGAATGACGGCGACGCGTGGCAATCGCTTCAGCTCAACTTACCCGTTGTACCGATCACGGATCTCGCCGTTCACAAACGCGAGAGAGATCTGATCGTCGCAACGCAGGGTCGCTCGTTCTACGTGCTCGATAATCTGCCGCTGCTTTATCAAATGGCGGATGCGACTCGAGCTGATGCATTTTTGTTCAAGCCTGAAGACGCGTATCGTCAGGCCGGTGGCGGCGGATTTCAAATACCCGGAAACGCGACCGTCGGCGCAAATCCGCCAAACGGCGTCGTCACTCATTATTGGCTAAAAACAAAACCAAAAGAAGTGACACTCGAGTACGTTGACTCGGGCGGCAAAGTGATTCGCAAATTCACAGGCAAGCCGCCGGCTGAGGGCCAACCGGCTCCGCCGCCAACACCCGGAGCCGACCCAAATCTGACGACCGACATCGGTCTTAATCGGTTTGTATGGAACTATCGCCTGGCCAACGCGACCGGCTTACCCGGCCTGATAATGTGGGGCGGCAGCCTCGCCGGGCCGCGAGTTACGCCCGGCAACTATCAGATTCGCCTGAGCGTCGACGGCAAAACAGTCTCGAGCGAAAGCTTCTCGATCAAAGCCGACCCGCGGCTCAGAACGACTCAGGAAGATTTTCAGAAGCAATTTGATTTTTTATCAAGAACGGGCGAGAAACTTTCCGCGACGCACGCGGCGATTCTCGAGATTCGTGATCTTCGCAAACAGCTCGAAGATCTCTCGGCACGGCTAAAAGCTGATCAGAAGGATCTAAAAGATAAAGCGGCTGAGATTGCGAAAAAGCTGACAGCGGTTGAAGAAGGGTTGATGCAGACAAAGATACGATCAGGGCAGGACGCGCTGAATTACCCGATCAAGCTGAACAACAAACTCGCGGCGCTTGCGTCATCGGTCGACGGCTCGGACGACCCGCCGACATCGCAGGCATACGATGTTTACAACGACCTTACCGCTAAGGTCGACGCTCAGCTTGCGATACTGGCCGGAATAAAGTCGCAAGACATCGCAGCTTTTAATCGAGCTTATGCTGACAAAGGTCTGCCGGTAATTGTGACAAGGTGATCAGTCCTTCCAGCCCCAAGGTGCGAGCGGCGGCGCGATAGGTTTTTTCAGATCGAACTTTATGCTGAAATATCGCTCGCTGCCCATGCGGCGAAGGTTGTAGGAAAAATACTCGCCCGCGACAAGCTCGATCCACCAGACGTTTGGCGCCGCGGCGGCGATCACCTTGACTGTTTGATCGTCAGCGGGGAAAACCTGTCGGGTCGGCAGACCGATATTATTTGTCCAACCGCCGTACATCGTCACAGCGTCGGGCTTTCCGTCCTCGTGACGATGATCGTGTCGAAGTTCTATACGCGTTCCTTTGCGAGTCAGCACCCAAGTGCGCGAACGGTTGTCACCGACATTGAACGGAATGCGAATTATGTTCTTCTCACACGCACGCACGTGCATCACCAGCGCCTTGTCCTTAAACGTTGTGTCATCCGCCGGCGCAGCGACGACCGTTCCCGAGTAAGCTTTACCGCAAAGCTTCTGCAGCTCGTTCCAAAAAGTCACGTTCGACGGCTCACTCTTTGTCTGCGCGGTTTGCCCGAACACAGGCAAGGTGCCTAAGTATCCGACCAGGATCACCCGGTAGAAAATTCGCAACTTAAAGTTCATCATTTCAGTTTTCCGACAGCTAATACGCAAAGATCTCGACCTTTCTCAACACACCATTCCGCAACCGAATTACCCAGATCACGCCGTGTTCGGCGTCAACGAGATTGCGAAAGATCTCCTTTTTCGCAAGCAGATTCGCTAAGCCGGGGATCGTGTTGCTGTGACCGACGATCAGGTAATGGTCGGTTTTGCTCGCCATGATTTTGCTGACGAGATCGGCCTGCTTACCCGCGTCGTAAATCTGAATCTGCTTTTTACGCTTGCTCGCAATGGGTTCTGCCGTTTGCTGCGTGCGTTTGTATGCAGTCGCGAAAATTTCGTGTGGTTTGTATTTTCTTACTGCCTGCATTAATCGCTTCGCCCGCTCACGTCCATCAACCGAAAGATCGGGGTCGCCCTTGTCACCATCAACCGGCGCAGCTTTCTCTGCATGACGAACGAGCACGATGGTTTTGCTTGTCGATTGAGCAGTTGATATCTGAGCAAAGAAACAACTCAAACATGCAACAAATAAAAATAAGTATCTTTTGTTATTCATAATTGAAGTCAAACAAACATTTTACCGGGATTGAGTATTCCGTTTGGGTCGAAGGCTTTTTTGATGGCTTTCATTATTTCAAGCGTCGGTTTGTCGATGGCGTAGCTGAGATATGGAGCTTTGACATAGCCGATGCCGTGTTCGCCGGAGATGGTGCCGCCAAGATCGACAGAGAGTTGAAACGTCTCGGCGACGCATTTGCGGGCACGGGCAATCGCGTCGGCGTCTTCGCGATCAACCACGAAGTTGACGTGGATGTTGCCGTCGCCGGCGTGACCGAAGTTGGCGACGAATGTGTTGTGCCGTTTACCGATCTCCTCGATCTTTGCGACGAGCTCCGGCACTTTGCTGCGCGGTACGACGACGTCCTCGTTGATCTTCAGCGTGCCGTATTTCATCAACGAGGGCGAGATCGCACGGCGGACGTCCCACAGTTTGTCTTCCTCATCTTTGCTGCGAGCTCGGACGACGTCAAAGCCGCCGTTATCGCTAATGACGCGCTCGACGATAGCAGCTTGTCGCGCGACCTCGTCACGCGAGCCGTCAACGGCGACGAGCAAGATCGCGTTGGCGTCTTTCGACAAACCGAACGCAAAATTCTGCTCGACGGCCTCGACGCAGTATTTGTCGATGACCTCCATCGCCATCGGCAGCAAACCTAGCGGTGTGAATTTTGTAAGCACTTTGCACGCGGCTTCCATCGAGTGAAAATTCGCACGCACGGTCGATGTTGCCTCGGGCATCGGCAGCAATTTTAAGGTTGCTTCGGTGATGATGCCGAGCATTCCCTCGCTGCCGCACATCAGGCCGGTAAGGTCAAAGCCGACGACGTTCTTTACCGTTTTGCCGCCCGTGCGAATGACCTCGCCGGTTGCGGTGACGACCTCGAGACCGAGAACGTGATGTTTTGTAACGCCGTACTTCGGCGTTCGCATACCGCCGGCGTTTTCGGCAATGTTGCCGCCGATAAAACTGTCTTTATAACTCGCCGGGTCAGGCGCGAACATCAAGCCTTGTTTTTCGACCGCCTGCTGTAGCTCAATCGTCCTGATTCCCGGCTGACAAATCGCGTAAAGATCGTCCACATTGATCTCGATTATCTTATTCATGCGGTCGGTGCCGATGACGATGCCGCCGTCAATGGGCACCGCACCGCCTGTGTATCCGACACCGCCGCCGCGAGCCGTCACGGGGAAAAGATGTTCGTTCGCAAGTTTGAGAATTTCGACGACGTGAGTGGTCGTTTCGGGAAAAACGACAGCCTCAGGTGGAAATTTTTCCTTCACGGCATCAGCTCCATACGGCTCAACCTTTTCAGGATCGACAACTACATTCTCAGCGCTGACAATAGCGCGCAACTTTTCCAAAACCTCAGACTTCGACGCGCTGGTCGTTTTGCGGCCACCGGATTGAAAATGTATCGACTCGAACATGCTCGATTTATCTTGTGCCAAAAATACAAAAATCTCAACACTTCTGCTAAACTCACACCAAATCTAATCACAAAGGAGCGCAAAACGACATGAGCGAACAGGACAAGGGCAAGATTCCATCCGACGATTACGAGCGTGAACTCGACACCGATCTGGACGACAAAACGTCGGATAAGCCAAAGGGCTTGGCGCTGCACACCAAGATACTCATTGGACTGGTGGTTGGTATTATCGGCGGTCTCGTAGCAAATCAGTTCTGGGGCGGCAGCCACGCGAATGTGGCATGGACGATAGCAAACATCACTCAGCCTATCGGCTCGTTATTTCTAAATCTTCTATTGCTGATCGTCGTGCCGCTGGTGTTTTCATCGCTCGTGGTCGGCGTCGCGGGTATCGGCGACATTCGAAAATTAGGCCGCATCGGTCTAAAGTCGTTCGCTTATTGCATAATTATTTCAGCCATTTCAGTCGTTATTGGCCTCGGACTGGCAAACACGATCCGGCCCGGTGAAAGGATCAGTCCCGAGATCGCGGCTCAATTGAAGGAAAAATTCAGCAGCGGAGCGTCCACGGCGACGGAAGCTCAAAAGAAGGCCGCCGAATCTGCAAAGGCGGATTCTCCGTTGATGCAGGTCGTAAAGACGGTGGTTCCAGTCAATCTGTTCTACTCGTTGTCCGGCGTCGATGTCGAGAATCCTGCCAGCCCGAAAAAAGTGCCGCCAAACCTGCTCCACATCATGTTCTTTGCTTTGATTATCGGCATTGCGATCACTTTGCTGCCGGCACCGGTGTCGGCGCCATTTGTCGGTGTTATGGAATCGCTTTTCGCGATCACGTCAAAGATCATCGATATTATAATGAAGTTCGCGCCGTATGCCGTGGCGTGTTTGATATTCAGTAATATCGCGATTTTTGGCATAGATCTGCTTAAATCGCTTGGATGGTTTGTCGCGACAGTTCTGCTGGGACTGGGACTCCACTTCTTTGGCGTTTATTCACTTTCGGTCTGGCTGCTTTCAAAGCTAAATCCTATAGACTTTTTCAGACGTGTTTGGACGGTAATTGTGACGGCGTTTTCGACCTCGTCGTCGAACGCAACATTGCCAACGGCTTTGAGAGTTTCCGAAGAGAATCTGGGCGTCCCGAAAGAGATCAACAGTTTTGTATTGACGGTCGGCGCAACCGCAAACCAAAACGGCACTGCACTTTACGAAGGTGTGACAGTGTTATTTCTCGCCCAGCTCGCGGGCGTCGATCTTACGCTTAGCGTTCAGTTTATGGTCGTTTATATGGCGATACTTGGCGGCATCGGCACGGCCGGTGTTCCGAGCGGTTCGATACCTTTCATCATCGGAATCTTGGCGATGATCGGCATCGATCCGGCGTTAATCGCGATCATCCTCGGCGTCGATCGCATCCTCGATATGTGCCGAACGACGTTGAATGTTGTCGGCGATCTCACGGCCGCGACATTCGTCGCCCGCAGCGAGGGTTATGAGTTGTTGAAGACCCATTAAAAGGACAAGAAACCTATGTTTCCAATCGGTGACGACAATTCTGACCGCACGATTACGCCGATAGTAAATTACGCGTACATCGGCATAAACGTGCTTGTCTTTTTGCTGCTGCAGCAGCTAGGCGGTAATGATGCATTCACTTACGCATTCTCGCTCGTGCCGAAAGAGGTGATGACCGGCGTCGATCTGACAAGTGTGCAGATCTTACGCGATGCAAGCGGAGAAGCTGTTCAAGTTCCGCATTACGCAACGCCGTTGCCGGTGTATTTTAATTTCTTAAGCTCGATGTTTATGCACGGCGGCATCATGCACATCTTCGGCAACATGATGTTTTTGTGGATCTTCGGCGACAATCTCGAAAATCTTCTCGGTCACATTCGTTTCGCTCTGTTTTATGTGCTCTGCGGATTTGCCGCCGCTGCTGCGCAGATAATAATGGGGCCGGACTCGATAATCCCTATGCTCGGCGCTTCGGGCGCGATCTCAGGCGTGCTCGGCGGTTATGTTTTGCTATTTCCAAAGCGTGAAGTTCGCGCGATCATCTTCAACTTTCTCACGACCGTGCCGGCATTTGTCGCAATCGGCTTATGGATCGTTTATCAAATAGTGCTCGGCTATTTCACACCGGCGGGAACCGGCGGCGTCGCTTACGCCGCGCACATAGGTGGTTTTGTCGCGGGGCTCGTTACGATAAAGCTCTTTGCTCTCGGGCGGCGCATCTGATCATTTCCCGGTAAGTAACTTGGAAATAAACTCGCGGTCGTCCCAGCCGCCGAACATGCCAAACCTGACGACAACCAGATCCTGAGTTCTGATCACGTAAAGCCGCTGGTTGCCGGCGCCGGCGGCCATAAAAAGGTCGAGAGCTTTGCCGCCGTTTAGAACTTCGCCTCCGACATTCATTCGTTCGTTGCCCGATGGCCCGGTGCCTTTTCCATTCAGCCAAAACGTTAGGCCGTACGCAGGATTTACCTTCGAACCGACGGTCAATTCATCGAGCAGTTTCGCGTCGACGATCTGCTTGCCGTTCCATTTGCCATTGTTTTTTAGCAGAAGCCCAAACTTCGCCCATTCGCGAGCCGTCAAGCTCGCCCCTTGCGGCAGAAGTATCTGATCATTCTTTTTGCGCCAAAAGGCGACAGTCAGACCAATCGGGTCGAGGATGTGGCGTTTCAAATACGACATTACGGTTTCGTTTTTCGATTTCAGTTTCCGCGTCATCAACTCACCGAATATCTGAAACGGCACTGGACCGTATTCGAAATGTGTTCCAGGTTGATATGACGCTCGACTCGATATCGCTTCGAAGTACGTTGGCACAATGCCGATCTGCCCGGCATCAATTCCGCTAGTGAGAGAAAGCAATTGGCGAATCGTAATCTTCGATTTTCGCGGATCGGACTTCCATTCGGTGATCGTGTCAGAAACTTTCTCGTCAAAGCTCTTAATAAGTTTGTCCTCGATAGCCGCCGCACACATTACGCCCGAAAACGACTTTGTCCCGCTTGCAAGAAACCACGGCATTTCCTCAGCGTCGTCGGTTGAATAATCTTCAAAGACAATTTTGTCGCCCTTCATCACGAGCACCGCGACGCCGTTGTGTGACCGCGAATACTCGGCGGCGAGCTCGTACTTCTGTTTATCTGTAAGATTTATCACCGTCTGCGAGTGCGCGACGGTTCCGGCAAGTAAACTCGTAACGAATAAAATTAAAAATAATCTTCTCATCGCTTTTTCGCAAAAAACAGTCGGCAGAGCTACGACGCGCTACCGACCGATAGATATCAACGATACATTTACTGGCGCTGAAACTCGGGCGTTCCCAGCACGAGGCTAACCACCTTGAAAACGTCAGGATTGCCCGACGGATTTAGCAGACGGGCTTGTCGGTTTCGAGCGCCGCCTTGTTGCCCGTCGCGCATGTTGGGCACGTCCATGTCGGCGTCACCGAGGTCGTTACCGGCCCCAACCTCGGGCAACGGCTGCTCGATCTGCGTCAGCAGCGACGATTTTGTAGCCGTTGAGATCTCGCCGTCGAGCAGCGCTGCGATCGATTTATCCAAGATCTGCGACTTGTCCTTCGACTCGAACTGTTTTAGATCGACGCGTGTGCCGGGAATGCGATTGCTCGCGATCGCGACCGCAAAATTCAATCGCTCAAGCAGCGCGCCCGTGTTTACCCAATCTTCGGCAGTGTCGGGATAACCGGTCGGCGCTTGGTAACCGTATGGAACTTCGCCAAGCTTGTTTAGCATCGCGAGCATCGCCGGACTCGCATTCGTATCGGCTCCGAGCGCGCGGATCGAGCTCACCGCAAGCTCGAATGGCGACTTAATCTTTGCACGATAATTCTCCGCTGCAAAAAAATCTTTGTCGCTGAACAACGCTTTCAACGTCGTTTTGATATCGCCTTTCGATTTGCTAAACGAATCGGCAACGCGACCGACAAGCGCGTTGCTCGGCGTGTCGCTGACAAATTTTACGGCAAGTTTCTTAGCAATAAATTTCGCTGTCGAAGGATGCGCGACAAGCGTATCGATCACTTTCAAGCCGTCTTTTACGCCACCCTCGTCGATCTTTTGGCCGAACACATTTTTCGCGCCGCTCTCGTGCCAACGCGAGTTAAAATAAAATTCACCGCTGTCAACATCGTCTGGAACGCCCTGCAATCTTTGCAGACGATCCATCCGGCGATCTTCGGTTCCCTGAATCGTCGCTGCGGCCGCCCGTCGATAACCGCGCGGATCGGCGATCGTCCAGCCGGTAAAACATTTCGCGACCTCGACAATGTCCTTCTGCGTGTAACCGCCGTCGACGCCGAGCGTGTGCAGTTCCATCAGTTCGCGTGCGTAATTTTCGTTAATACCGCGACGTTGTCTCTGCTGTGCTGCCTGCGGATTATTGCGCATCTCATTGAGGCGCTGATCGATCTGCGCATCGGTCGCACCGGTTCGCTGCTTGATCTGTTCACGAGCGCGCGAATTTAGCTGACCGCCGCTTTGCATCATTCGCTGCAGACGTTGTGCATTCTGATTGTTTCCCGGAGCTTGCGCATTCGGCGAAACCGATTCGAAATTATCGAGATAAAAAAGCATCGCCGGATGTTGCGCCGTGCCGACAACGAGATCTTTGAAGTTACCGAGCGCATTTTTGCGCA
Source organism: Pyrinomonadaceae bacterium (assembly GCA_049679945.1). Classification (GTDB taxonomy): domain Bacteria; phylum Acidobacteriota; class Blastocatellia; order Pyrinomonadales; family Pyrinomonadaceae; genus OLB17. The sequence goes on along the minus strand of JBAUGW010000082.1, from coordinate 117,862 downwards.
GCACGTCTCGCTCGTAACTCGGAATATACCAACGCACAGCAGCTTTGCCAGCGAAAACGTTAAAGTGATTCTGCCAAAAATCAACCATCACCTCTTGCAACTGTCTTTCAGAATAAACTGCGCGAAGCACGCGGTTTGCGACGATCTGCGGAACGATCTGCGCCGCAGGTTTAAGATCGTACTTTTGATAAAGCTCGGCGATCTTTTGTCGGCGTTCACGTTGCTCGTCTTGCGTCATCTGATCTGGATTCTGTACATTGTTCTGCCCATTTGGGTTTTGCGCGTTTGGTTGGTTACGATTGCGTCCCTCGAGTTGCTGTAACAACGCTCCTGGATTCGGATACTTTGCAAATAGCTCGGCCGTTGTCATGCCAAAGATGTCAAGATTCTTGACTTTAGCATCAGCAATCGTATCGTTGATCGACGCCGGATTGAGCTGCGACGCGATATATTTCTGCAAACCCATGGCTTTTACCTTTTCGATATCGCCGGAACGTGCGCCGAAACCGAGCCGGTTGAGCACATGCAGTATCTTTTGTTCTGCTGTCAGAGCTTTTGCCGCCAACGGCTGCTCGGCGCGCAGCACTTGAACCGGTGCAAGGAGTGTCCAGATAACCGCTGCTGCGGCAAATTTGTTAAAAATCGATGCTGATCTTTTCATTGTTAAATACCCCAAAATAATAAATCGCTAAAATAGATGCCGAACGTTAGACGCTGATAATACGGCTTTTGGCGAAAAAATACCCAATGATGTGCTTCAAAACAGACAACAAAGAGCGGCGCCTACACATCAAAAACCTCGAACTTTAGCGTTTATTGAGCTAAAATGACGGTGACCGAGGAAAAAATGAATTTACAAAAACTCAGGTTCGTTAGTTTATCCGCTCTGATGCTTTTATCGAGCCTTGCCGCATTTGCGCAAGGCGAGACATTCAGCGACCCGAACGTCGATTATATCTTCGATCTGCCGGACGCGAAGTGGAAGATGACGGCGAAACCGTCGGCGACGAATCCGAATGTCGGCTATGTTTTTGTTGACCGCAACGAAGGCTCGCTCGAAGTTCGAAAACTGACTGTCGCAAAAGACACGCTCCTTACCGACGTGATTCATCAGGACGAAGAAAAGAAGCTGCAATTTCGCCAGGGTTTTGTTGCAGGACGTGAAGAAAATTTTTCGGGCAAGCTGCGCGGCTCGATATTTAATTTTGAATACGTCGCCGCAGGGAAGAATATGGCCGGACGATTCTACTTTTTGAAAGCCGATGATACGACTATCTATATTCTGCGGTTTCAGGGACAAAGAGAAATTCTCCGCTCGATCCGCGCCCAGACGGACTCGATTGCGCGAAGCTTCGCAGTAAAAAAATAACTAGTCTGTAACTCTGAATTTTGCGCCCATCGGCATTATGTAGCCGAGGGCGTTTTTGTTTCTGGCGAACGTAGATATTTCACCTGCCTCTATTTTTTTCAAACACATTTTCTCGACCGTTGCGTCGTCTAGTTCCGTACAGATTCGCACATCGAATCGCTCGGCCTTTCTCAACAAACTCCACGCTGTCTGACCGTTGACCTGATATTTCTCGCATAGTTTTTTTGCAAGAGCCGCGCTGTTCTCAACTTCAAACCAATTTAAGAAATCATCGCGGCCAAGACCGTCGCGACACTCTCCCAGTAGAACTATTGTTCCGCCATCGTTACAAGCGTGCGACGCAGCCTCAAGCGCTTTGTGCGCCTGTATCACATTGACGTCGTAGGGATAACCGCCGCAGCTCGCGATCACAATGTCCCGTTTTTCGCTGATCAAGATAGAGTGTTGGCCTGCGTACGCGTCGCAAGCCGATCGATGCGAAGCAAGCCAGTCGCCACAGAACAAATCCGCAATCGTGCCGTCGTCGTTGGTAATCGTGTTAATCGAAAACGACGGCGGGGCAAACGCGGCGGCCTCGACAAACGCCTCATTGACCGCGTTACCGTCCAGCAAACCGGTATCGACGCCTTCGCGACGAGATAAGGTCTCACAATCGAAGGCGAGCTTGTGCGTCGCGGAGATCGTTTGCGAGGAAGCGAGACCCGGGCAGATCAGCTTTCTGCCGCCGGTAAAACCTGCGAAATAGTGGAACGTTACGCCGCCGACGGCTATCACATGATCGTGCTCTAAGGCTGCCCGATTGAGCTCGACCGCGATGCCGCTTTTGGTTTCGCCGAGCCGCACGATCTGCATCAAGTCGCGTGGATCGTGATCGAGCGTTTTTATTCGCTGCAGAATAAACGGCGTGAGAATCGCGGCTTTTTCTTCCGCTGTGACCTTGCGGTGAATGCCGGTCGCAAAAATAATTATGATCTCGTGCGGTGCCGTACCGCTTGCGATAAGACGACGAACAATTAAATTTAAGATCTGTCCGCTTCCGGTTTGTCGGGTAGCGTCGGGAACGACAATGAGAACGGTTTCGCCCGATGAAATTATTTCTTCTAATGGCTGCGAATCAATCGGCGACGCGAGCTTGTCGCCGATCTCGGCGTCGGAGAGTGAAGTTACATTGCTATTCGCGCCGAGAATCTTAAAACGCTCAGGATCGTATTCTAGCGGAAAAGATTCGCGCCCCTTTTTTAGATCGATGTCCGCCATTAATACTGCCGAAGCACCGCGCCGCTCTTGAGCGAGATCACATAGCCCGAACGGCTGCCTCGATCATCGCTGATCTCGACGGCCGCAGAAATTGATGGCGAGGAAATTTGCAGACGGAAAGAGCCGTCAGATTTCGCAAACGTTTCGCGACCCTGACACCGCACGACCATGCCGGGCCGAGTTTTTCCACTGATAAGATAAATACGACCGCCGACGTTTTCGACTTTGAAATCGCTTGCGTCGATCTGGCTGCCGGTTAAGCCTTGCACGACGGTAAATTTCCACTGCTCATTCCAATCGGTGGTTTGTCCTGAGCGGCCTGTCGATTTTAGACGCCAGTAGTAAGTTCCGGGCGTGATTTGGTTCAAACGAAATTCACGAGATTGCAGTGAGCCCCGATCGATGATAAACGCGTCCGCAGAAAACGTCGCCGAGCGCGAAACCTGCAAATAATAATTTGCTGCCGGATTGCCGTCGGCATCTCGCCAGACAAATGTGACTGACACGCCGCCGCCGGTATCGACGATCTGTGTCGAGTTTTCAGGCGCAACTTGCTGCGGCGGCGCGAGCAACTTTTCGCGACCCGAGAGTTTGCCGCCGTTGACAGATGCGAATTCGTTTTCTTTTATCGTCGTCTGACTGCCGGCGATACTTGTTTCGACACCTCCGCGGCTGACGCGTATCTCGCCGCCATTGATTTGTCCATCGGCGTTAAAACTGGCGTCGGTGTTTGGCAGCAAGCGGTTTTCGGTGTCGGCGACCTCGACGATGTTCTGCGCGTTCTGCTGCTCTTCAGTGCGGACATTTAACTGGCCGTCATCGAGTGACACGCGCACATTCTTTCCGCCGAAAAGCGAATTCGTATCTTTGACAACAATCGTGCTGTTTGGCCGTACGGAATATTTTGACCCGTCTATCATCTGGATGATCGCACGTCCGTCAGCCAGAGTCTGAATCGTGTCGCCCGCAGCAACGTAAGTTTCTTTTGTGACAAGTATCGTTTCACGCGTCGCCGCACGTGTGATCCGCACTTCCCCCTCGAACGAAATTATGCGCGCCGCGTCCTGTGGAATGTCGCCGACTTCATCCGTGATGAACCAGTTATTTCTCGATGCGTAATTAAGACCGAACGAAAGACCGCCGCCTATCACGACAATCGCGATGATGAGATAGATCGTGCTCTTACGTATCTTCCACCAATCGAAGTAAAACTTTTTGTATTTCTTATCGCTCATTTAGAACGCACTTGTCTCGGTCTCGCTTTCTACTACGTGTTTGGGAAAGATGAGTGACAGAATGATCGAGACCAGGATCGCTCCGACGACGATACCGAGCGAGATGTTTATAAACGCCTGCTCGAATTCATGATTTAGGAACCGCCGCAGGAAATTTGCAAAGGCCGAGCCGTCCGACTCGCCTAATATCATTATCAAACCTGTCGCAGCAAGAGGCAAGAGCATTTTTACGCCGATAAATGTCAGCACGAACGCGAGGCCGTATTTGAGAAAATGAAACCGCTCAGCCATTTCCACAAGTAAAAAGAAAAAAGTGCGAAGCCCGAGGATCGCAAAGATGTTCGATGTGTAAACGATAAAGCGGTCGGTCGTGATGCCGAAAATCGCCGGTATCGAATCGACAGCGAAAACAAGATCGGCGACGTTTATCACGATCAAAACGAGCAACAGCAACGTGCCGGTGCGAACGCCGTCTTTCACAACTATAAATTTATCGCCGTCGTAGTGTTTTGAGATGCGAACGAATTTGGTCGTGAGGCGGACGATCGCGCTTTCTTCGGGCTCAAACGCCTCGTCCTCGCCGAACATTTTGATTCCCGTGTAAATCAAAAATGCGCCGAACGCATAAAGTATCCAGTGAAAGCTCTCGACCAGCTGGGCACCGGCAAAGATCATAACCATGCGCATGACCATCGCCATGAAAATTCCCCAAAACAAAACGCGGTGCTGGTATTTTTTTGGAACTTTGAAATATCCGAATATCAACAGGAAGACGAATAAGTTATCGATCGAGAGCGAAAGTTCGATCAAATAGCCGGTAAAAAATTCTTTTGCTTTGAACGAGCCAACCTGCCAAAGAATAAAAACATTGAAAGCCAATGCCAGCGAAACCCACACGGCGCTCCATACGAGCGTTTCCTTGCGCGAAGGTGCATGCGACTTGCGGTTGACGATGCCGATATCGACAAAAAGAGCTATCAGCACGACGGCAAAAAAAGTTATCCAAATCCAATACGGATATTCAATATTTGTCATTTGAAATCAGGTTCGTGTGGCCCTAAAGGAATCGTTCAATAATGTTTGCAACTCTCCCAAGCCCGTCGGCGTCCGCCTGCGTGAAGTCAGCCAGCTTGTCGCTATCGACATCGAGCACGGCGACGACGTTGTTCTCCGAGTCGACAATCGGAACGACGATTTCAGATTTTGATTCCGATGCGCAGACGATGTGACCGGGAAACTCATCTACATTCGGCACGATCACGGTTTCACGTGTTGTGTAAGCGTGACCGCAAACCCCTTCGTCGAATGTGATACGCGTGCATGCTAACGGCCCCTGAAACGGGCCCAAAACGAGCTGACCTTCTTTCACGAGATAAAATCCAACCCAGAAAAAACCGAAGACTTGTTTCAACACACCCGCGACATTCGCAAGATTTGCAATAAGATCGTTCTCGCCCGCAACCAACGCCTCGATCTGCGGTACGATCTCGTCGTAAAGCTTCGAACGGTCATTTGTTTTTGAGAATGCAATTGACTCGGCCATCAGCCTTGAGTTTAGCTTGCCGTCGCAGCAGCGCGCAATGATAACAGCGATTTGACGTTGTACAATCGCGTGAGTGGAAACTACAACAAAAATAATTTTCGTTGGCGTCGGCGGCGCTCTCGGCGCGGTTGGGCGTTATCTGATCAACATCTCACCACTGGCGAATGTGAGCGATAAATTTCCCCTACCGACTTTTGTCATCAATATCACCGGTTCGTTCCTGATAGGATTTTTGTTTGTGATGTTTACAGAACGTGTCGAGGTAAGCGAAAATATCCGGCTCGCGCTGGCGGTCGGGTTTTTAGGAGCGTTTACAACATTCTCGGCGTTCGAGCTCGAGATATTTATGTTGATGCGTGATAGACAAGTTTTGACAGCGTTCGCGTATCTCGCTCTGAGCGTGTTTACGGGGTTTATAGGCGTACTAGCGGGCGTGGCTCTGGGCCGTCGGATTTAGCCCCCAGCGAATTTCTCTAACAAGTATTTATTCAGATGGCGAGAACATTCTGATTTTGATTTTCGGATCTTTCGATTCTAAGGACCTCAAAACGGGCGTTTATTCATTTTTCGCCTTCGTCTGTCTCAGCTTCCTCATCCTCATCCTTCTTGTGAAGGAAATTGAACTTGCCAGCGTCTTCTGGCGTGATGGTTACTTTCAATAGGTTCGCAGCATAAGAAAGGACCGGATCAGTGCGGTTAAGAAGTGCAAGCTGAGTCGGTCCTACCGGATAATCAGGTAAGACTCCGATTTTCTCGAGCCGTTGCCCGTCACTCATAATTAGATCAGCAACTGTAACGTTCAAACCGAAAACAAAGACTTTTTCGAAACCGGTAACACCTCGAACGTTTCCCAACGAAATACTATTGCTTGTCATAACCGCCCCGGCGCTGACGTCGCCTACGATTTTACCCCGTTTCTCAATTTGAATCACGCGGGCAAAGACTTCTGAGGCCGAGGCAGAATTACTGTCTATCAACACGATCAGCTCACCCTTAAAATTACGCTCTTTCTTCGGGTTCGCAATGCGTTCCAACCTTTTGTCGCGAGTAACAAAATCTGCGATTTTTACGTCGTGATCGAAAAAGTGTCCTGTAAGATATTCTTCAATCGCGACCAAACCGCCCCGATTACCCCTCAAATCCAGAATCATTTTGCCGTATCGCGATGCGACCGCCATCATATAGTCAATTTGTTTTCGTTCGACCGAAAATGTATCAAGCCGACATGCGACCAGGCTGCTGTCGAGTTCTTGGCAGCGTTGTGGATCCTTCGGCTTGTTGTTCCGACGTTTTTCAGCCAATTTAAGACGCTGTTCAAGAGTAGTTACTCGCGCGACTACGTCAATCTTTCTCTCAGCACCATTTGGCGTGACGACGGAAAGTTGAACTGAAGGTTGTGGAATAAGCGAGTAGATCAAGTAGTTTACTATCCAGAGATTCTCGCGCTTCAATATAGTGGGTCCTATAGAAACAATTCTGTCGCCAACGCGTAACCCTTTTGTCTCCGCATCACTCTTATTCTTAACGTCAGTTACAAAACAATTGCTTCCGATCATCTGCATCGAAAATCCATAATCGACGCGATTTGTGCGAGTGGGTGGGTAAAACCTTGTATGGGAATCATCGAACTCGATTAGAAGGCCTGCGATCGTAAGGAAGATCTCTGAGTTTGTTTGCAATGACTTTATCTTTTCCGCAGCCGCTTTAAATCGCGCATCAACGTTAATACCGTGAAAATTCTTATCGTAATACCGATCTTTTAATACTCCCTTGATCTCCTGCAATATCCTGTTTCCGCGGTCGCGATTAGAGCGAATATCATCTGGACTTGCAACTTCTTTTATATATATCGGAGGTTGGGCGAGAGTTACACTTCCCTGCGGAAGCCCGCGAGTATCAAACATCGCAAGGAACAACAATATCGAAAAAACCTTATGCATGGCACTCCTGAAAAGCGGGGAATCAGATCTGACAACTACAGAATTTTATACTAAATGCCCCGAAGTTAGAAGGATCTCGTTACGAGGAGGTTCCGAGCGGCCCTGATGGATTGCGTCGCTTGGAGCGGCAAAACACTCAGGTAGCACATATGCCCCATTTTCCGGCCCTTTCTGGGTTCGATCTTGCCGTAAAGATGCAGTTTCACATTTGAATCAGCAAGTGCCGCTTCCCAATTCGGTTCACCGCTTTGCCAAAGGTCGCCGAGCAAGTTTGCCATTGCGCAGGGCGCGTAAAACTCGGTCGAGCCAAGCGGCAGGCCGCAGACGGCGCGCAGCTGCTGTTCAAATTGCGACGTAACACACGCATCAAAAGTGAGATGACCCGAATTGTGCGGTCGCGGCGCTAATTCATTAACAAGCAGCTTTTCGTCTTTGCCCACGAAAAATTCGACACACAGCGTGCCAACATACTCAAGGGCATCTGCAATGTTTCGGGCGATCTCGACGGCCTCGTTAAAAACTTTTTCAGATACGATTGCCGGTGAGAACGACACGTCGAGAATGTGATTAGCGTGTTCGTTTTCGATAAGACCGTAGTGCGCAAACTCGCCGGCTTGCGCGCGTGCGCAGACGACGGACACTTCTTTTTCGAAATCGACAAACGCTTCGAGCACTGCATCTGAATTGTTAAGAGCAGAATACCCAGCTTCGATCTCGTCAGTCGATTTGATTTTTACCTGACCTTTTCCGTCGTAACCGAAACCTGCGGTTTTCAACACGCATGGCAGACCGATCTCATCAATCGCATTTTTTAAATCGTTAATCGTCGTGACATGTTTGAACGGCGAGACAGGAAAACCATTTTGCGAAAGAAAAGTTTTCTCACGCAGACGATTCTGCGTCGTATGCAAAATATCACCTCGCGGATGCACATCGACAAACTCCGCTGCGGCATCGACGCATCCCGACGGCACATTCTCAAATTCAAAAGTTATGACATCGACACTTTTTGCAAACTCGCGCACCGCATCGACATCCTCGTATTCGGCGCAAGTCTCGATATCGGCAACCTGTCCCGTCGGCGTGCCGGTGTATGGCGAAAATGTATGCACGCGATAGCCCATCTTGCGCGCTTCGATAGTGAACATGCGCCCCAACTGCCCGCTGCCGAACACGCCGATCGTTGAATTTGGAAGGATTTGATTCATCCAGGAAGCAGCTTAACGTGAGGATAACTTAAAATCTCAGAGTCAGAAGTTACAAGCGGAGCATCGTAGATACGCGCAGTCGCAACAATTAGCTGATCGAATGGGTCCTTATGAAATTTCCCGGGAAGTTGGGTAGATTCAACCGCTATATCTGCTGTTAACGGCAGCAGAATAATTCCTGGGGCGTCGAGAGCAAAAACGAGCCACTCAGAAACCGGCCTTGATAGTGTAAGGCGTTTCAGCTCTACGGCCTTGGCGACTTCCCACAATGAAATTGCAGATATTCCGATTTCTTTGGATTCGTGACTTCGAATTAATTCCTGCTGATCTTTGCTAAGCCTTTTATCACCCTGAACATTCCAAACCCATACATGCGTATCGAGGATTATCATTTTTCGACATTCCAATCCTCAAGTGAAATCAATGGCGAAAACGGGTCTTCATAGCTATAGGGCGTTCCACGCAGCGGATAAGGATTTTCGCCATTCTTCGGACTGCCCATTTTGTGTATGATTACCTCGACCTTTTCACCCTCGTCCAGCGGCAAATCTTCAAGGTGGATAGTCCCGTGCGACCCAACTATTGTTTCGATTCGATGTTCCATACTACTTCACCAACTTGGATTTTATCACGCTTTTTGTTTGCTTTGAACGAAATACGTGTAGCTTTTTGCGAAGTTCGGGGCGAGAGTTTGCGAGTATCGAGAGCGCCAGCAACGCTGCGTTTTTTGCACCGGCTTCACCGATCGCAAGCGTGCCGACCGGAATACCGGCGGGCATCTGCGCGATGGATAGCAGCGAATCGAGACCTTTTAGCGATTTGCTCTCGACCGGCACGCCGAGCACCGGCAAGACGGTTTGCGACGCACACATTCCCGGCAGATGCGCCGCGCCGCCTGCACCGGCAATAATTACTTCGATACCCCGAGACTCGGCAGCTTTCGCAAAGTCAAAAAGCAAATCAGGCGTGCGGTGCGCGGAAACTATTTTTGTTTCGTGCGCCACGCCAAATTCGGCCAGCGTCTGCGAAGCGACCTCCATCGTCGGCCAGTCGGACTTGCTCCCCATGATTATGGAAACAAGTTCTTTTTTATCGCTCGAGGCTTTCTTTGCCATAAATTGATGTCACAAAAAACTTGCCGTTTGTGTTTTATTAAAGCAGTTTATCACAAGGATTTTTGTATGAATAAGAAGCATGGGCATTAACCCAATAAACCGAGATTTCCACTTCATAATTTAAGTTTTGACTCAAAGAGGGCTAGAATAGCGTTTTCTCTAACGCTTCTTAACTGACTCGACGATAAAATGTCAAAAATTTACTACACCTTGACTGATGAAGCCCCGATGTTGGCTACGCACTCTTTTTTGCCAATCGTAAAGGCTTTTACAAAATCTGCAAATATTGAAATTGAAGTTCCGGATATTTCATTGGCGGGAAGAATTTTAGCCAATTTTCCCGAATATTTAACAAATGAGCAGAAGATTCCTGATGCACTTGCGGCGTTGGGCGAATTGGCCACAAAACCTGAAGCCAACATTATCAAGTTGCCGAACATTTCCGCTTCTGTTCCGCAGCTCGAAGATGCTATTGCCGAACTGCAGAAACAGGGCTTTGCCTTGCCGAATTATGCGGCCGAACCTAAAACGGACGAAGAAAAAGCCATCAACCAACGATATGCGCGCTGTTTGGGAAGTGCCGTAAATCCTGTGCTGCGAGAAGGAAATTCCGATAGACGCGCCCCGAGGGCGGTCAAGAATTACGCGAAAGCAAATCCGCATCGAATGGGCGTTTGGGCTAAGGACTCGAAAACTTCGGTCGCACATATGAGTTCCGGCGATTTCTTCGGAACCGAAAACTCCACCACGGTGGAAAACGAAGGCAAATTCAGGATCGTTTTCTACGGAAATGACGGCTCGGAAAGGGTTTTAAAAGATCTCGCGCCGCTCAAGGCTGGCGAAGTCCTTGATTCTTCAATAATGAATCTCGCGGCGTTGAAATCTTTTGTTCAGGAAGCGATCAGCGAAGCTAAAGAAAAAGACGTGCTTCTCTCCGTACATTTGAAAGCGACGATGATGAAGATCTCCGATCCGATCATTTTTGGGGCGATCATTGAAACTTATTTCAAAGACGTTTTTGCGAAATATGCTGATACCTTTAACAGCTTAGACATCAATCCGAACTTTGGCTTGGCAACACTTCTTGAAAAGATTTCCGGTCACACCAGAGAAGCCGAAATCAAAGCCGACATCGCCAAGGCTATCGAAAACGGAGCGAAACTCGCGATGGTAAATTCCGACAAAGGAATAACCAATTTCCACGTTTCTTCGGACGTGATCGTTGACGCTTCGATGGCGGCCTTGGTGCGCGGCGGCGGAAAAATGTGGAACAAAGACGGCAGAGAAGAAGACACCGTCTGCATCATTCCGGACCGAACTTACGCAGGCTTTTACGACGCGATCATTCAGGACATGAAGCAAAACGGAGCGATCGACCCAAAAACGTTCGGCTCAGTTCCGAATGTCGGTTTGATGGCTCAAAAAGCAGAGGAATACGGGTCGCACGACAAAACCTTCCAAATGTCGGGAGCGGGAACGGTGAAGTTAGAGGGCGACAGCGGTAATGTTTTGTTGGAACAAAAAGTTGAAAACGGCGATATCTTCAGAGCTTGCCAGACCAAAGATGCTCCGATTCAGGATTGGGTAAAATTGGCGGTAACCCGTGCAAGACTTTCTGATACGCCAGCCATTTTCTGGCTCGATAAACAGCGAGCACACGATTCGCAGATTATCAGAAAAGTAGAAAAGTACCTGCGAGATCATGATCTAAGCGGTCTCGACATCAGAATTATGGATGTAAAAGACGCAATGATCGAAACTTTGAGGCGTGGACGCGAGGGCAAAGATACGATTTCGGTTTCGGGCAATGTTTTAAGAGATTATCTGACCGATATGTTCCCGATCTTGGAACTTGGCACTTCCGCCAAAATGCTTTCAATAGTTCCGCTGATGAACGGCGGCGGTTTGTTTGAAACCGGTGCCGGCGGCAGCGCTCCAAAGCACGTCGAACAATTTGCAAAAGAAGGCTACTTGCGTTGGGATTCACTCGGTGAATTTTTAGCTCTGCAGGCGAGTATTGAGCATTTGGCACAAACCCAAAATAACCAAAAGGCTCAGGTGCTCGCTGATGCTTTGGACGAAGCGAATGCGAAATTTTTAGCAACGGATAAATCTCCGGTTCGAAAAGTCGGCGGAATTGATAACCGCGGTTCGCATTTTTATCTTGCGATGTATTGGGCAGAAGCCTTAGCAGCTCAAACTGCAGATGGTGAGATTGCTGCGAAATTCGCCCCTATTGCCAAAGCAATGCAGGACAATGAAGCAAAAATTAATGAGGAATTGATCGCTGCGCAAGGCAAATCACAGGATGTTGGCGGTTATTATCACCCCGATTCTACAAAGGCTTACGCCGCGATGCGGCCTTCTGTGACGCTGAACGCAATTGTGGACGGAGTTTTTTAACCCTAGCGTTCCATTGACTGTTACGTCTGCCGAATGACCTAGTCATTAAACAACGCTGAAAGCGGTTATAATACAAGAATCAGATGCCCGACTCGTTCAGCAGATCATGAAAACTAACATTCTACTAATTGCGATACTTCTGCTTGCGGCAGACGCGGGTTTTGCTCAGAGCGTCGAGGCGATACAAAAACGCTACGCCGACATCGCCGAAAAAGCCCGGCTTTGCGAGGCGGACGACGATCAGGGCGAATACGGCGAGCTTGTGATGAACGAGCTGACGATAAATTCGCGGCGTCACCAATGGCGAGCCGTTGGCATCTATGGCCAAAGTTACAAATTCTTTTACCGTGGCGGCAACGACGAGAAGCGTCTGTATCCGGATCAGCTAGTTTTTGTCGTCAATGAGAGGAAAGTCTCGGACCGCAAATACCGCGAAGAATATCTTTTTTCCGACGCGGGTGCGCTCGTTTACTATTTCTACACGGACGACGTGCTCGCACCCAAACCGTCCGAGATCAAGGTCTGGTTCTCGGCCGGAAAAGCATTCCGCATCGAACAGGACGGCCGTGTCCGCAACCGGATGTCAAAAGCCGACGTCATTACAACAAATCAACGCGTCGCGACTGCCGCAAAGTTGATGCAGTTTTTCAAGAGGTCGATAGAGCTCTGATCGAGTAGTTATGAAAAAGCAATTTTTAAGTTTTCTATTATTACTTTCGTTTGTTGTAAGCGTTTCGGCGCAAAAGGCTCAGCCCGCGCGTGTCGATGCACTCGAGACAAATCTTCGCAGGCACGTCACGTATCTCGCGTCCGACAAACTCGAAGGTCGTCGCACGGGCGAGCGTGGTGCGACGTACGCCGCCGGTTATGTCGCAAACCAGTTTGCCCGAATGAGACTCAAGCCCGGTGCGAGATCCGCGAACGGCAAGCCATCTTACATGCAGTCGTTCTCGTACACGCCCGTGCGCAACCCACACGCTGACGCGCCCGAACCAACAAAGGGCGTGATCGCGACAAATGCGAAAGCCGGTTACAACATCATCGGTATCCTCGATGGCCACGACCGAGTATTAAAGAACGAAGCCATAGTTATCGGTGCACATTACGATCACTTGGGTCGCGGCGGACAAGGCAGCCTCGCGGCAAATTCGACCGAGATACATCACGGCGCCGATGACAACGCCTCGGGCACGGCGGCGATCATTGAGCTTGCGCGCCAATTTGCAAAGGAAAAGAAAAACAAACGCACGATCATCTTCATCGCGTTCAGCGGCGAAGAAGACGGCCTTTTTGGTTCAAAGTTTTACGTCAACAACCCTGTCTTTCCACTCGACAAAACAGTTGCGATGATAAATCTCGACATGGTCGGTCGCCTGAACGATAAGAAACTGACCATCGGCGGGATTGGGACGGCAAGCGAGTGGAAAAGCATGGTCGAAAACAAAAATCCGCAGCATGTTACCAGTTCAGGTACTGTCGTAACGGGTTCGAATCAACCGTTTTCGATATCGAGTGCGGCAAAATCTGTCTTCACTTTACAACTCAACGAAGACGGCTTTGGCCCGTCGGATCACTCTTCATTTTACGGGAAACAGATCCCTGTGCTGTTCTTTTTTACGGGCACGCATCTCGATTATCACAAACCATCGGACACGGCTGACAAAATTAATTACGTCGGTTTGCAGCAGATCGTCGCTTATGTTGCGGCAATCGCAAAGGCCGTCGACGAAAATCCGCAGCGGCCGACATACACGGTCGCGAAATCGGCGAATACGGGCGGACGAACCGGCTTTAGCATTTCACTCGGCACGATACCGACCTACGCCGACTCAACGGACGGTATGGTGCTCGACGGCGTGCGTGAAAACAGCCCCGCGTCGCGTGCCGGTTTGAAGACCGGTGACAAGATGGTGAAACTCGCGGGCAAAGACGTGAAGAACGTCTATGACTACACTGCGATACTTGGCGAGATGAAAGCCGATGTCGAGTACGAGGTCGTGATAGTGCGCGGCAGCGAGACACTGACATTAAAGATAACGCCGGTTAAGCGGTGATCGCTTGGTTTTTGCGTAAACCAAAATACCACGCCCACCAGATGAAGAGCATCTGCAGCGGCACGCGGAAAAGTAAATACAACGCGCCGTATTCCATGCCGCTGTAATTCACTTGCTTTAGACTGCCCGCGATATTTGCGGGCAGAACGGCGATAAAGAAAATTATGAGCATGATCGCGGTAAGACGCGATGTCCTCTGCAATATCAGACCGGGGACGGACGCCAGCTCGCAAACGCCTGTAAAATAGACGAGCTCGCGTTTGTATGGAATTGCGTCCGGCATCATTTGCGTCATCACCTCGATGCCGGTTGGCGTAAAATGACTGATGCCGGCAATTAGCATCATTAACGCGAGCGCATAACGGCCGATCTGAGAAATGCTAAGTCTGCCGCTTAGAAAAAATCTATTGGCGGCAAAAATTAACATGAATGCTACGATTAGGACAATTAACGGCGCCATAATTAGATATCATCAAGGTGTATTTCATCATTTTACCACTATGTTGCTTTCAAAAACCGTTTTCACACTCTCGACGATTCTACTAGTGCTTTCCGGCTTCGGTTGCGAAAAAAGCAATCCTATATCCGCTAATGACGCGGTCAAAACCCAACCGACGCCGACCACGACAGCTGCGCTGCCAAAGGACGGCAATTACAACGCACGCGGCAAGGTAACGAAAATCAACAATGAACTAGGCTCGGTCGAGCTCGATCACGAAGACATCCCCGGCGTGATGGCGGCGATGCGAATGGAATTTTTTGTGAAAAATAAGGCCGAATTAAAGCCGCTGAAGATCGGCGATCAAGTGGATTTTGTGCTCGAATACAACCACCCGACCGAAACAATTGTCTCGATTAAGAAAGCCAAATGACCGCAATTCCCTTTTGCAAATTTCACGGCTTTGGTAACGATTACATAGTGTTCGAACGTGATGCTGCCCGCAATGCCCAACTGCCGCAACTCGCAATTGCAATGTGCAATCGCAACACAGGTGTCGGGGCTGACGGCATCGCCGTTCTTGTCAGAATCCCGACGAGTCGGGACAAAGACTGGGTTCCTGAGATAGCCGACGCCGATTATTTTTGTGAGATCGTAAATCCGGATGGCAGCGTTGCGGGATTTTCGGGTAATGGCACGCGGTGCGCCGTCGCATATCTGCACTTCAAAGAACTTTGGAGTGAAAAACAACTGCGGCTCGCGACACGCAGCGGTATTAAAACTTACAATCTGCTCGAAAAGATCGGGGACAGAGAATTTTGGTTCGATGCGGAGATCGGCGAGCCGAAGTTTGCCAGTAATGACATTCCCGCAATCACAGACTCAAGACGCGACGTCGTCGTAAACGAGCCGATCGATGTCGGTGGCCAACATTACAATTACTCAGCCATTAATGTTGGCAATCCAGTCGCGTGTATTTTCGTTGATGATTTTGACTTCGATTGGCGAACCGTTGGGCGCGAGATGGAGACTCACGAAGTTTTTCCAGAGCGTGCGAACATCGTGTTTGTAAAAGTGATTGATAAAGAAAACATCGAGATTCGTATTTGGGAACGCGGCGCCGGCGAGACGGCTGCGTCAGGCACGTGTGCGAGCGGAGCGGCGGTGCTGAGCGCGTTTTTACTAAAGACGAAGCGAAGCGTAAATGTGCATTCCGTAGGCGGTGTGACAAAAGTCGTGTGGCGCGATGACCAAAGAATCGTGATCACAGGCTCGGCAACGCTGGCGTTTTGCGGCGAGTGGGCGGTGTGATTTGCTTACTCTGTTGAAATACTTTCGTCACCGTGAAGAGCGGCGTTCAAGGTGTGCCAGCTAAGCGAAGCGCATTTTACACGCGCCGGAAATTCGATCACGCCGGAAAACGCACGTAAACTGCCGAGGTGAGTTTCTTCAGCCTCCGGGTCGAGCGAGCCGGTGACCATGCGGTGAAATTCGTCAAACAACTCCTCTGCTTCATGGATCGTTCGTCCCTTAATAGCCTGCGTCATCATCGAGGCCGACGCCTTTGAGATCGCACAGCCCGAGCCTCTGAACGCAATATCAGATACGACATCGCCGTCCACCTTAACAAAAACCTGCAACGCATCGCCGCACAGCGGATTGTTCCCGAGCGCCACATAGCGCGCATCCTCGATCTCGCGAAAATTTCGCGGATTCTTGTTGTGTTCTAAAATTGTTTCTTGGTAAAGCTCATTCAATTCGGACATAGCCCAATTGTATTATCCGAGGCGACCAACCTCCAATCAGAAGAGGCCGACAACATTCCCATTCTCATCGATATCGATGTGTTCGGCGGCCGGGTGTTCGGGCAGCGCGGGCATGGTTCGCATGTCGCCGCAGACAGGGTAGATAAATCCGGCGCCGACACTGGCGCGAACCTCGCGAACGGGGAAGGTAAAGTCGGTCGGAGCTCCTTTTAGCGTCGGGTCATGACTCAGGCTGAGGTGAGTCTTTGCCATGCAGATCGGAAGGTTACCAAAACCGTTTGCCTCGTACGACGCTATCTGCTCGCTTGCCTGCGAAGTATAGCTGACGTCTTTCGCGCCGTAAATTTTTGTCGCGATGGTTTCGATCTTTGCCTTGATCGGCTGGTCGAGTTCGTAAAGGAATTTGAATTCATGTGGCTGATTCGCGGCGTCGATGACCATTTCGGCAAGCGCGATCGCACCTTTGCCGCCATCGGCCCAGTGCGTTGAGACGGCGGCGCCCAGAGCGCCGGATTCGATGGCGATGCGCTTTACAGCCTCGATCTCGTCAGCGTGGTCACTCTCGAACGCATTGATCGCGACGACGGGCGTTACACCGTGTAGTTTTACATTCTCGATCTGTTTTCTCAGGTTCGAGGCGCCGGCCTCGACGTCCGCGACGCTGTTCTCAAGCATTTCGCGCGGCAGAGCTTTACCGGCGACGATCTTGTATTTTCCGCTGTGCGACTTTAAAGCTCTGATCGTTGCGACGATCACGCAGGCGTCCGGTTTGAGGCCGCTGTAACGGCATTTGATGTTAAAGAATTTTTCCGCGCCAATGTCGGCGCCAAAACCCGACTCGGTCATCAGATAATCTGCCGTTTTTATGCCGATCAGGTCGGCGAGAATGCTGCTGTTGCCATGCGCCACGTTTGCAAACGGGCCCGCGTGAACAAGAGCAGGTGTATTCTCGAGCGTCTGCATGATCGTCGGACGAATCGCGTCGCGCATTAAAACGGTCATAGCTCCGGCGGCGCCAATCTCATCAGCCGTAACGGGCTTCTTGTCGTGCGTGAGGCCGACGACGATGCGGCCAAAGCGCTTTCTCATATCTTGCAGTGACGTCGTCAAGGCAAGTATCGCCATCACCTCGGACGCGACCGTGATATCAAAACCTGTCTCGCGCGGAATACCGCCTTCCATACGGCCACCGAGACCGACGATTATTTTGCGGAGCGCGCGGTCGTTGGTGTCGACGACGCGCTTCCACGTGATGCTATGAGGATTGATATTAAGCGGGTTGCCGCGAAGAAGCTTGTTGTCGACCATCGCCGCAAGTAGATTGTTTGCAGCGGTTACCGCGTGAATGTCGCCCGTCAGGTTCAGATTGAAGGTCTCCATCGGCACGACCTGCGCATAGCCGCCGCCGGCCGCGCCGCCCTTGATGCCAAAGGTCGGCCCCTGCGATGGCTGGCGCAAACTTACGACCGAACGTTTGCCGAGATGCTTCATCGCCTCACCGAGGCCGATCAATGTCGTCGATTTTCCTTCACCCAGGGGCGTCGGCGTGATCGCCGAAATGTCTATGTACTTCGCATTCGGCCTGTCCTTTAAACGCTCCAGAACGTCGAGCCGAACCTTCGCAATATAGGGGCTGCCGTAAATGTCGATGTCGGCGGCGCCGAGCCCGAGTTGCTCCGCAATCTCAGTGACCGGACGCAGGTTTGCGTGTTGGGCTATGTAAAGATCCGAATACATATGCAATATTATCCGTCACGGCCGATTTGATGTTAAGTGACTGCGCTCACAAGCGCGGAGTTAAATGTCTGTGCTACGCGAATACTTCAATTACCTTCTGCACCGCGTCGGCAAGTTTTTCGACTTCTTGCCGAGTATTATAAAACGCGAAGGATGCGCGCGCAGTCGCAGGCACGTCAAAAAACTGCATCACCGGCTGCGCGCAATGATGGCCGGCGCGAACGGCGATGCCCTGCTGATCGAGAATCGTGCCAATGTCGTGCGGATGAATGCCTTCGATAGTGAACGACAGAACGCTCGCTTTGTTTGCTGCCGTACCGATGATCTTGACCTCGGGAATATCGGCGAGCCGTGTGGTCGCGTATTCGAGCAACTCGTGTTCGTAAGCGGCAGCGGCCTCGAAATCAATTGCGTTGATGTAATCGATCGCTGCTCCGAGACCGATGCCCGCGGCTATTGCGGGCGTGCCGGCCTCGAACTTTTCGGGTATCGGCGCAAAAGTCGTCCCTTCAAAACTGACAGTGCGAATCATGCCTCCGCCGGTTTGATACGGCGGCATCGCGTCCAGCCATTTCCGCTTGCCGTAAACGATGCCAACGCCGGTGGGCGCGAACATTTTGTGACCTGAAAAAACATAGAAATCTGCATCCAGATCCTGCACATCAACCGGAAAGTGCGGCACGCTCTGCGCCGCATCGACGCAGACCGGCACGCCGAACTTGTGCGCAAACTCAATCATTTCCTTGATCGGGTTTACTGTTCCAAGCGAATTTGACACATGGGCCAAGGCGATGATCTTTGTGCGCTCATTCAGTAAATTTTCGTATTCGTCGATGATTAGCTCGCCGCTTTCATTCATCGGAATGACCTTGATCGTCGCTCCCCGCTCCTCGGCAACCATCTGCCACGGAATGATGTTCGAGTGGTGCTCCATAAGCGAGACGAGGATTTCGTCGCCCGCGCTAATAAAGTTTTTGCCGTAGCTTTGCGCAACGAGATTTATGCCCTCAGTCGTACCGCGAACAAAGATGCATTCCTTCACATCCGGCGCGTTGATAAAGCGTTTCACCTTTTCACGCGCAGCCTCGTACGCCGTCGTCGCATGCTGCGATAGGTAATGTACGCCACGATGAATGTTCGAATGCTCTTCAGCGAGATATTTCGCAGTCCGATCGATCACACTTTGCGGCACCTGCGACGACGCCGCGTTGTCGAGATACACCAGCGGCTTGCCATTCACCGTTTGCGACAGCACCGGAAAATCTTTTCTAACTTTTTCAACGTCCCAGTTGCTCATTGTTTTTACAGCGGTCATGTTTATCGCTTAGCGGCCGCAATGGCCCGCGATTTCGCAGTTGCCGGAGCAGCCGGTTTTGACTTGGCTTTTTTCTCTTCGCGTTCGATATATTCGAGCAAAGCAGTCTCGATAACTGCGGCGCGACGATGCTTTTCGCCCGCGATCTCATCAATTTTGGCCAATATTTTTTCTTCAATTATCAACGAAGTTCTTGCTCTCATAACTTTTAACCCTCCAATTTTGTGTTCAGCCGGTTCAGAACGGCTTTATCAAGTTCGTTTTTTATCTCCTCGATCCCGATCTTATTAATTATCTCCTCCGCAAAACCGTATGTTAGCAGGTTTCTCGCCAACGTCTCAGGCAGGCCGCGTGTCAGCAAATAAAATAATTCCTCTTCCTCAAGCTGCCCTACGGTTGCGCCGTGCGAGCATTTAACGTCGTCGTTAAAAATCTCAAGCTGCGGTTTTGTATCGACGCGAGCGTCGTTCGAGAGCAGCAGATTTTTGTTCGACTGTTGAGCGTCGGTGCCGTGCGCGTTTTCGCGGACAAAAACTTTGCCGTTAAAAACCCCGCGCGATTTGTCGTTGAGCACGCCCTTATATGACTGATGTGAAATGCAATTCGGCACCATGTGATCGATGATCGAGTGTGTGTCGCTGTGCTGCCCGCCGCTTAACATATAAAGCCCGTCGACAAACGCTTCGCCGCCTGTCGCGGTAAATTTCAGCTCAATGTCGTGTCGTGACAATGCGCCGCCAAGATTAATATTTGTCGAATCGTAACGGCTGCCGCGGCCAAGCGTTACTTCGGTAACGCCGTAGTTAAACGCCTCGGCTGAATCTTTTTGTACGCGGTAATGCGTCAGATTTGCATTCTCCTCGACGACGATCTGCACAGCGGCATCTGTAAAGCTCCTCGACCCGGAGTCATAACTTTCGACGATCGTCGCCTTGCTTCCGGCCTCAGCGATGACCACGAAGTGCGGAAAGATCGCGGCGCCGTCATCCGCAGCAAAATCGATCTCTATCGGCTTATCGACCGAGGTTTCCTTCGGAATTCTAACAAGGTGAAACTCGCCAAACGCCATATTCAGTGCCGTAAATCCATTGCGCGTATAACTAAAATCATTCACCGGCGCCAAATCATCTCGTGATATTGACGACTGACCACTGACCACTGACCACCTATCACTGACCACTGCGGCAACGTTAGTGTATTTCCAGTCTTCGTGTCGCGGCGTGGGAAAGCCGTTCGCCGCAAAGTAGGCAAATGCTTTTTCACGCAACTCACGAAGCGTCGTGTCGCTTTCGCTCGCTATAAACTTTTTAAAATCTTCCGTAAAGTTTGTTTCCTTTACGGTGCGCGTCAACGTCATGTCAAAATCCTCTCCAGAAACTAAATCCACCGCCGCACGCGGCTGCAAAATTCGCGATATTTGTCGCCGTGCACGCCGGTTAAAAATTCTTCTTCGAGTCGCACCTGCATTTGCATCAGAATTTCCGCGAGCGCAACTGCGGCGAGCGTGAAGGCATTCGGCAATGCGAGAAAAAACCCGAGAAGCGCAACGCGCATTCCGAGAAAAATCGGGTTACGCGAAATCTTAAACAAACCTTTTTCGACGAGCTCAGTTTTATTCTCAGTATCGATGCCGATACGCCACGATTTGCCCATCTGCATCTGCGCCGTTGCTGTCCACATAAGAGCGAAAAACATCAACGCGAGTCCGGCCACTTGAACAATCGTGTTATCCAACCAAACTATCGGCGTCGCGAACTGATAAACACTCGGGAAAAGCGAAAAGAGAAGTGTATTGATCGCGATCACGACGAGCGGTATCGGATAATAGTTCTCGATGAAATCTATCGGTCTGTCAGACTTGCCGACGACGTATGGGTTAACTCCGGTGCGTTTGTAAACCAGGTACGATCGCCAGAGAAACGCGACGACAAAAAATGCCAGCAAGTAAAGCGGCAAGATAATTCGCAAAGCTTCTTTCACCTACTTACCGCCGGCCGCCTTTACCCAGTCGTAGCCCTTTTCTTCGAGCTCAAGCGCGAGCTCCTTGCCGCCCTCTTTGACGATCTTGCCGCCGGCGAGCACGTGAACCATGTCGGGCACTATGAAATTCAAGAGTCGCTGATAGTGCGTCACGAGGATTATCGCTTTGTCCGACGAGCGAAGTTTGTTGACGCCCTCGGCGACGATACGAAGCGCGTCGATATCGAGACCCGAATCCGTCTCGTCAAGTATCGCGAGTTTTGGCTCGAGCACGGCCATCTGCAAAATTTCGTTTCGCTTTTTTTCACCGCCCGAAAAGCCCTCGTTCACCGAACGTTTAAAGAACTGCGGGTCCATATCGACGATCTTTGCCTTTTCTTTTAGGTAATCGTTGAACTCGAGCGGGTCGAGCTCCTCGGCGCCAACGTGCTTCATCTTCTCGTTATACGCGAGGCGCAGAAACTGCGAATTCGACACGCCCGGCACCTCAACCGGATATTGAAACGCCATAAAAACGCCGCTCCGTGCGCGCTCGTCAGGCTCGAGCTCCAGCAGATCTTTGCCTTCGTACAAAACCTCGCCCGACATCACTTCGTAACTCGGATGACCGGCCAACACCTTCGACAATGTCGATTTGCCCGAACCATTCGGCCCCATGATCGCGTGAACCTCGCCGGTCTTAACCTGCAGATTCAGCCCCTTCAAAATCTCTTTGCCGTCGATACCGGCGTGTAAGTTTTTTACTTCTAGTAACATATTTTTTTTCAGCCGCAGAGATCACAGAGTACACCAAGCAAAATCTCGCTAACTCTATGTGCCCTGTGGCTAATTCAACATTTTTTCCATCTCAAGGCCCGGCACGCCGTACCATTCTTCCGCCGTTGTGTCGCGAACCCGCGCGTAACCGTGCTTTTCATAAAGCTCTTTTGCACCCGGCGTGAAGTACGTCGTGTACAAAAAGATGCGCTTGTGCTCGGTGCCGGCGGCATATTCGTCGATCGCGTCAAGCAGTTTGTGAGCGACGCCGCGGCCTTGCGCATGCGGTACGACCGCCATGCTGCGTACATAAAGATCGCCATTCTCTACGTTAACCGAAACGGTTCCAACAATTCGACCGTCAAGTTCAGCCACCCACTGCGGACCTTCGTCAAATCTCGAAACAATTTCCTCCGGCGGCGACGCGACAACCTCAAATGCTTCCGCCGTATAATGCTCGCGAAGTCGGCCAAATGCCTCGCAAATCACCTGCGAGATCGCCGCTGCGTCATCACGCTCGGCAAGCCGCACGCTGACAGCCTCAGGCCGCGACGCTTTTTTCGCCTGTGGCATCGACATAGATCTCACCCTTCATGTACAACACGGCGTTGCCGCCCATCTTGACGCGATCGTCAATCAACTCACAATAAATTTCGCCGCCGCGTTTCGATATCTGCCGCGCAAACAGTTTGGTCTTACCAAGTTTTGCGGCCCAATACGGAATAAGACGGCAATGTGACGAGCCTGTAACCGGATCCTCGTCGACACCGACGGCCGGACCAAAGAAGCGCGAAACAAAGTCGCTACTGGAGCCCTTTGCGGTGACCACGACGGCGTGTGTATCCAAATCGTTCATTGCCCTAAAGTCTGGCGTTATCGCGGCGACATCTGCCTCGGTTGCAAAAAGCGCGACCACATATCCGCCTGCCTCGGTAATTTCGAGCGGCTCGCGGCCAAGTATTTCGCCCAAAACCGGCAGGTCGAACTTCACCGGCGGATACGACGGAAAGTCGAGCACAAACAGATCGTCCTTGCGCTCGACAAATAGATCGCCGCTAATGTGCGAGCGAAACTGAATCTTGTCGCTGTCGTGGCCAACGATCCTGAACACGACATACGCACTCGCCAACGTCGCGTGACCGCACAACGCGATCTCAACCGTCGGCGTAAACCATTTGATCTCGTACGTGTCGCCGTTCCTTACAAAAAACGCAGTCTCGGCGAGGTTATTTTCCGCAGCGATCCTTTGCATCACGTCATCCGGCAGCCACGCGTCGAGCGGCACGACCGCGGCCGGATTGCCTGCGAAAAGATCTTTTGTAAATGCATCAACCTGAAATATCTTTAGCTTCATAAACACTCCTTCGCAGCTGACATGTCTGTATCAATCCGCTCCTTTTCGTCGCGCCGCCACCTGAGCCAGCCGCGGAAATGCATAAAGAAAAATGTCGAACTGCCGACGATCACCGCGTAACTGCCGGTCAGAAAACCGAATGTCACCCAACTTGCGCTCGCGAGCATAAAGATCAGAAACCCTTGCTTTTTTTTGCTGCCGAGCAGAAACACGCCTGCAAGACCGCAAACCGTCGCGAGCCAATCAATGCCGTAAAACTGAAAGATATTCATCATTTTACTACGGCGACAACCTCGATCTCGATCTTAGCGTCACGCGGCAGACGCGCGACCTCAACGGTCGAGCGAGCCGGATACGGTTTCTTAAAAAATCTTGCGTAAATCTCGTTCATCTTTGCAAAATCGTTCATATCGGCGAGAAAGACCGTCGTCTTTACCGCGTTGTCGAGGCTGCTGCCCGCCGCCTTCAAAACTGCCGCGAGGTTCCTAAGCACCTGTTCGGTTTGCTCTGCGATGCCGCCCTCGACTAACGTGCCGGTCTTCGGGTCAGTTCCAATTTGACCTGCGGTGTAAACAAAACCATTGGCAATGATCGCCTGCGAATACGGCCCGATCGCCTTCGGCGCATCAGGAGATTCGACCGCACGCTTAACCTGTCCACTCGCCGCGAATGTGAGTATAAACATCGTCACAAACAGACCAAAACCTCTCATAAAATCATCCAAACTAAGATATTTTTTCATGCGTGCTATTCGTGGCATTCGTGGCTAATCTTCTTTCTTCGCCGCGATAGCCTGTATCTCTATCTTCGTATCAAAATGGAGATCCTTGACCGGCACGATCGCTCTTGCGGGTCGGTGCTCGCCCATCACGCGTGCGTAAACTTCGTTGACCTTCGACCACAACTCAATATCCGAAACATAGATCGTCATCTGTAAAACGTTGCTTAAA
This sequence comes from Pyrinomonadaceae bacterium, assembly GCA_049679945.1. Classification (GTDB taxonomy): domain Bacteria; phylum Acidobacteriota; class Blastocatellia; order Pyrinomonadales; family Pyrinomonadaceae; genus OLB17. The sequence goes on along the minus strand of JBAUGW010000082.1, from coordinate 93,441 downwards.
TCACTGCCCGCTGCTTTCAGAACCGCCTCAACATTCCTCAGCGCTAGTTCCGTCTGCGTCTCAATGTCACCGGCAAACGGCTCTCGCGAAACCAAATCCATCGGCAACTGCCCAGAAACATAGATCAAGCCGTCGTGCTCAATGCCCGGTGAATAATGGCCTTTTGGTTGCGGTTGGTTTTGCGGGTGGATCGATCTCACAATATTTTTGCCACAGAGTTCACAGAGAACACTGAGGTTTCTCGGTCACCTCTGTGTTCTCTGTGGCTAAAGTTACCCAACACTTCCCTCAAGTTTCAGTCCCAAAAGCTTCGTCGCCTCGACCGCATATTCCATCGGCAGCTCGCGGAAAACTTCTTTGCAAAAACCGTTAATGATCAGCGAAACGGCGTCTTCCTGCGAGATGCCGCGCTGCTGCAGATAAAATAACTGCTCCTCGCTTATCTTCGATGTTGTCGCTTCGTGCTCGACCTTGGCTGTGTTGTTCATCACCTCGATATACGGAAACGTGTTCGCCTCTGATTTGCCTCCGATCAGCATCGAATCGCACTGCGTGTAGTTGCGCGCGCCCGTCGCCTTTGGCATCACCTTTACAAGCCCGCGATACGAGTTGTTCGACCTACCCGCTGATATTCCCTTTGAGATGATCGTCGATTTTGTATTTTTGCCGAGGTGGATCATCTTTGTGCCCGTGTCGGCGATCTGGGCGTTGTTTGTCAGCGCGACCGAGTAAAATTCGCCGATCGAATTGTCGCCCTGCAGGATAACGCTCGGATATTTCCAGGTGATCGCGGAGCCGGTCTCGACTTGTGTCCATGAAATTTTCGAATTCACACCGCGACACGCGCCGCGTTTTGTAACAAAGTTATAAATGCCGCCCTTTCCCGTCTCGTCGCCGGCGTACCAGTTCTGCACGGTCGAGTATTTGATCTCGGCGTCATCCAGAGCAACCAACTCGACGACCGCAGCGTGAAGCTGATTCGTATCAAACTGCGGCGCCGTGCAGCCCTCGTTATAGGCGACGTAACCGCCTTCTTCTGCAACAATTAGGGTGCGTTCAAACTGTCCCGATTCCTGCGTGTTGATACGAAAATATGTCGAGAGCTCCATCGGACATCTCACGCCTTTCGGTATAAAAACGAACGAGCCGTCCGAGAAAACCGCCGAGTTGAGCGCGGCGTAATAGTTGTCGTTAACGGGCACGACAGAGCCGAGATACTTCTGGATCAGTTCGGGATAGTCGGCGACGGCCTCGGTGAACGAGCAGAATATCACGCCGGCCTCGAGCAGCTTTTTCTTATAGGTTGTTGCGACAGACACGCTGTCGAACACCGCATCGACCGCCACGTTCGCGAGCATTTTCTGTTCGGTGATCGGGATGCCGAGCTTCTCAAATGTCCGCAGCAATTCCGGATCGACCTCGTCTAGGCTCGCTTTCGACGGCTTTTGCTTTGGCGCCGAATAATACGAGATGTTTTGAAAATCGATGCGGGGATAATCGAAGTTTGCCCAATTGTCCGGCTCGGTCATCTTCAACCAGTTTCGATACGCCTTGAGACGAAACTCGAGCATCCACTCCGGCTCGTTCTTTTTCGACGAGATCAGACGCACCGTGTCTTCGCTCAGCCCCTTCGGGATAACGTCCGACTCAATGTCGGTGACAAAGCCGTATTTGTATTCGCGATTTGTAAGTAATTCTGCTGCTGTTGACATGGTTTTTTTTAACGCAAAGTCGCCAAGTCGCAAAGAAGACAAGTATGACTAAGCTCCTGCTTTAATTTCTTTCATTACTTTGCGTCTTTGCACCTTCGCGTCTTTGCGTTGAAATTCTCCTTTCAAATTCTTTGTGGCTCAATGGTTCGATGAATGCCCTGGATGGCGTGAAACATCGCATCGACCGAGCGCTCGCTGCCCACAAGCTGCGCCAACGTTATCTGCGAGAGCGCGTTCTCGACGATCTCGTGCAGACCGACGATCACGGGGCGAATGCCGCAGTCGCCCTTGTGCACGCACGAATCGAGCACGCCGGTGTAACTGTCGCAGTGTTTGTTGATCACTTCTTCGCCCAGCACCTTTATGATCTCGCTGAGGCGAATGTCGCTCGCGGGCCGCGCCAAAAAGTATCCGCCCTTTGTCCCGCGAGTCGAATTTACAAAACCGGCTTTATTCAAAAGCCACATGAGCTTGCCCGCGTTTGCCGTCGAAATGCCCTCGCGCTGGGCGATCTGCGGCAGCGTCAACGACTCACCATCTGGCAATGTCGCGAGCTGCACGAGGCATCGCAGGCCATATTCTTCTTGTGCCGAAATCTTCATAAACTCAACTCAGACAATGATTTTGCCGATTCCCGTAAGCCAAATCATCTCAAATCATTACTTTTCTGTCAAGATTACTGGCCAGAAAACCGTATCCACGAAAGCACACGAAAGAACACGAACGAATGCGATCGCTATTCACTCGATTTCGTGTTATTTCGTGTTATTTAGTGGTTCCACTTCTTTCTTATCTTCACGGCCCGTTCGATCAGATCGACGTTTTCGAGGATCTTCAGTCGCAGGTCGTTGTCAAGACTTGGGTTGTCGGCGAGGAATTTGTTGACGATATTTAGCGCTTCTTCGCTGCGCTGGCCGCCGATAAAGGCCGCGAGCCAGCCGTTGACGAAGAATATCTTTCGGTTTCGTTTGTGGTTTGGCAGCTCTTGCAAGGCCTTTTGCAGATACGGCAGAGTGAGTTGGTTATGGCGGATCGAATTCCACGGCCCAAATGCCGCCTCGATCCAGCTTTCGCTGATCTCTTTGTTGTTTACAAAATCGTTCCAGTACTTTGCCTTGTTCTCCGCGCTTCCAAAGCCGGCACGCGCGGCATACGCATATCGCTTTGCGTCGTCGCTGGTTTCAGTTTTTTCGAGAGCTGTGAGTAAATTCGCCGCGTCTGCGTCGCCCAAAATCGCGAGCCGCGTAACGATATCGAACTTGTCCTTTGTTTTCAAAGGGATCGCATTCGAGGCGGAAACACGACCGGTAGGGAGTGTGTCTCTTTTGGCTGCGTCCGAAGAGGCACCCTCGCTACCGCTCAGGTTTCCATCTGTTGCCAGCATCCCCTTCAACACACCCCGCGCCTTCTCACTCGACGCCACATTCAAGAACGCCCGGTAGTAAGTGATCCGCTGCCCCAGACTCGGAGCATTCCGCATCCGCTCGATCAGCACGTCTTCGACTCGGCTACGCAGGTCATTCTTGTCGGAACCCGCTGCGTTAGCGGCGGGCCAGTTCGTTGAGCCTCTACCAGCTTTCTGGCCGCCCGCTAACGCAGGCGGTTCCGACATATAGTAATTCAACGCCAGTGACACGCGACTCAAGAGCGATTGAATAATGGTCTCGTCGGATTCTGCTTTGCTGTGATTCTCTATCGCCCTTGCTGACGCGTGGGCTTTTGCAACCGTGTTGCTGTGTTGGCCAGTTTGGCCTCCGAGTTGTTTTATCGCAAGCTCAACATAAACTCGGGGATCAAGCTCGCCCTCGCGGACGCTGTCCCAGAGGCTGCCCAACATCATTGAACGCAGAAACGCGTCCGTTTCGTTCTGTACATTTTTCAGGACATAATCGCGGCTTTTGTCGTCGAGGAGGAAGATTCCGAAACCGTAGTCTTGATAATTTGCGAAAACAAAGACCGGCTTTTGCTTTGCGTTCAAATCAGAAAACTTAATTTCCTTGTCTCCCCAACGCATTTGATGGGTTTGGATCTTATTTGTCCCGTCGGCGTATCTGAATAGTAAATTGAATTTCATTTCCCAGCCGCTTTCCATGCGGAGCGGGACATGTGAAACAAATCTGATACCAATTTCTTTATCATCATTAGTCAGGAATCGCCCAAACCTAATTTCCCCTAGCCCGCTTTGCTCGACCCAATTCGCGGCCCAATCATTCAGATCCTCAACGTCGTTCTTTTTTGTCCTATTTGTTGCAAATTCAAACTCCTTAACCAGATCTTCCCAACCCGCATTCGCGTACTCATGCTTCTTCAAAAACGCGCGGACGGCTTGATTGAAATCGTCTTCGCCTAAGAAAAACTCGGCTTGGCGTAAGAAAGCGGGGGCCTTGTTGTAAACGATGTTGCCGTAGGCGCTCTTTGCGGCGGAAAGGTTTTTGATCTCTTGATAGATCGGCGTCGTTCCGCGCGTCGAATCGGTTTGATAAGCCGCCTGTTTGACGCGTTCGTAAAAGACCTTCCACGCGTTCATCTCGGGCATGACCTTCTCCGTCGCCTTGTACGCCATAAAGGTTGCAAAGCCCTCCTTGAGCCACAGGTCGTCGAAACCATTTCATCGTCACCGTGTCGCCAAACCACTGATGCGCCGCTTCGTGAAAGATCAGGTTCGCACGCGAAATATGGTCGCTCTTAGTGGGCTCGCTCGGAAAAATGATGCTCGATTCTCGTAAAAAAGTCGCCCCGGCGTGCTCCATCCCGCCAAACGGAAACTCGGGGATCAGCACAATGTCGTACTTCGGGAACGGGAATTTGTAGTCGAAATAGGTTTCGAGATACTTAATGCCCTCGCGATTAAGGCGAAAGACCTCGGCAGCGTGGGGTTTGAACTTGGCGGCCTGGGATTTACGGACGTAGATCGAGGTATCTGGTGTCCGTAGCCCGACCGTGAGGGAGGGCGCTGTCGGGGTATCAGTCTCTAAGGCGCCCTCCTTAACAGTCGGGCTACTGACACGTTCCCACAGCCCGGCCGCGAATGCGAAGACGTAGGTGCTGATTGGTTTGGTCTCGTTAAAAAAGGAAATGTTACCGCAGTTATACGGTAGGGATTTCAAAATCTTACCAGTTTCAAGATTAAAGATCGATGATTGTCCACAATCTCTAATCAGAACACTTTGAACATTCGTATTTGAAATAACTTTCCAATCTTTCGGCGCATTAACACTCAGACTAAACCTCGCCTTCAGATCCGGCTGGTCGAAGACCGGGAACGCCGTGCTCGCGTCACTGGGCACAAAGAGCGAATAGATATATTCCGCTCCATCCTCTTTATCCACATACCGCGTGATCGCCGACCCGCTGGTCAGTATCGGCGAGGTGAAATCGAGCTTGATGACGTTTTCGCCCGCGACCACGCCGTCGCGGAAGATGAGATGGTCATTCGATTGTTCGTATGTTTGCGTTCCGGTTATCGCACTTGCTGACGCGCGGGCTTGTGCATTCTTGTCGCCAACTTGGTCAGCAAGTTGCGGAAGCCCGACCGTGAGGGAGGGCGATACACTCAACCCAGCTCCGTTGAGACTGACGTTAGAGATCGTCGAGTCTCTTTCGTGACCCGCGATCTTTCGCCAGTCGAGGATGATCGGCGGAATGTCGCCGCGTTGCTGCGATCCAGACGAGGGCGCCTGCGTTCCGGTCGATAGGTTGACCCTAATTTCCATGCTGCCTTTGAGCACGGGTGACATCTTTTCGAGAGTTAGATTTAGTTTGTAGCGAACGTCACTGTATCTCGCGGCCCGCCATTTCGCTAGTTCCAGCGAAACGCCCGGCTCGATGCCTGGCATTTGCGAAAAAGCCGCCGCCGCCAACACGAAGATCAAAATGAATAGGCGAAAGACCATAAAACCATTATTCACCACAGAGACACAGAGTACACAGAGAAATAAACCGAAATATAAATCTCAGTGTTCTCAGTGCTCTCTGTGGCAAGTATTTAGAGGTTGAAATTAAAGCTCACGTAGCCGATTGCTTTTACCGGCTGGCCGTCGCGGACAAAGGGTTTGAACTTCCATTTCTTTATGGCGTCTTTGGCGGCGGCTTGGAGCATCGGCGGGCCGCTCGTCTTTTGCACTTCGGTGACGTCGCCGGTCTCGCTTATCGTCACATCGACGCGGACGACGCCTTTGGTTCGCAAGGTCTTGGCAGCGGGCGGATAAACAGGCGTGGATTGCTTGGTTGCAAACGGCAGAAGAGAACCGGCGTCGAGCGGCGATGTATCTTTTGAAGCTTCGGTTTTCGGTGTCTCCGCAACCGGCTTAGGATTCTCTTTCGCCGGGGCTGAAGGAACAAAGATCGGAGTGCTATTTTTTGCGACAGACGTTTCAACGACTTTTTTCTCAGCAGGTTTTGGTTCGGTTTCGCGCGGTTGAGTTTGTTTTATCTCGGTCGCTTGGGGCAATGATGACGGTGGAACACTGCTCGCCGCTACAAAATCGGGCGATGGATTCGCCGACGTTTCGTTAACCGCACTAAGGACGACTTTTCCATTCACCGCCATCTGTTCGCGCATATCGGCAACCTGTTCTTTCCAAGCCCTCGCGTCGTAATCGTCGCGAGCCAGCATTGAACGCGAACTGGTTGCTTCTTCAAACAAGGCGATTGCGTCGGCTGATTTCGCCGGGGTTTGGCTGATCTCTTTTGATTGCGTGATGACGAGTTCGAGCGTCTCGCGCATCTTTTCGAGATCATTGAGCGCCTCGAGCGGTAGAGTGCGGTCGGCGACATTCAAACCCAGAGCGCGATAACGCTCGGCGCGCGAACGTGCTCCCTTGATGATCTGTCCGGCGACGGCTGCGTAATTAGCAGCGGCGTTTGGCTTCGTCGACTTTTGTTGTGTGTAAAATTGATTTAAGAAATCCTGCGCGCGTTTGTAATCTCCGAGTTCGAGATAGCTGTTCATCAGCAGCACGCTCGTGACCGACTGCACGGCGGTGTCGGCAGATTCTTTGCGAATATTCTCAAGCTCGTAGATCGCTGCGTTGTAATTGCGTACGGCGATGTAGGCTTTTGCCTTCGAGATGCGCTCGCGCATCACATCTCCTGAAGTAGGCGCTTGTATAGTTGCGGTTAACGTGGGCGAAGGTGAAACTGTCTGTGCCTGTGCGACACCGACCAAACTTATAAAAACAGATAAAATACCAAAAGCTGAAGCGTAAAACTTTCTGACATTTAACGGCATTCCATACCTCCTTTTCGTGAGTTGAATCTTCCGTAAAGGTCAAGCGAAGTGCCTGTTATCAAGGCTCACTCTAACGACCCGAACAAAACTCTCGCGCGCAAACTTTTTCAACAAATCACCAAATCGAGCCGTTTCAAGCTCGCCGAATCAGTTACGCAAACTTTTGATGATTTTTTCGCGGTACGCGTTAGCAGTCCTTTTTATAACATTTTCGTTTAACGTGAGCAAACGCCGGTCTAGCATGACAATGCGGCCGTTGATGATGACGGTACGCACGTCGGACGCTTTTGTGGTGTACACGAGGTGCGAATAGACGTTGAAGAACGGAGTTTGATGCAGCGAGTCGAAATCGACTATCGCGATGTCGGCGCGTTTTCCGACCTCGAGCGAGCCTGTGATGTTGTCGAGATGCAGCGCGCGTGCGCCGCGGATCGTCGCCATCTCGAACGCGGCTTCGGCAGGCAAAGTTTTGGGGTCGTTTGAGATAAGTTTGTGCAGTTTGGCAGCGAGGTCCATCTCCTCCCACATATTGAGATCGTTATTTGACGCCGGTCCGTCCGTACCGAGGCCGACGGCGATGTCGGCTTGCAGCATCGCGGGGATCGAGGCGACACCCGACGCGAGTTTCATGTTCGACGTCGGACAATGCGCCGCGCCGACGCCGCGATTTTTGTAGATCAATATCTCTTCCATCGTCAGCCAAACACTGTGCGCGGCGATCGTGCGATTCGATAAGAAACCTATCTCGTCCAAGTACTTGACCGGCGTTTTGCCGTATTGCTTTGAGATGTCGTCGCGTTCTTTTTTTGTTTCGGCGACATGAATGACGACGGGTGAATTCAGTCGATCAGATTGCGCCTTTATCTTTTTGAGATCGTCGGTCGGCAATGTGTATGGAGCGTGCGGTGCTGCCGCCGGCACTATGAGCGGATCGCCCTGCCATTTTTTTATAAAGCGCTCGGCATAGGCGATACCATCGGCACTCGTTTTGTTATCGGCGACGGGAAACTGAATGATCGTCTCACCAAGCACGCCGCGAACGCCCGCTTTCTTTGTTTCCGCGGCGATCGCGTCTTCGAAGTAATACATATCGCAATACGTGGTCGTACCGCCGCGTATCATCTCGGCGAGACCGAGTCTCGTGCCGGCACGCACAAACGCTTCATCGACATTCTTCGCCTCGGCGGGAAAGATAAACTTCGTCAGCCAATCATTAAGATCGAGATCGTCCGAAATACCGCGAAACAACGTCATCGGCACGTGAGTGTGAGTATTTATCAGGCCGGGAATAATAACTTTACCGCTCGCGTTGATAGTGCGTTTTGCTGTGAGATTTTTTGTGACCGTGGCGCGCGCGCCAACCATCGCAATCTTACCGTCCTTAACCGCAACCGCGCCGTCCTCGATAAGACGTCGATCCTTGTCCATCGTGACAACCTTGCCGCCGGTAATCAGCAAATCACACGTCCACGGCGCGATGTACTTTTCTGTGTGGGGTACACGTTGTGCGAACGTGGAAATTGTAAGAGAAAAGGCCAGAAGAGCCGTAAAGAAGGACCATCGTGTATTCATTTTTCTATTTCAAAAACTTCGTATCAAACGCTCTTGGCAGTAGGTCGCGCATTTGGACCGTTTCGACCTTGCCGCTTAGGTTTGCGAAGACGACAGGTATGTCGCCGCCAAATTCCCATATGATCTGCCGGCAGACGCCGCACGGCGGAGTGAGGTCTTCGGTGTCGGCGACGACGGCGATTTTCACGATCTTGCGCTTTCCCTGCGAGATCGCTTTCCAGATCGCGACGCGTTCGGCACAGACGGTGAGGCCGTAGCTTGCGGATTCGACGTTGCAGCCAGAGATCACTTCGCCATCATCGGTCTCTAACGCCGCTCCGACGCGAAAATCGGAGAACGGCGCATAAGCGTTTTCACGAACCGCCGTAGCTGCAGCTATTAGTTCTTTGTCAGTGTGTTCCATCAAAATTATTTCGCCGCCTTTTTCTCTTCAGCAAGTTTCTCACGCACGAGGCCGCAGAGAAATTCGATGCTCACGTGTGTTTGTCCGCCTTCCGGAATGATAATGTCGGCGTGTCGTTTCGACGGTTCCACAAACTCGAAATGCATCGGTCTGACCGTTCGATAATATTGTCCGATCACCGACTCGACGGTGCGTCCGCGCTCCGTTATATCACGCTGCAGCCTCCGTATAAATCTAATGTCATCGGGTGTGTCGACAAAGACACGAACGTCGAGCATGTCGAGAACGCGTGTCTCTGTAAAGATCAAGATACCCTCGACAATGACGACGGGCTTTGGCTCGATGATCTCAATTCTGTCGCTGCGTGTGTGAGTTTTGAAATCGTAAAGCGGCATCTCGACCTGCAGACCCTGCTTCAACCGGCGAATGTGATTAACGAGCATCTCGCTGTCGATCGAGTCGGGGTGATCAAAATTTGCCTGATGACGCTCATCGAGCGGCATGTCGGCGAGGTTGCGATAATACGAATCCTGCTCGACAAGCACGACTTTTTTTGCGCCGACGGCCTCGACGATCGCCCGTGCAATCGTCGTCTTTCCCGAACCCGTTCCTCCGCAAATGCCGATGATCATAATTTGATTTTAACAGGCTGGACAGGATAAGCAGGATTGGCTTAATAAAAAATTATCCTGCCTATCCTGTTCTAATTTATCTTTGCGACAATTCTCCTCAGCAGTTCTCCAAAAACTTCAGCGACTCGCGCTCCCGTCTCCATTACCTCGTCGTGATTTATCGCCTCGTCGCTCATGCCCGCCGCAAGATTTGTTATGCACGAGATGCCAAGAACGCGCAGGCCCATGTGACGCGCAGCAATTGACTCCGGCACGGTCGACATTCCGACGGCGTCGGCGCCGAGCAAGCGATACATGCGAATCTCGGCAGGTGTTTCGTATGTCGGTCCTGAGAGCGCGCAGTAAACGCCGCGATTCAAAAAATCTGTCTGCTCACTATCAACGCCGTTTTCAAACCGCTCTTTCGCGATCACCGCAGCTTCCGTCTCCGCAATTTGGTAAAACTCGCGATCATACACTTCGGTCATATCGGGGAAGCGCGGCCCAAAACGCGTATCGTTTGCACCACGGAGCGGATTAACGCCCATGCAGTTAAGGTGATCGGTGATCAGCATCAGGCTACCGGGCAGCATCTCGGAATTTAGGCTGCCCGCCGCGTTTGTGAGAATCAAATTCTTCACGCCCATCACGCCAAACGCTCGTACAGGCAGCGTGACCTGCTCCATGTCGTAGCCTTCGTAAAAATGAAAACGACCTTGCTGCGCGACAACCGCTACGCCGCCGATCTCGCCTATCACAAGTTGCCCTGCGTGGCCCTCGACGGTCGATTGCACAAACCCCGGAATCTCGCCGTAAGGTATCCGAACTGCATTCCCTAGGCGATCGGCAAACGCACCGAGACCGCTGCCGAGCACGATCGCAGTCCTGGTCTCGCCCGAGAATTTGCTTTTAATAAATTCGGCTGCCTCGGCAGCCTTTTCGTATGACATGAAAATATTTAACCGCAGAGACGCCGAGACACCGAGAGAAAAATTTAACAGGATGGCCAGGATAAACAAGATAGGTTCGATTTTGTCCGGCGTCTTTGATCAGCCCATCCTGAATATCCTGTTCATCCTGTTTGAATAACCTCAGCGTCTCTGCGACTCTGCGGTGAAATCAATTCTCCTTCCTATATGGAATGCCCAACGCCTTTGGCGCGCGTGATAGACCGATAAAGCCGGCGAGTACGATGATCGTCAGCACGTACGGGATCATATCGATAAACTGAACCGGAATATCTTCGCCATTGATCTTGGCCCATGAAGCGCCTTGTATCTGAACGACGGCCGCCTCGGTAAAACCGAAAAAGAGACACGCGAGCAGAACCGGTACCGGCTTCCATTTTGCGAGGATCAAAGCGGCAAGGGCTATAAATCCGCGACCCGCCGTCATCTGTTTTGTGAACAGGGAAGATTGTCCCGTCGATAAATACGCGCCGCCGGCCGCAGCGAGAATACCCGAGATAATCACCGCAACGTATCGCAGCCTGATCACGTTTACGCCCGCGGCATCTGCCGCCGCCGGATTTTCGCCGACAGAACGCAGCCGCAGACCAAACGGCGTTTTGTAAATCACATACCAACAAACCGGCACCAGCAACAGTGCCAGAATAGTTCCCCACGACAGATTGTTGGTGAGCATCGGCATCTTTTGCTCAATAGGGATCTGCGGAGTTGAGCCGGTTGAATCATAGATCACGCCGCTGACCATCGCCGGTAAACCGATCATCAGAAAGTTGATCGCCATTCCGACAACGACTTGATCTGCTTCGAATTTTATACACGCGATTGCGAAGATCGTAGCTAAAACGGCTCCCGCCAACAGCCCGGCGAGAAAACCGAGATAAGGGCTTTGCGTCTGCAGCGTAAAGACCGCCGCCGTAAAGGCGCCGCACAGCATCAGCCCCTCGAGCGCGATATTGATAACGCCCGAACGCTCTGAGAAAAGTCCGCCGAGCGCGGCAAAGATCAAAGGCGTCGCCGCCCGCAGCGTTGCAAAAAACAATGAAAATATGATGGCTGCTTCCATTATTTTACCGATCTCCGTCGCGAATACATCTGCAAACACGCCACAAACAAAATTATTATCGCCTGCAAAACCCAGCCGAGATCCTTTGAAACGTAACGCGTGAACGCATCAACAAAAATCTCACCGCGCAGCAACACGCCGAAGAAGATAGCGGCGATCAAAACGCCGAGCGGGTGATTGCGTCCGAGCAGCGCAACCGCGATCCCCAAAAATCCCCAGTCGGCCGAAAACCCTGATTCAAAATGATGCCGCGTGCCCTGCACCTCGCCGATGCCTACCATTCCGGCGAGCATTCCCGAGATCGTCATCGCTAGAATTATTTGCTTTTTCGCCGAGATGCCGCCGTACTCGGCTGCCGAAGGATTTTCGCCGACCGCACGCAGCTCGTAGCCCCATTTTGTCTTCCACAGAAAAACAAAAACCGCCGCGCACATTAGCAACGCCAGCAGAAACGCGACATTAAGCGGCACATCTTGAGGAATGAAGGTCAGAAATTGATTTAATCGCGGGATCTCGGCCGCGTGACCGATCTCAGCCGTCCGCTGAATCGGGTCGCCCGGCATCTTGAACCAATATTGCGTAAAATAACCGACCAGCGCGATGCCGATGAAGTTCAACATGATCGTGTTGATGACCTCGTGCGAACCGAATTTTGCTCTTAATACGCCAGGTATCGCGCCCCATAGTCCGCCAACCGCGATTGCCGCGAACATCGACATCGGAACCAGCAGTATCGCCGGCAGATCTGCAAAAGCAGCTCCTTCGCCTACGACCTTGGTGGTTACGCCGCCGAATTTGATGCCGACCCACGCCGCTGCAAACGCCGCGACATAGAGCTGACCTTCGGCGCCGATGTTAAGCAAACCGCAGCGAAAAGCAACCGCGACCGCAAGACCGGTAAATATCAGCGGCGTCGCGTAGTGGAGCGTCCACCCGATGTCGCGGATCGACCCGAACGAATTCGTAAGCAGCAGCGAATACGCCGTTATCGGGTTGTCACCGATCAGCAAAATAATAATGCCGCCGACGATAAACGCCGCGATGACGGCCGCGAGCGGCCATAAAATCTCTCGCAAGATATTCATTTGCACTAATTTATAGCGGTTACTGCGTGATTTAATATACCCGACTCTCGCCCGACTGTCATCTGGAAAATAGCAAATTGGGCAAATTTCGATTCAATTCTAGGCTTGACAATAATAGACTCAGATTTTATTATGCTTATGGACTAAGTAATTGGTCCCTTAAAAAAATTATTGGAGGTATTATGATGAACATAGTCAGATATGACCCATTTCGTGAAATTCGCAGCTTGCAGAATGAGGTAAATCGCCTTTTTAGCGGCGTTACCTCTGATCGCGAGGACTTTCTTGGCGGTGAGTGGATGCCCAAGGTTGATGTTTTTGAGAATAAAGACAATCTCGTGCTCGAGGCTGAATTACCGGGCATGAAGCGTGATGATTTCGAGCTTTCGTTCGAGAACAATGTGCTGACGCTTACAGGCGAGCGCAAGTTTGAGAAAAAGGAAGAAGGCGATAACTACCATCGCATCGAGCGCGGCTATGGCTCGTTCGCACGGTCGTTCACGCTTCCACAGACGGTAACGGCTGACGGAGCCAACGCCGAGTTCGAGAATGGAGTGCTTCGCATCAGCTTGCCGAAACGGGAAGAAACCAAAGCCCGCAAGATCGAAGTCACCGGCGGAAACGCCGGTGCTAAAACGATAGAGGCAGCCAAAACAGCAGGCCAATAGCCAGCCAGGTAATTCAGGCAGGATAGACAGGATAAACCGGATTATCCGATCCTGTCCATCCTGTTCGACTTTCCGGACGTTTCGCTACTGGCGGTTTGAGATAGGATAGAGTTATGAGATTCGACAGATTTACGATCCGCGGCCAGGAAGCCGTCCAAGAGGCCATCGGCGTCGCTGAGAAAAACGAAAACCAGCAGGTCGAGCCTGAGCATCTGCTCGCCGCAATGCTTGAGCAGAAGGAAGGCGTCCTACGGCCAATACTTGGCAAGATCGGTGCGAATGCGCAGGCCATCGGAAGCGAGATCGAGGCATCGATTGCAAAGTTTCCAAAAGTTTCGGGCGGCCAGCAGTATTTTAGTTCTCGCACGAACACTGCTTTTCAGGATGCACAGAAAGAAGCTGAAAAGATGCAGGACGAGTACATCTCGACCGAGCATCTGCTGCTAGTGATCACCGCGGAGAAGACGGGCGACGCGGGCCGAATCTTACGCTCGAACGGTGTGAGCCACGAGACCCTCGAAAAAGTTATCACCGATATGCGCGGCGGTTCGCGCATTACCGATGCAAACGCGGAAGAAAATTTTCAAGCGCTCGAAAAGTACGCGCAAGATCTGACCGAACGCGCCCGCAAAGGCAAGCTCGATCCGGTGATAGGCCGCGATGACGAGATCCGTAGAACAATACAAATTCTCTCGCGGCGTACAAAAAATAATCCCGTGCTGATCGGCGAGCCGGGCGTCGGAAAAACTGCAATCGTTGAGGGTTTGGCACAGCGAATCGTTTCCGGCGATGTACCGGAAACCCTTAAGAATAAACGGCTTGTCTCGCTCGACCTCGGTTCGATGCTTGCCGGTGCGAAGTATCGTGGTGAGTTTGAAGATCGCTTGAAAGCGGTTTTGAAAGAGATCGAGAAGGCCGAGGGACAGATCATTCTTTTTATAGACGAGATGCACACGATCGTCGGCGCCGGTGCAAGCGAAGGCGCGATTGACGCGTCGAATATGTTGAAACCCGCGCTTGCGCGCGGCACGCTTCGGGCGGTCGGCGCAACGACGCTCGGTGAATATCAAAAGTATATTGAAAAGGACAAGGCGCTCGAACGACGCTTTCAACAAGTTTATGTCGGCGAACCGAATGTTGAGGACACGATCGCTATCTTACGCGGATTGAAGGAACGCTACGAAGTTCATCACGGCGTTCGCATTAAGGACGCAGCGATCGTCGCGGCGGCAACGCTCTCGCATCGTTATATCACGGACCGCTTCTTGCCCGACAAGGCAATCGATTTGATCGACGAAGCCGCGTCGCGGATTCGCATCGAGATCGATAGCTTACCGCAGGAGATTGATGTGCTTGAGCGCGAAATTTTGCAGCTCGAGATCGAACGTCAAGCTCTGACGCGCGAGACGGATGAAAAATCTAAAGCACGACTCGACGATATCGAAAAGCGAATTGCCGATCTAAACGAAAAATCGTCGGCGATGAAGGCCAAGTGGCAGTCTGAAAAGGAAGAGATCGAAAAAATGCGCGAGGCTAAAGAGCAGCTCGAGCAAGCCAAACTGGAACTGGAACAGGCACGCCAGGCCGGCGATCTGACAAAGGCCGCTGAAATTCAATACGGACGCATTCCCGACATCGAAAAGCTGCTCGAAGCCGAGCAAAAACGCCTCGGCGACCTGCAAAAGGACGGAGTTTTTCTAAAGGAAGAAGTGGATGAAGAGGACGTCGCTGAGGTCGTTGCAAAATGGACGGGCGTGCCCGTGTCAAAGATGCTCGAGGGCGAGATGCAGAAGCTTATCCAGATGGAGAGCAATCTTAGCCGTCGCGTGATCGGCCAAGACGAAGCTCTCGAGGCGGTCGCAAACGCAGTTCGTCGCGCACGCGCGGGTTTGCAGGACCCGAATCGCCCGGTTGGGTCGTTTATATTCTTAGGACCAACGGGCGTCGGCAAAACGGAGACGGCACGTGCGCTCGCGGAGTTTTTATTCGACGACGAACGCTCGATGGTGCGGCTCGATATGTCCGAATACATGGAGAAGCACGCTGTCGCACGCATGATCGGCGCGCCGCCGGGATACGTCGGCTACGACGAGGGCGGTCAGTTGACCGAGGCCGTCAGGCGAAGGCCATATTCGGTCGTGCTTTTTGACGAGATCGAAAAGGCCCACCCGGATGTTTTCAATGTGCTGCTGCAGATTTTGGATGACGGACGGCTGACTGACAGCAAAGGCCGCGTCGTCGATTTTAAGAACACGGTTTTGATAATGACGTCGAACCTCGGCTCGCGTGAAATCCAATCCGCAACGGAGAATCCGCTTGCCGATCGCGACATCAAGACCGACGTGCTGCAAGTGCTGCGTGATCATTTCAAACCCGAGTTTCTAAACCGCATCGACGACATCGTCGTATTCAAACAGCTTGGGCGTGAGCAGATCGCGGCGATCATCGACATTCAGCTCGAACGTCTGCGAAAGTCGCTTGAAGAGCGAGGCATCGTAATTGAGCTTGACGATTCGGCGAGGGAATTGCTCGTCGCCGAGGGCTACGACCCCGTTTACGGTGCGCGCCCCCTGAAGCGTGCTATTCAATCGCTCATTCAAAACCCGCTTGCAGTTAAACTGCTAAACGGGGAGGTCGCTAGCGGACAGACTGTGCGAGTTTCGGCAGAAAACCGCGAAATAAAATTCTCGCCCGCCGAGGGCAAAAGCGCCGCGAAAACGCCGGCTTCGTAAACTGTGGCTGCGATAAGTTACTATTAAGGAAGTTAGATGACCGAAGAAGAGATAGAAAACGAAAAGGCGAACGGCAAGATTAGGTTCAAAGACAAACGACGATTTAACGACGATGGCGAGTTTGTCGGCGGCGAAGAAACTACTTCCGAGCCTGTAAAATCAGCTGCTGAGACCGCGCTCGAAGCGCAGTTAAAAGTCGAGACGGAGCGTCGCGAAGCTGCCGAAGCCAAGCTGGTCGGTGTTCAGGCGAAGTTTGAGGAAGCAAAATCGGGCCTTGAAAAAGAAACGGCTGAGATGCGCGAGCGTCTGAAGAAAACGCTTGAGGATAAGGCGAAACATGCTCAGTTCAATTTTTTGACGGCGCTGCTGCCGGTGCTCGACAATCTAAATCTCGCGATTCAGGCGAGCGAGACCGACCCGGACATCTCGCACCTTCGCGATGGCGTCGTGGGCACGGCCCGCTCGTTCGAGCAGGCGCTGTTGAGCGTCGGCGTTGAGCCGGTTGCGTCGATTGGCGAGATTTTTGACCCAGAGCTGCACGAAGCGGTAGATATGAAGTCGGTTGACGAAGCCGGCGTTGGCAAAATAACTGCCGAATATGCACGAGGTTACAAGTTTGGTGACAAACTACTGCGTCCCGCACGGGTGCAAGTTGGCCGCGAGATGGCTGATTCTGCAGGTGAATAGCCGAGCGCACATAAATTCGCTTTTCGGCTCTCACCTCAAAATGTTATGATGAGTTTTAGGAACAACCGCTCTCACGCGTGGGCATTCTAACCTGAGGTATTGATAGGTTATCTATGGCAGACATCGACGCATATAAAGACAAATTTAGCGAGAGCGGGCAGCGCATCTTGGAGACCGCATTGGGCGAGTCTAAAAAGCGTGACCAAAACTATGTCTCGATCGAGCACATACTCCACGCCATAACCTTTGAAGAGGAAGATCTCTTCGCATCGACGATGCGCGACCTCTCGGTCGATCCGCGTTCAGTAAAACTGCTTATCGAAAAGCGCATGGAGAATGGCCGCCAACACAGCGGCAACGGTTATCGCATCGCGCCTGAGACGACGGAGCTTTTCAAACGCGCGATGGACCGCGCGCGTTCGCAAGGCCGCCGCGTCATCGACAGCGGCGATATTTTTTATGTGCTCTCTAACGACGAGCGCAGCGTCCTAAACGAAGTTCTGCAAAATCTGGGAGTGCCGTCCGACGAGGTCGCGCAAACCGCGCGCACTCGTATCAAGAAACGTGAAAAAGAAGAGGAACGCGTTCGGCAAAAGTACGAGCTGCCGTCATTCCTGCGTCACTTCGGTGTCTCGATGAACAAGCTCGCGCGCGCAGACAAGATTCCGCCGACGATCGGCCGCGAAAAAGAGATCTTGCAGATGATCGAGATACTCTCGCACCGAGAACGATCGAATTCGCCGATGCTTGTCGGAGAGCCGGGCGTTGGCAAAACGGCGGTCGTTGAAGGTCTGGCGAGACTTATCGAGCTCGAGCCGGAGAAAGTTCCGGCGCGTCTGCGCGGCGCCCATATTGTGCAGTTGCAGATGGGCGGTCTCGTTGCCGGTACGATGCTGCGCGGAATGTTTGAGGAGCGAATCAAAGGCATCATCGACGAGGTCAAAGAAAAAGATCACATCATTCTGTTTATCGATGAGGCACACACCATCATCGGCGCCGGTGCCGCGATGGGCACGACTAGCGATGCAGCGAATATGTTCAAGTCGTCGCTTGCACGTGGCGAGCTTCGCATCATCGGGGCAACGACGATGACCGAGTACAAAGAGTACATCAGCGAAGACGAGGCACTCGCGCGCAGATTCCGCCTTGTAAAAGTTGAGGAGCCGACGGTCGACGAGACGCGAGAGATTTTAATGGGTCTCAGGTCTCGCCTCGAAAAAAATTACTCGGTCACGATCTCCGACGAAGCGATCAACACCGCGCTCGAGATGTCGCCAAAATATATTCGCAATCTTCACCTGCCCGATAAAGCCATCGGCTGGCTCGACACGGCTTCGGTCAAGGTCGAGATCAACGAGCCGGACAAACTCGTCGTGCGGCCTGAGCACATCATTGATGTCATCTCGCAAGAGTCGCGCATTCCCAAAGACATGATCTATCGCGATACCAGTGACCGCTTTTCGGCGATGGAGAGCGATCTTGGAAAACGCGTGATCGGACAGAAGGAAGCAGTGACGGCCGTTGCCGAGCGACTGCGCTTGAACAAAGGCCCGCTAAAAGATAATCACTACGCGCCGGACGGCGTGCTGCTTTTCTTAGGGCCGACAGGCGTCGGGAAAACCGAGCTTGCAAAAGCTGTCGCGGAATTTATGTTCGGCGACGAGTCGAAAATGATTCGCATCGACATGAGCGAGTACGGCGACGGCACCATCGGTATCGAAAAACTCATCGGAATGCCGCGCGGCATCGTCGGCAGTGAGCGCGGCGGTATTTTGACCGAGCAGCTACGCGACAATCCGTACACCGTTCTACTGCTCGACGAGGTCGAAAAAGCGAATCCGTATCTGATGAATATCTTCCTGCAAGGATTTGACGAAGGCTGGATCACGGACGGACGCGGAAAAAAAGTTTACCTGTCGGACGCGATCGTCATCATGACTTCGAATCTCGGCAGCGAGAGTTTCAAGCGTTACGAAAAACCGCTCGGCTTCGGGCAAAAAACGCTCGGTGAAGTAAAGCAGATAAAAGGCGAAGTGATGAAAGCCGCCGAAACGCGCTTCTCGCCTGAGTTTCGCAACCGCATCGACGAGATCATCATCTTCTCGCCGCTTACGATGGATGAAGTTCGCGAGATCGCAAAACTTTATCTGGCAAAAGTTCAGGGCAATATGGAGCGTCAGGGCAAGTCCGTCGAGATCACCGAAGCTGCGCTCGATCTGCTCACGGAAAGAGGTTTTTCGCCGGCTTACGGCGCGAGATTCCTAAAACGCCACATCGATCAAAAGGTAAAGCTGCCGATCACAAACGATTGGAAAGCGGCGATCAAGTTCATCGTCGACGCCGAGGCGGGCGAGGTGACGGTCAAACCGGGCGAGATGTTCAGCCTGAATTGATTTGGAATTGCAAAGAATTAGTGTTTAAGATAGGCTTCGGTGATTCAGTTCATCGAAGCCTTTTTTAGTCGGAGGTGTTTATGTTTAGGTCGGCAAGACTGATTGTTCTAGCTTCTCTATTCTTTTTGATCGTCTTTACGAACGCAACTAAAGCGCAGGACCTGTTGTTCAATTACACATATCAGTTTGAGCCCACATTTCTCACACAGCCGCCTAACATAAAAGATTTTCACGTAGATTTTCCTGAGGACGCTCGAAAGAACGGTGTCGATGGCACGGCAAAAGTGTCTTTTGTATTTGGCAAGGACGGCAAGACGCGTGAGGCGGCAATTGTGCAAGATCTGCCGTTCGGTGTTGGCGATGCGCTTGTCCGCGGCATTAACAAGCTAGTATTCAAACCTGCGATGAACGGCGCGGAACCGATCGACATAAAGGCGACAATTGTGTACGTCATAACCGCCGTTTATCAGGAGTACGACAACAACGTCACAAAAGTAAAATTGCTCGCCAAACCGACCGCCGAATATCCGGCCGCGTTTCGCGCCGATGGCACAAAGGGCAAAGTTGTAGTGGCTGTTTTGTTTTATCCGGACGGAAAGGTCAAGGTCTCTAACACCGAGAGCACAATGCCACAGGAATTTGACGAGGCGGCTAAAAAGGCGGCCGAGACTTTAAAATTTCAGCCCGCCGTTCACAAGAAGAGTAAAAAGCCAGTTGCTCAATGGATATGGGTGACCTTTGAATTTAAACCTTGACGCAGGTAACGCTCGCGGAATTTCGAGCATCATATTCCTGTAAATTTTGGAGTTGAAATTTTGAAGATCGTCGCCGGATTAATTTTTGTTTTACTTATCGCATCGTCAGTCTTTCTTTTTTCATCAAGGTACTCTGACGCAGCTAACACTGTAAGCTCATCACCTTTGTCGACGGCAATTCGATACGAGATCGACAAGACGAATAGCAAGTTTGTGGTCAAGGCTGCGCGTGGCGGACTCGCTTGGTTTAAGGGACATAGCCACTTGATAGCCGTTCAGGATTTCAGCGGAGAAGCGACACTCGACCTGACATCGGTCAATCCCGCTTCGCTGACGATGACGATCGCAGCCGATTCGCTCGAAGAGACCGATCCGTGGTTTACTCAGCAGCAAAAAGACATCATAAAGCGGGAGCTCGACGAGATCGTGCTCGAATCTGCAAAGTATCCGACGATCACCTTTACGAGCACTGATGTCAAAGGCAAACTAAAGGCCGGTAAATTTGAGGTTAAGGTCACCGGCGACATCACTTTGCACGGCGTGACAAAGCGCATTGTAATACCGGCAATCGTGACCGCCAACGCCGACACGTTAAATGCGAAAGGTGAGTTCACGCTGAAGCGCTCGGATAAGGTCAAAGCGACGAGCGCCTTTCACGGCATGGTTCGCGTGAAAAATAAATTGAAATTTACTTTTGATATCAACGCCCGCCGCGTATAGTCCAAACCCTAAAAGATATTTCTGCATCAAAGGCTTTGGTGATAAAATCGTCAAGGCCTGTTTTGTCAGGAGGCAATAATATGTTGGAGAAATATAGAGCGACTATTCATGGAAAAACGATCGAGTGGGACGGCGACGAACCGGAAGTTTTAAGAGCGAATGGCGAAATAACAGTAGATATTACGGTAGTAAATGATAAAAACTCTACAAATAAAATTGACAGCAAACGAGCAGTTGCCGCCTTGCGAAAAATTGCCGCACGTGGAGGCGTTAAGTCAATACCCGATCCAGATAAATGGCTTAGGGAAGTGCGCAAAGATAGACCATTGCCCGGCAGATAAATGTTCTTGCTCGATAGTGACATCATAATTTACACAACTAAACCCGAGTTTGATTTCCTGGGACAATTTCTTGAAAGGAAGTCATTCGGAGTCTCGATAATTAGTTTTGTTGAGGTCATGGGTTATCATAAGATCTCAGAAAAAGACAAGGCAGAACTCACGGATTTTTTTGAATCAACAAAAATCCACGCGATTTCAAACCATATTGCCAATAAAGCGATCGAGTTGCGACAACAGCGAAAGATGAAGTTAGGCGACGCTCTTATCGCCGCGACAGCCTTAGCGCTTGATTGTCCACTCGTAACTAACAACTCAAAAGATTTCACATGGATTGATTCAATCGAATTGATCGACCCGCTCGAAAATAAATGAATAGATTGCTTCTTTTTATAACGTGCTTACTGTTTTTGTGCGGCCCGGTGCTCGCACAATCTAATAATAAAGAGCGGGAAATCCTTCAAAAAGCAGTTCAGTCGCTCGGCGGCGAGCGCTACGTTAATGTCAAAACCCAGGTCGGCAAGGGCAAGTTCAGTGTGCTCCGCGACGGTGGCGTTGTGTCGTTTCAGTCGTTTGTTGACGTGATCGTTTTTCCCGACAAGGAGCGCACCGAGTTTCGTGGGCAGGGTTCTCGCATCACGCAGGTAAACACCGGCGACACCGGCTGGATCTTCGACGGAGATCAGGAATTGATAAAAGTGCAGACTGAGACGCAGGTCGCGAATTTCAAACAGTCGATTCGAACGAGCCTCGACAATCTGCTTCGCGGTTATTGGAAAGGCGAGGCCGAGGTCAGTTACATTGGCAAACGCCCCGCAACTTTAGGCAAACGCAACGAGGTCGTCAAGCTCGTTTACAAAGATGGCTTTACGGTTGAATTCGAGTTCGCCGCCGATGACGGCCTACCGCAAAAGGCGATATACAAACGCACAAACCCCGACGGCGAAGAGATCAAAGAAGAAGATCGTTACGCGCAGTTCATCGACGTGGGCGGTATAAAAGCACCGTTCATCATCGATAGATTTACAAACGGCAGGCCGTCGTCGCGGATCAACTACGAATCCGTAGAATTTAACCGCAGGCTCTCGGACGCGATCTTCGCAAAACCGCAAAGCGCCAAAGAAGCAAAGAAAGATCTAAAACTTTAATCTAAATAAACGCAAAGTCGAATTGTCCCTGATGCGCGGCTTTGTCCGAGGTGATATCGACGTTGCCGAGGTAGGCCTCGATCTCGTCCATGACCTCGCGTTCGGAGTTTCGCAGAGCCTTTGAAACCTCAGGATGAACGCGCAGCGTCGTATGCCGCACGTCGTCGAGTTGCTTCGACAAGCGTCGCGCTTCGGTGAGTATTTCGTAGCAGACTGTCTGCGCCGATTTCACCCAGCCGGCGCCTTCGCAGTTGTCGCAGGGTGAGCACATCGTGCGTTCGAGCGACTGTTTGACGCGTTTGCGGGTCATTATTATCAACCCGAAGTCATTAAATGACAACACTTTAGTCGGCGACTTGTCCAGAGAGAGAGCGTCTTTTAGGGCATCGGCAACCTTATGCCGGTTGCGGCGATCTTCCATGTCGATCAGGTCGAGCACGATAATGCCGCCGAGATCGCGAAGGCGAATCTGCCGCGCAATTTCGTCAACAGCTTCCATGTTTGTGCGCGTGATCGTGTCTTCTAATCGCGCATTTCCCTTGCCGACGAATTTGCCGGTGTTGACGTCAATCGCGACGAGCGCCTCGGTTTGATTGATAACGAGATAGCCGCCCGATTTTAGCCAGACGCGCGGACGCAAAGCCTTGTCGATCTCCTCCTGCACGTTGTATGCATCAAGAATCGGCTCGTCGCGCGTGTAGAGCTTGACGCGACTGACCATCTTCGGCGCCATCCGTTCCATAAACTCGACGGTGCGAAGATATTCCTCTTCACTGTCTACCCGGATGGCCGTAAAATCGTCTGCCAACTGATCGCGAAGAAGTCGCTGCACAAGATCGAGATCTTGATGCACGAGCGCCGGAGACTTTTTCTTCTCGGAGCCTTTCTTTGCATCGATCCACGTGCGAACGAGAAATTTTGCGTCGTTCTTGAGATCTTCCTCAGCAATGCCGATGCCTGCCGTGCGAACGATAAAGCCGCCCGACGGAATGTCCTTGTCCTGACGAATTCGCTGCAGCATTGTGCGCAAGCGGCTGCGTTCGCTCGATGACTCGATCTTTCGCGAAACGCCGAGATGTTCGATCGTCGGCATATAAACCAGAAATCGTCCCGGCATCGCGATGTGCGATGTAATGCGTGCTCCCTTTTTCGCGATAGGCTCTTTCGCGATCTGCACGAGAATCTCCTGGCCTTCTTTCAACAAGTCAGAGATCGTCGGCATCGGACCTCGATCGCGTCTAACGTTGCGCTCACTGCGATTGCCCGTCGGCCTGTCGCTTCGTTCGCTGCGTTCGCTGCGTTCACCACCACGTCCGCCGCGTCCGCGACGACCTCTGGTGCGTCCGCCATCTCGTTCTTGCCGAGAGTCCGATTCTGTTGTCGTATCTTTGTCGCCACTCGCTTCGGGTTCAGCTTTCACCTCTGCCTTTTCATCCGTGTCCGATTGCGGAGCTTCATCAGCCGCGGCCGCTACCTCGGGCAGTTCGAGAATGTCGTCGGAAACTTGGTCGCCATTCTCATTCGTCTCGTGCGTTCCATCCGCGTTATCTTTTGTCTTTGTCTTGCCACCGCGACGACGTCCGCGACCGCCGCGACGAACCGCCATCTCGGCAATGTCGTCGGACGCGCGAACGCTTGCTTCAGCATCTTCGAGCACATCTTCGCCGTCAGAGTTTTTATTCTTCGTAGATTTTTTTGCAGTCCCTTTTTTCGCGGCTGGTTTCTTTTCAGCTTTTGGCTTTGCGCCCGCTTTAGTTTTTGCGGGTTTTGCTTTGCCGCGACCTTTCTTCGGCTCGTCTGCCGAATCTTCTTCGTCCGCGATTCGCTCAAAACCAGCAGCATCGCCGCCAACCTCGGCCATCAACGAACCGACTTCTGCGCTCTCAGTGCTTTCCATATCGAATTCGACCGCGCGCACTCGATCGACAATCGCCTCTTGCATATACGCATCCTTGAACATCTCGCCAGTATCGTCGTCGTCGCTAATGCGCTCGAATCCCGAATTGTCGAATTCGATCTCAAAGATTGGCGCAGTCTCGGCGTTAGATGGGGATTCAGTGTCGGCTGAAGATTCTTCCTTGCCCTTTCTGCCGCGACGGCCGCGACCTCTTTTTGAAGGTTTGTCGTCCGCCAGAGCGTCGCCTTGAGAAGGCTCGTCAATAACAATACCGGCCTCGGCGAGTGGTTCGGCGACCTCTTGAGCTGATTCCATCTGCTTTTCACGCTCGATGCGCGAACGGTCGATCTGCTCCTGCGCTTCGCGTTTGGCTTCTTCCTGCGAGCCTTTTTTACTCTTTTCCATCACGATGCGCTCGATTTCTTCTTCTTCGTCGAAAAAGTCGGAGACATATAAAAATGCATCGCGCTCCAAACCGACATCGACAAATGCCGACTGCATGCCCGGCAGCACGCGCATCACACGGCCCTTGTAAACATTGCCCGCGACGCCGGCATTCTCCTCGCCCCGCTCGATGTAAAACTCGGTAACCTTGCCATTATCCAGAATGGCGATCTTCTTTTCGCGTCCGTTGACGCTCACAATCATTTCTTTTGACATATTTGGTTCGCGTCCCGACTCATCGGGATTGTCCGCAAAAAAATTCTAAATTTTAGTCGGTTTGCTCTATTTGAATGCAGCAACGCGGGTCGATTTAGATTTTGAATAGACTAAGCCTCAGGCTCGAAATTAAGAGCGGTGTGCGGGATTTGGACTTGTAGTTTGGTTTTGGAGCGATGCCCCAAATGGACAAGTTGTAAATAAATTCACGCTAGGAAACTCGCTTGCGGAAATTTTTTCCGCCGATCGGGGAGCACCTATCTCGATTAATCGTGATCGTGCTCAGACCCTTTAATTTCGTCAACTGAGACGGTTGTCTCTTACAAAAATCTTCTAACCGTTTGCTACTAAGTCGCGACGACTATCGCCACGCTGCAAACCTACGTCAGTATAAACAAACGCAGTCGCACATGTAAACAACAAAAATCAAATGACTTGGCAGTAGCGTTAGTCTAGCTTCATTCATTCGCGATACAATTGAGGACATTCCGTTTGTTATGGAGATTTATTTTCAGCTTGTGCGCGATGGCGAGGCGTTAAAAAAGGCTTGCGATGAGCTAAAAGGTGCGCCGTTTTTGGGCTTTGACGTCGAGACGACGGAGCTTGATCCGTATCGCGGCGAGCTGCGGCTAGTGCAGTTGAGTGATGGAAAGAATACGAAGGTCATAGACCTCAGAAGCTTCGGCAGTGGACAGTGGACAGTGGACAGTGGACAGCCGCTTCGCGATAACACAGAACTGGCGCCGTTGAGAGATTTGCTTAGCTCTACGCGTCAGACGAAGATCGCACACAATGCAAAATTTGACACGAAATGGGTGCGGCATCACCTTGGCGTGGAGGTCGGCGGCGTTTACGACACGTATTTGGCGAGCATTTTGATCGCGGCTGGCGAAAGCGAGCGGCGGCACGGACTGGCCGATGTCGTGCAATTCTTTTTGCAGCGAACTTTGGACAAGACCGAGCAGGTCAGCGACTGGGCGGCGAATGAACTTTCTCAATCGCAGGTCGAATACGCCGCACGCGATGCGGCGATCATGCCCGAGGTTCGCGCCAAACTCGACGAGCGAATAGCGTCGGACGATCTGACGCGTGCGCTAAAACTCGAGAACGAATGCGTGATGCCGATCGCCGAGATGGAGCTGAACGGTTTTTATCTCGACAAAGCTCGTTGGCGCGAGCAGCTCGACAAAGTTTCGCTCGTGCAGCAAAAGACGGCGGGCGAGCTGCAAAATATGCTTGCCGCCGGCGTCGCGCAGGCGTCGCTATTCGGTGCGCCGCAGATCAATCTCGACTCGCATCAGCAGGTCACTGACGCGCTAGTCAATCTTGGCGTGCCCGTGCCGAACACTACGCGCGCGTGGGAACTGCAACCATTGGCAGAAAAATATCCGCCGGTGGCAAAGCTGCTCGAGTATCGCGCCGCGGCAAAAGCGAGCCAGAGTTTTGGCGAGAACATTCTTGAATTTATCGAGCCTGCGACGGGTAGGATTCATGCCGACTTTCGCCAGATCGGCGCGCCGACCGGACGCTTTGCGTGCTCGCGGCCGAACCTGCAGCAGATACCGCATGAGGACGAATATCGCCGCTGCTTTCGAGCTCCCGACGGACGAAAGCTCGTTATCGCCGACTATTCACAGATCGAGTTGCGAATCTTGGCGGATTTTTCGGATGACAAAAATTTTATCGAGGCGTTCGAGTCGGGTCAGGATTTTCACGCGGCCACGGCGGCGCAGGTTTTTAATGTAAAAGCAGACGACGTAACCGCCGATCAGCGCTCGTTTGCAAAGCGTCTGAACTTCGGCGTCGTTTACGGGCTCGGCGCGCAGCGTTTTGCGATGATGACGGGGATATCGCAAACACAGGCCGAGGACACGCTGAGACGATATTTCGCGACTTACCCAAAGATGGACGAGTGGCTACGCAACGCCGCAAAAACAGTGCTGACCGAACAGCGTGCGCGAACGGCGTCAGGGCGTTTGGCGCGAATAAATTTTGTTCCGGACGATCGCAGTTCGATAGGCGCCGCACAGCGTTACGCTAAAAACATGCCGATACAAGGCACGTCCGCCGACATTCTCAAACGCGCGTTAAGGTTGCTGCACGACGATATTCGCGCGACGTCTGCAAAGCTCGTAAATATTGTTCACGACGAGATCGTCGTCGAATGTGACGCTACGGATGCCGAGAGGACGAGCGCAAAACTTGAATCTGCAATGCTCCGCGCAGGTGAAGAGTTTGTGAAAAAAGTCCCGATCAGCACGACGGCGCGCATCTCGGACGAGTGGGCGAAGTAAACAGCCGCCGATTAGTTCGCAGAGCCCTGCTTTACCATTTCCGCCCGCAGAAGAAAGCTGCCGTCCGTTACAATTCGGTCGCCGACGTTGAGGCCTTCGAGGACGGTAAAGCGTCCGTTACTTTCGGCGCCGAGGCGGACCGGTTTGACGGCGAAGACGTTTGGTTTGTCTGTGGCGACAAAGACCACCTGTTTGTCGTTCATATTCTGCACCGCGGATGACGGAATTACAGGCATTGTCCTCTCTGCGGCTCCCATCGAACCTAAGGCGACATTTACGTACATGCCGATTTTCAAGAGTTCGCCCGGGTTATCGAGTTCGACGCGCACCTGCGCCGTTCTCGTCTCTTGATTGAGGTTCGGGTCTATGTAAGTCACCCGGCCACGGAAGAGTTTGTCCGAATACGAACTCGTCGTCACGCTCGCGCCGCTGCCCTCGCGAAGCTGGCTGATGTCCTTTTCAAAAACCTGGGCGATCACCCAGACACTCGCGAGATTTGTCACGCGCATCAGATCTTTGTTGGGCTCGACGACCATTCCCGGATTGATGTCGCGCTTTGTGATCGTGCCGGCGACAGGTGCGGTCAAAGCGATCTCGGATGTGATCTGCGACGCCGAACGAAGCGAACCAACACGCTGCACGGACAAACCGAATAGCACAAGCCGCTGTTTTGCCGCCGAAAGATCGGATTCGGCTGTTTGGCGCCGTACCGCTGCCTGTTCAAATTCACCCCGGCTAACGGGGTTTATCTCGGCAACCTGCACCCCACGCTCATAGCGGCGTTTTGCTTCGACGACGTTTGCTTCTGCCGTTTTAAGTTTTGTCGTGGCTTGCTCAAACTCCTCGCGGCTGACCGCGCCTATCGAAAGGAGCTTCTCGGTTCGCGCGTGATGTTTGTGATGTTCATCGAGCTCGGCATTTGTCGTCTTTAGCGCAGCGAGGGCCTGATCGAGTTCAGAGTTGCTCGCCGGACTGATCCTCACGAGCCGTGCCGCACGGTCATAATTTTGCTTCGCAGTTTGAGCCTCGGTCCGCAGTGCGAGATAGCGCGACTGAGCGGCCGCGAGCTCGTCGCTGAAGATAACCGCAAGCGTCTGCCCTTTGCCAACATTTTGTCCAAGCTCGGCGCTGACGCTGCGCAACACGCCGCCGAGCAGCGAAATCACCGGCGTCTCTTTGTAGGCATTCGGCTGAACCACACCGGTAGCCGCCACGGACATGGCTTCGGATGAGAGCGTTTCGCCGACGGTCTCTATCTTCAAACCGATTTTCTCCATCTGGTCGGGCTGAAGCGTAATGGTTTCCTCGCCGGGCGTGTCTGACGTCGGCTGGCTGCTGTTGTCGCCAAATGAGACGGAGCGCGGCGCCGGCACGACATTTCCGCTGCCCGATGAGTTCCAATACCAAAAAAGCAAAACGCCCACGATGACCACACCGATCACCCCCAATGCGATGTAAAGCGGCCGTCGGTTTGGTATTGACTCAGACTCGGGTGCCAGATCTTCGACAACTTCGGTTCCAGCATTGATCTCTTCGTTATTTTCTTCGCTCATTTCTTTTTAGTTTATTGAAGCCTATGCGAATAATCGCGGCAATTCCTAACGGGTTTGAAAATTTGTCACCTCGCTCATCAACGGCATTTCATGCTGGCGGGCGGGCGGAAGAAAAGCGAGTATGCCGGCAAGCAGAAGCACCGCCACACCGATCGCCGCTTCGACACGGACCGAGCGATAAAAGCTGCGGTCCGTCTTCAGATGCTCGGCGGTGGAAACCGCTTCATCGGTAAATCGGTCCACACGCTTACGCAACGCGAATGTATTCAAGCCGCCGAGCACTAGCATCAGCAGGAAGAGAATTATTTTTAAGCTCAAAACCTGTCCGTAAGGCGTGTTCCACAATGCCGAAAAGCTGTCCACGTGCGTCCACGAGTTATAGATGCCGGTGAGCACGATCAAAATCGTGGCCGCAACGGCGAGACTGTTGAAAAGCGGAATCACGCGGCTCAAAACGCACAATCGTCGCGAGCCATGCAGATGCTCTATGCTTTTGGGCATCGTTAATGCGAGGTGAAATAGGCCGCCGACCCAGATTCCGACCGCGACCAGATGCAGCCAATCCGAAATTATCGTGAGCCGGTATTCGCTCGCCGCCGCACGGGCATGTCCCGTAAGGCTCGGCGTGAGAAACAGCAAGCCGCACAAAAATAAACCGATCCACAAAAGCGTGGGCCGCGCGTTCAAAGCGTCTTGTCTCGGCTCGTAATCCCGCCGCACGCGAGCAATCAAAAAAACGATTACGCCAAGCGCGAGCATCACCGCGATTTGCAAAAGCCACGGCGAGCCGTAACTCGTCTCGGTCAACACCTGGCCTAGTCGCGAAGGCTCAAACGCCTGCATTATGCTCACGTCAAGCACGGCTGAAGTTTGCAGAACGAGCCCCGCTACGGCTGCGACGGCGAGCAGAGCGAGACTCAGCCACGTCAGGCGAACAAAACGGTTTTCGCCTCGTGCGAATCCCAAAGCGCGTTCTTCGTCGGTCAGATCACGCGCCTGTTGCAGCGACGGTTTCAGCAACAGCAGAAGAAAGGCAAACCCTCCGAACAGCGTCATCATCGCCAGGTACACCAGCCATCGCACCGCGCTCTGCGCCCAATTCGTGCCGGATTCCTGTGCGGGCATCTGATGGTCCATCCGCATATTGTCACTGCTTGGCGGCGGTTCCGGCGTCACGGCCGCGGCGGGCGTTTGATTTTCAGAAAGTGCGACTTTGAAACCGAACTGTCCTTTCATCATATGATCGTCGGCGGAAATGGCCTTCCACTCGACCGTGTACTCGCCGCCGGTGAGTTCTTCCAATTCGCTTAGCATGCGTTTGCCGTCTTCGGAAATGACGAAGATATTCTTATCAACGCGCCTGCCGTTTTGGTCGGTAACGGCGATGGAATTCATACTGACATTTTGCAGTTCCTCGCTGAACACGAGTTCGATCGTCTTCGGCGACAGCCGCAACGTTTCGCCGTCCGAAGGCGACGAACGAAGCATTTTGGCGTGAGCGAAAATATTTGACGACAGAATCGTCAAGGCGAAAATCACTGCCAGAATTGTTACTACGCTTTTGCCTGCGACCATATTATTCATCCGTCAACCCCAATTACCTTAGTTCGGCCGCGTTTGTCGCCCGCATCATTTCAATTTTCGCCGAATAGGTTTCAAACTCGGCGTCAATCAATTCATTTTCGACGTCGAGAAAGCGTCGTTCCTCGGCTATATAGTCAAGCAAACTTCGCGAACCGAGTTCGTATGTCTGCCAGATGACCTGCAAATTCGCATTTGCCTGATCGCGAACGCCGCTTTGAAAAATGGACAGCGAGCGAGCGGCTCGATTGTATCGGGCAAAAGCCGTCGCTACCTCGCGACGTATCGTCAATTCGCCAAACTCGATGCGGCGTATGGCGGCCTCCCGGTCAAATCGTGCGGCCTCGACCGCTCCCTGGTTGCGATTTAGAACCGGCAAGTCGATCTCAACGCCAAAAGTGAAAAACTGAAAAACGCCCTGCACTGGACGCAAAACGCCGTGGTCGTCAAAACCGCTAACGGGAAAACTCGAATCCATCCGCTGATAACCGGTCTTAATGGCGGCGTCGATCCGGCCCTCGGACTTCGCCTGTTCGATACGTGCCGACGCAAGTTGTTCAAGGGTTCGGGCGCCCAACAGATCCGGGCGTTCACGCAAGGCCCGTTCGGTCGAATCGACAATCGACGGCGTCGTTGCGATCAGGCCCGCAAAATCACCGCGAAGACGCAGCGGATTCTCGGGCTTCATCCCGATCATATTGCGAAGCTCGAACATCGCAATCTCGACTTTTCCTTCGGCGGTCTCGCGGATGGACTGCAAACGATTGACCTCGACCAGGAAAATGTTTTGTTCAAGCGGAGCGATCTTGCCTTCGATAACCCTGGCCGCGACAAGATCGTAACCCTGTCTGGCGGCCGCAAGTGTCTTTTCCGTAATATCAAGTTTTTTGATCGCGGCCAAGGCCTCGCCGAACTTGAGCCGGACCTCCGCCGCAAGCAGACGTTCCTGATTCGCGAGTCCGAATTCACGTGCTTCCAATTCACGCTGGGCGACCGCGATTCGCGCCCGTCGCCGGCCGCCAAGCTCCAGCGGTAGCATCACCTCGGCCATTTGGGTATTGTCGGGGCCGCCGATCTGTTTGGTGCCGGTTGCGTTTAGTTTAGGATTTGCGCGCAAACCCGCTTGTTTGACCAATGCACGAGCGGCCTCGACCTCTTTTCGCGACGCCTGGATCTCACCGTTGTTTTCGAGCGCAAGAACGACGGCGGCGTCGGCCGACGTGCCGCCGCTTTGATCTAGGTAGCGCGACGCAGTTTCGGGCGTCGGCGCAGCGACCTGCCCCATGGCGCTTGTCGAAAACGCAATCGCGACGAACGCTGACGCGAGACAGAGAAATGTTTTGAGTCGCTTTATTGACATCTGGTTACTGCACGATCAATTTGCCGCGCATCATGTTCATTCCACATGTAAAGCCGAATTCGCCCTTATTTCTCGGCGTAAAACTAATTACGACCCGTTCGTTTAACGGCAAATTTCGGTTTATTCCGTACGCCGGAATCACGACTTCCGTTGCGCAGGTTAAGTCTGTTTGACGTAAAAAAGTAATGCGTGTCAAAACGCCGCGGCGAAGTATGATGCTCGTCCGTGAATAACCCTGGTCGGTGATCAAAACTCGCGCGGTTTGGACTCCTGATTTGACGGTGCGGCTCTTTGTTTGCCCATGCGCCGCAAAGTTCGCCAAAAAGAATAAAGACGCACCGAACGATAAAACGAATACCGTTTTACAAATGCTTTTTAACTCGATCCGTTTATTGAATTTCATATTCTATTCTCCTCTCTAAGTTCTTTTTTTAACTCGCGTTCTCGCAGCCAGTAGAAAATCACCGGCGTTACGATCAGCACATGCAGCAGGCTCGATACCATCCCGCCGAAAACCGGCGTCGCCAGCGGCCTCATTACTTCCGACCCCGCTCCGGTGCTCCACATGATCGGCAAGAGCCCGACAACAATGGTCATTACAGTCATGACTTTGGGACGAAGACGAAGAAGCGCTCCTTCGGTGACTGCTTCGAGCAAAGATTCCCGATCAAGCTGTCCAAGCTCCTCCGTTTTACGTTTTACCGCCTCTTCGAGATAAACGACCATTACAATTGTCGTCTGCACAGCCGCTCCGAAAAGAGCAATAAAGCCAACCCATACCGCGACCGAAAAGTTGTACTGCAGCATCCAGAGCAGGTAAAAACCGCCGGTCAGGGCGAACGGCACGGCAAGGAGAATATGGGCCGCTTCGAGAAAGGAGTGGTAGGTAATATAGAGCGTGGCAAAGATGATAAGCAGGACGATCGGGACCACGATCATCAACCGCTGTCGGGCCCGCTCCTGGTTTTCGTATTGCCCGCTCCAGGTGATGTAATAACCCGCGGGCATTACCACCTTTTCGCGAATCGCCTCCTTGGTCTCATCGACGAAACTTCCGATATCACGACCGCGAATGTTGAGCAGAACCGTGCCGCGAAGCAGGCCGTTTTCGCTTTGGATCATCGACGGCCCTTCAACGGTTCGGATCTCGGCAAGCTGCGAAAGCGGGATCGACCCTCCGCCCGGAGAAGTTACCGGAATCTGGCCGATCGCAGTCGGTGTCGAGCGAAACTCCGGTGCGTAGCGTACCCGAATGGGAAACCGTCTGCGCCCTTCGATCGTCACGGTCAGATTCGTTTCACCGATGCCTTTTTCGATCACATCCTGAATAGTCGAAACGTCGATGCCGTACCGGGCCGCCGCCGTGCGGTCAATATCGATGTCGATGTAAGGCGCGCCGCCGATTCGCTCTGGATAAACGTCCGCCGCGCCGGGCACATCCTTTACCACCGTCGCAATCTGCCTCGCTGTTTCTTCCAGAGTATCGAGGTCGTTGCCAAAAATCTTGATGCCGACCTGCGAGCGAATTCCGGTGGCAAGCATTTCGATGCGATTGATGATCGGCTGCGTCCAGATGTTTGTCACGCCCGGCATCCGCGTCGCTTCGTCCATTTCGGCGATCAGTTTCTCCCGTGTCATCCCATCACGCCACTGATCCTCGGGCTTCAGATGAATGATGGTTTCGTTCATGTTTATCGGCGAGGGATCGGTCGAGGTTTCGGCGCGCCCGGCTTTCCCGACCGCCCATTCAACTTCGGGAATAGCTTTCAAGATCTCGTCTTGCTTGCTCAAAATCCTGGTCGCCTCGTCCAGCGAAATTGCCGGGTCGGTAACGGGCATGTACATCAGGTCGCCTTCGTTCAGAGGCGGCATGAACTCGCTGCCGATCTGAGTCGCGACAAACATCGCGCCCGAGAAAAACGCCAGAGCGAGCAAAACCGTGCCGAGCCGATTCCGAAGCGCGATGATCAGCAGAGGTTTGTACACCCGGCGCAAAAAGCGCATGATCGGATTCCACTCTTCGGGCCGCAGTTTCCCGCCGAGCAGATAGCCGCACAGAACGGGGATGAGCGTGACGGCGATGATCGCCGCCGCGATCATCGCAAAGGTTTTTGTGAACGCCAGCGGGTGAAAGAGCTTTCCTTCCTGTCCCGTTAATGCGAAAACGGGGACAAAGGCGATAACAATGATCGCTATCGACGCGACGATCGGGCGCCCGACCATCTTCGTCGCGTCCAGCACGATCTCCCAAACACGCTTTCTGTCGGAAAAGCTCACGCCCTCTTTCTCGATCGCCCGGTAAGCATTTTCAGTAACGACAATTCCGGCATCCACGAGGTCTGAAACCGCGATCGCGATACCGGCAAGCGACATGATGTTTGACGTTATCCCAAAGAAATACATCAAGAGGAACGCGGCAAGCGCGGCGAGCAAGAGAGGTATCGTAACTATCAGGGTCGAACGAAAATGAGCGAGGAACAGGAGATTTACAAGTGTTACGAGGATGAACTCCTCGGTCAACGCCCATTTGAGCGTGTCGGCCGTGCGGTTGATCAGATCGGTACGGTCATAAAATGGGACCAGCCGAACGCCCGGCGGCAGTCCGGGTTTGATCTCCTCGATCTTTTTCTTGACGTTCTCGATCGCCTCGAGCGCGCTGATGCCGTAGCGCATGATGACGACGCCCCCGACCGCCTCCTTGCCGTTCTTATCGAGCGAGCCGGTGCGGAAGGCGTTTCCGAGTTTGACCTCGCCGAGATTTCGGACGTAGATGGGAGTCCCGTTCTGAGAGCCGACGACGATATTCTCGACATCCGCGACGGATTCGACCAACCCGATGCCTCGGACAACGGCCCATTCGCCGCCCTGTTCGACGACGTTGCCACCGACGTTGTTATTCGCCCTTTGAACCGCCTCGACCACGGTCGATAGCGGCATGTTATATGCCCGGAGCTTGTTTGGGTCTATGTCCACCTGATACTGCTGGACAAAGCCGCCGACCGTCGCGACCTCGGCAATGCCCGGCGTTGAATTAAGCTGATACCGCACGAACCAGTCCTGCAGCGTGCGCAGGTCGCGCAGATTCATCTCGTCCGACTCGAGCGTGTACCAAAAGACCTGCCCAAGACCGGTCGCATCCGGGCCGAGCGTTGGCACGACGCCCTGAGGCAATTGTTTCGTGACGAGATTTAGGCGCTCCAGTACTCGTGTCCGGGCCCAATAAAGATCAACATTATCCTCAAAAATAATATTGACCATCGAAAAGCTGAAGGCGGAACTTGCCCTGACGGTTCGAACTCCCGGCAGCCCCTGAAGGCTTGTCACAAGAGGATAAGTAACCTGGTCCTCGACCTCTCGCGGGGAACGCCCGGCCCAATCGGTAAAAACTATAACCTGGTTATCGGAGAGGTCGGGAATCGCGTCGATCGGCGTATTTACAAGCGCATAATAACCCCCGATCGCCAATGCAATATAGATCGCAATTACGACGACGCGGTTCTTTAACGACCAGTCGATAAGCCAATTAATCATATTTTTTTTAATCGGCAGTCAGCAGTCGGTGTCTTCCTGCCTAGTGCATACTGCCTACTGAACCTATTGCGCCGTTACGGGTATCGAGGTTTTTCCTTTTCCGGCCGGGCCTTCGTAACTGATTTGCATCTCCCATCCGCCGGTCATCTCAATCTTGACTTTGCCCCGATAAACGCCCGGCGTGCCGGTGGTGGTCAAAGCCGCGGAATTGTTCATCGCCCCCATCGAACCCATCGCGGGCATATAAAAATTGAGCGAAGCTGCGCCCACGTCAACCGCTTTGCCCGACGCATCGGTAAAAGCAAGCATTAGCTCCTGCTCGCCGTTTTTGATTTTGCCCGTCTCGCTCGAAAGCGTAACCGTCAAATTGTTAATCGAACCGCTTTTGATAACTTTTCCCTGCACCGGATTCTCGGCAGTCGGCTGTGTGCCGGAACCGCAGGCCGCCACGAAAGCGCTCAAGCTGGCGAGTGTTAATAAACTAACGAATAAAAAAGTCTTTCTCATTTTGTTGTCTCCTTAATTAAATTTACTTTGACAGTCCCGACGCCCTTAACTCAGTGCGCAGGAACACATTGAAATAGCCGCGAAGGCGCAAGTCCGCCCTAAAAAAGGGCGCACTTCTCCCTCAAAAGTTAGATCAACAGAGTCTTATGTCGGATGTAAGTTGGTTGGGGTGGTTGTGGCGGAGACTCACGCAGATAGTTTGCGGGGGCCGTGAACTGAGGCCTTACATTTGCAAACAGAGTCGCGATCTGTGCAGAAATCGAAGCCGAGACCGCCACGCTTGACGGTGCAAAATTCGATGCGAAGCCCGATGTTGTGGGGACCGACTCTGAGCAGTTCATCGAGCAGCAAAGACGCGTGGCTTCTGCAGCCGGTGAACGCTCTTTGCTCTTTGCCTTGTCGCAGCAACTCATCATCTTCTCGTTCGGCGCGTGCAGCGGTGTGCCAGACACGACGCCACCGAGTAACGCAACGAGTAAGAGTAATAATGTTAGCCGTCTGCTCACCATTTTTGACTATAGTTCGGCTCTGCCGCTCATGTCAACAGGTTTGTCCCGCTCTACACGTTAAAGCGAAAATCGACGACATCACCATCCTGCATTATGTATTCTTTGCCTTCGAGGCGGGCGAGGCCCTTTTCGCTGGCGGCTTTGCGTGAGCCACAGGCGAGCAGGTCGTCGTAACCGATGATCTCGGCGCGGATAAAGCCGCGTTCGATGTCGGTGTGAATTTCGCCCGC
Organism: Pyrinomonadaceae bacterium; assembly: GCA_049679945.1. Taxonomy (GTDB): domain Bacteria; phylum Acidobacteriota; class Blastocatellia; order Pyrinomonadales; family Pyrinomonadaceae; genus OLB17. The sequence continues at coordinate 57,234 of JBAUGW010000082.1, read as the reverse complement.
GGCCTGCGGCGCTTTTGTTCCCACGGGGATAGTCCAGGCACGAACTTCTTTTTCACCGGCGGTTAAGAACGACATCAACCCGAGCATTTTGTAGGCGGACTTGATCATTTTATCGACGCCTGAAGATGTGAGACCGAGATCGACTAGGTATTCTGCTCGCTCGGCTGTGTCGAGTGCCACAAGCTCGGCCTCGAGCTGTGCGCAGATTATAACCGACTCGGAGTTCTCGCTTGCAGCGTGCCTTTGAACTGCGACTACGTGCGCGTTTGCGTTACTGGCGAGCGTCGCTTCATCGACGTTTGCGGCGTAAATAGTCGGCTTTGTCGTGAGCAAAAACCAGCTTTTGACGATCGAGCGCTCGCCCGTTGTCAAATCGGCGGATCGAGCGGGACGGCCTTCTTCCAGGATCGGTTGAATTTTATCGAGCAGCTGCAACTCGTTTATCGCGTCTTTGTCACCTGACTTTGCCGCGCGCCCCGCTTTGTCGCGGCGCTTTTCACATGAGGCGAGATCGGCGAGCGCTAACTCGATCTGTATAGTCTCGATGTCGCGAACAGGATCGACCGAGCCCTCGACATGGACGATATTCTCGTCCTCAAAACAACGCACGACCTGAATCACTGCGTCTGTCTCTCGGATGTTGGCAAGGAATTGATTGCCAAGGCCTTCGCCCTTTGACGCGCCGCGGACCAGGCCGGCGATATCGACAAACTCAACCGTTGCCGGAACTATAACGTTTGTCTTTACAATCTTTGCAAGCGGTTCGAGCCGCTCGTCGGGAACGGCGACGACGCCGACATTCGGCTCGATCGTCGCAAATGGATAGTTCGCGGCGAGCGCCGCCTCCTGCGCGGTCAGCGCGTTAAAGAGCGTAGATTTTCCGACGTTGGGCAAGCCAACAATTCCAGCTTGAAGCATAAATCTCTATCCGCCTGTCGCGGCAAAAGATGTAATTCTAACTTACGAGGGAGAATTTGAAAATCACGCGGTTGTGAAAATGCTGGGGCCGACATACCTCGAGACTCTATTGCGGCAGATAACCCTTCGGTACCGGAACGTCCGAAGAAAGGCCCCACTGGTCGATGTTAACGCCGCCCGAACTCTTCAGCACATACCAAACCCCCGTAGAAGGACGGAATACCGACACGTCTGTTCTACCGTCGCCCTCATAATCCGCAGCGACAGGCAGATCTTCGGCAATTCCCCAAGACGCATAATCAACCGACCCGTCTGAGCTCCTTAGAATGTACCAAACGCCGGCTGAGGGTCTGTATACGACTATGTCGGTCTTACCATCGCCGTCAAAGTCGCCTTGAGCCGGCAAGTCGTCTGCCAACCCGAACCTGGTGCCCATGAACCCTCCGTCCGAACTGCTCAGTGCGTACCACGCCCCTTCGGACGGGCGATAAACCGCAGCGTCAGATTTTCCGTCGCCGTCGTAATCTCCTGTGACAGGCTTGTCGCCCGAGAGTCCCCAAGAGATATACGTGAAGGTTCCCAGACTGTCGCTGTTTGCTATGTACCAAACTCCGTTTGAGGGACGAAAAACCGCAACGTCGGTCTTTCCATCGCCATTATAATCTCCGGCAGCCGGAATATCTCCATTCTGGCCGAAGGCGCGCACCGAGTAGACGCCCGCTTTGGTTAACATATGCCAAGTGCCGTCAGACGGCCTAAAAACTGTGTGATCCGTGCGACCGTCGCCGTCATAATCGCCAGGTGAAATGACATCGGTTCCGAGTCCGAATGGCGTGAAACTGACCCCGGAGTTAGAACTGTTACGCACATACCAAACGCCATTTGACGGACGAAATACGCTGATGTCAGCTTTGCGATCGCCGTCGAAATCGGCATTCTTGTTTTTCAGAATACTAACACCTGCGACTGGCCCGTCGGCGATGTTCCCATCGATGTTGAATGTTACGCCGCCCCACGTTTCGTCATGCGGCGCCTGCCACTGTTTGATGCGCTGGTGATTATTCCAAACGTTTGCAGGAAAATTTGAAAACGAAACATAGGTCCAAACCGACGGAACATTGTCCCAGCGGGCCATCCAAACGGCTTCCATGCGGCTCTGCGGCGGCATAAACTGCCAATCGTCTATTGCATTTCTCGGGCTGCCGTAGGTTCCCGACCTAAACCCAAGTTCCACGATCCGCTCGGTCCAACCTTTTAAGAATGAGGTTGTTGCAGTACGACAACCGGGCGTTGATACCGTCTCATCGTATCGCTCCATGTCGTAGTAAAGAATCGAGCCGGCGGTTAGCCCTAGATTAGCGGCATCGTTTACGGCGATGTCAGCCTCGCCGCGGCCCTGTGTTTCAGCAGTTGCGGAGTCGAAGCTGTGTTTTGCGCAAGTTGTGCAAACCGAACAGGGCGACTGGTAACCGACAATCGTTGGAATCAATCCCCATCCCATCGACGAAACCTGATTTACCCAGTTCGCCGTCAACTGCGGCTGAGAACATCCGCGATTTCGCCCGCTAATATAGATGTTGCTGTCGTAAAGCGGCGAAAAATCCCACCACGTCTGCATCTGCGCGATCGTTCCGGCTGTGCATTTGTCAAAGCCGCGATTAAGGCTCGTGCGCACTGAGCCACCCGGCGGAAAGAGGATCGATTCGCCGAGAGAGGAACGACGCGCCTCCTCGCGGCGCATAGCCGCATTACCAATGATCTCGGGTGGCGTAATATCACGGCCGTTTCCGTCCAACAGCCTTGTTTCCTGAACGCAGCCTCGTTTTGTGTCGGCACAAGTTCCACTCGCTCGAAGTGCCCAATCACCTGATTCAACCTGTTTTACTTCATCCGAATACCGCTTACGCACCGAGCGGGATACGAGCCGCCAGGTCGAGCCGCGATCGTTTGAAGTAAAGGTCGCAGCTCCGATGAAATTTGAAGTTGTCGCTAACCGCAGCGTCATCAAAATTCCGTTGCCTGAAAAGCGGACATCAGCATCATCGAAGTGCGTGTCTTCTCCAAATAGATCAGACGGTGTTTGCCGCATGGTCCACGAATCTCCGGCGTCGATCGTTTCCGCGACAATTATGTTTCCGTTCATAGAGTCGTGCAGGATGACAACGCCATGGAATTTGGTCGAAAAATACAAGGCCGCGATATTCGGGCGGCCGTGGCTAACCAGCGAAAGCCTGGTCCAGGCCGCGCCATTATCAGCCGTGAAATAGACAGCCGTTCGTGTATAAGCCACACCGATTTGACCCGAGATCTTTTGGATTCCCTTAATGGTCGCGTTGTTTTCGATGTCCTTTTCCGACCAAGCCTGTCCAAGACATGGCCACACCAGCACTGACAGTAATTGAAACAACAGTAGCAGTCTGATCGCACTTGGTTTCATAGCTTTGAATCGGCACACACCGGCACTAGACTTTGACACAAGTATAAACGAACTTAATAAAAACTGTCAGCCGTGGCGCGTAACGAGTGTGCTTTGAGCAAAACGCGAGATAAAGTAACTTAATAGAGAGTTCGCACTATCTTACATGCTTGTCTCAACCCTACTTCTAATTACAATTACTGCGAGCGGGGCAGCACTGACGTATTTAGTCTCCATTGAAAAGCCGTTGATGTGGCGGCTCGCCGCGGGCAGCATAATCGGGTCCGCTATGTTTGCCTCCGTGGCTTTTCCTGCGGCGTGCCTGATCGGATTTGGCGCCGTGACAATCATTGCGTCTCTCGCGATAGCGATGCTGCCGCTTTTGTTGTTGATGAGACGAGATGTGCGCGATTCTTTTCGAAGTAACATCAACAAAGCACGCGGTAAGCTCGAGGGCGCCAATCTTGCAAAACTTGGTAACTTTGCCTATTACGCGTTCTTTTTTCTGCTCTTTTGGTTTTTCTTTGCGCGAGCGATGTTTGAGATGAAGGACGGCATATACACCGGCGGTTCGCAAAACTTGGGCGATCTGCCGTTTCATCTCGGAGCAATTTTCAGTTTTACTGACGGCAACAACTTCCCGCCCCAGAACCCGTCGTGGTCCGGTGCGAAATTTACTTATCCCTTTTTCGCGGACTTTTTAACTGCCTGTTTTGTAAAACTCGGCGCTGATGTAAAGGACGCGCTTTTCACGCAGAACATGGCGTGGGCGTTTTCGCTGCTCGTCATACTAGAGCGTTTTGTCGCGCGGCTCACGCAAAGCAAACTTGCGGGGCGCATCGCACCGGCGCTGCTTATTTTCAGCGGCGGTCTTGGCTTCGTGTGGTTTGCAAGAGACTTTTGGGAATCGGGTTTCGGAATTTGGCACTTCCTAACTCACCTGCCACGTGACTACACGATAGGCGATCACTTTCGTTGGGGCAACTCGATGGTCGTTCTGTTTATGACCCAGCGCAGCCTGTTGCTCGGAATGCCTTTGACGATTTTAGTACTCGGATTTTTATGGAAGATATTCTCAAGTGAAAAAGTACCTGCGGATGGCGACGCAAAGTTTTTCACGCTTTCACCGTTTCGCTTTTCGCCTTTTCTCATCGGGTTGCTAGCGGGTACGCTGCCGCTCGTTCACCTGCACAGCCTCGTCGTTCTGTTCGTTGTCGCTGCGTTTTGTTTTGTGCTGCGGCCGGAAAAATGGCGTGAGTGGATCATGTTTGGTATCGGCGTCTGTGTTATCGCGGTTCCGCAACTCGTCTGGGCACTGTCAGGAAGCGCCACCGAGACGACGAAATTTTTTGAGTGGCACTTTGGCTGGGATAAAGGCGATACTAACGTCTTTTGGTTTTGGATAAAGAACACGGGGCTTGTAATTCCAATGCTGATCGCTGGAATTTACATAGTTTTTTCAACGCAGAGACGCAAAGACACAGAGAAAGAAAAGATCAAAGATCAAAGATCAAAGATCTCCCCGTTTTTGCTGTTTTATCTACCATTTATTTTTCTATTCATTGTCTCAAACACGGCAAAACTCGCACCGTGGGAATGGGACAACATAAAGATACTGATCTACTGGTTTGTCGGTTCGCTGCCGCTGATCGCATTCGCGCTCGCGTGGTTGTGGGAACGCAAAGGGCTTTTTAAAGTTATCGCAGCGACGTGTTTTGTTGTATTGATACTTGCAGGCGCACTAGATGTTTGGCGGACTGTTTCGGCGCAGATAAACACCAAGGTTTTCGATGCGGACGCGATGAAAGTTGCAAATGAGATCAAGCGGAAGACTGCGCCGAACGCGCTCATTTTGAATGCGCCAACCTACAACTCGGCGGTTGTCTTGTCAGGACGCCGATCGCTGATCCGATACAGCGGGCATTTGTCCTCGCATGGCATCGATTACGGTCCGCGTGAAGATGATGTCCGGCGCATCTATCAAGGCGGAGGAGTCTCGGACATTCTTTTGCGAAAATACGACATTGATTACGTGCTGATCTCGCCCGAAGAGCGCGACAGCATGCGTGCAAACGATGCTTTTTTTGCAAAGTATCCGGTGGTGGCTGAGGCTGGTCAGTATCGCGTGTATAAAGTAAAAAATTGAAACAGGATAGACGGGATGGACAAGATAGGAAGATGACTGATGCGGTACAAGAAGTTGTTAACGAAAAAGCGTTGACGGATCGCGTGTGGCTCGTCTACGCCGGAGTTATTACTGTTGTCGCGTCGTTCTTACGCTTTTATGATCTCGCGCTCAAACCGCTGCATCACGACGAAGGCGTCAACGGATTTTTTCTAACGAATTTAGTTCGCGACGGCGTTTATAAATATGATCCGGCAAATTATCACGGACCGACGCTCTATTACATCGCGCTTCCGTTTGTTGAATTGTTTGGCCTAAAGACAATTCCGATCCGCGCTAGCGTCGCGATCTTTGGTGTGCTGACGGTCGTGCTCGCGTTTTATCTAAAGCGTTACATCGGACACACGGGAAGTTTGCTCGCGGCGCTCTTTCTCGCACTAAGCCCAGGCATGGTTTTTATCTCGCGGTATTTTATTCACGAGATATTTTTTGTCTTTTTAAGTCTTGCGATTGTCGTTGCGGTACTGTTTTTTATCGAGAAGCGCTCCGCCGGTCCGTGTGCCGTGGCGTGGATGGTGTTGGTTCTTTTTACGAGCTTTCTACCGTCATCGCTAAATCTAGCGAACTATCTCGGCGGTCAAACCGAAGCCGCGGTTTGGGCGTTTCGTATTGCATTTTTTATTGTCGAATCGGTGCTCGTATATTACGTCGTCCGAATGTTGATCAATTGGGACAATGGCCGCCCGATTTATCTGCTGCTCGCGTCAGCTAGCGCGTCGCTGCTCTTTGCGACAAAGGAAACGACGTTCATCACACTCGGCACGATGCTGATCGCTTGTTTTTGTATTTGGATATGGCGTGGAATTCATGCCGGTGAAGTTTACAAAAAGTATTGGTTCAACACATTGCTTGCCTTACATGTGATCGCAGCCGCAGCGGCAGTTTATTACAGGCAAAATCTGATCGACGGCGTAAAGTGGCTCTATGAAAACTTTCTCGGCTCTGATAAGTCGCAAGAAAGTTTTGTCTTTTACTCGATTGTCTTTTTAGCGTTCGCGGCTATCGTGACATGGATAATTTTTATCATCAATCTTCGCAAAAACGGCGATGCACGTTTTGACGAGCCCGTTGAACTCAACTGGAAAAATTTTAGCGGTCGATTAGGAACGGGCAGTAATCGTCTCGCGCTTATAGCCACTGTCGCCGTAATTTTTGTCTATCTCGGCGTTTTGTTCTTTTCATCGTTCTTTACGTACAGGGACGGCGTCGGAAAAGCGTTCGAGGCGTACGCCATCTGGAGCAAAACAGGCACGAAAGATCATACGATGCACGGCGTATTCGGCTATCTAAAATGGATGATGAAGATCGAATCGCCGCTGATGATCCTCTCAGTGCTCGGCAGCGTGATGACAATGCTCTGGGGACGGCAACGGTTCGCGATGTTCAGCGCCTTATGGGCCGGCGGACTTTTTGCGGCATACTCGATCATTCCGTACAAAACCCCATGGCTCGCGCTCAGCTTTTTGCTGCCTATGTGCATCGTCGCTGGTTATGCTCTCGGCCGCCTTATCGAGTCGAAGAATATCGCTCTAAAGATCGCTGCCATTATTCTCGCGATCTCAGGAACGTCAGTGCTTGCGTACCAAACTTACCAGATCAATTTTGTTCGCTACGACGACGAAGAGATGACATACGTTTACGCACACAGTAAACGCGGCATGCTCGACCTCATCAAACAGATCGAATACTATGCGGAAAAAAGCGGCAAAGGGAAAGAGGCAACGATAGAGATCGGGTCGCCCGACTATTGGCCGATGACGTGGTATCTCGTCGATTACAAACAAGCAAATTTTCACGGTCGCCTGGTCGATGCAAGCACGGCAGAGATGATCGTAGCGAAAAAGGACGATCAGGATGCGGATGTCATCAGAAAATATTCGACGCATTATAAATACGTCGGTGTTTACCCGCTGCGGCCGGGCGTTAATCTCGTTCTGTTAGTGAAAAGAGGCCTTGCCGACCCGAACGCGATGGATCCGTATAAGATCGTCGAGTACGAAACGATCCCGGGTTACACAAATTAAAAACGAAACGGTACGATCAAAAAATAATGGAGCTCGGCTAAAAATGTGCCGGCGATAAATCCATAACAGCATCTTTCGTAATTCGAGACTTAAAGCAGTCGGCATGACAATACCAGAGTTGCCATTTGTTCGTTGCCGTTTCTACAGTTACAGAACAGGGATCGACTTCTGTTTCTTCAATTTGAGCGCCACAAAAACAACACGGCCCCCAACTGATCTTTACGGGCTCACTCATATAGTTAGATTAACACCGCACGATTACGACACAACACAAAAGCCGCGAATGCACGAATGTTTGACCTCCGGCGGTTATGAAAGTATCATCGTAAATTCGCCGCCGGAGTGGCGAAATTGGTATACGCACTAGACTCAAAATCTAGCGGGCTTAACGCCCATGTCGGTTCGAGTCCGACCTCCGGCACCACACGAATCGCGGTTACGGCCAGTTGGAAGGGCGGTAACCGCATTTTTGATGTTGAATGAGATTATCTGATTTCGATTATGAATTGCCGACCGAGCTGATCGCCCAAGAGCCGCTCGCACTGCGTGAATCTTCGCGAATGCTCGTCGTCGATCGAGGCGCAAACAACTTTCGCAATGCCGCGTTTGCCGATTTGTCTTCATACCTTCGCAAGGGCGATGTGCTCGTTTTAAATAACACAAAAGTTTTTCCCGCGCGGCTATTTGGTAAAACTGCGACTGGTGCACGGGTCGAGACTTTTTTAATTCGCAAAAATGCAGATGGTTCATGGCTCGCGCTTGCGAGACCTGGTAAACGTCTTTCGGTTGGCAAGACAATCGAGTTTGATGAGCGACTTTCTGCGACGGTATTAACGAAACACGACGACGGCCAGGTGGAGGTCGTTTTTGCGTCAACTGGCGACATCGACAACTTAATCGACGAACTCGGCCGTACACCGTTGCCGCCATACATCAAACGTGAGATTGATTCGATCGATGACGACCGCGGACGCTATCAGACGGTTTACGCCAGTAGTCGCGGAGCGATAGCGGCACCGACGGCTGGACTGCACTTTACTCCGAATATCTTGCAAAACATTAAGAACATGGCTGTTACGGTCGTCGAAGTAACGCTGCATGTCGGTTACGGAACATTCGAACCGGTAAGAGTTGATGACCTTGCACAACACAGGGTTAGCGAAGAGCATTATGCAATTTCAAGCGAGACCGCCGAGCTGCTGAACAAAGCAAAGAACGAGAATCGCCGCATCATTGCAGTCGGCACGACAACAACTCGCGCGCTCGAATCGAATCTAGCGCGATTCGACAGATTCACCGCAGGCGAGCATGTTGCCGATCTAACCATCACACCGGGCTTTGCATTTCGCGCGATAGATGCCCTGCTGACAAATTTTCACTTGCCGCAAAGTTCGCTGCTCGTGCTCGTTTCTACTTTCGCGGGCCGCAAACTTATAATGAGTGCTTACAGACATGCCGTCGCGGAGAAGTATCGCTTTTACAGCTACGGTGACTGCATGCTGATCGATTAATGGCAGTTCTCGAGACAATCCGCAGCTTCTTTATTCCGTCCGTTTATACGGAGCCCGAAGTTATTGTACCTGCCCCGTTTACGCAGTACGAGATAAAGCCGATGGCGCTCGATCATCTGCCCGAGGTCCTCAGACTTAACATCCGCTGTTTTCGCAACGGTGACAATTACACAAAGCACACATTCAATTATCTGCTCAACGAGCCCCGCACTCTGAGCTATCGTCTCGTCACGCCGTCGGGCGAGTTGGTCGCGTTCGCGTTTGTGATGGTCAACGAAAACAATGCCGCACATCTTACCACCATTGGCGTAGCGCCTGAACATCGGCGCCGCGGCCTCGCCGTAAGGTTGCTCGATCACATCGAAGAAGCTTTAAAGGTGCGCGCCGTCAGTACCGTTATGCTCGAAGTTCGCGTCGGCAACATTGATGCACAGCGGCTCTATCGCCGCACAGGCTATATGGTCGTGCAAAGGATCGCTCGATACTACAATAATGGCGAAGATTGCTTTTTGATGATCAAAGCATTGATTTAGCTGGTTTTAGCGATGTTATCTCTGCCGAAAATCTACCCGATAACCGACATTCGCCTCTCTGGTCTCTCACACGTTGAACAAGTTCGAAAACTCATCGCTGGCGGCGCTACGTTTGTCCAATTGCGCGACAAACGCTCGAGCCCGAGAGAGTTTTATAAACAAGCCGTCGAATGCGTCCGCATCGCTCACGATCAAAATGTTCAGATAATAATTAACGACCGCGTCGACATCGCATTGGTCGCAAAAGCTGACGGTGTTCACCTCGGCCAAGACGACATGCCGCCGGAGAAAGCTCGAATCTTATTGGGTGCAACCGCAATTATCGGCTTTTCAACGCACTCGAAAGAGCAGGTAAAGCTCGCCGCAAGTTTGCCAATCGATTACATTGCCATCGGCCCGATCTTTGCGACCTCGACAAAGCAAAATTCCGATCCTAGAGTTGGGCTTGACGGGCTTAGGGACCTAAAGGCTGCAGCCGGAAATCTGCCTGTGGTTGCTATCGGCGGTATTAACGAAGCAAATCTTCGCGATGTTTTTGATGTAGGAGCAGATTCCGCCGCGATGATTGGTGCGATAGTCTCAGCTGCCGATCAGATAACCTCACAAATGAACCACCTGACTTCGCTCATAGATCAAAAATAACAAGATTGTTTATTATTTGCCAAAAATGTCTTGCAAAACGTGTTTGCAATAGGCGATAATGACCTGTCGCGTTTCTCACGCGTGCACATTCATTTAAGCGTCCCGCCCTTTTACTGAAAATTGGAGTAGATCCTTATCATGAGCCTGCTGGATATAGCGCCCATCATCGAGCAAATGCTGCTCACAGCCGAGAACGTCAGCGATTTAAACTTTTCATGCGGACAAAAGCCGCAGGTCGAGATCAATGGCGTTCTTTATCCGACCTCGCCGCTAAATCTCGGCAAGCTTTCCGCGTATCAGACCGAGATGATTGCGATGTCGCTTATCCGCGATAATCCCGACGCGGCCGCGCAGCTCGTAAAACACCGAACGTCCGACCTCAGTTACGCGCTGCCGGGCAAGTGCCGTTTTCGTGTAAACATCTTTCAGCAGCGAAATTCGTACTCGATCGTTATGCGCGTGATTCCACACGATATACCGAGTTTCGAGGGTCTGCGTCTGCCGCCGCAGCTTGCTGAGATCTCTAATATTCGAAACGGTATTGTACTGCTGACAGGTCCGACGGGCTCAGGTAAAACCTCGACGCTCGCCGCCATCATCGATCGTATCAACGAGACGAAGGCATATCACATCGTCACTATCGAGGACCCGATCGAGTTCCTGCACAATCACAAAAAATCGACGATCAACCAGCGCGAGGTCGGCGCCGATACAAAAGATTTTGCCAGCGCGTTGCGTGCGGCATTGCGACAGGCGCCGAAAGTCATTCTCGTCGGCGAGATGCGCGACCTCGAAACAGCCGAGATCGCGCTCGAAGCCGCCGAAACCGGCCACCTTGTCCTCTCGACGCTTCACACCATTGATGCCTCGAAAACGATCGATCGCATCATCGGTCTCTACCCGAAAAACGAAGAGCGAATTATTCGCACGCGTCTAGCGCAAACGTTTCGGTTTATCGTTTCACAGCGTTTGATACCAACCGCCGACGGCCGTGGCCGTATAGCTGCTGTCGAAATTCTCAAATCTAATCCGCGAACGCGCGAGTATATCGAAAAGGGCGAAACCGAAGGCAAGACGCTGCTTGACGCGATTCGCGACGGCGAGATCGACGGAATGCAGGACTTCGACTCGGTGATACGCGACTTTATCGAGAAGAAACTTGTCACGATGGACGACGGACTTTCGTTTGCGACAAATCAGAACAACCTGCTGCTGCAACTTAAGGGTTTGTCATCGACCGAAGATTACGTCAACGCGCATCGTCCGGCTGCCGCGAATCCTGTCACACCCCAGCCGGTTGCTCCGCCGCTACCGAAAGAAAATCCAGACTCGGTTCTCAGCATGATCGAGTAACGACGAGATAAACATATGATCATCCGATGCGATAATTGCTCAGTTTCCCTGCAACTCGACGAATCGAAAATACCGAGCGGTAATTTTTCGGTGCGATGTCCGCGATGTCAAAATTTGCTGCGTGTGCAAAAGGACTCGTCCGGCAAAGGCCTCTCGACTGTAGACCAGCTCGCTGCGAATAAGCCTGCGGCAGTCGTGGAAACGCCTGCTGATTTCGCTGAGAAGGAACACGGCCTCCAAATAAACTCAGCATTGCGTTCCCTAATGACCGCACTTCACACGGACAAAAAAATCGAGGATGAAGGTGACGAAAAACCGCGCCGCATTTTGCTTTGTCTTGGCGACAAGGCCGACGACGCTGCAAAGCTGCTCGCAAAAAACGGTTACAAAGTTTATGTCGCTCAAACGCCTGCTCAGGCGAACGAGCGTCTGCGCGAAGGCAAGACCGAGCTGATGATGTTCTCGCCCGATTTTGCGCCCGAGATGGGCGGAGCCGCAATTATTCAGCAAAAGGCGAACGCAATGTACTCATCCGAACGTCGCCGCTTGTTCCTCATCTCGCTCGAAGATGAAGGGACGACGATGAATGCGCACGACGCCTTCGTTCGAAACCTAAATCTGATAGTTAATAAAAGCGACCTTGAGCAGCTGCCGTTGATCTTAAACCGCGCGCTCGGCGACTATAATAATCTCTACAATTACTACAATCGTTCAGCTGATCTTCAACCGATCTAAATTTTAGAATTACATGCCGGCGAGTTCGCAGACGAGCATCTCGATCTGCATTCGGGCTCCACCCGTGCTGCCGCCGACCGAGGTTTTAATGGCGAGGTCAGTCTGCGCGAGGCGTTGAATCGCTTTTGTAAGATTGCTTGATTTCGCGCGGCGGGCGGCGGTGAAAAACGGCTCCTGATCGTTGTATCTGAGCTTAACTACGCTTGCCACATCGCGTCGGTCGCTGCCCTGCGCCATCATGTCTTTTGCCATCAACAGCCGGCGGTACGTGTATGAAAGTGACCCGAGCAACATTAGCGGCTCTGCTCCGTCATCGAGAATTTTCTTAAGCGCAGACACGGCCTGACTCGTACGGCCGGCAATCAAATGATCGGTAAACGCAAAGCTGTTCATCTCACGCGAATCCGGCACGAGCGCATCAACGAGCTCTGATGTGATCGTCTTGTTCGGCAGGGCGGCGGTCGAGAGTTTGTTAACTTCGTTCGTCAATCGACGAACGTCGGGGCCGATGCGCGCGATGAGATGGTTTAAAACAACTTTGTCGATCTCGGAACCGGAGTCGGCAATTTTATCACGCGCCCAATTTGTCAGCTCGACATCAGAAAGTGCTTTGAATTCAACCGCTGTCGTGAGTTCTTTGAGCAGCTTCGACATTTTGCGAACGCCGTTCAGTTCGTCCGCCACAAAGATCACCACCGTAGTCGCCGATGGATTTTTAAGATACGCAGATAAAGCGGCTTCGTGAGACTCGGTGATCGTGTCGCGAAAACCTGTCGCCGAAATTCGCACGTCGGTGATGCGCACGACGCGCCGCGACGACATCATTGGCAACTGCTCGGCGGCCGCTATCGCCTGCTGTAAGGCGTCCGCGTTATTCAAGCTAAAGCTCGTCTCGTTAAAATCGCGAAAATCCTCTTTAGAAAACGATCGTTCAACAATAGTCTTGGCTGCGAGATCGCGTAGAAACGTCTCCTGCCCAAAGAGCAAATACACCTGCCCTATCTCATGCCGCTTTAACTGATTCCGTAAATCTTCCCTCAAAAAAACCATAAGATTGATAGCCGCAAAAAGGCGCAAGAATCGCAAAAAAACCTACTCTCTGCTTAAGGCGAATTTTTTGATCTGTAATCGTGAAGAGCCAAAGTTGATTAGTAAACCATGTTCAATTCTCGAAGACCTTAGATAGCCGAGCAATTGTGCGATATGTTCATCGATGAGACTGTTACAAGCTTTTATCTCGACGATCAATATATCTTCAACTAGGAGATCGGCATAATAATCTCCTAACAATTCTCCGTCTTCATCGAAAACCGGTAATGCTATTTGTTGTTCGACCGTGATGTTTAATTTCTTTAGTCTATGAGCAAGAGCGTTTCCATAAACCTTCTCCAGATGACCATGCTTATGAAATTTGTGTATTTCAAAACTGGTTTCCCGAATAATGTCACAGAGCTTAAAAATACGTTCCTCTTGTGGCGGGCGCTCTCTTAGTACTGCTTCAAAACTCATTTTCTTATTTGCGTCTTTTGCGCCTTTTTGCGGCTAATCTTTCTTTTCCTCTTTCACGCCAATGCCGTTGACAAACGCAGACACGGCGGCTTCGGCAAATGCGCGTGCCATGCGTTCGACGGCCGGGTCTTCTTCGTTAAAGAACGAACGCGGGTCGCTTGTGAATTCAAACGAGTCGCGGAAAATGAAATTCTGATTGTCATAGAGAATTTTGTTCTCTTTAAGATCGCGGATCGTCACTGCAGTAACGATCGTCACTTCGTAAACGCGGGCGCGGCCTTCGCTGTCGAGCAGAACGCCGGTGAAATTAAAATCACGAATCGTGCCTTCGAGCACGGCGTCGGCGCCGCTGCGTGAGCCTTGCACTTTTAGACCGTTGCCGCGGCGAATGATCTCGCGCGTAACGGCGTCGGTGAAACGCGACTCAACTTTGTATCGCAAGCCTTTTGTCTCAAACTGAAACGCAGGCACGGCGACCGTCTTTATGTGCGAGGGTAAACCGGAACGAGTAACCGGTTTGTAACACTCGGTAAAACCCGTCGTGACGACAAACAAAAATGTAATAAATAAAAATCTCATCTTACATTAAGGAGCTCAACTCCGTCGAAACTTTTAGCGCAGTAACGGTTTCTCGAACGTCGTGAACACGAACGATCTTAGCGCCGTTTTCAACTGCGGAAATAGCCGCCGCGATACTGCCGCCAAGCCTTTCCGAGGGCGGAGCGTCCTCGAGAATTTTGCCGATAAAAGATTTTCGCGACGCGCCGACTAATATCGGATAATTTTCAAATTCACTTGCGATCTTATCAAGTTTCGCGATCAACTCTAAATTCTGCTCCGCTCGTTTGCCAAAACCGATGCCGACATCGAGCACGATCTGCTCGTCTTTGACGCCGTGCGAATGCGCCGCCGAAATTGCGCGTCGGAGATCGTTTGTTACTTCCGCCAAAATGTCATCGACCGCCCCTAGCGAATGCATTGTTTCAAACTCACCACGAGAGTGCATCAGCACAAGCCCCGCGTCTGTGGTCACCGCAACATCTGCAATCGACGCGTCCCAACGCAAACCCGAAATGTCGTTGATTATCTCCGCACCGGCATCGAGGGCAGATTGCGCGACTTCAGATTTTGTTGTATCAATCGAGATCGGCGTATCAAATCTTTTCGCGATAGCTTCGATGATTGAAACAACGCGTTCGATCTCGTCCTCTACCGAAACGCGCTTGCTGCCGGGCCGTGTCGATTCGCCGCCGATGTCGATAATGTCGGCCCCGTCGGCGATCATCCTCTCGGTATGAGCGAGCGCCATATGGATAGACGTAAATTCACCGCCGTCGCTGAAACTGTCCGGCGTAAGGTTGAGGATGCCCATCACGAGCGGACGCTCGAGAGATATCTGACGACGCGAAGTTTGCCAATGCATAAAGTTAAAATGTAGAAAAGTTTAAAAGTGAAAAAGAAGGAAAGCGAGCGGCTCTCCTCCTTCTTCACTTTTTAACATTTTCACTTTCGACCTTTTAAGCCGTCGCAGGCGTGGGTGGCATTATCGGTTTATTAAACGGGCTCTCTTGAGATTCTTCGGTTGCTGGCGAATTGTTATCGTCACTAGGCGAAGTGTCTTTTTCGAGCGGCAGGCCCGCGACGACGCGTCGGATCATTACGCTGTCGAGCGTCTCAAATTCGAGCAGAGCCTCGGCCAATCTGATCATCGCGTCTTTGTTCTCATTAATTATCGCTTCGGCCCGCTTGTATTGTTCATCGATGATGCGTCTGACCTCAAGGTCGATCTTGATCGCCGTATCCTCTGAATAGTCGCGGTGCTGCGAGATCTCGCGACCCAAGAATATCTGCTCTTCTTTCTTACCAAACGTCAACGGACCGAGATCCGACATTCCGTACTCGCAAACCATCGAACGCGCTACCTCGGTCGCGCGCTCGATATCGTTTGAAGCACCAGTCGTGATCGAGCCGATAAAAACGTCCTCGGCAATGCGGCCGCCCATCGCCATAGCGATCTGACCGAGCAAGTATTCCTTTGTCGCACTCAGCCGATCTTTCTCCGGCAGATACATCGTTACGCCGAGCGCCATTCCGCGCGGAATGATCGTAACTTTATGGACGGGATCGATGTTCGGGACCTTTAGCCCAACCATCGTGTGACCAGCCTCGTGATAAGCCGTGATTTTTTTCTCTTCGTCAGAGATGACCATCGATTTTCGCTCGGCGCCCATCATCACCTTGTCTTTGGCGATCTCGAAATCGTTCATACCGACGACTTTCTTGTTATAGCGAGCTGCGTTGAGCGCTGCCTCATTTACGATGTTTGCTAAGTCCGCTCCGGTAAATCCGGGGGTGCCACGAGCAATCACCGAAATGTCGACGCCTTCGTCAAGCGGAATTTTCTTTGTGTGAACTTTTAGTATGCCTTCGCGACCGCGAACGTCGGGTCGGCCGACAACAACACGTCGGTCAAATCTTCCCGGTCTCAGCAACGCTGGATCGAGAACGTCCGGCCGGTTTGTCGAGGCGACGAGGATCACGCCGTCATTCGATTCGAAACCGTCCATTTCGACCAGAAGCTGGTTGAGCGTCTGTTCGCGTTCGTCATGACCGCCGCCAAGACCTGCTCCGCGATGACGACCGACGGCGTCGATCTCGTCGATAAAGATGATGCACGGCGCGTTCTTCTTGCCCTGCTCAAACAGGTCGCGAACGCGGCTCGCTCCGACGCCGACAAACATCTCGACAAAATCCGAGCCTGAGATCGAGAAGAACGGAACGTTCGCTTCGCCGGCAATAGCCTTGGCAAGCAATGTTTTACCAGTTCCCGGAGGGCCGACCATCAATACGCCTTTTGGAATCTTGCCGCCGAGCTTCTGAAACTTTTGCGGGTCCTTTAGAAACTCGATGATCTCCTGCAGCTCTTCCTTGGCCTCATCAACGCCCGCAACATCCTTAAATGTCACGCGTTTTTGCTGGTTATTTAGCAGCTTCGCTTTCGATTTACCAAAGCTCAATGCCTTATTGCCACCGGCCTGCATCTGCCGTAGGGTGAAAGCCAAAAAGCCCATCAGCAAAATGAACGGGAGCATAGTTATCAACACCTGCCAGCCGAGCCCGCTTGAAGGCGGCTCCAGTTTGATGACCGTATCGGTTTCTTTGGCTGCGGCGAATATCTGATCGCGGGTTGCGTCACTCCTGTCGAGGCGGGTCGTGAATTTCACATCGCTCTTATTTATAAGGTCGAGCGTGTCGTCCTTAACAGTAACTTCTTTAATGTCTTTGTTCCTGATCTGCGTCAACGCGGCGTCGAACGACAATTCTTTTGCCGGCGTCGCCTGTTTTGTCTGTAGATACCAGACGAAAACGAGCGCGCCGGAAATGATGACCAGCCACAATAAAACCTGTTTTGCCTTCGAATTCAACTTATAGCCTCCGGCTCAACTCTCACTAACGGGAAAGTATTTTGCTCACTTTTTGATGAAACTTGCTCCGGCCGCGTTGTGTCCTGAATACCGCCGACACAACCACCGCAATCTCTGATTTTAGTCGCCGGCGGCCCTTTTTTCAACTTTATTTTCTTTATAAATCAGCATGCCGCCCGTACGCACAACGCGCGAGTTGCCCGGCAGTTCCGCCACACGGCCGCTTTTGCTGCTCAAAATCAAACGCTCTATCGACTGTATATGTTTCAGTTGCAATTGCCGAGTGCTTCCGCGTTTTCGTCGCAGCCAAGCGCGAATCCACTCGTAAAGTTCGCTTTGGGACAACTGTTTTAGATCTTTAATTAATGGGCTGGCGTCTTTTACATCGGCCTGCTCAGGTACCGTAACGGTCGGTTGCGGCATCAAGGCAGCGGTGTTTGCGAGCGTCTCGATGATGTTCGGATTCATGTCTTCGAGTAGCGGCAGCAGAATTTTGCGAATACGTACGCGGCGAAACGCAGTGTCGTCATTCATCGAATCATGACGGCATTCGACGTCGAGTTCGTGACAGTAACCTTCTGTGCTGCTGCGTTTCGCCCACGTTAGCAGCGGACGAACGAGTAGTGGAGAAGGTGTAAAGGGAAGAAGAGGTGAAGAGGAGGAAGGGAGATCGACTCCTCGAGGATTCGCCTCGTCGCCCATTTTCCGCTTCTCCTCTTCTAACTTTCGAACAACAGTCATTCCACGCAAACCGTCCGGCCCACTGCCGCGAATCAGGTTCATCAGAAACGTCTCGGCCTGATCGTTCATAGTGTGCGCGGTGAGAACTGCAAATGCGTCAAGACCCTCTGCAGTATCGGTCAAAAAGCTGTATCTTGCGTCGCGTGCGTTTTGTTCGAGATTTCCGGTTTTGTCAGGTTTTGTATGGCCTACGGCAAATTCGATTTTGAGCTTTGTCGTCAGTTGTCGAATAAACTCTTCATCGCCGTCGCTCTCCAACCCGCGCAGTTTGTGATTAAAATGCGCCGCGACGATGCGCAGATCAATTTTTTTTCTTTGTTTTAAATCATTCAGGGCTAACAAAAGACTGGTCGAGTCCGTACCGCCCGACACGGCCACGACAACCGTCGCATTCTCGACCGGCAGCTTGAGCCGACGCCATTCGGTGATCAGTTGTCGAACAAACTTGTGCACAAGAACATTTTAGGCGGAAACACGAGCGGTAGCGAGTGTGCCCCTCGGCCAAAATTCGCGTAAGGCACACTCCCTACAGGTCGTGTTTCTGCCTTTAATTCTGATAAGCGACGCGTTTTTGGAGCAGAAGCGTGATGCGCGACGTGCAGACTAGCTTGCCTCGATCGTTTGTGATATCGATGCCCCAAACACTCATCGTCCGGCCGGGATAGATCGGTTTTGCCTCAACGGTAAGAATGCCTTTGCTAACGGCCCGAAGGTGATTTGCATTTATCTCGATACCGACCGGCGAAACTTTTTCAAGATCGGCGCCCGCGACAACACCTATCGAAGCAGCCGTCTCAGCCAGATACAGCGAAACACCGCCATTCATAATGCCAAGATACTGATGAACCCGCGGCGTGACATCCATCTTGAGAACTACACGATCGGCCTCAGCGACTTCGATCTTTACGCCGAGAAACTGGAGTAGTTCGTTATCGGCAACTTTGTCGAGCAGTGTTGTCTTATCCATTAAGTTAGTATCGTCGATACTAACTCAAAAATCCTCGGAACTTCGCAGCAGAAGCTGAATAATTCGGAAATATTTTCGCCAGGTCCTTTGCGCCACTGTGTTTGAATGCGGCTTCGGCGAAGACATCGCGGAAGTCGGTGGTTACGTCGAGGTCGCGGCCTTCGTAGAGTTTGTCGGATTTTAGGCCGCGAAAGTCACCGTAAACCTTGCCACCCCGAACTCCATTGCCGACGACAAACATCGTGTTCGCATGGCCGTGATCGGTGCCGCGGCTGCCGTTTTCGCGAGCCGTGCGGCCAAATTCGCTCATCGTCAGCACTAAACAATCGTCCATTCGTTTGCCGAGATCGGTCGTGAACGCCACTATCGCCTGCGAAAAAGTACGCAAGAAGTTTGCGAGCTGGCCGCGTCCGCCGCCTTGATTCGTGTGCGTGTCCCAGCGGATGTCGTTGCCGGTGTCTGTGAACGCGACTTCGAGCCCGACGCCGGCTTTTATAAGCTGCGCGATCTGCTGCATCGAGCGGCCGAATTGCGTCGCCGGATAAACCGCGCCGTTCTCGGGTTTGTATTGCGAGGGATTTGCCGTTTTTAGAAAATTGACCGCCTCGAAAGTTTCTTTGCCAGTCTCACCGAGCGTGTCCTTCGCGTCTTGCTGATAGATTCGCTCAAATCCGCCTTTCATATTTTGCGAATAAATGCCCGCCTTTATCGAAAAGTCCGCGAGATTTGTCATCGCCACCGAAGACGCCTTGCCGTAAAGCGCGCGTGGCAGCGACTGCGTCATCGACACCGCTTGGAATGGCGACGCATCTTTTTCGGCGCTTGTTTGCAGCACGCGGTTGAGCCAGCCGTCGCGAGTGCCTTTAATGCCCGGCGTCGCGCTCTCCATGTAATCCTGCGCGTCGAAGTGCGAACGCGTGTTGTCGGGCGAGCCGACCGCCGTGATCGCAGCAAGTTGTCCGCTCTTCCACAACGGCTCGAACGCAGTCATCGCCGGATGCAGGCCAAACGTTTCGTCGAGCTTTATCGCGCCGTCGGTCTTGCCGGGCTTTGCGACCGCGATCGTCGGGCGAAGATTGTAATATTCGCTCTCGCCGTGCGGCACGAGCATGTTTAGCCCGTCAACCGCTCCGCGCTGAAAGATCGTGACCAGCACTTTCTTTTTACCGTAACCTTTTGCCGCATTTTGCGCCGCCGCAAACTGATGCAAAAACTCAGGCGCCGCCGCCATAAAGCCAAAACTCGCGAGTGAAACGCCGCTCGTCTTTATAAAAAATCGTCTGTCCATAAAGCCTCTGTTGTGGGCGGACGACCAAGCCCGCACGCCTCTTAGACGCAGCGAAATCGCAGATTGTCAGTTTTTATCTCACAATAACTCGTTCAACGTGTCCGTAGCCCGACTGTAAAGGAGGGCGCCCGCGGACGGCCCAGACATCAATCAAACTTAGGCAGCTCGCCGCCCTGCCCGCTGACAACATACTAAACGGCTGTTCCGATGTGCTCCTCGGTCTAACGCTCCTGAAATTCGATGTAGTCGCGTTTCATAGAAAGCTATCGTTGTATCGACTCAATCGGCGCCCTCCTTTACAGTCGGGCTACGGACACGGCGACCTCATCGTATAAATATTTCGTCGATAAATATCCACGGGTCACCACCCGCGCCAGGGTGCCACGCAGGGATCTTGCCGAAGTTAAAGGCTCGCACACGGACGTAGCGTGCACGCGTGGCGGATATCTTCTGCCGATACTCGCGTATCGTCGGTGTCATATCACGCTGCGGGAAATTAGGCTTGATCTCGGCGACTCGCGTAAAATTCACGCCGTCCATCGACGTTTCAAACTCGATACGATCCGGCATCCAGATCCACGGGCCCGCAACCTGTAGAAAGCTGGCGCCGACTTCTTTGACGTCAGTTTCACGCTGTAGATCGACAACGGCCTCGTACGTTTTCCCTTGTACGCCCTGCCACTCGCCGCTCGCAAAATTAACTGTGCCGCGAATCCCGTCGATAATGCCGTTCTCACCACCGCCCGTGTATTGTGTGCTGTAACCTGACGACACTTTTGCCGTCCAATTGTTTGGGCGTTTTTGAAAGGTCGCGTCCGTCCACGGGCTATTTATGCTGCCATGCCGTTTGGCTATAGCTTGCACGACCGAAGTTTCGGTAAGCGTTATAGGGCCCTTATAAGGAAGGAGCCTGGACGAAGGTCCCAGTTCCGGTTTCCGGCCTGGGTTGATCCTGTAATAGAGGTCTGCGTTTGATGTTAGCGTCGAAAGTGTTACGTTTACCTTGTTTCCGAAAGTCCGCTCCCCGGTGATCACAGGCACAGCAACTGAGTCCATTTTTAATGACGAGACAGGGAACACCGTGAACGCGTTCGTCACCGGCATATCAGTCATCTCGAAGTCGAGCACGCCGCCCTTCATCAAGTCGTCGTGCGTTATGAACGCCCCTGTGTAAGGCGCACCGTTCAGCCGCGCAGATGCGATATAGAGATTCTTGTCAGAAACATTCTTTCCTTTGACGGTAAACGTCATTCCGTTTTCCAGTCGGTAGGTCATGTGAGGAAACAAAGGCGTGCCGAATGTGTAAATGCCGTCGCCCGGATTTACGGGATAAAAGCCGCTCGCGCTCAAAACGTACCACGCCGACATCTGCCCGCAGTCTTCGTTACCGATCAGACCGTCGGGAGCGTTTTTGTAAAACTCGTCCATTATCCGGCGGACGTACTTCTGCGTTTTCCACGGCTGGCCGGCATAGCTGTAAAGGTAAGCGTGCGCGTGCGAAGGCTCATTGCCGTGAGCGTATTGACCGATCAGACCGGTTAGATCGGCCTGTTCGCGACCCGCAAGTTTCTGCGTCGTGTTAAAAAGTTCGTCGAGCTTTGTGACAAACTTCTCACGTCCGCCCATTAGCTCCATCAGCCGCGTCACATCATGCGGGACAAAGAACGAGTATTGCCACGAGTTGCCCTCGGTAAAGCCAAATGTAACCTCGTTGGGAGCAAAAGGCTCGACAAAACCGCCGTTCTTTTTCGGGCGGAAGAAGCCGGTCTTTGTGTCGAAGAGGTTTTCGAAATACCGAACACGCGGAATTACTTTACCGAGCCCGTCGGCTAGAAGTTCCAGTTGCCGATCGCCCTCCGTCTGTTGTCCGCGGGCTTTTAGCTCAGCCAACCTTCTTTGAACAAGTAATAACCCCATCCGTGCTATGCACCAATCGTTGTAGGCATACTCAAGCGTGCGCGAGACTGACTCGTTCTCGTCTTCCATCGAGATGTAGCCGCGGCGTTTGTATGCCGCGAGGCCGAAGTGATCGAGTTCGGCGGAGTGCTTCGCGGCTGCGTATGCTTTTTCGTAATCGAAACCTTTAATGCCCTTTGCCATCGCGTCAGCGATCACAGAAACGGCGTGGTAGCCGATCATCGTGTCGGTCTCTTCACCCCACAGCTCCCAAACCGGCAGCCGCCCGCCCTGCTCGTAAATGCGGATGAACGAGTTTATATAATCCACCGTGCGCCGCTGATCGATGATCGTATAAAGCGGATGCGCCGCGCGGAACGTATCCCAAAGCGAGAAGACGGTGTATTGCTCGGAAGCGCTTGGAGTCCCGCCTTTAGGCGGCTTCTTCGCCGCAGGAGGCCGGCTAAAGCCGGGACTCCGAGCGTCATCCGCAATGTTGTGTATCTTCGCGTCATGCCCACGATAATTCCCATCGACATCGTTAAACACATTCGGCTGGATCATCGTGTGATAAAGCGCCGTGTAAAACGTCGTCGTCTGATCGTCGGTCCCGCCCGAGACCTCGATCTTCGACAGCTCTTTGTTCCAAGCCGCTTTTGCGTCGGCACGCACTTTATCGAAGTTCCAATGGGGCAACTCGGCTTCAAGGTTCTTGCGAGCACCTACGATCGAGACGTAGGAGATGGCGACTTTGATAAGAACTTCATTTTTACCGCGCACCCCAAAGGCAAAGGAGTTGACGCCGATTGGCCCTTCATCCAGCCTCGATATGGGCATGGGAAACTCTACAACGAAATAGACTGTTTGATTCTTCGCCCAGGAAGTCGAACGCCTATATCCCTCAATTCGATTGCGTGCTACGATTTTGATCTCCGAGTCGAGACGTTTGTCACGCCAGTTCAAGTTAATTATGATGTTCGCCCTTCCAGATTCTGAGAAAGTATATCGATGAAAACCGACTCTTTTCGTCGCCGTCATTTCGGCAAGAATTCCGCTGTCATCGAGCTTTACCGAGTAATATCCCGGCTCTGCTTTCTCATTCGCATGTGCGAATTTTGAAGCGTAGCCATTCTCAAATTTCTCTCCGGCTTTTGCTTCAAACTGCGGTTCGCCGACCGTCGGCATGAACAAAATATCGCATCCATCCGGAATGCCCGTGCCCGAGAGGTGTGTGTGCGAAAAGCCGTAGATGACGTCGTCGCTGTAATGATAACCGGATGAGCCGTCCCAGTTGTCGATGCGCGTGTCGGGCGAGAGCTGCACCATGCCAAACGGCATCGTCGCACCGGGAAATGTATGCCCATGAGCGCCGGTGCCGATGAACGGATTTACCCAACGAGTAAAGTCGCCCGTCTGAGCGTTGGTGGTGAATAGTGAACAGTGAATAGTGAACAGTAACAAACCGCAGAGGCGCAGAGACGCAGAGAATGACAATTGCAGCGTTTTGCCTTTTGCCTTTTTACTTTTTACTTCTGATCTGTCTTTATCTGCGTTCATCTGCGGCTAATTTTTCTTTCCCTAGTGTACAAGTTCCCCGCCGCTCAAGTTTCTCCAATTTTGTCCCTTGATCGCCCAGCGGACGCGAAAGAACATATCGCCTTCGACATGGTCGTAGTGGATCGAAATCTTGTGCCAGCCTGCTTTTAGAGGAATCACGGCGGACTCTACCGCGCGGTCTTTGGTTCCGGCTTCGTCGATCAACTGCTGTCCGTCGATGCTCAGGCTGCGGCTCCAGGTTGAGTCTATCTGAAACTCATAAACGCCATCGACAGGCATATTCAAGTAGCCCTCAAAGGTCACGCCAAACGTCTGTTTGGGATCGATCTGCTGTATAAATTGCTGCAAGCCGATAGATTTTGATTCGCCGGTTTGCGGCACTGTGTCCTGAGCATATGCATTGCTCGGAACATAAAGCCAATAATTGACGCCCGGCGTTTTTCCGGACGGCTCGACAGATGGCAGCCAATCGCGTCGCCAATAGATCGCTGAGTATGTCGAGTTGGTTACGCCGTGACCGACGACATAAATTTTTAACTCGACCTTTTGATTTGGCTGCAGCTTGAGCGTGATCGGCTTTTCGTAAAGTAAATTTTTTCTCGCGGGCAACATTCCTTCGAGTGTGTAATAAATGGTCGCTCCGGTGATAGGTTTCAATGCGATTGTGACTTGTCCGTCCGCTACGACAATCGTGTTCTTCAAACCTTGCGGCTCGGGGATGCGGTAATTCACGAATTGCTTCGACAGCCGTGGAAAATGTGCGTCAAGTCGTTTTGAAAAGTCCGCGAAATTTTTATCTTCGGCTCGCGACCACAACACTTCGCTCAGCGCCAACATTCGTGGAAAGGCCATGTATTCGACTGCTGACGGGGTTTTCAGATACTCTGTCCAGACGTTTGCCTGGCCGCCGATGATGTATTTGGCTTCGTCCGGGGTGAGTTCTTTTGGCACAGGGTCGAACGAGTAAACTTTCTCGAGCGGAACGTAGCCGCCGATGTTCAGCGGCTCGTAGGCCGGGTCGCCCTGGCCGTAGTCGAAATAGCAAAAGTCGGTCGGCGTCATTATCACATCGTGTTTTGCGCGTGCCGCTTCGATGCCGCCTTTTGTGCCGCGCCATGACATGACGGTCGCATTTGGCGCGAGGCCGCCCTCGAGAATTTCGTCCCAGCCGATCATCTTTTTGCCTTTCGAGTTGATGAATTTTTCGATGCGGCGGACAAAATGGCTCTGCACCTCGTGCTCGTCTTTCAGGTTCTCGCGTTTTTTCAGCTCTTGCACAAACGCCGATTCCTTCCAGTGATCTTTGAGCACTTCGTCGCCGCCGATATGGATGTATGGCGAATCGGGAAAGAGCGCGATCGTCTCGGTCAAAACGTCTTCGAGAAACTTGAACGTCGCATCCGTCGGGCAAAATACTTCCTTAAAAATGCCCCACGTCTTTTTCACCTCGTATTTGTAATTCTCTTTGCACCCAAACTGCGGATATGCCGCGAGCGCCGCCGAGGCGTGACCGGGCAGCTCGATCTCGGGGATCACGGTGATGTATCGCGCCTTTGCGTAGGCGACTACATCCTTGATCTGCTCCTGCGTATAAAACCCCTCAACCGGCACGCCGTCGCCTTTGAAGACGGTCGAATATGGCCCGAGATGCGACTCGGAGCGCTTTGAGCCGATCTCGGTTAGGCGCGGATACTTTTTTATCTCGATACGCCAGCCCTGATCCTCGGTCAGGTGCCAGTGAAAATAATTGAACTTGTACTGCGACATCAGATCGATGTACTTCTTTACAAACTCAACCGGCATAAAATGCCGCGCAACATCGAGGTGCATGCCTCGGTATTTGAAACGGGGTTGGTCAACCACGGCAACCGCAGGAATGATGATTTCCTTTTCTTTTGAGCCAGGTCGCATCAGCTGAACAAGTGACTGAAGGCCGTAGAAGGCTCCTGCTCTCTCGCCAGCGACCTCAATGTGATCTTTGGAAACAACCAGCTTATACTCTTCGAAATTGTCTTTGGTGGTTACCAAGTCGGTCAATATGAGAATCGCATTCTTACCACCTTCCTTCTTAGAAACAATCTTCAACTGAAAGCCGTAATCGCGTAACAAGATGCTATTTAGATGCTCGGCCAAAATGCGCCCGTTTCGACCCGTTACACCAATTTGAGTGTCCTTACTCAAGCGAAATTCGCCAGGCAATTTTGAAACCGTTGTCGGCTTCGGAATAATGTTGATTTCGTCGGTCTGCCCAAAAGCCGCAGCCGTAAAAACCACCGCAACAAACAAAATAATTATCGATAAATTTTTCATCATATTGGCCGGAACGCGAGAAAGATTTAACCACGAAAAAACACGAAACTGCACAAAAACTATTTAATGAGCTTTTAGTGCATTTTCGCGGTTACTGACTAAAGAAGCAAGAGAAACTCGTTGAGTTCAGTGGGCAGCGGCTGGGTGAATTCGAGGCGTTCCTTGGTTTTTGGATGTGTGAACGCGAGCCGTTCGGCGTGGAGAAAAAATCGCCGCATGGTGTTTACGGCGTTGCGCACCGTGATGTCAGAGATCGTGTTATCGCGGCCTTCGTTATAAATCTCATCGCCAACGACGGGATGATTTATCGAGGCGAGATGCACGCGGATCTGGTGCGTGCGGCCGGTTTTGATCTCGACGTCGACCAGCGTGAATTTATCGAAGCGTTGTCGCACCTTCCACAAACTCAGCGCGCTGCGGCCCGAAGGCGCTACCTTCATTCGAAGGCGATTGTGTTTGTTGCGGGCTATCGCGGCGTCGATCTTGCCCGAGTTTTGTTCGATGTTGCCGTGGACCAGCGCAACGTAGTGCTTTTCGACTTCGCGGTCGTGAAACTGACGCGACAATTCTTCGGACGATTGTTCGTCTTTTGCGACGACGATCAAGCCCGATGTGTCTTTGTCGAGACGGTGAACGATGCCAATGCGAGTGACGAGTGACGAGTGACTAGTGACTAGTGAAAAGCGATGAGCGATCGCATTCGCCAACGTTCCGCTCTGCACGCCCGCACCGGGATGCACGACCATGCCGGCGGGTTTGTTGATAACGGCAAGGAACTCGTCGTCAAAACGCAAGTCGAGCGGAATATCTTCAGGCTCGAAGTGTGTCGCTGGTAGCTCGGTTAGTTCAACTTCGATAACATCGTTCGCGTGTATTTTGTAAGACGACTTTGCTTCGCGCTCATTGACGAGCACGTCGCCGTCGTCGATCAGCCGCTGAAGCCGCGAACGCGACCAACCGTCGATCTGTTGAGCCAAATAGGCATCCAGCCGCGATCCGGCATCGGCCTCACCAACAGTAAACGTCATGGAATTTTCGGAGTTGAGCATAACAGGCGGAAACACGAGCGGTAGCGAGTGTGCCCCGCGTGACACTTTGCTAGTCGGGCACACTCCCTACAGGTCGTGTTTCTGCCTTTAGGCGCCAGATCATAAACACAATAGACGTAGCAGCTACGATTAGACTCACGATCTGCGAAGTTGAAAGCCCGGTCAATGTCGTTATTCCAAACAGATCGCCGCGCGGGTCGTCGCGGATGAATTCGATCGAGAAGCGGAAGACCGAATAGATGATGCCGTAAGCGATCAATATTTGTCCATCGAATTTTTTGCGTCGATGCAGCAAAACGAGCAGGCCAAAAACGGCGAGCATCGTAAACGATTCGATCAATTGCGTCGGATACAAAAACAGATCGGCATGATCCGGCCCGTAAACGGGAACGCCGGTGTAATCGTGGCCGAGATCAGTGAAATGCACACCTATGGCAGAATCCGTGACTTTTCCCCAACAGCAGCCGGCGGCAAAACAGCCTTGGCGTCCAAACGTCTGGCCGAGCGCGAGCGCCGGTGCAAACGCGTCGGCTGTTTTCCACAACGGCAGCTTGTAATAACGAACGAGAAAAACTACCGAGAGAAAACCGCCTATCAGACTTCCGTAAAAAACTCCGCCGCTACGCAAAAAATCTAGCGACAGAATTTTTACGTCGGGCTCCACGAAGTACATCAGAATCTTCGAGCCGAGTAGCCCGCCAACAAGCGTCCAAAGCCCAAGATCGTATATCTGACTTTTCTCTAGTCCGTCGCGCGCCGCTAATCGCGACGCGACAAAGAGCGCGACCAACATTCCAAGCGCCAACCAAATGCCGTAGCTAGTTATGGGGAAATCGCCGATTCTAAATAATTCAGGATACATCTGTCGATTGCGGATTGCGGATTGCGGTCTGCGGATTTGATTCAGGAACCGCTGCTCGCTGCTTATTAAAAAACAGATCAATTATCATTAACCCGGCGCCGATAACGATCGCCATATCGGCGACGTTGAATGTCGGGTAATGCCACGAGCCGAATTGCACATCGATAAAATCGATCACGTAACCGAGCCGCAGTCTGTCCGTGACATTACCTCCGATGCCGGCGAGCAAAAGCGCGAGCGCGCCCAACATACGGTCGTCGGTGCGCGGTGTTCGCCAAAAAAAGTAAAGCACAAGCGTCGCCGCAACAAACGCAACCGCCGACAAACCCCAACGCCCCATATCGCCGTGATCGTCGAGCATCGAGAACGCGACGCCCGTATTCTGCGCGTATGCAAAATTCATGAAGCCCGATATTACCGACCGTTCGCCGCCAAGCTTCAATTCGCGCGCGGCCCACGCCTTTGTGACCTGGTCGATCAAAAAGACGCCGCCGGCGATCGCGAGATATGCGAGCTTCCAAATAATGTCGCGTTTATTCATTGTTTTTCGGCTGCGGCTTAGGCTCGGATGTAAAAATTTTATTCACGATCTTCCACTCGCCGTCGATTTTGAGCAACGACATATAGTCAGTCAATTTTGCGTTTGGATAGTCGAGTATGATCTTTGCGCTCGCTGCATTGCCGACGACGTCGATTGACTCGATCCAGCGTTTGCGTTTCGCTTCGTCAGCAGCAGGCTTGCCCGGCATTCCCGCAACATAATCTGCGAACGTGCGCGTCGTGTATTTGCCGTCGCGAATAAAAATAAGTTGGCCCTCTGTGTGAAAAGCCTTTTTCATATACTCGCCGTCGCCGGTTGCATGGCCTTTAAGATAATTTTCGAGCGGAATTCTGACTGCGTCCTTTTCCGGGGTTTGCGCGTACGCCGCAAGCGTAAAAAATGAACTCACTGCAATCAAAACCAAAACTAGCTTTCTACTGTTCATAGATACTCCAATAATTTATCTCACCGCTATTCCGTATACGGAAAGATCGCCTTCGGCGCTTTGTATCGCCGCCACCAGTCAACGTAGCAAACGTCGGTACAGCCGAGCGCGTGCGTGATGACCTTCCACTTTCCGCCGGTTTTCTTCAGCAGGCCGAAGAAGTTGTCGTCAAACATATTCTCTTCGCCGTCGAAGACCGTGCCTTCAAGATTCGGTTTGCCACCCGATGGCGTCATCGGTTGTCCGCTGACGAAGGCCCAGCTTCCTTGCACTTTGAAACTGTCTATTACAAAGACGATTCTCTGCTTCAGTTGTTTTTCAACCGGCACGCGAAGCGCGTCGAGGATGACCTTGCGATCCGCCGATCCCTTTTCGGGCGTGTAAACCTGCTGGCTGTAAACGAGCGTCGCAAATATCAATACCAAAATGTTGATGAAAAGTAATCTCGCCATCGCAATTCTCCTAAACGATCTCAAGCAGGGCTTCGTTGCAACGCTCACAGACGGTCGGGAATTTGTCTGTCTCGCCGACGCGTGTTGAATAGTTCCAGCACCGATCGCATTTCGAGCCGTCGGCGTTTTGAATTTCGACTTTTAACGCGTCGTCTTCGTGGACCTCGACCTGCGAGACGATAAAAATGTAACGCAACTGCTCGTAATAATCGAGTAAAAACCGCGTCGTCCCAGGGTCGGTTGTCAAAACAACCTTTGCTTCGAGTGACGACCCGATCTGCTTACGCTCGCGCGCCGCTTCGAGAGCTTTTAACACCTCATCGCGAATGCCGAAAATTCGCTCCCAGTTCGCCAAAAGGATTGTATTATCGGCAGATTCGGCTTTTGGAAATTCCGCGATGTGAACCGACACCTCGTCACGCGATGGCAGATTTTCAAAAGCCTCGTCAGCCGTGTAAACGAGTATCGGCGCGAGCAGCCGCGTGAGCGAATCGGCAATTTTGTACAACGCCGTCTGTGCCGCCCGACGCTCTTTCGACTTTGGCGCCATGATGTAGAGACGATCTTTAATAATGTCGAAGTAACGCGCCGACAGTGTGACGGTACAGAAATTATAGAGAGCATTGTATGCAGCCTGGAAGTCGTAAACTGCATAAGCGCCGAGAACTTTTTGAGTTAACTCGTCGAGCGACGCCAAGGCCCAGCGATCGATCTCGAGCAGCTCGTCGTCAGGAAGCGCATCGTTCGCCGGATCAAAACCGTCGAGGTTGCCGAGCATATAGCGCAAAGTGTTTCGCATCTTGCGATACGCATCGACGACTCGCTGCAAAATCTCGTCCGAGCAGCGAACGTCCTCGGTATAATCGACGGCTGCCGCCCACAGACGTAGCACGTCGGCGCCGGATTTGTCGATGATTTCCTTCGGCGCGGTGACGTTGCCGAGAGATTTAGATTGCTTTCGGCCGTCGCCGTCGACAACCCAGCCGTGCGTGATGATCTGTTTGTAAGGCGCCCGGTCATGAGCCGCAATGCCGCAACTCAAACTCGAGTTGAACCAGCCGCGATATTGATCTCCGCCTTCGAGATAGACGTCAGCGGGAAACCGCAGCGTGTCGCCGCGCGTCTCCAAAACCGCTACGCACGAGGAGCCAGAATCGAACCAAACGTCGAGAATGTCGGTCTCTTTTCGAAAGTCCGCACTGTTGCATTTGCTGCATGTATAACCGTCAGGCAGCAACTCGCCCGCCTCTCTCGCGTACCACGCGTCGGCAGTTTCTCGCTCAAAGACATCGGCAACGTGATCGACGATCTTCGGATCAGCCACAGCTTCGTCACACGCCTGGCAATAAAACACCGGGATCGGCACGCCCCACGAACGCTGACGCGAAACACACCAGTCGGGACGGCCCTTGAACATGTTCGTCATACGGCCCGCGCCCCACGACGGATGCCATTTCGTTTTTGCGATCTCACGCAATGCCGATGCGCGAAGCGAAGAGCCGCCTGAAGGCGGGACTCCAAGCTGATCGTCCATCGAAATAAACCACTGCGGCGTCGCTCGAAAGATGACCGGATTTTTACACCGCCAGCAATGCGGATAGCGGTGATTGTAATTTTCGGAGTGCAATAGAGCTCCTCTCTCTCGCATGAATTCGACGATCTTAGGATTCGCATCAAAAACGGTTTCGCCCGCGAAATGCTCGACCTCGCCCGTAAAATGCCCGCCCGCATCGACCGGCGCATAAACGTCGAGGCCATACGTTTTTGCGATGTGAAAATCATCCGCGCCGTGTCCGGGCGCCGTGTGAACGCAGCCGGTGCCGCTCTTTTTCGATGATTTGTCTTCGAAACGAACGTCAAGCTCGACTTCGGCGTCAGCCTCGCCGAGCGTTACGTGCTCGCCGTTCATTATCAATGAGGTGCGCTCCAGCCACGCGTGTTTTGCTTCTAGTCGATCGAGTTTTGAGCCCTTAAACCGGGCGAGTTCCTTAGCTTCACCAAGTTCGCAGGTTTCAGCAAACGCTGCGGCAAGCTCGCTGGCAACGATGTAAACTTCACTCCCCTCCTGGATAGGAGGGGTGCCCGCTTGAGCAGGCGGGGTGGTAGAAACTTCAACAGCCGAATAATCAAAATCCGGATGCACAGCGATGCCTAAGTTCGCCGGCAGCGTCCACGGCGTCGTTGTCCAAATTACGACGAACACATTTTTGCCCGCGAGCACGACGTCGATCTCGGTCGGATCGGTTTTGAGAGGAAATTTCACGTACACCGAAGGCGAAGTATGTTCCTTATACTCAACTTCGGCCTCGGCAAGGGCCGTTTGGTCGTGGATGCACCAATAAACAGGGCGAAGGCCTTTGTAAACAAAACCGCGTTCTAAAAAGCGGCCAAACAGCCGTGCGGTCGATGATTCGTATTCGGCGGACATCGTCAAATACGGCGTTTGCCATTCACCCAAAATGCCGAGCCGCTGAAAGTCGCGCGTCTGGCCGTTCATCGCCGTCGAAGCGTGCTCGCGACAGATACGGCGGAACGACGCAACGGGAATGTCAGCCTTGTTCTTGCCCTTCTCAGCCAGCTTTTTCTCAACAATTGTCTCGATCGGCAGCCCGTGACAGTCATAACCGGGCACGTACGGCGCCTCAAAACCCATCATCGAACGTGTTTTCACGACAAAATCTTTGAGAATCTTGTTGAGCGCCGTTCCGATGTGAATATCGGCGTTAGCATACGGCGGACCGTCGTGGAGGATAAACTTCTCACGGCCCTTGCGGGCCTCGATCACCTTTTCATAAAGCCCCATCTCCTGCCACTTCTTTAAACGCGCAGGCTCCGATTGGCCAAGATTCGCCTTCTGCGAAAAATCGGTCTTTGGCAGGTTTACAGTTTTCTTCAGATCAAGCTCTTCAGTCATTTTCAGTAAAAACGTCAATGTTACCACGACGCAAAATCGACCGCGAAGATAAAACTAACAAGATGGACAGGATAAACAGGATAATTCTTTGCATCCTGCTCATCATGTCCATCCTGTTTGAAATAACTTTATTCCTCTTCGACAGTGCACAGCAGCGGATATTCGCGCGATTTTGCGAGGTTCATTGCTTTTTGCGATTTCATGTTCGCTATCTCGTAAGGGTAAATGCCGGCGACTCCTTTGCCTGAGTTGTGAACGCTGAGCATGACCGTGACGGCCTCGGCCTCACTGCGCGAAAAGATGTATTCGAGCACAAAGACGACGAAATCCATCGTCGTAAAGTCGTCGTTGTGCAGGATTACCTTAAAAAGCTTTGGCTTCTCCAACCGCGTTTTTTTCTCGGGGAGAACGCCTATGCCGCCTTCATCGCTGTCGGTCCACTGGGGCATGAAAGAATTATAGACATATCCACGCTTTTCATGTTAAATTTTTTATGCGCTGTTTACCAAGTATTCATTTTTAGCACGGTAACTGAAACCCGTGCACGATTGGTCATTTTGTCAGCTACCGGCAAATGAGTAGAGCAAGACACTTAACATCGATGTCAGGCGGAACGAGCGCCCGCGCGGGCGTCGAAATATCTCCGCAGCAGATCGATGCCGTATTTACAAAAGTCGGCCAGAACCTGCGCGACGGCAAGTCGAACGCGGCCGAGGCTTTGCTCACCAAGACGATCAATTCCTACAGCCACAAACCCGACGACCTGGCGAGTCTTAAACGCCTCCTCTCTTTTGCGCTCGAGACGACTGGCCGCTACAGAGACTCACTCGATGCCCTGGCCGAATACGAAACCGCGGAGAGCCGTGCCGAGCTGTCACCGCAGACCGAGATACTCGTTCGCAAACAGCTTGGTATCGCGCTAAGCAATGCCGGCGACCAGCCAAAAGCCATAACACTGTTAAAGGAGACGCTGGAAACTGCTGCGGACGGTGAGCTTTCGCCGCTCGCGGGCAGCGTCGATATCGCTTTGGCGCGCGTCTATCGCAAGCTGAGCGAGTATCCGATCAGCCGCGACTACGCCGAGCGCTCACTAAATTATTTTCGCAACAACGGTGACTGGCTCGGCATGGCCGAGGCCTATCGCGAGATCGCGAACAGCCTGCACCAGGAGGGCCACAGCGACAAGGCAATTGAGTATTTTGAACTCGGCATAAAGATAATCGGCAACAACTCGGCGCCGTTTATGCTCGGTAAACTCTACACCGATATGTCCGGCGCGTATTGGTTCTTGCGTCGCCCGCAGGACGGCATCGCATGTCTCGAAAAGTCGATCGCGTTCTTTGACAAGACTGAACACGCGCTCAACTCGGTTATCGCATATAACAATCTCGGCATTAACTTGACGCTGATCGGCGATTGGGGAAAAGCCGAAGAAATGATCCTCAAGGCGCTGGAGACCGCCGAAAAACAGGAGAACAATGCTCATGTTATCGGAATTCTCGACTCGCTGGCTGAGTTGATGATCCTGCGCGGCGACACGGACGAAGCCGAAAAACTTCTTGAAAAGTCAATCGCCATCGCGCAAGAGATTAAGCGTCCGTTTTACGAGATACAGGCGATACGAAACCTCGCCCGACTCTATCTTGCGCAAAACAAATTCGACGCGGCCATCGAAAAGGCAAACGAGACGATAGAGTTTGCCGCAGAATTGGGTGACAGCCATTTTCCATCGATGGCCAGGCTTATTCTCGCCGAGGCTAATCTACAAAAAGGCGAGGTTGAAAAGTGTGTTGACGAGCTTGACGAGATCGAAAAGGGTGAGCCTTCGTCGGACTTTTTTGTCCTCGGCCACATTCAGCGAATCCGCGGTCTTGCAGCCCTGACTGACAAGGACACTGAGCTTGCCGTGCATCATTTTAGCCGCGGACTTACGATTTTCGAGGCCGCCAGCGATTTGTATCACACCGGCATCATGCATTTCTTGATAGGTATAAATCTCGCCGCCGATGCAATGCAGGCGAAGAGAAATCTGAACTCCGCGGGTGAAATTTTTAGCCGGCTCAGCCTCAAAGGTAATCTCGAAGCAACTCGAGAGGAAATCGTCCGACTCGATTCGAATTCCGACGCGGTTCAGCCTTTGAGGCGAACGAATTCAGTTGTCTCGCAGCTTCTCACAGTTCGCCTTGCCGAGGCGACCGCATCGCGCGAGTTGTTGTTCCGCGAACTCGTCGCCGTCCTCAAACAAGAAAGCAACGCAAAGAAGATAGTCATTGCTCAATATAACGCAGAGAATCGTCTCTTTCCATTCATCGCTCACGGCTGCACGCCGCATGAAAGCAACGACATTGCAACCAAGTTTGACGAGGCGGAAACTGACAAACAGGAAAGAGCATTCGCCAAGGCAAAGGACATTGCGTTCTTTCATCTGCGCGGTTCGGCCGCTCCGTCCGCAGTTTTGTTGATCAGCCCGCAATCCGACGCCGTTCTCGTGGACGAAAGCTCGCTGCAGCCGCTGCTTCGGGTCGTCGAACTGGGAATGGACGTTATCGCTCTTCGCGAAAGGGATAAGTCAGTGCCCCACGGCGGCGAAAAAAACGCACACGTCTCAAACAGCCTGATGCCCGGTTTTATTCACTCTTCGCCGGCGATGACGGCTCTCGTCGAGGAAGTTTACAAAATCCGCTCGTCTGACGTGACCGTCCTCATCACCGGCGAATCCGGTACCGGCAAGGAGTTAGTTGCGCGCGCAGTTCACACGATCTCGAACCGAAAAGACAAGATTTTTGTGCCCTTTAACTGCACTGCCGTGCCAAAAGAACTCGCTGAAGGACATCTTTTCGGTCACAAAAAAGGCGCATTCACCGGTGCGGTAAATGATTCACCCGGGATGATCCGTACAGCCGACGGCGGTACGCTTTTCCTCGACGAGGTTGGCGATCTCTCGCTCGACGTTCAGCCAAAGCTGCTGCGATTTTTGCAGGAAGGTGAAGTCCAAACGCTCGGCGAAAAACATCCGCTCAAGGTCGATGTGCGCATCATCGCCGCGACAAACATGAAGCTCGAGGAAAAGGTCGCCGACGGTTCGTTCAGAGAAGATCTGTATTACAGACTCAATGTCATTCGCCTGCGCGTGCCGCCACTTCGCGAGCGACGCTCCGAGATTCCGCCGATCGTAAATTACTACATCAACCACTATTCGGCGCGCTTCAACAAGCAAAACGTGACGTTTATGCCGCAGACGATCGACATGCTGATGGTTTGCAACTGGGAAGGAAACGTCCGACAACTTTGTAACGAAGTTCAACGCGTGATCGCGCGTGCCGAGGACAATGAGGTCATTACGCCCGAACATCTCTCACCCGATCTCAACCGCATCGCAGACGGAGCCGTGCCTTGGGTTGGCGGAGGCGGCTCATCGTCGAACGTTAAGACGATCATGTCTTTCGACGTACCGATCAATCCGTTTTCAAATATATCGGATGGCGGCACGCTCGAAGAAGCCGTCAGCGAACTCGAAATGCGCCTCATTCGCGCATCGCTCACGCGCCACAACTGGAATATCTCGCGCGTCGCCGCCGAACTCGGCGTGACACGACGCGGCTTATATCTCAAACTCGCGCGCTACGGCATCGAGAAAGCCGCTTGAGTTTACCAATTCTCGCCCGAACCTTTACAATTACAATTGTTTTGAACGCGACAATCGAAATCACAGAAGCTACTGGACGCTCTTGGAAAGCGGAGGTCACGCCGGACCAGCACTGGACGATCGGCCGCGCGAAGGAAAATGATATCGTACTGAATGACCGCCGCGTTTCGCGCAAACACGCCTTTATCACTTTTGACACAAACAACTTCAAGATCGTCGACGGTTCGATCGAGGGCGGCCAGCTTGTTCGCAGCGTCAATCACGTTTTTGTTAACGGCGATGTTGTGTTCGAACACAACCTCGTCGAAGGCGACGTGATCATGATCGGCGAAAGTTCGCTCACGTTTCGCCAATTAGCAGAAACCGTAAAACCTGCGGCCGCAGATCCGGCGCCGCCAAAATCTCCGTCGCTTGTCGGCATCGAAAAACCGAAGACCGTTAGCTTTGACGACGCACCGATGGGCCACACGCAAGTCGCGATCTCGGTCAACGAGTTGATGGGGCCAGGTTCCAACATCTCGCTCGACTCAGCGGTCGTAACGCCAGACGAATTAAAGGACCTTCGCCGAAAAGCAAGGATTCTTGAACTGCTCTACGAGATGAGCAAGACGCTGGGTACGGTGCTTGACCTCGACGAACTCTTTGAAAAAGCGACCGACTTGATCTTTCGCGGAACGCCGGCCGATCGCGTCGTCGCGCTTCTCGCAGACGATGCGGAGGACGTAGATGGCGGGCACACGCTCCATCAGATCGGTGCGAAAACTCGTGACAAAGGTCTCGAGAAGCTTACCGAGAAGCTCGCCGTCAGCCGCACGATCACGCAGCGTGTGATGACCGAGCGCGTCGCGATTCTCTCGCAGGATGCGAAAACCGATGAGCAGTTTCAAGGCGCTGAGTCTATCGTTTCACAGGGCGTTCGCTCGACGATCTGCGCACCGCTGATCACACAGTCGGGCATTCACGGCGTGATTTACGCCGACAGGCTCGATCCGTTTGCCGCGTTTCGGCCCGATCATCTCGATCTCATCAGCGCAGTCGCGGCGCAGGCAGCCGTCACGGTCGAAACCGTAAAAGCCCACAAACGCCTCGCTCGCGAGGAGGTTGCACGTGCGAACTACAGCCGTTTCATGCCCGAGTACGTCGTCAAACAACTGCTGGAGAATCCAAATTCATTTCGTCTTGGCGGAGCTAATCAGACGATCACCATTTTGTTTGCCGACATTCGGGCCTTTACGACTCTCGCCGAAGGCGAAAACCCAGAACGCGTTGTCGGCCTGCTAAATCAATATTTCTCGGCGATGACCGAAATTATCTTTGAGCACGGCGGCACACTCGACAAATATATCGGCGACGGTTTGATGGCCCTATTCGGAGCACCTACCGCGACGCCAAACGATGCGCGAAATGCGGTCAACGCCGCCGTCGCAATGCAACGACGACTTCTAACGCTAAATCCCGAACTTGTCGAACAGGGCTACTCGCAGATCGCCGTCGGCATCGGCCTTCACACCGGCGAGGCGACGGTCGGCTACATCGGCTCCGAACAGCGTTCGGAATATACGGCGATAGGCGACGCCGTAAATCTCGCTTCGCGATTGGAGTCAAACACCGTCGGCGGTCAGGTTTTGATCAGCTCAGATTGCGCAAAAGCCGCAGGCGATATCTTTCCAATGGCGCGACGCGAAGCAATCACGGTAAAGAACCGCAAGCAGCCCGTCGAACTTTACGAAATAAAATGGGCGTAAAGATCTGTCTTGGAAGGCGTCCCCGATTATGTCTATAATAGTCGAACACAGAAAAGACGGATTTACCGGATGTTTATGTTAAAGATCTCGTCACTTAAAAAACTCGTAACCGACTCGATGGCTATCGATCTCGGCACGGCGAGCACCATCATCGCCGTCAAAGATCGCGGCATCGTTCTCGATGAACCGTCACTGGTTGCGATCAACGAGATGACTGAAGAGATCGTAGCGTTCGGTCAGGAAGCAGCTGATATGACTGGCCGCGAAGGCCGTGACATAAACGTCCACGCGCCGTTGATCGGCGGTGTCGTTGCAGATTTTGAAAGGACGAAAAAGATGCTCGCGCACTTTGTCAAAAAGGCGAAGACCGGCGGATCGAACATCGCTATTCAAGCTGTGATGAGCATGACGTCAGATGTCACGCACGTCGAACAGCGAGCATTGCTCAACGCAGCCGACGACGCTGGTATCGGCAAGGTCTTTATGATGGAAGAGGGTCTCGCTGCCGCTTTCGGAGCGGGCGTTCTGCCGACTGATAAACGCGCGACTGCCATCGTTGATATCGGTGCCGGCACGACAAACATAGCGGTCATCGCAAAAGGCACCGTCGTTCATTCAACATCGAACCGTTACGGCTCGGGCGCCATCAACGAAGCTCTCGCGACGCACCTTCGTCGTCACAACGGACTTCAAGTTGGCGAAGAAACAATTGAGCTGCTGAAGACAAAATTTGCGTCGACGTTTTTGCCCGACGACCTTTCAAGATCTATCGAGGTCCGCGGTCGCGACGTGCAAACCCGCAGCCCCGGCGCCGTCCAGATCACTGCGGGCGAGATCTATCCGATCGTCGAGGGCATTGTTCGCCGCCTCGCGACTCGCGTCAAGGACACGCTCACCGAACTTGGTCCCGAAGTCGCCGCCGACATTTACGATCGCGGCGTCATCCTCACCGGCGGCGGCGCGCTGCTTGAGGGCATCGATCAATATATGCGCTCGTTCATCAATCTACCCGTCTCGATCGCCGACGAACCGCGTTATGCGACCGTCAACGGCCTCGTGAAAATGTTCGACGACCAAAAACTGCTCGACCGCGTCGCCCGCAACGAACTCAGCATCCTCCAAAACGCCGAAATTCCGTTCGAAGCGTAAGTCAGAACCGCCTGCGTGAGTGGGCGGTCAGTTCCTTTGCATTATTTTGTAACCGAGCACACTCGTCGCCACATAAATACTCCGGTTATTTGAGTTGAGCTATTACCGTTTTGGTTCGAGCCCCCAATAATAAGTTCATTACACATCAAACCCGTCGTACGTGAATTCTGTGACCTCACGGCCACCGCCCAAGTTCCTCGCGACTCTGCGGCCAAGCGCGTCATAGCGGTAACGAACTTTAGTCTTTCGAGTAGCGGCCTCCGCCATGCGGTTTTCATAGTCCCACGTTTATCGCTGGAAGTGCCTGCCCTGCGAAAACTGAGTCCTTAGTTTTCTGGAGTCAATCGCGACGAAATCAATGGCTTTAGTTCCGCAAGACTTGCGGTAATCAGTTGATGATCGATATTATTAATTGCTGTTCTTTCCTCATATAGCATCATGGCATAAGTATCTTCGAGCTTTCCCCATAGTGGTTCAAACTTGGCTTTGAATTCTAAATCTTGCCCTTCAAGTGTCAATTGAAGTGCTTCTAAATTAGAGACGAGATGACCTAGAGCTATTTTTCCAGCCTCATATGCAGTAATCGAAGAAAGCATCAAGCGAAATTGACGAACATCGTACTCGGAAATCTGAGAAAGTTTCTTAATCATAATAATTGCGAATTATGGCCTCCCGTATCGAACAGTTATTACCGCACCATTCGAGGAATTGACTACAACCGTTACATTATTTACGGGATCATAATAAGCCGTAGTGCCAAGGGCGATTTCCGGGAAATGACTTCCCATGTCTTACAGTATTATCGACCACCGACGGCGGAATTCCACGACCTTGCATTTGATCAAAGTAACTCACTGCTGAGTCTCTTGTCACCAGAAGTTGTATCGGCGGCATTCTACTAATTCCCCATCCAGGCTGGGTCGAATCAAGTGGCATGATCTAAGAGTCTTAAATCTGCGTTACTGGGTACGTTCTTCATGGATGCCGACTTCTTGAACGGCGGAAATGAATTTGCCTAAGTCTTGGAGCGACAGAAAGAGTTCTACATCGCCGTTTTCTTCTAGGGAAATACATACACCTACATGGCCGCCAACCTGCCGAATAATCACCACAGCATTTTCTTTGGTGACTGCATCGATAAATGTAATTGTTTTTTCATTCATAATTGTAGTCCTCTAAAATCAGGGAAATGGGTCGCCAGGTAAATATCTTTTATGTCTGCGACCAGGTGTATCTACGTGCCAATGTGGCTTCTTGTGAAAGTCACCGGCATTGGGATGATATGGGTGCTGCTCAAACGTAATTTTTGTCTTGTCCGACGGCTTCCACTCGACCTTATTTCGTCCAGGTGTCTCTGGTCTATCTGGAATTCGCCGTCCAGGAAACCCCAATGCATCATCCATGGCTGCTGGATTATTTGGAAATCTTCCAGGTGGACAAGCTTCACCCTGCACGACCGGAGGCCTCGTCCCCGGTACCGCCTTAGACAATGGACCAAGGAGAGCTGCGGCAAGAGCGGCGCAGCGTGCGACATCCATCGTGGCAGAAGCTGCGCGCCCGTAAATATTTTCGTCGGTGCTATAATACGCTTGCCCAAATCCGCTTCCGCATCTAAGCATATCCGACGCACCAGAAGCCAAATCCGCTACCGTATTCACGGTGCCGTTCCGCTGCCAATCTTGTTCGTCGCCTTGGTAAAACTGCCTCGCATACTCGATGTTCTCGTCGAACCAATTCGCTAAGTTAGTAGGCCAACCATCTAATCCCATTGGGTCATAGTAGTTCAATGGATCATTCCCTACATAGCCATACAAATTAACATCCCCAGCCTCAAACCCAACCGGGTCTTCGGAGATGAAGCGACCGAGATTCGGATCGTAGAAACGGGCGCGTGAATATTGCAAACCTGTGAAGTTGTCAAACTCGCGGCCGGTGAATTGATACCGTGACGAAAAGTTGGTATTTGTCGGGTTGCCGAAAGAATCGTAATTGTTCGTGGCGGTCAACGAACCGGATGAGTTAGCGAGTCCATTTGTCGAGCCAAGATGATCGGCAAGAAAATAACTTGCCGTCGAGCCGGTCGTTTGACGCAATTTATTATCGATTCCGGTGCCATTCAAATATTTTGTTTGCGTTCCAAAATTATCGTCAACAAGAACATCGTCACGGTCGTAGGTAAACTTTGTGAGTTCTCGACTGCCGCCTAAGTTTCTCGCGACTCTTCGGCCTAAAGCGTCGTATCTGTAACGAACTTTTTGTTTGCGAGTGGAGGCTTCCGCCAAACGGTTCTCGTAATCCCACGTGTATCTCCAAAAGTTCGAGCCTTCGGACTTTGAGGCAGTATTGCCGTTGGAATCGAAATTGTAAGTTGCTGTTTGAGTCGAGGTCAGTTTATTAAAAGGCGAATAACCGTAGCTTGAGCTGCGGTGGCTCGATGTGCGATTTCCAACCGGATCGAAGACATAATTCTCCGATACGCCGCCTGTCGCCGAAGTTAATCTGTCGATATTGTCATAACCAAAAACACGTGACAGAGAGGGTTCGATGATCTGAGAAATCTGATTTGCCGAATTGTAAGAATATTGTCGATCAAACAATGTCGCTGTCGTTCCCAGGTCTTTTAGTCTAGTAAGTCTCGACATGCCGTCGTATTCGTAGGTCGTGTTCACGCCGTTTGGAAAGGAGCGCGAAGTCATGCGATTCGCATTGTCGTAACCAAAACTAATCGTCGTTGAATCCGCAACATTCGTAATGCCGGTCAATCGATCGGCGATGTCGTATGCGTAAGTCGCATAATTTGCACCGTCGAGCTTCAATTGCGTTCGTCGGCTTGCGGCATCGTAGGTTCTTTCTGTGACGCGCCCAAAGACATCGGTTTCAGTTTTCAACCGATTTCGATTGTCGTACGTAAAACTCACCGTTCCGGCTTCGTTGATCGCGGAGACAAGCCGCGAGAGGTCGTCGTAGTTGTAGGTTGCGTTAAGAATGGGCGTCTGCGACGGCACGCCATTAAAAGACTGCAAGTAATTAATCTTCTTCAAACGATTCAGAACG
Source organism: Pyrinomonadaceae bacterium (assembly GCA_049679945.1). Lineage (GTDB taxonomy): Bacteria > Acidobacteriota > Blastocatellia > Pyrinomonadales > Pyrinomonadaceae > OLB17. Next base: position 15,367 of record JBAUGW010000082.1, on the reverse strand, counting down.
TCGTATTCGTAAGTCGTCTCGCGGCCCGCGTAATCTGTGCGTTTTGTGCGGTTACCAACGGCGTCGTATTCAAAACTCATCGTCGTTCCGGCGCGTGTTTGACTCAGCTGACGCCCAAGTGGGTCGTATGTGAAAACGTACTCCTGATTGAGAGCGTCCTTGACCTTTGTCATCTGCGAACGGGCGTTGTACTCGAACTGCGTCAGTTGACTAAGAGCGTCGGTGATCTTTATCAAACGATCTGACGAGTCATAGTCGTAGGTCGTCGTTCGTCCGGCTGTATCGGCACGCGTCTTAACATTGCCGACAAGATCGAAAGTGTAATTTTCTTCAAGCCTGGTCGCACCGGCGCTTGGCAGCGGATATCTAACCTTCTTCAAACGGTCGAAGTTGTCGTATTCGTAGTTCGTTGTATTGCCAAGAGCATCTGTGACGGCTGTCAGATTGGACATCAGATCGTAGCCGTAGACGGTCGTGTGATTGAGAGCATCGGTCATGCCCGTAAGCCTATAAGCAGCGTCGTAAGCGTAAGTTGTCGTGTGAGTTAACGGATCGGTCATCGCGGTTCGGCGGCCGGCGAGATCGTATGTGTAAGTAACGAAATTTGTGTCGGGATAAATTATCTTTTTCAGACGGTTATTGAGATCGTATTCGACATTCGTCGTCTGACTGAGAGCATTTGTCACGCTCGTTACCCGCGCCCGCGCGTCGTATGCAAAGTTCGTCTCTTTGTTATTAGCGTCCTTGACCTTTGTCATTCGGCCTTGTGTGTCCCAAGTCAGCGTTGTCGTGTTATTACGAGCATCCTTAATCGTCGCAGGCTGGCCGAGACTTGTGTATGTGAGCGTCGTTGTATTATTCAACGCATCCGTGAAAGTCAGCAGATTGCCCGTTGTGCTGTATGTGTTTGTCGTAACGCCGCCCATTCTGTCCGTTGCCGTGAGCACCTGATTAAATGAATTGTATGTGAAAGTCTGCGTTCCCAAAACGTCCTGAATCGTCGTGACGTTTCGGTTGCTGTCATAAGTATAATTGGTTTCGCGGCCGAGGGCATCTCTTTTCTTTGACAGGTTTCGGTCATAGTCGTAGAAAAACTCGGTGGTCTCCGAACCGCCGGCGCATCCGCAAAGCCCTTCGATTTTTGTAACCAGCCTTCTGCCTAAACTATTGTCGAAATGGTAATTGGTTACGTTGCCTAACACGTCCGTGACTACGGTTTTTGTCGGGTTTGAATAATCAAGCGTGTGTTTCTCTATGTTTCCGCCCAGTTCGGATGTTGTTGCACGTCCTTGCGAGTCATATTGGTGCGTTTCCAAGATGTTACCGAGCGCATCGGTAATGGTCTGAATAATGGATCGTCCGTTAACCGTCGTGTATGCGTATTGACGCTTCGATCCGTCGGGGTAAGTAACCGATTGAAGACGATCGGTAGATGGGACATATGCATACGTGGCAATAACTCCAAGCGAGTCCGACATTTGAGCGACGGTTCCATTAGTATTGAGGACAAAGGTCACCGTCCGGCCAAACGCGTCGGTAACTCCCGTTAATAATCCTGACGTGTAATTCAGAGTCGTTTGATTGCCGTTACGGTCTCTTAACCAGAGCAATCGGCCGTCAGTTCCATATTTGTGAATTCGGCCGTCGGGCATTTCGAGAGAATATGTGTTGTCGGCGTGTTTACGCACCTGCCCGCGAAAATCGTGAGAAGCTGATTGATAGATCTCTGCCGTAGCGTCAGGTCTTCCAAAATAAACCGCTCTGCCGTCGGGCATTTGTAAACGCAATGCTAAACCACTCGGCGCGGTCAGTTTTTCATCATATTGAGTGCTCCATCCAGCTCCGAATATTCCCGAGTAAGTGGAATAACTGTTATAGCTCCTCTCAATGACGATACTTTCGCCGATTCCGGGCAGAGAATAATCTGTTTCGGAAACATACATGTTGCCGGTTGTGACATCCACTGGTTTATGGACACCATTGCAGCCGGGATTTCCCCAATGCTGATCACCATTCGCATCAATATAGAGGTATAAATTGGACGAGCGCTTCGTTTCTAAACCCGGATTGATAGTGTCGCTAATTGAATAGAACGTATACAAACCGGGCGAAGGACTGAAACCTAACACTTTTGGCCCGATGTCTTCCGGGTAGAAATTTGCGAGATTTGTATCGACATTCCCCGGCGTAATCATATGAACATGAACCGGCACAATATGATTTGGGTCCTGCCCCAAAAATCGAGACCAGACGGTGACCTTGTCCGGCCCCGGTCCGGTCCAAACAGCAATCAGCGGATTTGGCAAATCTCTGGTGGCAGCACTGACCGTAACCTGACTGCTTGAACCCAACGAATTTGTACTTTGGGCCCGGAAAAAATATGTCCAATTGGATCCAAGACCACCAAAAACGAAATTCCATTGCTGAGTGCCCGACACCTGCGTAATTTGCGAATTGGTACCGTTGCTTAAAACAAAATAATACGTGGTGGTCGCACACGGATCGGTGCTCGAACCCGCCAAACTAATCTGCCCGTAATCACCTCCAGTTGTGGCGCTAAACGCCGGTGCCGGAGGCGGTGCCGTCGGCCCACCCGGCGGACACTGCCCAAACGCATTTTGGGCACACGAAAAAATAGCCAGTAGAAAAATGGTCGAAGCAAGGAGTGCTGATCTCATAGTTTTGAAAGAAGCGAGTTAGATTTTTTTCAATCTTCCGCATAATGAGGCGCTATGTCAAATGGCAACGAGGTTGCAGCGCCCTGCCCTGCTCATGGTGAACCTCAGGCCGTCGGCGGCGTGTCAGCTTTGGCGTTAGCATCGCTTTGCTTTTTGTGACGGAGCGCACTCGTCGCTGTGATATTCTAGTCACCGATCATGCAGTTTACCGACCTGATGCCAACAATCACAGGAGTGCGAAATGTCATCGACATCGCGCTGGTTTTCGTGATCGTGTATGTCGTTTTAAAACTGCTGCGCGGCACACGCGCCGTGCCGACAGTCGTCGGGATGGTCATCCTAGCACTTCTGTATTGGCTGGCCGTCACGCAGGAATTATCGACGCTCGAGTTTGTGCTGCGATACGCCGTCGGTTTTATCGGCATCGCGATCATCGTGCTGTTTCAGTCGGAGATCAGACAGGCTCTGATATATTTTGCAAACCGGTTTCGCTTTCCGATACTCAAAAAACAACGTGGGCAATTTGGCGGCAGCGTCTTTGACGAGATCGTGCTCGCGGTGACAACGCTCGCGTCTGAAAAGACCGGCGCGCTCATCGTCATCGAGCGCAATATCGGCCTGCGAAATTTTATCGACGCCGGCGTCCAGCTCGATGCGCACATCAGCTATGATCTGCTGGTCACGATATTCAATCCGGCGACGCCGCTGCACGACGGGGCGGTCGTCATACAAAACGAACGTCTCGCCGCCGCATCCGTCTTTTTGCCGCTGACAAAAAATCCGGAAGTTTCACGCGAGCTCGGCACGCGTCACCGGGCCGCGATCGGCATCACCGAGGGTACGGATGCGATTTCGCTCGTCGTCTCTGAAGAAACCGGCCTCATCACTTATGTTGAAGCCGGCGAGGTCCGCCGCAACATCGACCCGACGACTGTTCGAAAGTTGTTGCTCGACGCGCTCGAAATTCCGCTGATCGACACGAGAAAAAGCTTTGCCACAGAGACCACTGAGAATACTGAGGTGGTTTAGGAATTATTCGAAAGAGCCGTGATGGGAACCGGTGATAATGTTGTTAATTCAAGGCGTGGCATGAGGCTTCGGTATATCAGGTCTTGTCTCTGTGTCCTCTGTGGCTAAATTCTTATGGCAGGCAAGCTGTTTGCAAAACATGTCGTTCGCAAGATATTTCTCGAAGATTGGGGCCTAAAAGTAATCGCGCTCGTGATCACGCTTGGGCTTTGGTTTGGCGTGACAGGTTTGAGCACGCCGACCAATAAGCGTTTCACCGTCGCTCTTGCGCCGAGCATCTCAAACAACGCCGAGATCACAAACACGCTTCCCCCTGAGGTCGATATAGTTCTCAGCGGTGACAAGCGCAAGCTCGAACAGCTAAACAAAAATGACCTCACAGCGACACTCGATCTCACCGACGTGCCGCCGGGCGACCGTGTGGTCTCGCTCACGCCCGAAAATGTTTACGTAAACCTGCCGCCCGGAATAAAGCTCTCCGAGATTCAACCCGGCCGCATCGCCGTAAATCTCGAGGCCGTCGAAGAAAAAGAACTCGAGGTCCGCTCTGAAACAAAAGGCTCGCCCGCCGCAGGATTTGAAGTTTACGCGTCAGTTGTTTCGCCGCCGCGTGTCAAAGTGCGCGGCCCCGCGAGCGTAATTCGTACGCTCGACTCGGTTGAAACCGCGAAGATCGATCTAGCAGGAAAAAAGAGTGACTTCACCGCGCAGCAGATCGCCCTTAACGTCGCAAACCCAAAAGCCACCGTCTTTAACACTGTCGTCGATGTCTTTTTCCGCATCGGCGAACGACGCGTAGAACGCGCATTTACAATTCCCGTCACCGGACTCGACGGCAAAACCGCGAGCTTCATCATCTACGCGCCGCGAACTCTGCTCTCGCAAATTAAATCCGACGACGTCAAAGTCGAAATGATTCTAAACGACAAAGGAGAAGAAGTTCCCCAAGTTACGCTGCCGACTGAACTGAGAGACATTGCCGAAGTCAGGAGATTGAAGCTCAATCCCTAGTAAAGCTCCGAAGGAGCGATGTAATCTAGCCTGCGGCATCGCCGCAGGAAAGGGTAGATCCAATTTGAGCACCAACGGTGCGGGGTAATTCGCCGTTTCCGAGTTTTTAAGAGATTACCTCGCCGCGTTGCGGCTAAAATCAATTTTCTCACGTTCCAGCGGCATTACCGCTGGCTATATTACTTTGCACCTTTGGTGCCTATTCAAACTGCTTTTTTAAGAAATCTTTTATATCAACGCGCATTTTGTCAGTGATCTCGTGTTTTGCGGCATAGTGTTTTGAAGTGTAATTCGGCAGCGTTGCGGCGAGTTTGTCGTTGAAGCCGGCGAACTGCTCTTGCGTGTAAAACTCGTCGTCGTCGCCGTATAGATAAAACGTCTTGGCGGCGAATGGCTGGTAAATCGGGTTTGTATCAAGATCGCCGGGAATGCCGCCGCAGACGCCAACAATGCCTTTCAAAATTTCCGGATACGTAAACGCAAATCTAAAATTCAGCGCGCACGCCTGAGAGAATCCGTACATAAAAATCTGTTCGCGATCAACAAAACCGTCGGCGTCGAGTTTGTCGATAACATCGAGCACGAACTTGTGATGCAGCCTGACATCCGCTTCAGCCCGCTCGCTCGACAGCCAGCCGTAACCGATTGCGTAGCCGCCGTCCTTTGTCGGGCGGTAATGCGGATGCGGAGCCTCGAGCGAGGCAATTACAAACTCTTCGCCGGCAACAAGTTTCGCCTCGCGCATCATGTAACGCTTGTGTGCTCCATAGCCGTGCACCGCGATCAGCAGCGGCCTTGCTTTGTTTCCCTCATTACACTGGAGGGGCGTCGGCGTCTCGCCGACGGGGTGGTTCTCTCGCGGAAAATAGAGATCGTAAAAGAGCTTTATCTCGGCCGTGACGCTGAGATCTGTTTGCAAATTGTCGGGCATTAGTTTTTTACACGGTAAAGGACATATACGCAGCCGTTCTTCATCGGCTTACACTCGGTTAATTCTAGATCGATTGAGCGTGACATTTTATGAAACAGCGGCACACCGGAGCCAAGTAAGATCGGGTGAATGTTAAAACCGATCTCGTCAACGACACCGGCCTCGAGCAGCGCCGCGCCGATCTCGCCGCCGCCCATCACCATAATGTCTTTGCCTTTTTTTTCCTTGAGTTTCGCGACAAACTTGCCCGGATCGCTACTCACAAATTCGACACCGTCGCGCTTACCCGGCTCTAAAGTGCGCGAAAAAACATACGTCTCGATATCGCCATACGGATTTTTCTTCGCCTTTTTCTTTTTTCTCGCCCTCTCACCCTCGCTCCCTCGCTCGCTCTCAGAACTGCCCGTCGCAACGTCGTAGGTCTTACGCCCCATCACCATGCAATCAAAGCGCGACCACATGTCTTTCATCATCTCAGCGACCTCATCGCTCCACATTAGCCAATCGACGGCTCCGTCATCACGCGCAATAAAATTGTCGAGACTGTTAGCTCCGCCAAAAATCACCTTACGCATATTTTCCTCCTACGTTCGAGCGTCGATCACAAACAGAACTTTGTGAGATGATGAGCCGTATTGAACGAAGATATTATAACTCTGGAGAACTTATGACAAAGACCACACCTAAAGCATTACTGTCGCTGCTTTTGCTTTTTGCAATTCAATTTGCCGCTTTGCCGCAGGCTGGCTATTTGCAAGCGACTTCGCAGGCTGTCGCCGTCAATTACTCGAAACAACTACAGACGATCGAGGAAAAAACTGAGGCGCGTCGCAAAGAGCTCGGCATACCCGGAATGTCGCTCGTGATCGTGCACGAAGACAAGATCATTTACATGAAAGGGCTCGGCTATAAAGATTTTGAGCGCAAGATCGCCGTTACGCCCGACACGCAGTTTGCGATCGGGTCGGCGACAAAGGCTTTTACGGCTCTGTCGGTGTTGATGACCGCCGACGAAGGTAAACTTTCGCTCGACGATTCACCAAAGAAACTGTTGCCGTACTTCAAAATGCACGATCCGGAGACGGACAAAAATATCACCATCCGCGATCTGATGTGTCACTCGTCGGGGCTGAATCGCACCGATCTTGCGATGATCACGGGCAAACTCAAGCGTGCCGAGCTTATTCAGGTTGCTGCACAAGCCAAGCCGACGGCGAAGCTCCGCGAGAAATTCCAGTATCAAAACATTATGTTCACAGCCGCCGGTGAGCTGGTCACACAGGCGCAAAAGCAGCCGTGGGAAAAGTTCGTACCAGAACGCATTTTCAAACCGCTTGGCATGACGAATAGCAATATGTCCATCAAGCAGATGGAAAAGGCGAAAGACATCTCGCTGGGTTACGACTACAATTTTGATACAAAAGAGACCAAGAATAGACCGTATCGCGGGATCGATCAGGTGGCACCGGCCGGCTCGATCAATTCAAGCGCGAGGGACATGGCCGAATGGCTGCGATTTGTGTTGGGCGGCGGCGCGGTGAACGGCAAGCGGCTCGTTTCGCAAAAAGGTTTTGACGAGTGGCTCAAGCCGCAGATGAAGATGAACGCTTCCGGCACCGTCAATTATTCTCTCGGCTGGATGCTGCGAAAATGGAACGGCCTCACCGTTGTTGAGCATGGCGGAAATATAGATGGATTTAATTCGCTCGTTGCGATGATACCTGAGAAGAAACTTGGCTTTGTCATGCTCACGAATGTGACTGCTTCGAGCATGGGCAATGACCTAATGCCAGTCGTGTGGTCGAATATTCTCGAACAGCCAAAGACTGAAGCAGTCAAACTGCCGCTCAAAACGATGCAGTTCATGGTCGGAAAGTATCATCTCGACGAAGCAGGCATCGACATCGAGGTCAAGATCGTCGGCGAAGACCTCGTGATGCTCGTGCCCGGCCAACCGCAATACACGTTGGAGCGTTTCGCTCCGCGGCAATTCAAACCGGTCGGCGCGCCGGATGGTTTTTCGGTAAAATTCACGCCCGAACAAGGCGATGCGACCGATATGGAATTGACGCAGCCGAACCGCGTCAGCAAGCTCACCCGCGTTGCTACTAGCGGGCCAGCACCGAATACTGGCACGCCAAAGCCCGCTGATCTAAAAGAACTGATCGGACGTTATGAGTTCGCGGCGAACAGCCTCATCGCCGAGATCAAAGAGGTGGACGGCAAGGTCTCGATGGCAGTGACCGGCCAGTCGTCGTATCCGCTCGTCGAAGAGTCGAAGGATCTTTACAGCTTCACCGGCCTGCCCGACAGCTTTTCGATGCGCATCGGCCGGGACGCCGCGGGCAAGGTCACAAAAATCATCACCAGCCAGCCCGGGGCCGAGGTCGAATGGAAACGCCTCGCCGGCGACAGCAAACCCGCGATCACCGCCGACGAGCTGATGCAAAAAGCGATCGATGCCGCTGGCGGCGAGACGGCTTGGCGTAAACTGACTTCGCGCGTGACGACATTTACGATCGATTTGGAGAATCAAGGCGTCCAGGGCTACGGCAAAGTTTACTCAAAGGCGCCGGACATGTCGGCAACCGAAACCACCATGACCGCGCTAGGTAAAAAGATCGCGACCGGCTGGGAATACTTCGACGGACAAGGCGGTGCCGAGGCTTATACCTTTATGCCCGCTGCTGAAAAATACACCGGTCTGCGGCTCGACGACGTAAAGCTCGCAAACGCATTTTATGGGATTCTGGATTGGAAAACGCTGTTCAAATCCGTCGTGATAAAGCGCACAGGCAAGGTCGGCGACGACGAATGTTGGGTCGTAGAATTTACGCCGCACAAAGGCACGGCTTACAGCGAGTTTTACTCGACGAAGACTTTTCTACTCAGAAAACGCGAGGGCGTGATCACGTCGAGCACGAGCGATCAAAAGATACCTTATTCGATGACATTCGACGATTACCGCGACATCGACGGCATAAAAGTGGCGTTCAAGACAACCGCCTACAATATCGGCAACGGCAATATCGTCACGACATTTACCGACGTAAAACACAACGTAAAGCTGGATGACAAGATGTTCGCACCGCGCAAACCGTGAGCCTAGCTTCCGATTGACTGCGAGATCGTGATCGGCGAAAGCGGTCGCGTGAAAGACTGCTCCGAGTGGTCGAAGATTTCGTCTAGCTCCTTTTCGACCGAGCCGTGGCCGGCGGGAATAGCTTTTATCATCGGCTCGAAGTTATTGAAATCATAGAGTTTATTGTCGAGCAGGTGTGAGCCCGTGACGTTTGTCATCGCCGTTAGCATCGTTTGGCGGATGAAGGGCGTTTCCTTTTCGAGATCATCGATGAGGCGTTTTACGCGGGCGCGTTTGAGATTTGGCTGCGAACCGCACAGATTGCACGGTATTATCGGAAATTTTTGTTCCTCGGCGTAGTCGACGATCTCTTTCTCCTGACAGTATGCGAGCGGGCGGATGATCGTGTTGTTGCCGGCGTCGTTTCTTAAAATCGGCGGCATCGCCTTTAGCTGGCCGACGTAGAAAAGATTAAGCAAAAACGTCGCAATAATGTCATCGGCGTGGTGGCCGAGCGCGATCTTTGTGCAGCCCTCAGCGAGCGCGGTCGAGTACAAAATGCCGCGACGCAGTCGTGAGCAAAGCGAACAATACGTTTTCCCCTCGGGAATATGGGCCTTTACGACCGAGAAGGTGTCTTCCTCGACGATCCTGAACGGCACGCCTCGCGAGGTTAAATAGTCGGGAAGGACGTGTTCCGGAAAGTCCGGCTGCTTTTGATCGAGGTTAACTGCAAGTATTTCAAAGTTTACGGGTGCACGCCGCTGCACATCGAGCAACAGATCGAGCAGTGTGTAGCTGTCCTTACCGCCCGATAGACACACCATTACACGGTCGCCTTCGGCGATCATCGAGAAATCCTCAATCGCGCGGCCCATTTTTTTTAGCAATTTTGTCTTTATTTTGGTCTCAGCTTTCACCTTTTGTCCTCAAACACGCGAAAAGTAAGAATTCTGCCACTCTTAGACACCTTTTACAACCTCAAAAAAAGTCTGGACACATCCAGCGTTCGTCGATTATTATAAAGATACAGGAAAGATAGGCACGTTGGGCCACTGAAGCAGAAGGCAAAGGCTGTGGTTTTTAGCGGATTTTCCGGCGAATTCTCGTGTCAGAAGGCTTTTCAAATCTAATCCAGCGAGGACATATTTATGATCAGAATGGGCAGAGGCAACAAGCCTGAAACCGACTATCCGGAGCAACAGCAACCAACGACGCCGGCATATAATTATCCAACAGAAGGGACTTCGGCAGCGGCCGCTAACCGAGCTATAACAGAGAGCGACTCGATGGCTCGCGACATCAAAGAAGGGCGCCTTAGCGGCTTCGTCGGCCATGGCACGACGTTGACCGGTGAAACTGAGTTTCACGCGATGCTGCGAGTCGACGGGCACCTTATCGGGACTGTTACGTCTGAGGCTGGAACGCTCATCATCGGCACAAACGGTCAGGTTGACGCCAATGTTTCAGTCGCGGCCGCAATGGTAAATGGCGCGGTCAACGGCGACATCATCGCAAGCGAAAAGCTCCAACTCGGCCGCACCGCACGAGTGATGGGCAATATTCAATCGCCCCGTCTGATCGTCGAGGAAGGCGCGATTCTCGAAGGCAGCTGCTCGATGCTAAAGGCGCGCGAAACGCAAGAAGAAGAAGCGGTCTCGGCGGCAACTCAATATTCGACGTCACCTGCGACCATAGCCGTTGCCGATGATGACGATGACGATGACGAAGATGGTGATCAAGCAGAACTTTATATGAACGATAAAGACGAAACGGACGAAGAGGAGACGGCCGAAGCCGCCACTGTATAGATTCCACAAATATTTGTTAACACTCCGGGGCGGCTTTTCGAGGCCGCCTTTTTTTTGATTTTGCGAAATCGCGTTTTCAATGTATAGTCGGTCTCGTTATCCACAACAAAACTCTCATGCAGTTAAGAATTTTTGGAGGATTGTGTATTCATGTTAAATGATTTCAAAGCTTTTATTGCGCGCGGCAATGTGCTCGATCTGGCTATCGGTGTAATCATCGGCGCTGCGTTCGGAAAGATCGTTACGACCTTTACCGAGGGCATCATCATGCCGTTCGTCGGTCTGGTGACAGGCGGAACCGACTTTAAGACAAAGTTTTACGACCTCAGCGGCAAGCTGCCGGCCGGCGCGACCGGCGAACAGATCGAGGCCGCCGTAAAGGCCGGCGAGCCGCTGCTTCGCTACGGCCAGTTGATAAGCGACCTTATTACGTTCCTGATCGTGGCATTTGTAATGTTTATGATCGCGAAGGCAGCGATGGGATATTTTGAGAAATTGGCTGCTCAGACGCCGCCGCCGCCGCAGGAAGCCTTGCTCGGCGAGATCAGGGATATTTTGAAAGCTAAATAAATTTAGCCACGGAGCGCACGGAGAACACAGAGAGAAAATGGCTTTTGCTTTGTGTCCTCTGTGTTCTCGGTGCCAAATATGTTCTATCCGCAACCTCACTCTCCGCATTTCGAGATTGATTTTTCACCTGTTTGCCTTGTTCATCGTGAAACGCGGCGCCCGCCAGCGTAAGTCTATCGCCGCCGAATCTGGAATAAACTCACGCCATTCATGAATAAAACTGTTTCGAGACAGGGCATCAACCCTGCCAGACGGTTTGGAGACTTATTTACTATGGCAACAAAAATTTCGGGCGGACTCATTGCAGACATCGGCGGCGGCATATTGCGATACGGCCTCGTTGGGATACTGCTCTATTTCGGAGCGTTCAAATTTACACCCGAAGAAGCGGCGGCGATCGAACCGCTCGTCAAAAGCAGCCCGTTAATGTCGTGGCTGTATTCGATTCTAAGCCTGCAGGGCGTATCAAATCTGTTCGGCACGTTTGAGATTCTATTTGCACTGCTGATCGCATCGAGACGCTTTCTCCCGCTCGCATCCGCGATCGGTAGCCTCGGCGCGACTGGAGTGTTTCTGACGACGCTCAGCTTTTTGATCACGACGCCCGGCGTGTGGTCAATGGTTCCGAGTTTCCCCATTCCGGTTCCGGCAGCCGCAGGCGGATTTTTGATAAAAGACGTATTCCTGCTCGGGGCGGCCGTTTACACGTGTGGCGAAGCCTATCTTGCGTCCAAAGAACATCGCGGCGTCTAAGTTCTTGTTGTCGAGGGGCTACCGACCGGCTTGTTCGGCGCAGCCAATTCGGCTATCGAAAGTGACACGTCTTTTCCAAGTAGATTTTACAAAGCTCGGGGTTGAGCAGGTCGCGGCCTGACCTTATCCCTTCTTTTTCTCGGGACGCAGTTTGTTTGCCGTCGCGGTTCTAGGCGTAACCTGGCCCTCACGAAATTCCTGTCCCGCACTCTTCACGCTTGCCGTCTTTGAGGCGAGCAGCTTCGACTCGTTTATCGCTTTGAGCGCCGCTTTTGCGGCTTTGCTTAATCTCTTTTTAGGTTTTGGCATAACTGTTCCTTTATCAATGCTTAACTATCCAGCCGCCGCCGACAACTTCGTCGTCGTTGTAGAATATCGTCGCCTGGCCGGGCGTGATCGCGCGTTGCGGCGTGTCGAATACGATGCGTGCATGCTTGTCAGAACCAGCGGCGGCAGCGACTGGGTTCGGTAAACGTTCGTCGTCAATTGGATAAATCGTCGCCGCTGCGGGTTCGTGACGATACCGAACCTTCACGTGCGCGCGAACCGGTTCGCCTGGCGTATCGAACGCGATCCAATTAACGCCGCGAGCAGTAAATTCAATCGACTCGAGTTCGTCTTCTTCGCCGACGATAATCTGGTTTTTTGCACGCTCGATCTGCACAACATAGAGCGGCTTTTCGTGAGCGATGCCAAGCCCGCGACGCTGGCCGATCGTGTATCGATGAATACCGGTGTGTGTGCCGAGCGTCTCGCCGCTCGTGCTGACGATCTCGCCGCCGGCAGGTAGTTCGCTCTCGCGTCCCTCGTGTGCCAGATAGCGGTCGATGAACTCGCTGTACTTGCCATCGGGCACAAAGCAGATCTCCTGCGACTCGGCCTTTTCGGCGGTATAAAGATTTGCGTCACGTGCGATGTCGCGCACCGCTTCTTTTTGCATTTCACCGAGCGGGAAATAACTTCGTGAAAGCTGCTCCTGCGTCAGCTCCCAAAGAAAGTAGCTCTGATCCTTTGCGTAATTTGTCGAGCGGAGGAGGCGATAGCGATTCGCCGCCTCGTCGTAGATAACACGCGCGTAATGACCGGTCGCTACTTTTTCGCAGCCTAAACTCAGCGCCATCTTATCGAGCGAAGCAAACTTCAGACGCGAGTTGCACGCAACGCACGGGATCGGCGTCTCGCCCGATAGATAGCTTTGCACAAAAGGTTCGACGACCGACTCTTCGAACGCGCGTTCGAGATTGAGCACGTAAAACGGAAAGCCGAGATTCTCAGCGACACGCCGTGCGTCGTACACATCGTCGAGCGAGCAGCAACGCGACGGCAAAGGGTCGCCGTTCTCGTCCACGCTCACGCCGCGACGCTGATTCCACAGCTGCATCGTAAAGCCGACGAGCTCGTGCCCCTCGGCCTTTAACAACGCCGCTGCCGCCGAACTATCGACGCCGCCACTCATCGCCACCGCGATCTTCATAACATCAACGCCCATTTCGGGCGAAGGATTTACTATAGCGTTTGGAGTCTAAAAATAACAGAGACGATCACTTCTTGAGAGCAAGGCACATAAAGTAGCAGCCTAAACCGGCGAAAAGATGTTTTAGTGTGTGACCGCTGACGAAATTCTGCGTTGCGGCAAAAACGACCTTGTCGCCGAGCTCGGTGAGCTTTGCCACGCCGTACCAACCAAGACCTGCGAGCAGCAGCCAGCGGTTTGAGTACACGGGGCGGAAAAAAAGAAGTGTGAACGGCAACGCGACCATTGGGCCGAGCTGTATCCAGTAATAAAACCGCAGATCCTCGAACAAACGCCAATACACGACGCTCGCGAGACCGACGATCACCGCGGGCCACAGCATTGCATTGAACCGCTCGCTCACGTATTCGCCCAGTACGGCAACGAGCACGCCCATAAATCCGACCGTAATCGTCGCGCGATCCCAAAAAAGCGTGGCGTCGGTCGGTTCGAGATGATAATAGCCGGAGCCGACGCTGACCAGCGCGATGCCCGCAAACGCGACGATCCACGCGCTTCGCTCGCGACCCAGGTCTCTCGTAAAACAGACCGCGAGCCCTGCGAGGCCTGCAAACAGAAACGCGATATTCGACGCTACGTCGCCAAAGTTTGGAATGCCAAACAACGCGCGCTTATCCGCAAAATCATGATAGGCCTGTTCCTGTGCAAACGGTTGTCGCGCAAACATCGCGACAAACGAACCGACAAGAATCAACGCGATAACAGCGTGTCGCCACCATTTACTCATTTCGTGTTTTTGTGCAGCTCGCTGCGTATTTGCATCCAGATTTCATAGTATTTCCACTCGGGCGGGGGCTCAACTTCGCCGTGGTGGTCGGGTTTTAGGATGAGGTCGCCGGTGGCGAGGAGGATGCGTTTGACCTCGGGGTTTTGGTCGGCTTTGGCACGCATGGCGGCGAGGATGAGTTTGTAGTGTTCGCCGGGTCCGCGAAGCCCGCCGGATATTGGTGTAGAGCGGTAGGGGAATTTCTTGCCGTCGAATGTGCACCAATCGATGCCGAGCGTTTTCATATTCTCCTCGGCGAGCGTGCCGGCGGATTTTGCTTCGAAGGCGGTCATCTGAGCGACCTGTTCGCGCGTTGTTTTCCAGGTTACGCGTTTGTCTTTGGCACGCTCGTCGTCCGGCCCGTCCGGATAAAGCATCATCTGCCAAAAGCCCTCGACCGACGCGTACCGCTTGCCATAAAGCTCAAACGGCGTCGCCGCAAAGTTCGACAAAATGCCAAGCTCATTCCGCTTCGACAAAATAACCTCCCCCGCTTGTCGCTCCTGCGGCAATATCTCCCAGTCGGGTTTGTTGGGATCATTGATCGCCGCAAACCAGACGGCGGGATATGCGTCGCAAATGATTCGAGCTCGCCGCATATCTGAGTTCGCCCAATAGGCGAATATGGCGAGGATAGCTATCGGAACTAACGCCTGTGCGAAAGTGAAACCGAAATCCCATCCCGTGATGCGTTTCTTTTTTGGAGGTTTGCTGAAAAAGCCGGGCAATGGCTGACCACCAATCACAGAACTCACCGACGTAATGTAGGGGTTTTCGCCAGTCTTATAGAAAAACGCTCTCCTTAACAATTCAAAAATAATCAGATAAATGAGCGGCATCACAAAGATCGTGAAAGTCGCCACGGAGTAGCCGGGAACAGCAACTGCGACCAAAACGGCACCGAATACAGCCCATGGTATCGAGGCTAAAAGGCAGTAGCGATAGAAGAACCGGTGATTTATCAAATCATCGCTAAGTGCGAACGGCACGATTCCAATCAGAAACGGAATCACATAACGCCAGTTCAGAATTGAAATATCAGCGTCCATCATCAGTGTCCTCAGATCGAAGCGTTGCAAGCATCTCGCCCAGCTTCTCGAGTTTATCGAGCGGGAGTTCGCGCAAGCGTGTTTGGATGTCGTTTTTCTGTTTGGTGAGGGTGCGCAAGGTGTGGGTGTGCGCTTGGAGTCCCGCCTTTAGGC
>JBAUGW010000081.1:0-9344 GCA_049679945.1 Pyrinomonadaceae bacterium | reverse complement strand
ACGGGCGCCCTTACTTACGTGCGGGCTACTGACACAAATTTCTTGACCACGAGCGCGCTGTTTTTGGAGCCAAAGCCAATGCAGTTACAGAGCGCGACGTTAACTTCGCCTGAGCGGGCGGCGTTTGGGACGTAGTCGAGGTCGCATTCGGGATCGGCGACGTCAAGATTGATCGTCGGCGGAATTTTGCCCGTTGTCATCGCACACAATGTCGCGGCGAGACCGGCGGCACCGCTGGCGCCTTGCGGATGGCCGACTTGAGACTTGGTTGCGGACATCGGGATCGCGTAGGCGTGTGCGCCAAGTGCGATCTTCATCGCGGCGGTCTCGATCTTGTCGTTGAGCGCAGTAGAAGTTCCGTGCAGGTTTACGTAATCGACATCGCTAACATCGACTCCTGCGTCGGCGAGTGCAATCGACATTGCGCGTGCGGGTTCGATGCCGCTGTCGTCGAGTCGAACGCGGTGATACGCGTCGCAAGTCGAGCCATAGCCGCTGATCTCAGCGTAAATTCGCGCGCCGCGATTAACGGCGTGTTCGAGTTCTTCGAGAACAAACAGGTACGAGCCTTCGGCGACAACGATTCCGTCGCGATCCGCCGAGAATGGCCTCGAAGCGCGGTGAGGTTCGTCGTTCCAGGAGTTTGTCAGCACGGTCATCAGGTCGAAACCCGCGAGTATTCCCGGTGCAATTGGCGCATCGACGCCGCCGGCGATCATTACGTTTTGGCGGCCGAGCGCGATGTGTTCGCCGGCGTAGAATATCGCGTCGGTCGAGCTTGTGCAGCCGGTTGAGATCACGTGCGACAATCCCCGCAGCCCGAACGCCATCGAGATTTCGCTCGATAGTCCGCCGTGCGTCGAAGCCGGAATGATGTAAACGCTGGCGTGCCGTCGGTCGCCGGTGTTCCAGTATTCGTAGTGCTTCTCGGCAAACGCGAGCCCGCCGCCGCCGGTGCCGATCGCAACGCCGATCTCGCGGCGCTGTTCAAGATCGAAGTCGGTCGTGTCGATATCTGCGTCCGCTAATGCACCGCGTGCAGCGGCAAGTGCGAGTGGCACGGTGCGCGGCACGTGTTTGCGGTCCTTTGCGCTCAGTTCCGCCTGCCAGTCGAAATCCTGCACCTCGCCGGCGATCTTCACGGGACAGCGCTCGTCTATAAAACTCTCGATCGCGCGAGTTCCGCTCTCACCGGCGATCAACGCGTCCCAGAACGCTTCTTTTCCACGGCCGATAGGGGTCACGCACCCCACGCCGGTAATCACGACCGTTCGCACGCCGGCGAATCCTTTTAGCATGTTGTCAATGGTAAACGGTGAGCGGTGAATTGTGAATGGTGAATTGTAAAAAGTAACTCCGTGTCAGTAGCCCGCGCGTAAGTAAGGCCGCCTGTAATCATTTAAGGGCGCCCTTACTTACGCGCGGGCTACTGACACTTTATACTTTCGCACTAATCCTTTATCCTTTACGGAAGTGGAGCAACAGTTTTACGAATTAGTCGCCGAGTGGGGAATATTCGCCGTTTTTGTGCTGTGCACGGTCGAGGGCGATATTACTTTGCTGCTCTCAGGCGTGATGGCACACAGCGGACTGTTCGGGCCGTATAGTTTCTTTTGGGTGCTGCTGTTCGGCACCTTAGGCGGCGTCACCGGCGATTGCGTCGCATACGGCATCGGCCGCGCGGCTCACGAGAACGCAAAGCACTACACCTTTTACCAGGTGGCCCAGCCGCGTATCGAGCGGCTTATCGACAAATTCGGCGGCTCAGCAATAATAATTTCAAAATATATTTATGGCCTGCGCGCCGCGATGTGCGTGTTCTACGGCGTCGGCAAAATGCCCTTCTTGAGGTTTTTGACACTCAGCACCATCAGTTGTCTGATCTGGGTGTCGATACTCGCCGGGCTCGGATATTTTTTCAGCGGCTTTGTCACGTCGATCATCGGCGACTATAAACGGATCGGTATCGCGGTATTTATAATTGTCATGATCGCCGTGATAACCTTTTACGCGATTGAACGGTACTGGCTCAGCGAAAAAGTCGAGGCAGCCAGCCCCGAGACTATTCAAAAGATCGAGGACAAAATTCACGCCGTCGAAGAAGTCGCGTCTGAGAAGCTTCACGACCTAGGCGAACGCCTGCACCTGACCCGCGAACCGAACAAGCACGAAATTGAAGACAAGAGACAAGAGACAGGAGACAAGAGATGAGACTTCTGACTCCTGTCTCCTGTCTCCCGTCTCTTGTCTCCGTCTCCCGAAGTTAGCCTATGATTATTAAGTCCTCCGCCCCGACACGCGTCGATCTTGCCGGCGGCACAATTGATATACCGCCGCTGTTTTTGTTTCACGAGGGCGCCGCGACCGTGAACTTCGCCGTCTCGATGCGCGCACATTGCCGTATTGAAACTCGCGACGACGATAAGATAATTCTTGAATCTGTCGATCAAAAGCAACGCGTCGAAATTTCTGTCGGCGAGATCCGTAGTTTAAAAGACGAACCGAAACTTGAGCTGCTCTCAAAACTCGTTTACTTTTTCCGCCCCGAGGTCGGTTTTCACATGATCACCGAATCCGAAGCTCCGGCCGGAGCCGGACTCGCCGGTTCGTCTACATTGAACATCGCCTGCATCGGCGCGTTGAACGAACTCGTCGGGAAACGCTACACGCCCGACCGCTTCATTCCGATCGCCGCGAACGTCGAATGCCAGGTCATCCGCGTGCCAACCGGCTTTCAGGATTACTACTCGGCGCAATACGGCGGCGTCGCATGTATAAATTTCGCCCCAGACGGTATGAGACGCGAAGCTCTAAATGTCGATGCCGCTATTATCGAACGCCGCATCGCGATCTGCTACGCGGGCGAACCGCGAAACTCCGGGACAAACAACTGGGAGATCACCAAGCGCCATATCGACGGCGACAAGGAAATCTTTGAAATATTCGACGGTATTCGCGACACGTCATTAAAGATGCGCGCCGCTCTGCGTGCAGGTGCTTGGGACGCCGTCGGCGAAATTCTCGCTGCCGCTCATCCACAACGCAAACGCCTGAGCCCAAACATCACCACACCCCAAATGGATCACCTAATCGACACCGCACTCGCAAATGGCGCGATTGCTCCGAAAGTCTGCGGCGCCGGCGGCGGCGGCTGCATCGCCTTCTACTGCGAAGACGGGCGCCGAGCAGACGTCGAAACAGCTCTCGCCGCTCAAAACGGCGCCGAGGTGCTCGATTGGAACCTCAACAACGACGGCCTAGAGCTGAAAATTACCTGATTTACTGTCACAAATGAATTCTCTGCGGTGTTTTGGTCATAAGTGACGCAATTTTCAACCAAGCATCGGAGGCATTAAATAATGAGAGCAATCTATCGTAAACTACCGGGCGTCGCGATCGCCGTGGTCGCGTTCGCGATCGGTCTCGGTTTTGTAACCGCAGCCGCTCAGGAACCCGAAAAGGACAAAATGAAGGCCAAGTTAAAGTCGATGAAGGAACGTACCTTCTGTGGCGACAACAATTGGTCACACAACGGCCGGGAATCCGTCAGCGAACTGCGCGAAGCGACAATTCCTGCACGCAGCACGATTACCGTTGACGGCCGGCAAAACGGCGGTATCAACATAAAAGGCGACGACCGCTCGGATATTCTCGTGCGCGCATGTGTTCAGGCTTGGGGCGAAAGCGCTGAGGCCGCAAAAAGTGAACTTTCCGGCATTAAGGTCAACACTGCTGGCACCATCAAAGCCGAAAGCGGTGACGATAACCGATGGTCGGTTTCATTCGAGCTAATCGTGCCACGTCCGTCGAATGTGAATTTGACAGCGAGAAATGGCGGCATCTCGATCTACGGTATTGACGGCAACGCCGAATTCGTCACGCAGAACGGCGGTGTGTTCTTAAGCGACGTTGCGGGTAATTTCAAGGGACGCACGACCAATGGCGGAGTTTACGTGAAACTTTTTGGCAGCAGCTGGAAAGGCTCTGGCCTCGACGTCACAACCACAAATGGTGGCGTCAACATTCACTTGCCGGAGAATTACGCGGCAAATATCGAGACTGGAACCGTGAACGGAGGGTTTAGCACTGACATAGCGGCGTTAAAGCAGCCGCGTGATGAAACTGATGATAAATGGCAGCATCGTCCGGTAAAAATAAATACGAATTTGAATGGCGGCGGCCCTTCCGTACGAATCGTGACGACGAACGGCGGTGTGCGGATAAGCAATTCTCCAAGCAAAGAATAGGTTGTACAAAAAATTAAAGCTTATGAAAGTCGGACTTATCACTCGACTTTTTAAGCCGCGAGTTTGTGAATTGTATTCGTCAGCGAGCGGAAGATTTCACGGCCATCATTCGAGCCGAGCAATTCCTCGCACGCTCGTTCGGGATGCGGCATCATGCCGAGCACGTTGCGATTTTCGTTGCAGATGCCCGCGATATTCGAGCGCGAGCCGTTTGGATTTGCTTCCGGTGTGATCTCACCGTTCTCGTCCGCATAGCGAAACACGATCTGATTATTCTCTTCAAGCGAATTGTAAGTCGCGTCGTCGCACGTGTAATTCCCTTCGGCGTGCGCGATCGGTATCGACAAAACCCTCGACGAATCGACCTCACTCGTGTATGGCGTGTTTGAATTTTCAAGTTTTAAATTTACGTGTTTGCAGACGAAATGCAGACCGGCGTTTCGTCTCAACGCGCCGGGCAGCAAGCCCGCTTCGCACAAGATCTGAAAGCCGTTACAAATACCAAAAACAAATTTTCCCTCGGCAGCAAAATCCTTTATCGCTTTCATCACCGGCGAAAATCTCGCCAGCGCACCCGCACGCAGATAATCGCCATACGAAAACCCGCCCGGCACAATCACCGCGTCGAAACAACTGAGATTAGTTTCTTTGTGCCAGATAAAATCGACCGGCTGGCCGACGTGCTTTGACACGACGTGATAGGCGTCGTGATCGCAATTTGAACCGGGGAAAACTACAACGCCAAATTTCATTTTTTTATTGATTCCTGCGCCCTGGCCCACCGCTGCCAATCCTCAGGGATCGGTTTTCCGCCGTTCGCCTCACGGATGCGCAGGATTTCGTAAGTTTGTTCCTGTAGCGCCTCGAGTCGCCGAAGCCTGTCACTGAGCGACATATTTCGAACATGCTCACGATATTTTCGCTTCTGTTCGACAAACATTGCCACGCTTGAATTTGTCTCAGTATCTAAATTCATCCGGAACGCCTGCCTGAATTTTTCTCCACGTTTCGATCATATCGAATCTCTCTAAAATCTTTTTCAACTTGGCCGAGTCGAGTACATCGTAGGAAATAAAATGCAGAATCTTCAAAATGTCTTTTGGCCTTGCAACGCTTGACCACATTGCAGCAAGGTGTTCCGGCGCCAACACGTCAATGCTGCTGCCGTCGAAGGTAAATGTTCGCGCATCAGCCAACGCATCCTTCCACAACTCATCGTGGCCGGCCTCGACAAATTGAACATCCCATCCGCCAATTGAAATGAATTCATGATCGTGGCTATAGCCATTTTCGCGACAATAATCGTAGATTGGCTCAAGTGAAAGTATAAGATTGTCCTGAGGCGGTTCAAAAAGAAAAAAAATGTCGAGATCTTTGGTAGCTATCGGTTCCGCATAGAAAGCAACGGCAGACGCTCCGCCTACCGCATACTTGCCGATAATTCCTTTCGCGTGCATAACGGCGAGTGCAGCGGAAACATCTGTCAATTTTATTCGATTGCTCAACTACTTATCTCAACCCGATAATCCTCGATCACGGGATTTGCGAGAATGTCCTTGCCGATCTTTTCTGCCGCCACGCGAGCAGCGTCCTCGCCAATGCCGTTTTCAAACGCGATCTCAAAATACTTCCCTTGCCGAATATCGCCGATCTTGTCAAAGCCCAACAGCTCGACCGAATGGTGGATCGCCTTGCCCTGCGGGTCGAGCACGCTCGGCTTTAACGTCACATAAACTTTTGCTTTCATCTACAGCTCCAAAATAAATTCTAGATTGTGGCCTAGTTTGTTGTTTTTGGCAACGGCTTGTGTTAGATTTCACGTTAAATTCAGAGCGATTTTGTTTTCAAACTAAAATTCAAACACGAAAGGAGAACTTTAAAGTTATGCAAAACCCGACAAGCGGCAAATCCGCACTTGGACTAGATGCTAATGTGGCCGCGCTTCTGTGTTACCTTCCCGTCTGCGCAGTAAACCTGATAATGAGCATCATTGTTATCGTTACCGACAAAGAAAATAAGATCACGAGATTCCACGCCTTCCAGTCGTTGCTTTTGATGGCACTGTTCATTGTCCTGTATATCATTGTTGTAGTTGTGGTAATGGCAGGAGCCGCTGCAAATTCATCGATCTTTGCTCTCTTTGGCAGCTTATTGTGGTTCGTGGTAATCATCGCCTTTCTTGGAGCGAACATCTTCGGCATGATAAAGGGATATCAACAGCAGATGTTTAAGTTCCCGATCATCGGGGACATGGCCGAGAAGTGGGCTAACGGCTAAACACTCGCTCAAAGACCTTTTCGACATTGCGCAGGTAATGTCGCAGATCAAAGACGCGGGCAATTTCTTCTTGCGATAAGTGCGAAGAGATGTCCGCGTCTTGTTTTATTAATTCTTCATATTCGCCGCCTTTGTCCCAAACTTTCATCGCAGCAGCTTGCGTCCACCCGTACGCGTCCTCGCGCGCGACCCCTTTCTGCGTCAAGGCAAGCAAAAGCTGTCCGCTGAACACGAGTCCGCGAGTTAGTTGAAGATTCTTGAGCATGTTTTCGGGATAGACAACGAGCGTGTCGAGTAAGCTTGTCGCTTTCGCGAGCATATAATCGAGTGTCGCGGATGAGTCGGGCAATACAATGCGTTCGGCCGACGAATGCGAGATGTCGCGTTCGTGCCAGAGCGCGATGTTTTCAAAACCGACGATCGCGTTGGCACGTACCGTCCGAGCCATTCCGCAGATTCGCTCCGACAATATCGGATTGCGCTTATGGGGCATCGCCGACGAGCCTTTCTGGCCTTTCTTAAACGCCTCCTGCGCTTCGCGAACCTCTGTGCGCTGCCAATGCCTAACCTGAAGCGCGATCTTCTCTAAACTCGACGCGATAATCGCGAGTGTCGATAGATACTCGGCGTACCGGTCACGCTGAATTACTTGTGTCGAGACATCGGCCCACGCTAAACCCAATTTCCAGCAAACCTTTTCCTCGATATTTGGATCGAGATGTGCAAACGCTCCAACAGCACCGCTTATCTTACCAACGGAAATAAGTTTTCTGGCCTTTCTTAACCGCTCCTTATTCCGCTTCATCTCGGAATACCACAACGCCCAAGTCAGCCCAAACGATGTCGGTTCGGCGTGAATTCCATGCGTGCGGCCGATCTGCGGCGTGTCCTTAAATTCGAACGCCCTGCGTTTCAGCACCGCCATCAAGGCGTCAATTTTCGCGAGCAGAATGTCGCACGATTCTTTGAGCAGCAACGCATTCGCCGTATCGACAACGTCACTCGACGTCAGCCCGTAATGCACAAACCGCGACGCCGGACCGATATTTTCAGCGAGATTCGTCGTAAACGCGATCACATCGTGATCGGTTGTCTTCTCAATCTCATTGATACGCTCAACCGTAAACGCGGCCTTCGATTTGATCTCAGCCAGCGCATCCGCAGGAATCGTACCGTCCTCGGCGTGGACTTCGCAAACCGCAATCTCGACATCCAGCCACTTTTGAAACTTGTTCTCAAGCGACCAAACCGCGCCCATCTCAGGCAATGTGTAACGTTCTATCATGAAAGATTAATTTTAACGCAAAGACGCTAAGACGCTAAGACGCAAAGGCAGAATAGAACTTTTATTTTTCTTCCTTTGCGTCTTTGCTCCTTTGCGACTTTGCGTTAAATTATTCCTCTGCTTATCAGCAATTCCGCATTCAGTATCGCGCAGCCGGCGGCGCCGCGGACTGTGTTGTGACTGAGAGCGACAAAACGATAATCGTAAATATTGTCGGGGAAAACGCGTCCGACGGTGATCGTCATGCCGTTGCCGTTGTCGCGATCAAGGCGCGTCTGCGGCCGTGAAGGTTCATCGGTGACGTCGATAAATCTCGCGGGCGACGAATGCAGATCGAGCGACGGAAAGGTTTTCATCGCATCAATAACCTCGTCGAGCGCGGCGGTTTTTTTGAGATTCACCCGAACCGACGCCATATGCCCGTCGACGACGTTCACGCGAAAACATTGCGCCGACACCGTAAAATCGGCCTTTTGAATGCCGCTTTCCGTAAACACGCCGAGTATTTTCTGAGCTTCGGTCTCAATCTTTGGCTCTTCGCCGGCGATGTACGGGAAGACGTTGTCGGTGATGTCGAGCGCCGCGACGCCCGGATAACCCGCACCCGAGATTGCTTGCAGCGTCGTGACAATGACGGATTCGACGCCGAATTTGCGGTGCAAAGCCGCGAGCGGCGGCGCGAACGAGACGACCGCGCAGTTTGGATTTGTAACGATAAAGCCCTTCGCAAAGCCACGATTCTCTTTTTGCTTTTCGATCAGTCCGACGTGATCGGCGTTGATCTCGGGTATCAGCAGCGGCACGTCCTCGTCCATGCGATAGCTGGACGAATTCGAGATCACCGGATAACCCGCCCGTGCAAAAGCTTCTTCCGTCTCGCGCGCAACGCTAGAGGGCAAACTCGAAAACACAATGTCGCAATCAAGCGGCGGCTCGATCGGCTGCACTATGATGTCGCGGACATTCGCAGGAATCTTGCCCGGCAGCTTCCACGCACATGCTTCGGAATAAACTTTGCCCGCCGAACGATCAGACGCCGCCAGCGCCGTGATCTCAAACTGCGGATGATCTTCCAAAAGCTGCGCAAACCGCTGCCCGACCGTCCCGGTCGCACCTAAAATTCCAACTCGGTATTTCTTCATGAGCCCAAGAAACTCGAAGATTTATAGTCTCATTTTCGATTGTCGCTCGCAAAGAATCAGAATTTTAGTAATACAATTGCTAATGCAACATATGTTAATATCGGCGTATGGCGACGAACCTACAAGAGCGCAAAATCGAACTTATCCAATGGCTGTCCGTGATTGACGATGCCACGTTGCTCGAAAAGATCGCAGATCTAAAGGACCAGAGTGACCAAGATTGGTGGGATGAAATCTCCGAGGCAGAAAAGGCCTCCATCGACCGTGGGCTTGCCGATGCCGACGCTGGCAATTTAAAACCTCATTCCGAAGCTCGGTCGATCTATGAAAAGCGGTTATAAAGTCGTTTGGACTGATCACGCTCTCGGCGGACTTCGTCAAACAGTCTCGTAC
>JBAUGW010000080.1:0-35690 GCA_049679945.1 Pyrinomonadaceae bacterium | reverse complement strand
AAGTTACTAAGAAAGAGTGGATCTGAATTGTCAAAAACTTGCCAAAACTCAAATGCCTCCACTTCGGCGGCCCGGTCGATCCGCGCTTGACTCCGAAACCGTCTTTAGAGATGTAGCTAAAGTTATTTCGCCCGCAAGCGGGCTTGCCGAGAAAGTAAATTAAACGTAACAATTCTCAACTCTCAACTCTCAACTCACCGTTTGTTCAGATTCTCATCATACAACGTCCGGTAGATGCGCATATTTCGCATGACTTTTTGGACGTAGTCTTTTGTCTCGGCGAAACCGATCTCGGCGGTGAAGATGCCGGCTTCTTTCGGTTTTGAGCGGTTTAGCCAGCGTGTGGCGTTGTCTTCGCCGCCGTTGTAGCTCGCGGCGACGGCTTCGTCGAGACCGCCGAATTGTTTTTTGAGCGCGGCGACGTATTCGCAGCCGATGGCGATGTTGACGGAAGGTTTGTAAAGATCGTCGGGCTGAATCACGGGGAAACCGGCTTTCACGTTGTATTTGAGAGCGGTGTCCATGACGAGTTGCAGCAGGCCGCGAGCCGCGGACGGCGATTTAACATCGGCGCGAAACGAGCTTTCCTGCTTCATGATCGCGAGCACAAATCGGGGATCGATCTTTCGGGAGCGCGCGTATCTTAAAAGCTCCGTGCGATACGGTGCAGGGAAATCTTTTGGCACGACAGAAGCCGTGCGAGCGACACGCCCGCCGTTTATCTTGTCAGAAGCGAGGCCGCTGAAATACGTTGTCGAGCCTTCGGGAAACGAGCCATACAACGCCATCGCAAGCTCGCGTTTGCCTTGCTTTTCGAGCGCAAAGCCGCGTAGGAATTTGACTTCATCAGCACTCGTCATCGAACCGGCGAATTTTGCCTGAGCCTGCATCAGGGCGGCCGTGGCTTCGGCGTCCTGCCATTTGCTGCGATAAATTTCCATTCGCAGGCGCGCGTGCAGAGCGCTCGCTTCGGTCGCGGTACCGGCGAAGCGCGTTCTAGTTTTATCGACCCAAGCTGACGCGTCGTCATACTTACCGGCTTCGCGGAGAGCGTCGATCGTGTTGAGATATGCTCCATCGATTCGCTCGCCAGTCGGATACATCACGGTGTATTGCTCGTAGATCTTTGCGGCCTCGGCGTATTTGCCGAGTCGGACGTGACACGCACCCTTGAACGACAAACCCTCGCGGCCGTCTTTTGTCGAAGGGAATTCGCGTGCAACACGATCGAGCCACGGAATTGCCTTATCGTATGCTCGCTCCCAATAATACGAACGGCCGGTCATAAACAGCGCACCCGACATTGCGGCGTCCGTCGAGAAATTGTCGAAGATCTTTTGAAAATGTTCGCGCGACTCGGGAAAGTGACGGTTGTCGAAATAAATTTTGCCTCTGATAAGATGTTCGGCGGCTGTGAGTGTCACGAGCTTGCCGCGAGCATCGCGCGTCGAGCGATCTTTCTCGATCACCTGACGCAGAGCTGCGTCGGATTGCGAGTAAACAAAAGCCGATAAAATAAATGACAACACAACGGCGGCTAGCTTTTTCATAATTTTTAGAATGGCGAGTAGGCGACACGCCATAGATTACCGATTTTTAGACGAGTCGGCAATCAAAACTGTTGCCGCTCTTCTGTCGATAAACGCAACCTTCTCTGCTATCATTCGTAATTGAAAAGTTATGAGCCCCTGCCGAAATTGCGGAAAAGTCAATGCTGCTGAAAGTCACTTCTGCCGGTTCTGCGGAACAAAGCTCGCGGGTGTAGCAACCGGAGCCCCGCAGCCGATGCCGCAGCAATCGGCCCCGAATCCATACGATCTGCCGCAGCCGCAACCTTATTCGTGGAAGACTGACGAGTTCAAACGCAGTTACGACGCTCGCAAGACCGATCAATTCGATCGGGGAAGCGGACTTGCGACTCCGTTATATCAGCAGCCGGCTCACCTCGCACACCAATCGCCCCATCACGTCGCACAGCTTTTTCGCTGTCCGAATTGCACGACCGAGATGATGCCCCGATTCGAGAAAAAGATCTCGACGACAGGCTGGATAGTGTTCGCGGTTCTGCTCGTCACCGTTTTTCCGCTGTTTTGGATCGGATTGCTAATTAAAGAAGACGTGCCATTCTGCCAAACCTGTAACGCAAAACTTATACTTGGCCCTTACCGATAATAATATCCGCGTGGATGCTCAATCTTTACTTCGGGGTTAGTGCTCGTCACGCTGATCTTGTAGTAACGCCTTTTCATGTGCGTCGAGATATAGCTGAGAGCAAACTGTCGGCTTAACGTCATGTTGAGTTCGCGAAAATAGGGAAGGTAACTTACCGGAGCGAACGATCCGCTACCAAATGAGCGCCCGCCCGTTTCATCGGAGAGTTTTGCGAGAGCTCCTTGAGCGCCTAGGGTAAGGATCGAATTGCCGCTTTCCGTCAGCGTGGTCGGCGAATAGAAAGAATAAACCGCGATGCTGCGACGCTGCGCCTTTAAAATTGCTTGATCGAGATCGTAACTTTGCGAGATCGAAGCAAGATTAAGGCCGTTGCTCGTATCGAGACCGTCGGAAAACAGAAGTATCGCCCGACGCCCGGACGGCACGCCGTCGAACCGGCCCAGGACATCGCTTACACCACCGTATGGACTTCGTGGCGCGAGGCTGGAAGAACCCGCGACGATTCGCAAACTCTTTGCCGCCGAATCAAGATCGTCCGTAAATCGCTGGCGAATTTGCGGCACTCCGCCGCGCAAATACGCGACCATCACACGCGTGCCTTTTGGCAGCCCGCGTATGAACTGTTTGATGTCGTCGATCTGTAGATTGAAATTCGTCGAAAGATCGTCCTGAACAAGTATCGCGATCGAGAGCGGCGTGTCGCTGACGCTGCGGATCGACAATATCTGCTGCTCATCCTTGTCTTCTTTGACGATGAGCCTATCAGCCTGCACAAGCTCTTCAGTTTGCCGCTCTCGCAATTCTTTTTTTGTAAAGATTGAAATGGGGATCGTCACGGTTCGTACGCTGGGCTTTGGCGAAGGTTGCGAGAACACCGCCAGCGGTAACGCAAAAATGATGAGCGGCAATATCGATCGAACTTTCATAACGGACATGTCCCAATGTTTGAATCTTATTACATTTCGTACCAAATACTAAACTTTCGATGCGGCAAGAGCGTAGATGGTTTCCGCGATTACCGAGCGATTGCGCTAGACTGAACGAGTTCGAGTATGTACGAAATCACCGAAAGCGACTTTACACGCGGCCGAAGGCTTAAGATCGGCGCCGTTGCCGCGCCGTTCCTGCTGACGTTCGTTCCTGCATTGATAACTTTTGTATTGATGCTGCTCGCAGCCAGCGGACCGCCCGCGGCGGCCGTGATCTTATTTTTCGGAGTAATTGTGACGACGATTGGCTTTGTCCTTGGGCTCGTGACGGCGCTAATTCTCACTTATCGTCGCAGTGTTTGGACAAGGGAAATGCGGGAAAGAATCGCTGCAGACGGCATTCGAGCGGGCGAGATCGATTGGTTTTGGAGCGAGATGAAGCCGAGCGAAAAACGCGCGCTTCGCGCCGTCGAAGCTCGCGATCTGTTGTTGGGAGATGCCTACAGAGAAACGCTGGCGTCCCGTTTGACCGCAACGCGAATACTAAAATCTTCAAAGAAAGAACTGCTGCTTTCAAAGAGGCGGCAGAATTCGTTGCGCCAGTTAAAAAGCGCCCGTGCGGCTGAGTTTCAGGCGACTATACAAAACGATATCGAAAAGGTCAGCAAAATAAATGATGAAGCAAAGCTAATGCTGGTTGAGGCTGAGTCACGCTTGCAAATGATCGAGGCCGCCGCGAGTCGTGCCGGCGGTCTCGCCGACAACGAACTTGCGCTTAAGAAACTGACTGCTAGTGCAGCCGAGTTACCACTTGCGCTGGAGAATGCGAAGATGACCGACGAAATTCGTAAGGAGCTTGAACTGGAAGGTCTCGAACCGATAAACGAAAAAGACGCCTACTAGCGGCGTCTTTAATAAAATTTAGCGAATGAGAACCGCGAGACCGTTCGAACGTATGAATTGAACCTGTGATTTACAGGTGGGTGGCTTTCTATCCCGATTCGCATCGGAATATCAGAGCCGGTCTCTATGGCGAGTTCCTCGTAAGGAATCGCACCGAGGACGCGGCGTTGGCCTCCCGACATTCATATGTTGGCTCAATTGTAATTGCGTTCGTGACGAGAAACGCAGTCAATTTCATTCGCCACCCCGCATTCTATCACATTACTGTTCGGCCTCGATAATCTGCGTCGAAACGTCGCGATGTTTGAGAAGTTTGTCGAGCATCTCCGAACACTCGGAACTGCGTGTGGCAAGCTGCGTGTCGACATTTGTCTGCGAGAGTTTTAGCTGATAAAACTCATCGGCGATGTGCAGCGCGGCAAGGATCGCTACCTTTAACGAATCGACCGTCATAGTTCCTGACGAGATCTCACGCATCTTCGAATCGACATATTCGGCAAGATTCTGTATGTACTCGTTATCGCCGTCGGAGCGAATGCTGTAGGTCTGATTGTAAATCTCAACTCGTATCGTTTGTTCGGACATATCTTTCACCGGCCTACGGCCTCCGCAACATCCGCGTCGATCATCGTGATCGCATCGAGCATTGCCTCAACTTTTAGCTGTATCGAATCGCGCTCAGCGAGCAACGAGGCGAGTTTTTCCTCGGCGGCTTTCTTATCGGCGACCGCCTCGGCCGCCTCACGTTTCAGCGAGCCTGATTTGCGTTCGAGCTTGTCTTTCTCGTCGCGCAGTTTCTTTACAAATTCTATCGTGAGATAAATTTTGTCCTCGAGGTGCGAGAACTTCTCCATTCCCGTTAAGGCGTTCATTTTTGCTCCGTGTATGACTTAATCAAGCTGTGGAAAAGATTATCGGCGGAAATAAAAAAAACTTCAAGTAAAGGATGAAGAAAGTTTCAGCCTCGCAGGCTTACAAGCAGGTCTTTCTGAATCTTGGCGATTATTTGCTGATGTAACGCTTCAACTTCGTCCTCGATCAATGTTCGCTCGTCGCTGCGATACTCGACCCTGATCGTTACGGCACGTTCGTCATCAACAAGCCCTTTGCCCTCGTAAACATCGATGAAATTGACCGCTTTGCAAAGCTCGTAGTTCTGCTCGATCACAGATCTACGAATCGACTCAAAGGTCACATCGCGCTTTGCAGTAAAGGTCACATCTCTCGAAATGGCCGGGTATTTTGCAAGCGGAGCGTAAACAGCTTGTTGCTGTGGTTCAGCTAATGCAGCTTGTAAGTTCAACTCGCCAACATAGACCGGCTGTTTGAATTTGTAACCGGCCGCGATCTCGTCCGCCAGACGCCCGACGTAACCGATAGCCTTACCGTTAAGTGAGATTGCGGCAGTCTGACCGCGACGAAGGTGTTTTACATCGGCAGCCGCGAATACGATAGAGCCAACACCGGCTGAGCCCAATGCCGCCTCGATTGCTCCTTTAGCGTCGTAAAAATCATGCTCGCGAAGTGCGAGGTTTTTGTTCTGCGATACCTCACCACCGGTGATGGCCAGCGCAAAAATTTCTTGTTCGTTTGGCAATCCATTCTCGCCAGAACCTGTAGCAAAAACTTTGCCCAGTTCGTAAAGTTTGAGATCGCGGCGCTGATAATTCAAATTCAATCTCAAGGCATCGAGCAGGCCGGGCAAAATCGTCGGCCGCATCCGAACCGCACCATCGATCACAGAATCGCGAAGCGTGACAAGCGTCTCTTTGCTCTTAGTGTCGAGCAGATCGGGAACAATTTCAAACACTTCGTCGTGCCGAGTGTCTATGAAGCTGTAAGATATTGCCTCATCAAAACCCATGTTGGTCAGCGTGTCACGCAGCCGCTTTTCACGCAGTTCGTTGTGCTGGTATTCGCCCGCACCAAATGCCGGCGGAAGTTCGTCGGCAATGTTTTCGTAGCCGGCATGACGAGCGACTTCCTCGACCAAGTCTTCCTCGATCGCGATGTCGTGACGCCACGACGGCGAGGTGAAGATCGTAGATTTCTCGGTATTCGAGATTCCGAGGGCATTTAGGATTCGGTCGCACTCTTTGGTCGCAACATCCAATCCGGTCAAACGTTTGACCGCAGCAGAAACGTCAACAGACTCGACTGTTTTCGGCGAAACCCGGTTCGGATAAACATCGACAAAATCGGCCGCTTTGCCGCCGGCAAGCTCGCAGATAAGCTCGGTTGCGCGGTTTGACGCCCGGATCAGATTCTCGAGATCTACACCCCGTTCAAAGCGATAACTGGCCTCGGTTACAAGGTTTAGTCCTCTTGAGGTCGCCCTGATATTTGCCCGGTCAAAATACGCGACTTCGAGCAGAACACTCGTCGTCGACTCGGTGATGCTAGACGCTAATCCGCCCATCACACCCGCGACTGCGACCGGCATTTCGGCATCGCAGATCGCAAGCATCGTGTCGTCGAGTTTACGGTCAACTTCATCAAGCGTGGTTATTGTCTCGCCGTTTCGTGCGCGGCGGATGACGATGCGATTCTCAGCCAGTTTATTGAAATCGAAAGCATGCATCGGCTGGCCAAGTTCGTGCATGACATAGTTCGTAATATCGGCGACGTTGTTTATCGGGCGTTCGCCAATTGTCTCGAGGCGGTTAACGAGCCACTTCGGCGACGGCCCGATCTTTACATTACGAATTATTCTACCTGTGAAACGAGGGCAAGGACCGGCGTCTTGAATTGTAACTAAAGTCTGGTTTTCGGTATTAGGTTTTATGTTTTTGGAATCCGCAATCCGCAATCCGCAATCCGCGATCACACCAAGTTCACGTGCCACGCCTAGATGCGAAAGACAATCAGGCCGGTTCGACGTCAGGTCGATATCAAGCACAAAGTCGTTCCCGTGCGCATGAACGCCCTCGACCGCAAGCCCGACGCGCGTCAAGGCGGTCGCCAAGTCATCGGCGGACATTTTGAGATCAATTAGATCTTTTAGCCAGTTGTAACTAATATTCATAAACTGGGTCTAGATCGTCTCTGGCGTAAGCGAAACATCGTTTTCCAGCGCCTCAGCGCCCTGCACAATACGTTGGGCCATCTGCCCGAAAAGCAACGAGTGGATCGGAAACAATGCGTGCCAGTAGATCAGGCCGAATAAACCCTTCGGTTCGAAGATCGCGGTCTGGACCAACTGCCTTTGACCGTCGATCGGGATGGCCTCGAAAAGAAGCCACGCTTTCCCCGGCACCTTCATTTCAGCTCGCAGCAGTAGATGACTGTCCTCGACGATGTCCTCGACCCGCCAGAAATCCAAAGCTTCGCCGACCCGAAGCTCCATCTTGCTGCGCCTGCCCCGCTTTAATCCCGGACCTCCGAGAAAGTTGTCGAGTCTTCCGCGAAGCTTCCATGCCCAGTTCCAGGCGAGCCAACCTTTTTCACCGCCGATGCTGGTGAAGCTCCTAAACAGTGATTCTGGCGAAGCATCCGTGACCACGGTCCGAATCTCTCGTATTAACCCTTCTTTATCGGTTAATTTATATGTGTCACCAGTTCCGAGGGAATCAGTCCAACGCGTCTCGGTAGCATTTTCTTTAGTTTTTTCCAACGCACGCCGAACTGCTTCGCCATAGTCCATCGGCTTAATTTCGGGAAAATACTTTTCAGCGTTAGTCCGATCTGCCAGCACAGGATTAATAATACCTTTGACCAAAGGCACGGCAAGTGAATTCGGCACCGGCGTAATCAATCCAACCCAGAGTCCCGATAACAAAGGTGTCAACACAGGCACGGGGATTATTAATCGCCTGAGACCGCGGATGTTTGCAAAGGTCTCCATCATTCCACGAAAAGGCAAGACATCGGCACCGATGTCAACGATCCCGAGAGGTTTTACATCCAAAGCAGCAATGAGGTATTCGATTACATTTCGAACCGCGATTGGCTGTACCTCATTCTTGACCCAACGCGGCACGACCATTATTGGCAATCGTTCGGTCAGATACCGGACCATTTCAAAGGACGCCGATCCCGAACCGACAATTGGACCCGCCCGAAATTCCGTAACGTTACCGTTTTGCCGCAGGATCTCACCTACTTTTGCACGACTTTCAAGGTGCTCGGAGGTGCCGGCGTTGTTCGGCAGTAAACCTCCGAGGTAAATTACATTATTAATAGTGGTCGCCGCCCACGCGAAGTTCTCTGCGTATTCCTTTTCTAATTCCGCAAAGTCGCCACCCGAGTACATTGCGTGAACAAGAAAGTATGCAGCGTCCACAGCGCGAACCGCTTCACGAATTGCCGCAGGGTCGGAAAGGTCGCCTTTCACGATCTCGACATCGCTGAACCACTCCTTGCCTCTTAGCCGCTCGGGATCGCGGACAAATGCACGAACCTCATGGCCGCCTTTTAGCAGTTCAGGAATTAATCTTCCGCCAATATATCCCGTGGCACCGGTAACTAATATTCTCATTGGGCGTCAACGGAACTGTTCGAGAAACCTCACATCATTCTCAAACATATGCCGAATGTCGTCGATCGAATACATCATCGCCGCCATTCGTTCGAGGCCAAAGCCGAATGCAAAACCTGAGTAAACTTGCGGATCGACCCCGCACGCTCGCAGCACGTTTGGATGCACCATTCCCGAGCCACCGAGCTCGATCCAGCCTGAGCCTTTGCACGGACGACAGCGCTCAGTCTTTGCTTCCTGACCACTGACCACTGACAACTGACCACTGACTCGACCCGTGCCGTGACATTTGAAACACGAGAAATCAAACTCAGCCGACGGTTCGGTAAAAGGGAAGTACGAGGGACGAAAACGCGTGACGGTATCTTCACCAAACAAACGCTTTAGCCACTCGGTAACCGTGCCTTTCAGGTGGGCCATCGTTATGCCTTTGTCGACGCAGAGGCCCTCGATCTGGTGAAACATCGGCACATGCGTCATGTCGGGCGTGTCGCGGCGATAAACTTTGCCCGGCGCGATGATGCGGACCGGGACGCCTCGTCGCTCCATAGCACGAATCTGCACAGTCGATGTCTGCGAGCGAAGCGCAAAGCCGTCGGTTGTGTAAAACGTATCCTGCGATTCGCGGGCCGGATGGCCTTCGGGGATATTTAATGCGTCGAAATTGTAGTAATCGGTCTCGATCTCGCGGTCGTCCTCAATCGCGTAACCCATCGAAACAAAAATGTCCTCGATCCGCTGCCGCAGAATCGTGATCGGATGAAGGTGTCCGGTTCGCGGCCGACGACCGGGGATCGTGACATCAAGCCGTTCACGTTCGGTTTTTAGCTCGTTGATCCGAACAGCGAGTCGAGTTTCGGCTCCGGCTAACGTTTCGGTAATGTCGCGTTCAATCGACTGAACTTTTTGGGCAAAAGACGCGCGTTCGTCAGCAGCGACCATCCCGATCGATTTTTTCAGCGCGGCAAGCTCCGATTTTTTGCCGGTCAATTTTACAGATAGATCTTTTATCTCGCGCAAACGGGCTTCGCAATCGGTCAACGAAAGACCGTCGATCTCGATATTCCGCACTTCGGATATCGCGCTCGCGAATTGCTCTTCAAGCTCGTTAATTTGTAGCGTCGCACCGGACATAAGCAATAAGGATAACCGATTATGCGCTCCGTTTTACAGCCCTGACGTGCTTTTTTCTGATCGTAAGGCTAATCCGGACACTACGTTAGCCGACCAATTTGTGTTTTGTTATCATGAAGTCAGCGGCTGCAAAAGTAACTAATGAAAGCAATAGTAAAAAGTAAAGCCGAGCCCGGTTTGTGGCTCGAAGATGTGCCGGAACCGACGATCGGCATTAACGATGTTTTGATAAGAATGCTGAAGACCGGCATTTGCGGCACGGACGTTCATATTTACAACTGGGATGCATGGGCTCAGAGCACAATCAAGGTGCCGACGATCTTGGGACACGAACTTGTCGGTGAGATCGTCGAGATTGGTTCTAATGTCAATGACTTTCACGTCGGCGATATCGTCAGCGTCGAGGGCCACCTTGTTTGCGGCCGGTGTCGCAATTGTCTCGCCGGTCGGCGATATAAATGTGCCAATACTTTGGGTTACGGTGTTAACACGGATGGTGGATTTGCCGAATACATGGCAGTTCCGCATACGAACATTTGGAAGCACAACGCCGATGTTGATCTCGAGGTAGCAGCGATATTCGATCCGTTTGGCAACGCCGTTCACACGGCGCTCGCCTTCGAGGTATTTGGCGAGGACGTTCTAATCACCGGAGCCGGACCGATAGGCATCATGGCTGCTGCGGTCGCAAAACACGCCGGAGCTCGGCACGTCGTTATTACGGATGTAAATCCACGCCGATTGGAGCTCGCTAAGAAGTTTGACGTGACCTTGGCCGTCGATGTTCGCGAGACATCGCTTGCCGACGTGCAAAAGCAGCTAGGCATGAAAGAGGGGTTTGACGTGGGAATGGAGATGTCGGGAAGTGCGCAGGCATTTCGCGACATGCTCGCGAATATGACGCATGGCGGCAACATTGCATTCTTAGGCATTCCGTCTGACGAGTTCGCTATTAACTGGAAAACCGTCATCTTCAACATGCTCACCATCAAAGGCATCTACGGCCGCGAAATGTACGAGACATGGTACCAGATGAACGTTCTAGTCGAGGGCGGCCTCGACATCTCGCCCATCATCACGCATCGATTTTCATACAAAGAATTTGCGAGAGGTTTTGAAGTGATGAAAGAAGGGAATTCGGGCAAGGTCCTTCTCGATTTTGATGGATAGTAAAGTTAGTGTTAATTTAGATTAAGTTAACCTACATTATCTTTTTGGAGAACAAAATAATGATCAGACACGTTCTACTCATCGCTGGCCTAATCATCTTTCTCACGACCTTTGCTCTCGGTTCAAATCCTTGTGAAAAACTTCTTAGCCTCGGAATACCGTCAATCGAGCAGACAGAGAGCAGTGGCGAGAAGCATTTGGCGATAGTTCGGAGCTTTAAACAGTTCACTAGTTATGAGGAGGCTCGTAGTAGTTCCTTCGGCGTGACCCTAATATCGTTAATGGAATATTTCGGACTGTCTCTAGACGAAGAGGGCTACAAGAAGTTTGTAAAAATTGTAGAAAAGTACGAAAGCCTCACGGCCGTTGACAAGGAAAAGTTTAAGTCATTTACACAGAAGGCCAGCGTTGAAATTGCAGATGCATTTGTCAAATGCATCACCAGTCCGGGAAAGGCGTTTGCTTGGGTCGAAGGTGGCAGCACCGGGAACAGGTTCGTTGTTGCTGTTCGCTATAATCCGCTTGCGGACAAGCCTTGGCTTGAACCAATAGTACATCTTAGCCCGAAGAATTTAAACTGCAATTCTTCTGCATTACTACCGCGCATTGGAGATGCGACTAAACGGATGTCTTGTCAAATACCTAAGGACGTGGCACCGACCGCGGTTGAGGTTGTCCTTAATGCGAAGAACAACATAGAGATTGTAGGTGCGCGTTTGATTCCACCTCAGGTGTTGGCTATGCCGATAAACTCGGGCGAGGTCACCTGCGGTATCGATTTCGACATCATACTCTGCAGCGGACCGAATTGCGCTTTGACACATATCCTTGCAGGGCGCGATACGGGCGAATGGCAAATTGTGCAGTGGTTTGAATCGCAAGCCGAAACAGAGAAGCAGGGCGCTCAGGTTGGCTTACCTAGCAAATTTTCCGGGTGCTTGTTTGGTAAGGAGCCTATTCTTACCTCGGCAGACGATTGGGTTAAAAAAGAAGTGTCATTCTCTTATGAAATTGTTGATAATAAGCCAGACAGGAAGTTCTTTGATCTGGATGGATTTCTTTCCAAGCAGCAGGTTAGGTGGTCGAATGGAGGCCGGTTCATGATTGCCAATAACTTTGAAAAAGAACCTGGCCATCACATTAGAATCAGAGTTCGTGCTCATTCCAAATTCGCAAAATAAAGGCGAGATTGTTAAGAGTTCTAATCGATTCAAAACTGCAGTTTGTCGAAAATCAAGTCTCGAGGGTTTGCTGAAATGTCGACGCAGTATTCATCCGACGGCGAACATGATTCTAGCTTGAAGCCTCGATAGCTTAGCGGCTCTTTACCCCGCTAGGCTGGGACCGGGGGTGACGATTTACTATGCGGATATTCAAAAGATATTGGTTATGTACGGGACATTCAGAATTCGTTTAGAAACTACAATCAACGAAATCCGTGCGGCCGGGCTTTATAAGTCTGAGCGTGTGATCGAAAGCCCGCAGGAAGCTCGGATCGAGGTTGGCGGTCGTGAAGTGCTCAACATGTGCGCGAATAATTATCTCGGTTTGAGCGATCACCCGGATATCGTCGCGGCTGCACGTGAAGGTCTGGACAATTGGGGTTTCGGCCTGTCGAGCGTGCGATTCATTTGCGGCACGCAGGCGATTCATAAAGAACTAGAACTCAAGATCAGCGAATTCCTCGGTACCGAAGACACGATTCTATACACATCGTGTTTTGACGCGAACGGCGGACTGTTCGAGACAATCTTGAGCGAAGAGGACGCGATCATTTCGGACGAACTGAACCACGCGAGCGTCATCGATGGCATACGTCTGAGTAAAGCGCGACGCTTTCGCTATAAGAATGGCGACATGGCCGATCTCGAAGCAAAATTGCAAGAGGCGAGCGATGCAAGATTCAAAATGATCGCAACTGACGGCGTTTTTTCGATGGATGGCTACATCGCTAAGCTCGCCGAAATTTGCGATTTGGCCGAAAAATATGACGCGATGGTGATGGTCGATGATTCGCACGCGGTCGGTTTTGTCGGTAAAACGGGGCGCGGAACTCATGAACACTGCGGCGTTATTGACAGAGTTGACATCATCACGGGAACGCTGGGCAAAGCTCTCGGCGGAGCCAGCGGCGGTTATACAAGCGGCAAAAAGGAGATCATCGAGCTTCTGCGACAACGCTCGCGGCCGTATCTTTTTTCAAATTCGGTCGCACCGCCGATCGTCACCGCTGCAATTGCGGCGATCGATATGTTGTCAAAATCTACGGAACTGCGTGACAAATTGGAGGAAAACACCCTCTATTTTCGCGAAAAGATCGCCGGCATCGGCCTCGAGGTCCTACCGGGCGAACATCCGATCGTGCCCGTGATGTTTGGCGAGGCAATCCCGGCCGTCAAAATGGCTGAAAAGCTGTTGGAAAAAGGCGTGTACGTGATCCCATTCTCTTTCCCGGTTGTGCCGAAAGGGAAGGCGCGTATTCGCACACAGGTTTCGGCGGCACACTCGAAAGACGATCTCGATTTTGCAGTTGCAAAGTTTGCTGAGGCAAAGTCCGAACTTGGAACATGAAAAGCGTTCGAGTTTACGCTTGAACGCTTCAAAAAAACTCAAACCGTGTCTAGCGTACTTCTTCCGGTTTGAAGTGCGGATTTTCAATGATCCCAAAAACATTGCCGAAAGGATCAATCATCGACGCGACGATGATACCGCCGCCTACTTCCTGCGGCTCGTCTTTGATGATGATTCCGTTTGAACGAAATTCCTCGATCCTTATTTTTACATCGTCGACACCCCAATAGGCCCCAACGCTGTTGCCGACCTTAACGTCTGTCGGGTCAGGATCGAGGCCAAGTTCGTAACCGCCGACGTCGTAACCGACGTAAAACGGTTCATCAAAATATGGCTCGATGCCGAGGACCTGCGAATACCACGCTTTGGCCCGCGCGAGGTCGGCGACTTTGTAAACTACGGTTCGTAAACCCTTGATCATTGTTTAGGGGCAAAGATCTGCTGCATGTCAGCGGACGTCACGACCGGAACGACCTCGAAATCAACGAGATCGTTCCACTTTGATATCCACTCTTGCAGAAGCACCGGATCGTCGGTTTCCATCACTTGAAAACAGCGATCCATGCCGGCTTCGATCCAGCTGTTTACATAATTCAAGCCATCCGGCGTCATTCGACCTTTGTCCGCGAACCGTTTATAAACGGGTGCGGGGTTGCGGTCTTTGAAATGTTCGATGACCATGAACAGCATCGTTTATGCAGTTGCCTGTTTAGTCAAAGCGCTCTTAGCTTGTGACGCAACTGCTGCGAACGCCTCGGGCTGTTTGACGGCCATGTCGGCGAGCACTTTGCGGTCAAGTTCGATGCCGGCCAAGTTTAGTCCGTGAACGAACTGAGAATACTTCAAATCGTTCAGGCGGCAAGCGGCGTTTATACGCACGATCCACAGTTTGCGAAAGTCGCGCTTCTTCAACTTACGTCCGGTGTAGGCAAAGTTCAGTGCCCGCTCGACCGACTCTTTGGCCGAGCGGTACAGTTTTGATTTTGTTCCACGATAGCCTTTTGCCAAGGCTAATATTTTTTTGCGCTTCTCAAGGCGCTTATTTCCACGTTTTGCTCTAGGCATGATTCACTCCTTCGTCGTGAAAAGGCAAAAGTAAAAAGTAAAAACGAAAAACCGTAGTTTCTGCAATTTTGACTTTTGCCTTTTTACTATTAACTTAATTAATCTCTTCCGTACGGCAGCATCTTCTCGACGCGTTTTTGGTCGCCCTCGGATACTAAGCAATCAATATCAAGATTACGTTTACGTTTATTCGTTTTCTTTGTCAGAATGTGGCGCGCATGGCTGTGGCCGCGTTTGAATTTGCCGCTCGCCGTCGAGCGAAAACGCTTTGCTGCGCCTTTGTGTGTTTTTAGTTTTGGCATAACTTTCTCCTTTTGTAGAACAGACCGCACGGTCTGTTCGTTCGCTTAAAACTGAAAACCGTGGTGATCACGGTTAGCGGCAGATCAGACGATCGGCCGTACTTAAAAAATCTCGTCGTCGTCTTTTGCGACCTTCGGCTCAGGTTCTTGCTTTTCAACCTGCTTCTTCTCGGCTGATTTCTTCTTCACAGGCTCGTCCTCCGTATTCGGAGGAATCGAAGTGTGTTTAGAGATCGCCGCCTTTGTTACCTTCGGCGCGAAGATCGTAAACATCTGATAGCCTTCCATCTTTGCTGCGACTTCGACGTCGCCGAGGTCAGCAACCTCCGCTGTCAATCGCTTCAGGATTTTTGCTCCCAGTTCGCGGTGAGACATCTCGCGTCCACGAAAGGCGATCGCCGCCCGGACTTTGTCGCCTTCGCTTAGCCATTTCCTCGCGTTCTCCATTCGATATTGGTAGTCGTGATCGTCGGTGCCCGGGCGAAACTTGATCTCCTTGACCTGCACCGTGACCTGTTTCTTTTTCGCTTCATGAGCTTTTTTCTTCTGCTCGTAAAGAAACTTGCCGTAATCGATGATCTTAGCGACAGGCGGCTGAGCCTTTGGGGCGATCTCGACCAGGTCAAGCCCGCGATTCCTCGCCTCCGCGATTGCGTCACGCGTATCCATGACACCCAATGTCCCGCCGTCGTCTAACACGACTCGCACGCTCGGAACTCTGATCCTCTCATTCGTGCGGTGCAACGGTTCACGAAACCGCGGCTTAAATCTTCCACCAAATCTTCTAGCGATAAATGCCTCCTTTTGTTAAATGCCTAACTTAAAGACTGCGATTTAGTTTTTCGCTCGCAATCTTCTCTTTAAATTCATCGAGCGACATCGCGCCGATGTCACCGTCTTTGCGATGCCGCACCGCAACTTGTGTTTCCTCAAGTTCCTTGTCGCCAAGGATCAACATATAGGGAACTTTCTGCATCTGTGCGTCACGTATTTTTGCACCGATTTTATCAGAAATCGTGTTTGTTTCCACGCGAAACCCGCTTTGTTTAAGCTCGTCGGCGACCGTGAGCGCATATTCGTTTATGCGATCGGTGATCGGCAGCACGGCGACTTGCACCGGTGCGAGCCACAGCGGAAACGCCCCCGCGTAGTGCTCGATCAGCACGCCAAAAAATCTCTCGATCGAACCAAACAGCGCCCGATGAATCATAAATGGCCGATGTTTTTGATTGTCGTCGCCGGTGTATTCGAGTTCAAAGCGCTCGGGCAGATTAAAGTCGAGTTGAATTGTGCCAAGCTGCCACACGCGGCCAATCGCGTCCTCGATCTTGATGTCGATCTTCGGCCCGTAAAACGCCGCTTCGCCCTCGATGCGTTCGTAACTGATTTTTCGCTCGTCGAGCGCGCTTGCGAGTTGATTTTCAGCCGCGGTCCAATCTTCGTCTGCGCCGAGAAAGCCTTTGTTCTCCGCCTCACCGCGAACCGATAACTCGAATTTCACTTTCTCAAAACCGTAAGTGTCAAAAACTTTGATCGCGAGATCGAGACAATCCGCGACCTCAACATGAACTTGATCGGGCCGCACAAAAAGATGTGCGTCATCGACCGAAAACCCACGCACACGCATCAACCCGTGCAGCGTGCCCGACAATTCCGCTCGATAAACCGTGCCCATCTCGGAATAACGCTGCGGCAGATCACGATATGAACGCGGCGAAGATTTATAAATACCGATGTGATGCGGGCAGTTCATCGGCTTGAGACGATATTCCTCGTCCTCGATGCTCGTCGGAGCATACATCGAGTCGGCGTAATTCTCTTCGTGCCCGCTCTTCACCCACAACTCGCGTTTCGCAATGTGAGGCGTGAAAACAAAACTATAATCGCGTCGCTCGAGCTCCTCTTTGAGGAGCTTTTCCATCTCGTTGCGAATGATGCCGCCTTTCGGATGCCAAAGTATCAGCCCTTGTCCGTATTCGTCGTCGATTGAGAACAGATCGAGCTGCTTGCCAAGCTTGCGATGATCGCGGCGTTCGGCTTCTTCGCGCTGTTTGAGCCACGCATCGAGTTCGTCTTGCGTCGCAAACGCAGTTCCGTAAATTCGCTGCATCTGTTCGCGCTCGGCGTCGCCTTTCCAATAGGCGCCGGACAACGCGAGCAGCTTGAACGCGCCGAGCTTGCCGGTGTGCGGCACGTGCGGCCCCAAACAAAAATCGATAAACGGTGAATTGTCGATGTAATAAACGCTCGCCGTGCCCTCAACCTTTTCGTCGATCAGTTCGCACTTGAGCGGCTCGTCACGCCCTTTGAACATTTCGAGGATCGTCGCTTTGTCGATTGTCTCGCGCCGATAAACAAGATTCTGCTTCGCCATCGCACGCATCTTTTTTTCGATGACAGGCAGATCTTCTTCGGTTAAATTTCGCGGGGCGATGACGTCGTAAAAATAGCCGTATCGCGGATCTTCCATCAACGCCGGTCCGACGCCGAGTTTTGTTCCCGGAAACAGATCGAGCACCGCAGCAGCGAGCAAATGTGCGGTCGAATGGCGAATTACTTCTAAACCGTCGCGACTTTCCGCACCGATCAGCTCGATCGACAAAACTTCGTCCGAACCGGCGAGCTCGCGATTCAGATCGACTTCCTCGCCGTTGAGCTTTGCGGCAAGCGACTTTTTGAGCGCGTCACGGTCGAACGCCTTTATCGCGTCCGCAACCGTCGCGGGCCCGAGGATCATACGTTGATCGCCGCCAAATTTTACGTTTATCTCGCTCATGTTCAAGTTGATCGATTTATTGCCAAAGCCTGCGCGTAAGCAAGGGCGATAGCGAATCGTAGTACTAATTCAATCACCGGCGAAGAAGCCGTAACTCCACGCTGAGTGTATCGCCCTAGCTGACGCGCGGGCTTTTGCAACGAATCGCTAAATTTTACTAAGGACCAACAAACTTCCTACTACTCAAATGATCAGATCCGATAAGAGCGACTTTGCTTTGTTCGGAGTCCCACCTTTAGGTGGCATCGCCTGCTAAAGCAGGTACTCCAAACGGTCACGCCAAAAGAAAGCGTGTCGTAGTAGTTATAAAAACAGCAAAGTTCTTCGAAAGCATCTTATCGAAAAAATGCGGTGGTCAGTGGCTGGTGATCGGTGGTCAGAAAAACTGCCCACTGTCCACTGACAACTGTCCACTGTTCAAATGGTAGTCTCTAGCAGACTCGAACTGCTGACCCCTACCTTGTCAAGGTAATGCTCTACCAACTGAGCTAAGAGACTACACTTGTCGCCTTTTTCAAGAGAAAGCGAATTAAAAGGATGCCAAACACTCGGAATGGTGTCAAGTATAACGCAATCTATTCAACTGGATCATGCTAGGCTCTTTTCAGTTTTGATCTTTCACGTTGCGCGAGTGTCCCACAAATTATTCCGGCACCTAAGAAAATAGGCGCAATTCGTGACCAAAGCACATATGCTTCATAATCTGAAGCTGATTTGTTTTGTCCGAATTTATTGCAAAAACCGATGTCGCAGCTGCAAAAGGTCTTATCATCACATGACTGAATCGGACTGTCTGGAAACCGAACAAAACCATAAAAGAAGTAAATCACCGAGCCGTAAGCAATTATGAAACCAAGCTTTATAAGAAGGTTTTTCATAAGAATAAGGTTTTCGAGCTGACCCTAATCCCCGTCAAGGTTTGCCACTTGTTTAATGATTAAGGACTTCAGTTTTCGCTTCGTTTTCGATTTTACCGTTA
Source organism: Pyrinomonadaceae bacterium (assembly GCA_049679945.1). Lineage (GTDB taxonomy): Bacteria > Acidobacteriota > Blastocatellia > Pyrinomonadales > Pyrinomonadaceae > OLB17. Next base: position 17,212 of record JBAUGW010000080.1, on the reverse strand, counting down.
TCAACAAGTTTCGTGCCGTCGTCGAGGCAGTAGAGCATTTGTGCGTCGGCGTATGTGCGGCTGCAGGTTGGGCAGGTTTTGAATAGTTGCGTTGCGGCGGCGGTGGTCGTGGACGGTTTTTCGCGACCGAGAAACTTGCGCGCCTCGGACACGAAAACATGCCAGGCGGCTTCGTGCTGCAAAAGCAGGTGATTGTTGCTTTCGAGAGTTACAAACCGCGAGTTCGGGATCATCGACGCCAGACGACGGCCTTCCTCAAACGGCACCAGAGCATCGCCGCGTGCGTGAAAAACCAATGTCGGGACGTTCAGTTTTGGCAGAATATCGTTTACATCGAGGTCGCCGAGGGCCTCGAAAATCCGAGCGGCATTGTCGGGTGAAACGGACGCTTGCTGCAATTCATTAAAAGATTTTGCTTCGTCCGGCGTGCCATCCGGAATGCACAGCGTCGTCCATAGTTGGCGGATCGCGGGGTTTTTGCTGTTCCAGCCTTGCCTTATAAGCGTCATTTGGGCTTGCCGTTTTTCCAGGTCGTCAGGCGCGAGCTTTGCCTTTTTCCAACCGGCTGCAAACGAGCCGAGCAAGATGAGATGCGAGACCTTTTCGGGATTACGGTTTGCGTATGCGACCGCGACAGGGCCGCCTTGAGAAATGCCGAACAACGGAAAGCGCTCAAGCCCCAAAGCATCGACGACTGAGGCGAGATCGTCAACAAACGCATCGAGCGAAAGATCTTCGACATTACGATCGGAAAGTCCAGTGCCGCGTTCGTCATAGCGTATCAGCTGATGATCGCTCGCTATTTCCTCGAGCAGATGTCGCCACACAGGGCTTTGCCAGTCGTATTCGAGGTGGTTCATCCAATTTGCGGCTTTGACGAACGGCGGACCCGAGCCGACTGACGAATACGCGATTCGCACGTTGTCGCAGGTTGTGCAAAATTTGATCTCTTGTTCCATAAATTACCCGACACCGGTGCAAAAGCGGTGCATCGCGATTGCGACGAGTTTCGTCGTGCGGTTGTCGATGTCGAAACGTGGATTTACTTCGCTGAATTCGACGATGCGCGTGTTTGCGAGCGAGGCGGCGTATTTGACGAGTTGGATAAATTCGCCGGCACGAAGGCCGAGCGGCGACGGCGCGGAAACGCCGGGTGCGTCGGCCGAACGAACGACGTCCATGTCGAAACCAAAAAACGTATTTAGCGACGACGACTGGCCGATGAACTTCTGTCTGATCTGCTCTTTTAGCTCGAGATCGGCCTCTTCGCGTGAGCGGACTTGCTCGAGGCTTATGCGATGTACGCCGAGATCTTTTATGTATTCGAAATATACGGGCGACGCGTGATGCGTTTGATATCCGACCTCGTAAAAGTAGTCCGGCCTCAAGTAACCGCCGTCGAGCAGTTGTCGATACTGCGTTCCGTTGTTCCGCTGGTTGCTGATCCGCACATCAAGATGCGCGTCGATATTCACACCGATCCAAGCGTCCGCGCCGAACGCCTCAGCCATCGCAACGCCGTCGGCGAACGAAATATCATTGCCGCCTCCGAGCACGATCAGCCGCTTTCCGTCGCTGAGAATCCGCTTAACGACGGCCGTCATCGTGTCGTGGGTCTCTTCAAGCGTCTCGCCAATCACAACATCACCGATGTCAAATGTCTTTTTCTTTATGTTAAAAGTCGTGAGTCTGTAAAACTGTTCGCGGATTGCGTTCGGAGCTTCGGCCGCACCAACGCGACCGCCGTTTCGTCGCACGCCCTCGTCCTGCGGGCAGCCGAGAATCACGATGTCTGCCACCGCGTAATCATCTTGCGCGTCGCCGACAATGTCGCCCATTCTCGGATCGTTTACATCGCCACGCGAAAAAAATAACTTCTCGTCCGGCCGCGTCGTGAGATCAAAAATATCGCCCATCGACAGCTAGTATTTGCCGAATCGCGGCGTTAGTCAATCGCGAGACTTTCGTGCGCGAAGAGCCATCTTTGTTCGGAGCCAAATTCGTGTCATTATGTTGATTGATTGTTGAAGCTTTCTGCGGTAAGTCGGCGAGATGAGAGGAAATGATATGAAACGGGCAATCACAGCTGTTTTCGTGTTATTCATTCTCACGCTCAGTGCATTCGCACAGGTTGACGATTTTTGCGCCGAGGCCGGTTTAATGCCATCGCTCGACTCGCCCTTTGCTCACGTGCCATACGTGTACGGACGTGTGATCCTGCACGGCTATGACGCCGTATCAAAAACGCCGCGTGTGACGGTCACCATCGTCGAAGGCCAACAGGCAGGCGAGCGGCAACGGCTCAACCAGTCGGGCACTTTTTGTTTTCGGCGACGTGGTAGCAGCAGCACACTGGTCGTCGAAGTCGACGGCGTCGAAATTGCGCGACGCACATTGGCAGCATCGAGCGCGGTTCAGCAGCGAGAAGATTTCGAAATTTACGCTCCTCAATCACAGCGGTCCGGCCCACCGACGGTTGTCTCAGCAAAATTCACTCATCCGACAAATCCAAAGACCTCCGAGCTTTACAAAAAAGTGGTTGATGCCGAGGCGAGCAAAGATAAATTGAAAGCGATAGAGCTTTTGAAACAAATCGTCGCGCTTGACGCTGCGGATTTTATTGCTTGGGCAAAGCTTGGCTCGTTGTATTTTGAACAAAAGAATCTCACCGACGCCGAAGCTGCGTTTCGCAAATCACTAGAAAACAAAATTGAATACACGCCGGCGTGGATCTTCATGGGACAGATTCGCATGACGCAAAAGCAGTTTCTTGCGGCGGTCGAGATTCTAAAGCACACGACCCAACTCGACAGTAAATCCGCACGTGCGTTTCAGCTTCTCGGCGAGACGTATCTGCTGAGCAAACAGGGAAATCTCGGCGTCGAAGCATTAAACGCTGCGATCAAACTCGACCCAATTGGCATGGCCGAATGTCATCTGCAGATCGCGCACCTTTACGAACTCGCCGGGGCAAAGCAACTTGCGGCGAAAGAGTATAAGTTGTTTCTCGAAAAAGTGCCGGACTATGAGAACAAAAGGCGTCTTGAAAAGTTCGTTAAGGACAATCCGTGAGCGTAAGGGACTTGCCATGAGAACATTTGCAATCACCGCAATTACTGTCGCAATTCTCTTAACGCTTAATGTCGAGACAAGCGCACAGGCCGACGAGATCTGTCGTGAATTCGGTGAGACGCCGACCCGCGAGGTTGACCGCATAAATCGTCAAGCTCCCTATATTTATGGCCGCATAATTCTCAAAGGCCTCGCTCCAAACGCAAAGCTGCCGCGAATCATTGTTGTCTATACCGACAGCCGCCAACCTACGCTCAGACAAGTCATCAGCCGGTCGGGCAATTATTGTTTCAAGCGAGCGGGAACCGGCGGCATCATTATGATCGAAGTCGAAGGGCTTGAAACAGCGAGAAAAAATGTTTCCGACATCGGCGAGCCGCGTCAGCGCGAAGACTTCGAACTTTATTTGCCGCAAACCCAACAAGACGCTTCTCCGGGCGTTGTCTCGACAAAATTTACACGCTCGACGAACGACAAGACTTCGGATATTTACAAAAAAGCCGCCGAAGCCGAGGGCGCCAGGCAGCCAAAGAAGGCAATTGAATTTGTAAAAGAGATCGTCGCGATCGACCCCGAAGATTTCATCGCGTGGGCAAAGCTCGGCTCGCTTTACGTTGCTGCGAATCTGCCGCAAGATGCTGAAGCTGCGTTCACGCGTTCGCTTGAACTGCGGCCAGATTATCCAACTGCATTAATAAATTTTGGTATGTTGCGTGCGTTTCAGAACCAGTTCGATGCTGCGGTTGCGTTGTTCGAACGCGCAGTTCTCGCGGACCCAAAATCCGCGATCGCTCATCGGCTGCTCGGCGAATCTTATCTTCAGATCCGGAAAGGCTCGCTCGGCGTCGCCGCTCTCGACAAAGCACTCGAGCTCGACCCGGTCGGTCAGGCCGAATGTCATCTTCTAAAAGCTCGCCTCTACGACCTCGTCGGTGCAAAACACCTGGCGTCGGCCGAATACAAAGCGTTCCTCAAAAAAGTCACCGACCACGCCGACAAAAAGAAGTTTGAGAAGTACATCAAAGATAATCGGCCACAATAGACGAGATTATTTCGGCACCGCATTTCGCGGGTTTCAGCTTCAATAAAAAGAATTACGCTCAATACCTCAACGGGCTGGATCTCACTAAAGCCCAAAACCAGTCTTCTTGAAATCGGCGTCCATCAGTATCCACATATCAGGATCGAGAAGTACTTTTTCAGGTTCGCCGCTAACGTTGATCGAAAATATGTTTGATTTGGCATCCGCCTGCACGGTTTGCATCTGCGGTTTGGCTTGGCCGGGGTAGTGGACCGCGACTTGGACCGGCATTTTGAAAAGGCTGCCGTCAGTCTGGACTTGGTCAAGCACGATTACTACTTGCTTTTTGTTCGCGTCGAAACTCCAGTGTCCCTTGTATTTCAGAGTTCCGGGTTTGTAGAGCCATTGGTCGAAAAAGCCGGACAACTGTTTGCCGGATACTTCTTCCATCACGCGGCGAAAATCCGCAACGGTAGCGTGAGAGTCGCGATATTGGCGGTAATAGGCCCTGATTCCTTTCCAGAAACTTTCGGTACCGACAACGCCACGCAGCATGTGGAGCGTCCAGCTTCCTTTTTGATAAATTTGGCTGGTCGTCACGTCTTTCATGTCCTTGAGATTGTCGTGGACAAGCCGGTAATTAGGATTTTTGAGATAAAACGCATCGACCGATTTTTTGCTGGAACGCAGGCCCTCGACAAATTCGTCACGGCCGTATTGATGCTCGATAAAGAGCAAGGTGAAATACGTCGCGAAACCCTCGCTAAGCCAAATTTCGTCCCAGTCCTTTTCGGTCACGGAGTTGCCAAACCACTGATGTGCGATCTCATGAATAACTACATTTCGCCAACGCACGTTCCTGTCGCCCACAACCGAATTTTCGCTGTAAAGGATCGCCGATGCCGCCTCCATGCCACCGCTTACGCTGTTCGACTGAATATTCGCGAGCTTTTCGTAAGGGAACGGACCGACAGCGTCGCTGTAGAACGCGAGCGCCTTTTTGGTGACCACATCGAAATCGTAAAACCCGGCATCGCGGTCTTGATGATAAACCCAGGTCTGGATCGATTTACCCTCGAATTCGTCAACATACTGAACGGCAAAACGGGCGACGCCGAGTACATATAGCCAAGACGCGATCGGCACAGACTGTTTCCAATGCGTGACCCTCCTATTTCCCGGCAGATCAGTTTCTTCGATCTTCAGCCCGTTCGAGACAACCTGATAATGATTGGGTGCGGTCACGATAAACTCACACATCGCCTTATCCGACGGGTGATCGACGGTCGGCAGCCAATTGCGGCCTTTGTCCGGCCAGTTATCGCTGAAAAAGGTTCGATCTCCGTACTTATTGTTCGCGATCTTCAGGCCCGTTGCCGGTATGCCTTTGTAGAAGATCGTAAACTTCTCGCGTTGGTTCGCCTTGGAAGCAGTCGGCAATTTGATAAGCAGCACATTATTTTCGTGACGATATTCAACCGCCTTTCCATCACCAGTTACGCGGCTGACGTTCATGCCTTTGCCGCTCAGATCTTTTGACGCATTGGTCAGATCGAGCCTGACTTCCTGAATTCCGTCAACAAGAAACCTGACGTCGACCGTCGCCTCGCCGACTATCTCATCCGTAGTGTCCGACAGGTCGAGCCTGAAGATATAGTTGATGACATCGATGTTCGGATTCTTAGGGTAAGTATCGAAAAACGCTTCGGCACAGGTAGGCGAACCGATAGCGAGGAACACGCCGATCACCGCGATGCGGAATAAATGTTTCATAATCATGTAAACGACTGTGTTTAAAAAGTTACTTCTTCAATGGTAGTGTGGCCGCCGGACGAAATTGGATCAACCCTTTCTCCGTCATTGTTCGCTCAATATCTTCGACCGTTGAGGGAACAAAGGCGCTAAGGTTTTCAGCCCCGTCGGCCGTTACTACAACCACGTCTTCTATCCGAACATACAATTTTTCTTCGTGAATCCAGATCATTGGGTCGATGGTAAAGACCATTCCCGGTTCGAGTTTTACGCCTCGAACCTGACCGACATCGTGAACAGCCATCCCGACAGGATGCTGAAAATGACCGCGGAACTTCAAGCCGTCTCTGATCGCTTTTAGGTGAGCCGCGTTTTCAAACGTCTTGCCGATCAGGTATGTTTCCATGTCCTTGGCCGCCGAATCGAGCACGAAATCCGAAGTGACGCCAGGACGAATATGCTTAAAAAGAGCATCACGGTAAACGGAGATGAATTCAGTTAACGCACGCTGGCCTTTCGTGTATTTGCCGTTTACCGGCCACATACGTGTCACGTCGCTGGTGTAGTACCGGTAATCGGGGGCGTAATCCATCAACACCAGATCACCGTCCTTTAATTTGTCTGTTTTGCGAAAATAATGACCAAGATACGCATTGCTGCCGCCGCCGACTATCGAAGCGTATCCGTCACCGCGGCTCCCGTGCATGTAGAAAACATATTTTGCAGCAGCGTCGAGTTGGTACTCATAAACACCGGCCTCGGTCGAACGCATCGCCTCCATAATCGCCAGGCCAGCGATCTCAGTAGCCTTGCGGATGACCTCGATCTCCCGCTTTGACTTGATGTTACGGAGTCCGTCAAAGACGGGCGAAAGGTCGCGTATTTCAAATTGCGGAGCCCGCAAGCTTAGTAGTTCTCGAAACCGAGCTTCTCGCGATGGAGCTCCGTCCCAGGGATTTGCCGAGACGCGAGCCTGTTCATTCAGCAGTTCATCGCGGCTGTCTGTGCCGGTTTCCGCCGGGCTGAGCGGCGTGTAAAACACCGGCGGTGGTGGGCGAAGCAGTCCCTTACCAACAAGATCGAGCGATAACTGCTCGACACTGCGGACTTGATCAATACCGGTTAGTTCTTTTATCAGATCGCCATCTTCCGCAGAGAGGATCTTTCCCTCATTGCGCTCGCGATCCGCATCGCGATGGGGCAGGTAAACGGTCGTTCTCTGATTTCGACCGTCAAGCACGAGATACGCGTGGGGAGTTTCGACGCCTGTCAGATAATAAAATTCATTTGACTGCCGAAAAACATTAAAGTCTGCAGTGCCCTTGGCACCCTGAACAACGGCGATCGCGTTCTTGCCGATTTTCTCGAAGAGTTTCGCACGACGCTCGGCAAACTCTTCCTTTGGGAAATCGGTTTGGTAATAGTGCTTTTCCTGCCCAAAGGCCAAAGCCGGTATCGTCAAGAGTAAGATCGCTAACGAGATATAGTGTCGTTGAAGTTTCATTGTCATTGGCCTCACAGTTATCGCATCGGAACGTTAACATTATTCTTCTTTGCAAACTCAATAGCTTCTTCATAACCGGCATCCGCATGTCTAATAATTCCCATGCCCGGATCGGTCGTCAGGACGCGTTCTATGCGCTTCGCCGCTTCGGGCGTTCCGTCGGCGACGATTACTTGTCCAGCGTGGAGCGAATAGCCGATGCCGACGCCGCCGCCGTGATGGAGCGAAACCCACGTTGCACCGCCCGCGACGTTTATCATGGCGTTGAGATAGACCCAATCGGCGATGGCGTCCGAGCCGTCTTTCATCGACTCGGTTTCGCGGTTGGGCGATGCGACGCTGCCGCAGTCGAGATGATCGCGGCCGATGACGATGGGTGCCATTAGCTCGCCAGACGCGACCATTTCATTTAATTTCAAACCGGCTTTCGCACGCTCGCCGTAACCGAGCCAGCAGATGCGTGCGGGCAGTCCCTGAAACTCGACCTGCTCTTGTGCCATCGTCAGCCAACGCGCCAGATGATCGTTGTCAGGGAAAAGGTTCATGATCGCTTCGTCCGTTTTGTAGATGTCTTCCTTGTCACCCGAGAGTGCGACCCAGCGAAACGGACCTTTGCCTTCGCAAAAGAGCGGACGAATATACGCAGGCACAAACCCGGGATAGTCGAATGCGTTCGCGACACCGTTGTCTAATGCGCGCTGTCGCAGATTATTTCCGTAATCAAAGACGATTGCCCCGCGTTTCTGATACTCGAGCATTGCTTCAACGTGGCGTGCCATCGAATCCATCGCCCGTTTTTCGTATTCCGTTTGATTAGATTTGCGAAGTTCGTTTGCTTGTTCGATTGAAAGACCTTGCGGAATATAGCCGAATAAAACATCGTGTGCGGACGTCTGATCGGTAACGACATCAGGCAGAATGTTGCGTTCGAGAATCTGCCAATGAACATCCGCCGCGTTGCCGCAAAGTGCGATTGATTTCGCTTCTTTTTTGTCCGTAAATTCTTTGACCAGACGCAACGCATCATCCAAATCTTTCGCTTCAACGTCAACTTGTTTGAATTGTAAACGTCTGTCAATACGCTCTTTGTCAACATCTACGAGCAACCCGACACCGCCGTTAAACGTGATCGCTTGCGCCTGTGCGCCGCCCATTTCGCCGAGGCCCGCCGTGAGAACCAACTTTCCTGCGAGCGAGTCCCAACCGTGCTGCCGAGCGAGCGAACCGAACGTTTCATACGTGCCCTGCAAAATTCCTTGTGTACCGATGTATATCCACGAGCCGGCCGTCATTTGGCCGTACATCATCAGCCCTTCGCGTTCGTATTTGTCGAACTGCTCTTGCGTTGCCCAATGCGGGACGATGTTTGTATTGGCGATCAAAACGCGCGGAGCGTCCGTGTGGGATTTAAAGATGCCAACCGGTTTGCCGGACTGTATCAGCAGCGTTTCGTCTTCGTTCAGTTCACGCAAAGACCTTAGAATTGCGTCGTAACATTCCCAGTTCCGCGCCGCCTTGCCACGCCCGCCATAGACGATCAAATTATCCGGGTCGAAAGCCACGTCCGCGTCGAGATTGTTCTGTATCATCCGATACGCGGCTTCGATGAGCCAGTTTTTGCAGGTCAGTTCGGTGCCGGTCGGGGCTTTGATAGTTCGTGGCATATTTCAATCAAGAAGCGACTTTGGTTTGAATAATACTTAAGCTACAATCAGGACGTTAGTTTGGCAAATCAATGATCGAGCGCACTCTGCGCTCGCAGAAGCTATGCCCGAACTCGATCCCAAAATCAACGAGCTTGAGGCACGCCTCGAAAGCCTCGTAAGAACGCAGATCGACTTTCAGGTCGAAGTGACTGCGATCCGAAAGGAACTGACACGGCTTCGAGGCGAGTCCGCCGCTCAGAAACGCGAAACTGCGGAATCTGAACGTCAGCCGATACGCGCACAGCAGCAGCAACCGGTCGAGCCGCCGTCGCCGGTGACGAACAAGTTTCCACCGGCGACCGAAGTTCCATCTTTCACTACTTTTGGCGGCCACTCCGCAAGCGAAGGCGACCCGAAAGAAGAAAGTAAATTCTCCGCATATTTTTCCGAGCAGGCAGACAACGCCCGCGCGAATCTCGAAGAGTTTATCGGTAAAAATCTCATCAGTAAAATTGGAATCTTGATTTTGATTCTCGGTGTCGGCATTGGCGCAAAATATGCGATCGACAATAATCTCATCAGCCCGCTGACGCGGATTGTTCTGGGTTACATATTTGGTTTTGGCCTACTCTGCTTCGCGGTAAAACTCAAGACGAAATACCACAACTTCAGCGCAGTTCTGCTCAGCGGCGGAATGGCGATCATGTATTTCATAACGTATTTTGCTTATTCGACATACCAGTTGATTGGCCAGCCGCTGGCGTTTGTGTTGATGGTGATGTTTACGGCTTTTACGGTGATGTCTGCCATTGTTTACGACCGGCAGATCATTGCGCACATCGGTCTTATCGGCGCGTACGCCGTGCCATTTTTACTCAGCAGCGATTCCGGCCGATACACTTTTCTATTCACTTACATGTCGGTGATCAACGCCGGCATTCTCGCGATTTCCATAAAACGATATTGGAGCCCGATCTTCTACACTTCGTCATTTTTCACTTGGGTGATTTTTTATTCTTGGTTCGTCGGTAAATATGATCCGGGCGAACATTTTCATCTTGCGCTAACCTTTGTTGGTATTTTCTTTGCGATCTTTTACGCGACAAAGGTTTTTCACGGATTGGCTCACAAGGAAACCAACCATGCGGAAAATCTAATCTCAATCGTCGGCACAGGGTTTATCTTCTACTGTTTTTGTTTCGCGATCGGCGATGTCCCGACGAGTGTGTGGAATTACACTGTGTTCTTTTCGTATCTCGCACTGGCAGGATTGGCGATCTTGATAACGTCGTATCGTTTTTACGGACGAGTCTTTGTTTACCTAGCTTATCCGTTTACATGGCTGATATTTGGTAATTGGTATCTGAGCTACTATGACCTGAATCAACACTTTGCGTTGGCGGCCGTTTATTCATCGGTTTTCTTCCTTGTTTTTTATGGTGCCACGCTGATCTACCGCCTCGTAACCGAGGACCTCAGCATGGTCGAAAATGCAGCTCTCATTCTCACAAATTCATTTATTTTCTACGGCTTTGGCTACGCAATAGTGGACAGTCGAGAAAGCTTGCGTGGTTATGAAGGCCTTTTCACGGTCGCTCACGCAGCCTTTCATAGCTTGGTCGCGCACGTCGCTAGTCGGGTTAGGCCATTAGTCGATGACGTTGTACAGGTTCTGACCGTTCTCATACTGACATTTGCGACTATTGCCGTGCCGGTGCAGCTCGACGGCAATTTTGTCACGCTGATTTGGGCAGGGGAAGCCGCAATATTGTTCGTATATGGTCGGATGCGCAAAATCGAGTTGTTCGAATATTTTTCGTACCCGCTGATGTGGCTCGCCTCGGCAAGCATGGCGTTGGATTGGATCACGTCCTACTCGGATCGCACGCCTTACGTCAGCGAATTTAATCAGCGGCCGATCTTAAACGGCGACGTGATAACCGCGCTCGTTTTTGTGACTGCATTCGCAGTGATTTTTGTTGTCAATCGCGATCAACGCTACGAGCCGGCAATCGATCGGAGCTACTCCACTAAGTTTGGCTACGTCGTCGGCGGAGTTGCTCTGTTTGTGCTCTATAACGCGTTCAGGATCGAGATCGGTAATTACTTTCACCTCAAATACGTGCAAGAGATTGAAACGTCGACGATTAGAAGCTCGGTGAGCAGTGATTACTCGAACTTGAATGTCTTGTGGCAGATCATTTACACAATGCTCTTCTTAGCCGGCACCGCGGCCGTTAATTTGAAAAAAGCCAGATCGAGGATTCTGGCGTTCGCAAGTTCGGGGCTTAGCCTTGCGACATTGTTTGTGTTTGTCACGGTCGGGATGCTGCTGATGCACGAATTGCGGGTTTCGTACATGACAAACGAATCCGCGGGCATAATGAACGTTGCGATTCGCTTCGTCGCATATTCAGCCACCGCCGTTTTGTTGTTTTCACTCTTTCGCTGCTCCCGCGATGCTCTGATGACCGAACAGGTCGATACTAAAACTCTGAGGCTCGGTTTCGAAGCCGTATTCACAACAACCCTATTTGTTACTACAAGCTGCGAACTCGTAAACCTGATGGCTCAGCTTCGCATAGCTGACGGAACCAAGCTCGGACTTAGTATTCTCTGGGGAGTATTTGCGTTGGGAATGGTCGTCGTCGGCATTGCCCAAGATAAAAAATATCTGCGAATCGCCGCTATTGTTCTGTTGGCCGTAACGCTCGTTAAGCTTTTCTTGTACGACATCACCGAGCTGGATACGATTCCAAAGACGATCCTGTTTATTTCGCTCGGAATATTGTTGCTCGTGATATCGTTCCTGTATAACAAATACAAGCATGTGATTTTGCAAAATAGCGGACAAAACTCCCCGGAATAATACTATGAAGAACCTGAAACATTCGATACTTTTGGCTCTTGCTATGGCCTCGCTGACGATTTGCGGCTCCGCACAAACGAACGAGAAGACGTCGAACCCGTACTACGACGCCGCTCTCGCAAAGAAGCTCGGCGCTGACGAATACGGCATGAAGAATTATGTATTAGTGATTTTGAAGACGGGCCCGAAAGACGCCGAATTCAAAGGTAAGGAACGCGACGATATTTTTGCCGGGCACATGGCGAATATCGGCCGGCTCGCTGAGGCGGGTAAGCTTGCGGTTGCCGGCCCTTTCATGAAAAACGACAAAGGCTATCGCGGGCTTTATATTTTCAATGCAAAAACTATTGAGGAAGCCCAACAGATCATCGATACCGACCCGGCCGTCAAATCGGGAATATTGATCCCGGATATGACCCTGTGGTATGGCTCGGCTTCGTTGATGGCTACGCCGGAAATCCACAAAAAGATCGCCAAGGCTAACCCATAATTGAAAACCATCGATACGAAACTATCCCGCCAGTTCGGCCTATGGGCGGCGGTCGCTATGATAATCGGGCAGGTTATTGGCGTTGGCATTTTTCTTGTGCCTGCTGGAATGGCCAAGTCTGTTGGCTCGCCCGCGTGGCTGTTTGCGATATGGTTGGTCGTCGGCGTAATGACGCTCTGCGGAGCTCTCTGTTACGCCGAAATGGCCTCGCGCTATCCGGAAGCGGGCGGCAGCTATGTTTACTTGCGAGAAGCGTTTGGTCGAGGTACTGCTTTTCTCTATGGCTGGATGGTTTTGCTGGTTCTCGACCCCGGCCTGACGGCGATCTTCGGAGTTGGTTTTGCATCTTACGCGAGTTTTCTGTTTGATATTCCAGCCGTGGTTCAAGCCTACGTCGCAATCGGCACTATCCTGAGCATCGGTGGCATAACAATTCTCGGCACACGCCTGGGAGCAGGTTTTCTTAAAGCTCTAACCGTCATCAAGATCGGCACTCTCATTTTCATTGTGCTCTTTGGATTTGGGAGCGGAAAGGGCGAGTGGGCAAATCTGCAGCCGTTTCTCTCGATGCCGACTGATATCTTTGCGGCACTTGCCGGCGGTTTTGTCGGCGCGTTCTTTGCGTTTGCGGGCTGGTGGGAAGTGACGCGGATCGCAGGTGAGATCGAGAACCCGGAGCGTAATATTCCGCGAATCCTTGTGCTTGGAGTGACCGCTCTGACGATAATCTACATCTCGACGAGTGCGGTCTTTATGTACCTTGTGCCGACCGCGAGCGTCACGAGCGACGAAGCGTTTGCGGCATTGGCCGGAACGGCGCTATTTGGTGAGATCGGCGGCAGCGTTTTTTCGGCAGTAGTAATGATCTCGGTCGCGGGCACTTTGTTCGCCTACCTGCTTGCGTCGCCGAGGGTCTATCTTGCGATGGCAAACGACGGTTTGTTCTTCAGATATTTTGGCAAGGTTAGTCATAGGTTTGGCACTCCGCTGAGGGCCACGATGATTCAAATCGCTCTGGCGTGTCTCCTCGTACTTTCCGGAAGCTTCAACCAGATCCTCGCCTATTTCTTTTTCGTTGTCATCTTGTTTGTCGGAGTGACGGTCGCGGGCCTGTTCCGTATCCGCCGGACTTCATTCGCCGGATACCAGACGCCGTGGTTCCCGGTGCCTGCAGTAATCTATCTCGTTTTGACGTTTGTGGTGCTTGTTTTCGTCGGTATGCAAAATCCCTTACAAACAACGATTGGCATCGGTGTTGTGTCGCTCGGCATTCCCGTTTATCATTTTGTATTCAAAAGAAATTATGGCTTGGATAAAGACGATCAAATTTGAAGACGCGGCACCAGACCTTCAGAAAATTCTGATGAAGATGCGGATGAGTTATCCGCCTGAGTATGAGACACCCGCGCCAAAGGCGAGCACTATCAACGAATCGATAGTAGATTCGCACACGCTGATCCCCGACGCACTTTTTCATGCTTTTTCGACATACGGCGCATTATTGTCACCGGAATTGCCGCTCGCCCGCCGACAGCACGAAATGATCGCAACGATGGTCTCGGTGACGAATGACTGCTTTTACTGAGTGGAATCTCACGCAGAGTTTCTGCGTCGCGTAATTTTAGATGATGGGCTCGTCGCCGCGCTCCGCGAGGATTACCGAACCGCTCCGATAACCGAGGCCGAGCGGGTGATGCTCGATTACGTCGTACAATTGACCAAAGACGCGGTCAAGATCACCCCCAGGTATCACGAGCGACTGCGATCGGTTGGTTTCGACGATACTGCAATTTTGCAGATAACGTTGATCGCTTCGTGGTTCAACTATATTAATCGCGTGGCTGACGCGTTAGGCATCGGACGTGAAAACCTCTAATGAAAGCTGACCATATCCTCCATAATGCCGGGCAGCTTATGACTTGCGCCTCCGGTGGCAAGCCGAAACGCGGGGCCGAGATGCTCAATGTCGGCATTATCGAGAATGGAGCAGTTGCGATCGCGGACGGGGAATTTGTCGGCGTCGGTGCGTCAGCGGACATTCTGCGTGATTTTGAGAGCGGTGAGATGATCGACGCCGGTGGGCAAGTCGTTTGCCCGGGTTTTGTCGATCCGCACACGCATATTGTTTACGCGGGCAATCGGCTGAATGAGTTTGAGCTGAAAATAAAAGGCGCGGACTATCTCGAGATTTTGGAACAAGGCGGTGGCATTATCTCGACGGTTCGTCAGACGCGCGAAACGAGCGTCGAGAGACTCGTCGAGCAGGGCATTTCGCGGCTAAACAAGATGCTTAAGGTCGGAACGACAACTGTTGAAATAAAGACTGGTTACGGTCTTGATGTTGAAACCGAGCTAAAGATGCTTGCGGTCATCGAAACGCTTGATAAAACGCATCCTGTCACGATCGTGCCTACGTTTTTAGCGGCACACACCGTGCCGCTCGAGTTCAACGACAACGCAAACGCCTATGTCGACCTTATCTGCAACGAGATGCTGCCGCTCGCCTGGAAATGGTACGAGCTGTCGCACTTTGCAGCGAACGGCACGCCGTTTTTCTGCGACGTGTTTACCGAAAAGAATGCTTTCGATCTCGAACAGTCGCGACGTGTTTTGGAGACGGCAAAGCAGCGCGGCTTTATGCTAAAAGCCCACGTCGATCAATTCACAAATCTCGGCGGCTCGCGAGTATCAATTGAATCTAACGCTGTTTCGATAGATCATCTCGACGCCATTTCCGATGAAGAGATCGCACAGCTCGCGGCGAGTGACACAGTCGGTGTTGTTATTCCAACCGAGAATTTTAACGCGGGCAAGACACAGTTTGCTCCTGCACGGAAGTTGATCGACAACGACTGTGCCGTCGCCATCTCGACCGACTACAATCCCGGCTCCGCACCATGTCCGTCGCAACCGATGGCGATGGCGATAGCGTGTCGATATCAGAAGCTTTTGCCAAGCGAAGCCCTCAACGCCGCAACCATAAACGCCGCCCACGCGATCGGCTTGGGCCAGACTCACGGCTCGATAGAACTTGGCAAGCAGGCCGACATCTTGATTTGCGATTGTAATGATTATCGTGAGATCAGTTATGAATTTGGTGGTAACTTAGTGTCTAGGGTAATCAAAGCTGGTAATTTAATCTTCAATGAGTGAAATCATTCTCGACGGCGAGAGCCTCACATTTGAGCAAGTTGTTGCTGTCGCCTACGGCAAGCCGGATGAACCGCGCGTTGTTTTAGCTGAAAAAGCAAAGCAGCAAGTAAATCGCTGCGCGGCTGCGGTTCAGACACTCCTTGATCGTGGCGAGATCGCGTACGGAATTACAACGGGTTTCGGCGCGTTCAAGGACAAGATCATCAGCCGCGAAGAGGTTGAGCAGCTTCAGCGAAACGTCGTTGTCAGTCATGCAGTCGGCGTTGGTCGGCCGTTCGAAACGCCGACGGTTCGCGCGATTATGCTCATACGCGCGAATACGCTTGCTCGCGGGTTTTCTGGCATCAGGCTGCAAACACTCGAATTGATTCTCGAATGTCTCAATCGAGGCGTTCATCCAACTATTCCGGAAAGGGGAAGTCTCGGTGCCAGCGGCGATCTCGCGCCGCTCGCGCACTTTGCATGCGTCTTAATCGGCGAAGGCGAAGCTGAATTTGGCGGCGAGATTATTAGCGGTGCCGAAGCGTTGAAACGTGCGGGTTTGTCGCCGGTTACGCTCGCGGCGAAAGAAGGTCTTGCGTTGACAAACGGCACGACGGTGATGACCGCTGTCGGTTTGCTCGAGACTGTAAAAGCACAAAAACTCGCCGAGCTTGCCGACGTTAGCGGCTGCCTGACGCTCGAGGCGCTTAACGGTACCGTCTCCGCGTTTGACGAACGTATTCATGCTTTAAGGCCGCATCCGCGACAGATCGAGTGTGCGGCGAATTTGCGCGCGATACTCGACGGCAGCGAATTTGTTCGCGAATTCGACCCCACGAACGTGCAGGACGCATACACGCTGCGTTGCATGCCGCAGGTTCATGGTGCGTGTCGCGATGCAGTGCTTTACGCCGAATGGCTTTTGAAACTCGAGTTGAATGCAGTTACCGACAACCCATTGATCTTTGTTGACGGTGACAAGATCGAGGTGATAAGCGGCGGCAACTTTCATGGCGAGCCTCTTGCGCTTGCGTTCGACTATTTATCCATTGCGCTCGCAGAGCTGGGAAATATCTCCGAGCGGCGAATAATGCGCCTAACCGACGAAACATCGAACGCGCATATCTTACCGCCGTTTCTGACCGAGCACGGCGGGCTGAATTCTGGTTTTATGATCGTCCAATACACCGCCGCCGCGCTTTGCACAGAGAACAAAATCCTCGCGCATCCGGCGAGCGTCGATACGATTCCGTCGTCGGCTAATGTGGAAGATCATGTTTCGATGGGTTTGACCGCGGCGTTAAAGTTGCGGCAGATCGCAGAAAACTTTAGGACAACGCTAGCGCTCGAGTTGTTGTGTTCGGCGCAGGGGATCGATTTTCGCCGACGAAAGATTGGCGACAATAAAAAGCTTGGCGTCGGCACGGCACCTGTTTACGATAGAATTCGCGAGCGAATTCCTTTTATTGAAAAGGACGAATATCTAAAGCCGCACATCGACGCCGCGATCGAAATCGTCAATCGGTGTCTGTTGTGACGGTTCACAACACACCGCTATTGACGAGGTTTTTGCGCGCGTCGGGGCCGACGTTTGTTGGAGTATTAAAAACTGGCAGGAGAAACCCGAAAGCATCTCGAAACTCTCCGAAGTAGTTGATATGATTTGAAATGCGCGAGTAGAGAATGGTACACCCGGCAAGATTCGAACTTGCGACCCTCTGAT
>JBAUGW010000079.1:0-57780 GCA_049679945.1 Pyrinomonadaceae bacterium | reverse complement strand
GCACAAGCCCGCGCGTAAGCAAGGGCGATAGCGAATTTGAATTGGATGTACCGCCCTTGCTTACGCGCGGGCTTTGGCAAAATGTCAGACAAAAAAAACGAACAAGCACTAATTCGCGGCGTTGGAGTCACGGGCGCAACGACGCTGAACATGATCGACATGATCGGCGTCGGGCCGTTCATCACGATGCCGCTGATCATCGCCGCGATGGGCGGGCCGCAGGCGATGATCGGCTGGATCGTCGGTGCGATCCTTGTGATGTGTGACGGGTTGGTTTGGGCAGAGCTTGGTGCGGCGATGCCAAAATCCGGCGGGCCGTATAATTACCTGCAAGAGATATACGGCAAGAAAAAGCTCGGACGCCTGATGTCGTTTCTGTTTATCTGGCAATTGCAATTCAGTGCTCCGCTCTCGATGGCGTCGGGGTGTTTAGGGTTTGCGTTGTATGCGACGTATATCTTCCCTGATCTCGGCGTGACGCTCTTTCAGCAGGATTTTAAAGCGTCAATTCCATTCGTAGGCGATCTGAGTGCGAGCGTGTTGGCTACCTACGGGACATTCGTGGCGATCGGTATCTGTGTGTTTTGCGTATTCCTGCTCTATAGAAAGATCACGATAATCGAAAAGCTCGGCAAGTTTCTCTGGCTGGGCGTGATGGCGGCGATTGTTTGGATAATTTTTGCCGGGCTGACCAATTTCAACCCCGCGCTGGCCTTTGATTTTCCGCCCGATGCGTTCACGCTTAAACCGGAATTTTTCCTTGGCCTCGGCTCGGCACTGCTAATCGCTGTATATGATTATTGGGGTTATTACAACGTCAATTTCTTTGCCGGTGAGGTAAAGGACCCGGAAAAAACGATTCCTCGTTCGATAATCCTTTCGATCGGTGCGGTGTCGGCGATCTATATCGTGATGAATATCGCGATCCTTGGCGTGATACCTTGGCGCGAGTTTATGGGAACAGCAGACTCGGACGCCCGGCGTTTTGTGATCTCGGTTTTTATCGAACGGCTTTACGGCCCGACGGCGGGCGTTATCGCGACAGTGTTGATAATGTGGACGGCGTTTTCATCGGTCTTTTCGCTACTGCTCGGGTATTCGCGTGTGCCGTACGCGGCATCGCTTGATGGGAATTATTTTAAGGTCTTTTCAAAGGTTCACCCTAAACATCGGTTTCCATACGTCTCGCTGCTGGCGATGGGCAGCATTGCAGCGTTGTTCTGCTTCTTCCGACTTGCTGACGTGATTGCCGCATTGGTTGTGATCAGGATAATCGTACAGTTTTTGGCACAGATCGTCGGCGTAATAATTTTCAGGCAAACGAAGCCCGACTTTCCGAGGCCATTTAGAATGTGGCTATATCCGCTGCCTGCACTCGTTGCCATTGTCGGATTTTTGTTCGTCCTGTTTTCGCGGCCGAATTTTCAGAAAGAGGTCAAATACGCGGGCGTCCTCATCGTGCTTGGTCTTATCGCTTATTTTGTTCGCTCGTACAAACGCGGCGAGTTTCCTTTTCGTGAAAAAGTAGTAACGGAAGAAATTTAACCACAGATGAATACAGATAAACACAGATACATGATTCTTTTGTTAAGCTCGTTTAGCTCACGTTTGATGAGTCTCTTTAGGAAAACATCTGTGTCCGTCTGTGTTTATCTGTGGCTAGTTCTTTTCTTTACTTTCACACAAGTCGCGTATTCGCAGGTGCGGCCCGTTTACGATCGCGGCGCGGTTGGGTTGATGCAGATGCTCAAACGTCTCAACACGACTGCGAGCGTGCTGATGATCGGCGCGCATCCGGACGACGAAGACACCGCATTACTCGCATACCTAGCTCGCGGCGAGAATGCGCGAACCGCGTATCTTTCGCTTACACGCGGTGACGGCGGCCAAAACATCATCGGCCCCGAGCTTGGAGAAGCTCTCGGTGTGATCCGCACCGAAGAGCTGCTGCAGGCGCGACGGCTCGACGGCGCGGCGCAGTTTTTCACGCGGGCATACGACTTTGGCTTCTCTAAAACGCTCGAGGAAGCGCGTGCAAAGTGGGACGAGAAGGTGATTCTCTGCGACGCCGTGCGCGTCATCCGCAACTTCCGTCCGCTTGTTGTTGTATCGCAGTTCTCGGGAACGCCGGCGGACGGCCACGGCCAGCATCAGTTCGCCGGTTACATTTCGCCGCTCGCCGTTAAGGCCGCCGCTGACGCAACACAATGCAAAGACGGAGGCGAAGTTTGGCAGGTTAAAAAATTCTACGTCCGTCATCGCGGCACGGGCGAACCAACTTTACGAATAAACACCGGCAAATACGATCCGCTGCTCGGCCGTTCATACTTCGAGATCGCGATGGAAGCGCGCAGCCAGCACAAATCACAAGAACAAGGCGTGCTGGAATTGAAGGGAGATCAGTTCTCGCAGCTAAATCTTGTCGGAAGCAGCGTTAAAGAGAAAGGTATTTTCGATGGTATTGATACTTCAATTACCGGTATTTCTAAATTAGCTGACGGGAGCAACGGAATTGTCGATAGTGAGCTAGAAAAAGCACAGCGATATTTAACAGAAGCCCAGCGTGAGTTCAATTGGCACAACCCAAGCAACATAGTTGATAAGCTAAAAGAAGCGCTGAGAGCGATTGCAGGAGCATCGATTTTCATAAAACCAATACTTTCTGACGACACAATGGGTTTTTTCGAAGCAATGCGGGGTTCTACACGTTTCAATGAGAATGCCAAAACTTTTATCCAAGAAAAGGGTGACGATATTGAGGAAGCGATCATAAAGGCACATGGAATAAGACTTGACTTACTCGCGGATAAGGAAACAGTTGTATCTGGCGAGACGCTTGGAACAACTGTGAATATTTTTTATTCAAGTGATAGAAAAGTTGGAATTCGCGGTGTTGGAGGCTGCGGAAGTCCGGTGAAAGCTGAAAGTGTCGTTACCGACGTTCGGCCTGGATTTCGACGAGAAGTAGCCACAGTCTCGAATAATTTTGAACTGAAAATTCCAACAGAGGCAGACTTGACCCAACCTTATTGGCTGGCTAAAGAGAGGAACGGTAGTTTGTTTACTGCTGAAGACCATGTGGATTTTATGCTCCCGTTTGCGAACTTGAAGCCATATGGAACGACGATGCCATTTGAAATGGGGTTCAAATGTGATATTGAACTGGAAATCGATAACGATACTTTTTTTATCGAGCGGCTGGTTGAGTTTCGATTTGCCGATGATATTCGTGGCGAGATCAGGCGAAATGTCGATGTTGTGCCGAAAGTAACTGTCGAGATGGAACAATCATTGATGATTGTCCCGTATTCGGACAAACCGCTAACGAAACAAGTTTCAATGACGGTGACGAACCATTCGCGACAACCGGTCACGGGCGCGGCGTCACTCAATTTCAATTCGGCTGCCGAGTGGAAATACACATCTTCGTCAAAAACATTCGAGCTAAAACGCACCGGCGAAAAGACGGCGATCACGTTCGACGTGACGATACCTGCGAAAACAAAGCCGGGAAGTTATCTGGTTTACGGGCAAGCGATGATCGGTGAAGTGGTTGCAAACATGACGATGAAGACGATTGCGTATCCGCACATTCAGACGCATCGTTTTTACCGGCGTGCAGTCGTCGATGCAAAGGTCATCGATCTAAAAACCGCGCCGGTAAAAGTCGGTTACATCGCGGGCAGCGGCGACCGTGTGCAGGATGCGATCAGGCAGATGGGTTTTAGCGTCGAGACGATCACGGAGAGCGAGCTTGCGAGCGGCGATCTTTCGCGATTCGACACGATTGTTGTCGGCATTCGCGCGTATCAGGTGCGGCCCGATGTGGTTGCGAACAATCAGCGGTTATTAGACTATGCCAGCAACGGTGGGACGTTGATTGTGCAGTATCAGCTTCCGGCCTATGCGTCGCTTGCGCCGTTCACGACGCAGATGGGGCCGCGCGTTGTGGACGAAAACGCCGCCGTTAATTTGGTTGATCCAAAGCATCCGATATTTAATTTTCCTAACAAAATAACGCAGAGCGATTTTGCGGGTTGGGTGCAGGAGCGTAATCTTTACAACTTTACGAATTTTGGCGCGGAATACACTGGCTTGCTCGAGTCGCACGACGCGGGCGAAGCCGAAAATAAAGGCGGTCTCGTGATCGCAAAAATGGGACGCGGGAATTACGTTTATTGCAGTTATTCGATGTTCAGACAGCTGCCCGCGGGCGTGCCCGGCGCGTATCGTTTGTTTGCGAATCTTTTGAGTCTGCCAAAATCAAGATAATTTAACGCAAAGTCGCAAAGTCGCGAAGGAACGGGAGAACATGTTCTCATTGCGTCTTGGCGTCTCTGCGACTTTGCGTTGAAAATTCTTATTCGATTACGACCAGCACATCGCCGGCACTGGCGGTGTCATTCTCGGCGACACGGATTTCTTTGACAACGCCGTCTTTGGGGGACTTCATCTCGTTTTGCATCTTCATCGCCTCGACGACGATCACGCCATCGCCTTTGGCTACGGTGTCGCCGACGGTTACGAGAATGCGCACGACCTTGCCGGGCATCGCAGTCTTGATCTCAGCCGCTCCATCTTGAGTGGAGTGATCGGCGCCTGAGCTGCGAAGACGTTTAGGATCGATCAACCTAACATCGAACTCGTTCGTGCCGACAGTTACCTTTGTGTGACCGGTTGGGGTTGGTTGCGGCGAGACATAAACCTGATAGATCTTGCCGCCGTTCTTTAGCAAAAAAACATTCGGCTCAGGTTCTGAAGCTTCGAGTTCATAGGTGCGGTCATCAACGCGCGCAAATAACTTGCCGTCCTGACGGGTAATCTCAAGTTCTGATTTATCGTCGCCGATCTCGGCTTGGAGTTTCATACGCGGCTAGTAACCCCTAGAATAACAAATGAAATATTTGAGTGACGGTATGTAGACGAGGTTAAGCAAATCTTCTCTCCATTCAGCCCTATAACTATAAATACGATTCTTTTTCTGTCGGAGAACTTCATCTTTTAGTCTTTTAGCGGATGTCTTGTGTATTTTTGAAGCATACTTTAAGTTCTCGTCGTCGATATCGTTTGCCTTGAGTTTGACCGTCTCGGCCTTAAAAGAATAGGGTGCGTCCTTCGCAAATACATTGTTTACCCATTCAGTTGAGTTTTTATATTCAAGGACTTCAACAAGAAACTTTGCAAGATCGTTACTCCCCATGAAAAACTCATGATCCCAAAGCTCTTTGCCTTTTGAGCTTTTTATGGTCAAGCGACCTTCAAAATCACTTTGCCAACGCTGCACACGATAGGTAATGTGATCGTTAAGTCCATCTCCGTTAACATCAACCCGAGTCTCAGCCGTTAAAGGATACTTTGCATCAAGTAGTTTTTGTTTCTCGATTTCCCATGCAGACTCGCGGTCAGTAACTGAGGTATTGCTCGTCACGGGCGTTGGACTAACGGAGGTTAGTTGGACAACAGATGGCTGTATTGCCTGGTCGTTTCCACTAGCCCCACAGCTCAGACCGAGGGCTATAAACGTTAGTAGGACACAAGCGGACACAAGGTTCATCAGTTGCTCTTAAAGAAGATACGGAATTCAGGCCGACCCTTTTGGAATCGGCCATGTAACGTAGATTACCTAGGCACTTTGTGATTCGCCCTTGACCTTATTCGGCTGCGTCGTTACGCGCAGGTAAGGTTTCACTGCGGTCCAACCGGCGGGGAATTTCGCCTTTGCATCCTCGTCCGAAAGCGACGGCACGATGATGCAATCGTCGCCGTCCTTCCAGTTGACGGGCGTCGCGACGCTGTATTTCGCGGTCAATTGCAGCGAATCGATCACGCGAAGAACCTCGTCAAAGTTCCGCCCAGTGCTCATCGGATAAACAATCACCAGCTTTACTTTCTTGTCCGGCCCGACAACGAATACGTTTCGCACTGTCATATTATCGACAGCCGTTCGTCCCTCGCTGCTCTCGCCGACCTCGGCGGGCAGCATGCCGTAGAGTTTCGAAATCTTCAAGTCGGTGTCGCCGATCATCGGGTAATTCGGCTTGTGTCCCGTCGCATCCTTGATGTCCTCTGACCAGAGCGCGTGGTTCTCGACCGGATCGACGCTGAGGCCGATGACCTTTACGTTGCGTTTCTCAAACTCCGGCTTGAGACTCGCCATATAGCCGAGCTCGGTCGTGCATACGGGTGTGAAATCCTTAGGATGTGAAAACAGCACACCCCAACTCATCCCGAGCCATTCGTGAAAATTAACGGTGCCCTCGGTCGTCTCGGCCGTAAAATCGGGAGCATCGTCGCCTAATCTGATAGCCATATCTTTTACCTCCAGAATATGTGTGAAGGTATTATATCACCGAAGGGAGCGGAGTCTTAGCCACGCATTGACACGAATTTCGACGAATGGGCGTGGGTTAGGGTGCGGAGATTTGGCTGCGCCTTCTTGCAGTGCGGCGACGGCTTTGCCTCGCCGTCGCTTGAACTATTTTGATCTCGGAGGCGGCTATGCCGCCGACAAAGAAACAGCGCTGTCGCCCGCATCGAGCGGGCTCCGGAGAAGGGTGAGGCCGCTGGCGGAGAGGCACAGCCATCTCCGTACTGCGATGCGGCACAGCCGCGGGGGAACGCGAACTTACGCCGACCCACAATTTGCAATGTTGGCTACAAATATGACGTCGGCCTTGCCGACTCAGAACCGAGGCGATGACCGTTAGTTAATCCTCGTCCTCAGCCTTGCGTAAGCGTAGAAGCGTCAGGCGTTTGTCGTCGGCTTTCAGCACTTCGATATCGAGGCCCCGAAGTTTTAAATGCTCACCGACCTTTGGGACGTAGCCTGCGTCGCTGGTTACAAGGCCGGCGATCGTCGTGTAGTCTTCGTCCTCGAGTTCCATCTGGAATAGCCGCTCGATCTTATCGATCTCGGTCGAGCCGAGCACGTCGTAATAGCCGCCCGTGCCCTCGACGATCTCGATGATCTCTTCTTGCTCGATGTCTTCGTCCTCGATCTCGCCGACTATCTCTTCCAGAATGTCTTCGACGGTGACGAGCCCGGCGACGCCGCCGTATTCGTCGATCACGACGGCGATTTGGACGTGATTCGCCTGCATCGACTTTAATAGGTCGGCTGCGGTCTTTGTCTCCGGCACAAAAAAGGTGTCGCGCATTATCGTCTCGACGGCGTTTTCTTTTTGACCCTCGGCGAGAGCAGAGAGCAGATCGCGGACGTAGATCATGCCTTCGATGTTGTCTATGCTGTCGCGATAAACGGGAAGCCGCGAATATTTTTCTTCGATAATGATATCGCGAGCATCTTTGATCGAAGTGCCGACGCTAACGCCGATGATCTCGGTGCGAGGCGTCATAATTTCGCCGGTAAGTGTGTCTGCAAATTCGACGATCGTCTCGATCATCTCGCGTTCCTCTTCCTCGATGATGCCTTCGGCCTCGCCGACCTCCATAAGGGCTTGAAAGTCCTCGGCGTTGTCTTCTTCTTTTTCTTCGGGTGTGTCAGGAGCAATCGTCGCTTCGAGTTTTTGACGCGACCTCGCGCGTTTTCGTTTTGAAATGGGCTCAACAAAAAACGAAACGAACGCATAGATCGGCCGTATCGCAGGCAAAAGGAAAAGAAATTTCTTCTCGGTTTCGTGTTGGACGAGCAGACGCGGAACAATTTGCCGCAGCAAAACTGTCGCGCCGAGACCTATGACGAGCGCTAAGAAGAGCAGCCGACCGCGAGACGTCACGTAATCACTTACGATGACCGTGAGAAGAACGGTGAAACAGATAAGTAGAATTTGAATCACCGACGATAATGCAAAACGAAATCGCGGACGATTCTCGAGTATCTCCCTTAGAAACTCGCCTGCATTCTTTTTCTCGACCGATTCCTCATCCGACAAGATCCTTCGTAGACCCACATCCGACAGATGCGAGAACGCCATATCGACGGTCGCGAGAAAGACGAGTACGATCAGAATGATTACGGCGATTACAATTTCGATTTGCATAAATATCGTCACCGCGGAGACGCGGAGACGCAGAGAAAACAATCAACCGCAGATAGACACAGATAAGCACCGATAATAGGATGTCCGACAAGAACTGACACTTCTTCAAATCTGTGTCCAGCCGTGTTTATCTGTGGTTTCACCTTTCTTCTTAACGTCTTTGCAATAAGAAGTTTATAGCTAATCTGCAATGTTTTTCCAAGCTCTACTATCAGTTCCGAGCAGGTCGTCGGATTCTTTCGGTCCCCATGAACCGGCGGCGTAATTCGGAAAGTCGCGTGCGGGCAGAGCGCTCCAGACGTCGAGCACGGGCGTTACGATTCGCCAGCCGGCTTCGACCATGTCGGCGCGTTGAAACAAGGTTGCGTCACCGATCATGCAATCGTAGAGGAGCCGCTCGTAACCGGTCGAAACTTGATCGCCAAAGTGGTCGCGGTAATTAAAGTCCATGTCCACGGGCCCGACGTTTACGATCGGCCCCGGAATTTTCGCGCCGAAGTGCAGCGTGATGCCTTCGTCGGGCTGGATGTGAATGACGATGCGATTTGTGCGCAGCCGCTCGACGCCGGTTTCGCGAAACAGCACGAACGGAGCTTTCTTAAACTCGATGACAACGCTCGAATGTTTTGCCGCCATTCGCTTGCCGGTGCGAACATAAAACGGCACGTCGGCCCAACGCCAGTTGTCGATGGATAATTTCAGAGCGCCGAAGGTCTCGGTACTCGAGTGCGGAGCGACCTTTTCTTCGCTGCGATACGCGGGCACGTCCTTGTCGTCGATCTTGCCGTCGCCGTATTGCCCGCGAACAGTTTTCTTGAGAACGTCTTCGGGCGAGAAGGGCTGTATCGCCTGCAGAATCTTTGCTTGTTCGTCGCGCACGGCGTCCGCCTCGAACGACACGGGCGGCTCCATCGCGGTGAGAGTGACGAGCTGCAATATGTGATTCGGTATCATGTCGCGCAGAGCTCCGGCCGAGTCGTAATAACCAGCACGCTGCTCGACGCCAAGCTTTTCGGCGACGGTTATCTGCACGTGGTCGATGAAATTGCGGTTCCATATCGGCTCGAAGATCGAGTTGCCAAAGCGAAAGACCAAAATATTCTGCACCGTTTCTTTGCCGAGATAATGATCGATGCGATAAATTTGGCGCTCTTTGATCGTTCGCAGAAGATCCGAGTTTAATTTTTTAGCAGATTCAAGATCGCGGCCAAACGGCTTTTCAAAAATAAAACGCCGCCAGTTTCCGTTCTCCTCGCGCCCGAGCCCGTTCTTTACGATCTTGTGCGTGACGTTTGCAAACAGATCTGGCGGTATCGCCATATAGAAAAAATAGTTATCGGGAATCTGATGCTTTGCCGTGATCTCGCCCAGCAGGGCCTTGAGGTCGCCGAACAGCTTTTTGTCGTCGTCAAAATCCCCGCCCGTGTAATACGTGCGTTCTTCAAACCACTTGACCAGCTTGTCGTCCGCACCGTTTGGAATAAACTCACGCAGATTCGCGACGACGTTCGAGCGAAACTCTTCACTCGTCATCTCTTGCCGGCCGACACCGACGACGGCAAACGTATGCGGCAAAAAATCGTCCTTAGCGAGATTGTAAAGAGCAGGGAGCAGCTTGCGTTTTGTCAGATCGCCCGTCGCGCCGAAAATTACCATCACACACGGCTCGGCGGTTTTCTTCGATTCAGTCATAAGAAGTTGAAACCACAGATTAACACAGATAAACACAGATTCTGAGAATGCCTGGTATCAGTGCTTATCTGTGTTGATCTGTGGCTAAATTCCTAACTCTTTGCGGAGTTTCAGTTCACGCTTGTTCATCTCGCCGTTATCGGTTTCGTGGTCGTAGCCGCACAAATGCAGCAGGCCGTGAAGGATAAGCTGTTTGATCTCGCCGTCGAGTTCGAGACCATTCTCAGCGGCCTGCTTTTGCGCCTGTTCGGCGGATATCACAATATCGCCGAGGAAAATAGCGCTCGGAGTCCCGCCTTCAGGCGGCTGCCGACTAAAGTCGGTACTCCCGGCGAAGTCGTCGGGTTCGTGCGGGAACGACAGCACATCGGTCGTCGAGTCCAGCCCGCGGAACATTTCATTGAGCTGCTTCATGCGGCGATCAGAGACGAACGCGACCGAGAATGTTTTGTTTTCGGCTTCGGCAATTGATCGAGAAAGGTCGGTCACGAATGCACGAACGGAAACGAGATCGAGTTTGATCTTGCGTTGAAGATTGACGACGTCCATAAGAACCCAGTCGCTATCGTTCCCGGTTCTGACCTGTGTCGTCAGTTTGTTCGGAATGAGCTTCGTAAGCCTTGACGATCATCTGTACCAGCTTGTGGCGGACGACGTCTTTGTCGGTGAAGTAAACAAACTCGATGGCGTCGATGTCATCGAGGACGCGCACCGCTTCTTTGAGGCCGCTCTTTTGTCCGCGCGGCAGGTCGATCTGCGTCACGTCACCGGTGACAACGGCCTTTGAGCCGAAGCCGATGCGTGTGAGGAACATCTTCATCTGCTCGCTGGTGGTGTTTTGGGCCTCGTCGAGGATGATGAACGCGTCCGAGAGCGTACGGCCGCGCATAAAGGCGAGCGGCGCGATCTCGATGACGCGTTTTTCGAGCAGCTTCGCAACTTTTTCGGCGTCGATCAGATCGAACAGCGCGTCGTAAAGCGGGCGTAAGTAAGGGTCGATCTTTTCCTGCAGATCGCCGGGAAGAAAGCCGAGACGCTCGCCGGCCTCGACCGCCGGGCGCGTCAGGATAATTCGGTTGACTTGTTTCTTGAACAACGCATCGACGGCCATCGCAACGGCGAGAAAGCTCTTGCCAGTGCCGGCGACGCCGATGCCAAAGACCAGATCGTTCGCGGCGATCGCGTCGAGATATTTGCGCTGGTTGGCAGTCTTTGGCGCAACCGTTTTCTTGCCAGACGGATTGAATCGAGCCTTCTCAAAATGATCTTTCAGGCGATAAGCGCGATCTTCGGCGATCTGCTTGAACGCATCCTTCAACTCTTTGTCGTTGAATGTGTTGCCGTTCGCGCACAGTTCGCCAAAATCGCGCAATATCTGCTCAACGGTCTTGATGTCGTTTTCGTCGCCGTCGATGAGCAGCTCGTTGCCGCGCGCACCGATGTTCACGTCGAGGAGCGATTCGAGATATTTGATGTTCTGGTCCTGAACGCCGAACAGCGTATTGAGGCCTTGCGATGGTAATTCGAGTTTCTTCAAGTTTTATCTGATGTAAATAATACAACAAAAAATCTAAATCGAATAAACAGACAGCGGTTCGTTATTGCCTACGCTAAGTTATTGTTAGAGTTGTACTCTACTGTGGACTTAATGAGCAAGACCGCAAAATTATATTTTATCTTTTTCATAGCCGCCACGATCTCGTCCGGCTGTCTGAACGAACGAATCTTACGCGATTCCGGCAGCGAACAGAACACAAACGTTGATTCAAATCAACGGGACAACAACCTTACCGACGGAACGGACGCGCCGTACCTTCCAACACATCAATCGATCGTTGACGAAATGCTCGCCATCGCAAACGTGACCGGCGACGACGTGTTGTATGATCTTGGCTCGGGCGACGGCCGGATTCCGATAACGGCGGCACTTCGCTACGGTACACGCGGCGTCGGCATCGACATCGACCCCGTCCTTGTGAGCGAGGCGCACGAAAACGCTCGAAATGCAAAGATCGGGGACAAGGTGAGATTTATCGTGGGCGATATCTTTGAACAGGATTTTAGCGACGCGACGGTTGTTATGCTTTATCTCTCGCCCGAGCTGAATCTGAAACTTCGTCCGCAGCTACAAAAGATGAAACCCGGAACACGGATCGTCTCGCACAACCACGATATGGCCGACTGGAAGCCCGAAAAGGCGAAAAGCGTAAAAACCCCAAGCGGCGTTGACCACACAATTTACTTTTGGCGAGTGCCATAAATCTTTCGTTAAATTTTGCCAGTTTGTAAGCTTCCTCTGCTAGTAGTTCTTACGGCCTATTGTCGTCGGCGGTCACTACTGATTTGACATAACCCAAGCGTTAGCTTATTATCAACAAATGCCGACGATCCTTAGGCAAGACGGATTTGAATTCCGTATCAGACTGAACGATCATGATCCGCCGCATGTTCATGTTTTTCTGAGAGATGGCGAGGCAAAGATAGAAATCTCAAAGGCTGAAGTCATGCAAGTTTGGAACATGCGTTCAGGTGATGTCCACAGAGCAGAATTGATCGTTAAGGCAAACAAAAAGCATTTCATTGATGCGTGGAGAAGTATTCATGGATAAGGAATTTGAAAAGCGTTACAAGAAAGCAGTCGAAGCCGCAAAGCTATCGGATAAGATCGAGCCGCGAGCTACAAATGCATTTTATGACGCTAAGCTGAAACGGTTTGTTATCGATCTGACGAATGGTGCGACATTCATCTTTCCACCGTCAATGACCGAGGGTCTTGCGGGTGCGTCTACAAAGGATTTGAGGGAAGTGACGATCACTCCATCGGGTGAAGGATTGCATTGGGACCGCCTTGATACCGATCTTTCACTGACGTCACTTATGATTGGCATTTTTGGGAGCAAGACGAAGATGTCGGAGCTTGGGCGACAGGGCGGAAAAGCGAAAACCGCAGCTAAAGTTCAAGCCTCACGAGAAAACGGACGAAAAGGTGGCCGCCCACGGCGAAGAACCGGCTGATCCCTCAAAGTTTGGCTCTCGCTTTTTGCACCGCGAACAATCGCTGTGTTATCCTTACTGCTTTGCAAAACGGCGAAATTCGCTACTATTAGGAGCAATTGTTTAAATAATGGCTAAAGAGCAAAATGGACAGGTCGGAACGGTCGTGCAGATCATCGGGCCGGTCGTTGACGTTGAATTTTCAGGTTATCTTCCCCCGATCTATCAGGCATTAAGAATCACGAGCGAAGGCTTTGACGTTGAAGACAAGATCGATGTCATCGCGGAGGTGCAGCAGCACTTGGGCGAGGGCCGCGTGCGTGCTGTTTCGATGCTTCCTACGGACGGCATGGTCCGCGGAATGAAGGCCCTTGATCTCGGCGGCGGTATCACCGTGCCGGTTGGCGGAGCAACCTTGGGGCGCGTAATGAACGTGATCGGCGACCCCGTGGACGAACTTGGCCCGGTCGAGTCGGACGTTCGTTACCCGATACATCGACACGCGCCGTCGTTCGACGAACAGGCGACGTCGCTTGAAATGTTTGAGACGGGAATTAAGGTCATCGACCTCATTCAGCCGTTTCTCCGCGGCGGTAAGATCGGGCTCTTTGGCGGTGCCGGCGTCGGCAAGACGGTGCTCATCATGGAGCTGATCAACAACGTCGCAAAGGGCCGCGACGGATTTTCGGTGTTTGCGGGCGTCGGCGAACGCACACGCGAGGGCAACGACCTGCTCCGCGAAATGGTCGAGTCGAAGGTTATTACCTACGGCGACGAGTTCACGCACAACTTTGAAAAGACCGGTGCGTTTGACCTGACAAAGGTTGATATGGACGCGATCAAGGGCAGCAAAGTGTCGCTGATCTACGGCCAGATGACCGAGCCGCCCGGAGCACGACTTCGCGTTGCGTTGAGCGGACTCACAGTTGCCGAATACTTCCGCGATCAGGGCAACGACGTGCTGTTCTTCGTCGATAACATCTTTAGATTTACGCAGGCCGGTTCCGAAGTGTCGGCGTTGCTTGGCCGAATGCCGTCGGCGGTGGGCTATCAGCCGAATCTCGCGTCCGAGATGGGCGAGATGCAGGAGCGAATCACATCGACCAAAACCGGTGCTATCACTTCTATCCAGGCCGTTTACGTGCCTGCCGACGATTACACCGATCCGGCTCCGGCGACGACGTTTGCTCACCTTGACGCCGTTACGGCGCTGTCCCGGCAGATCGTTGAGCTTGGAATTTACCCGGCGGTCGATCCGCTCGCGTCGAACTCGCGTATCCTCGACCCGCAGATTGTCGGCGATCTTCATTACGATACGGCTCAGGAAGTGAAGCGTATCTTGCAGCGTTACAAAGACTTGCAGGACATCATCGCGATCCTCGGTCTCGACGAATTGAGCGAAGACGACAAGCTGACCGTCGCCCGTGCGCGCAAAATTCAACGTTTCTTCTCGCAGCCGTTTACGGTCGGCGAGCAGTTTACCGGTCTCAAGGGCGAGTACGTCAAGGTCGAAGACACGATCAAAGGCTTTCGCGAAATTCTTGACGGCAGCTGCGACGATATGCCCGAACAGGCGTTCTACATGGTCGGTACGCTCGAACAGGCCCGCGAGAAAGCGAAGAAGATGGCGGCAGCCGCGTAGCGGCCGCCCAAAGTGAAAGTGTGAAACGGTGAAAGAGTGAAAAAGTGAAGATCACTTGTTTTGAAGATTTACACATTTGGCAAAAGGCAATTGAGTTTGCGAAAGAGATTTATGTTCTTACAGAGCGTAAAGGTTTGAAAACCGACTTCGGGTTGAAAGGGCAGATGCGGGATGCCGCGGTCTCTATATCAACCAATATTGCCGGAGGATTCGAGAGAAGATCAAGAAGAGAATATTTGAACTTTTTGAATATCGCAAAAGCGTCAGCGGGAGAGTCGAGAAGTTTGTTATATATCGCGTTTGAGGTCGGCTATATCGAAAAAGATGAAATGGAAGACATGCGTGGGAAAGCTAGATTTTTGAGCGGGTCAATCTCAAATCACATGAAGGCAATATCAAACGCAGACAGCTAATCTCTTTCACTTTTTCACATTTTCACTCTTTCACTAAATAGATCACTATGCTTAAGCTAGAAATTGTAACTCCCGAAAAGCGAGTCCTCGACGCCGAGGTCGATTCCGTCACGGTTCCGACCGCGTCGGGCGAGGCGGGTATTTTGTCGCATCACGCGCCGCTTGTGTCTGCGCTAAAGCCGGGAATTCTGACCTATTCGGCAAAGGGCGCAGCCGAAAAGCTCGTCGTCTCGGGCGGCTTTGTCGAGGTCAGCGGCGATAAAGTCGCTGTGCTCGTCGATACGGCGGAATCTGCCGACGAGATCGACGCCGCTGCCGCAAAACTTGCCCGCGAAGAGGCCGAAAAGGCTCTCGCCGCTGCACAATCCTCCGCAATCGAAGAGACCGAAAGCACACGCGAGGCGATCGACCACGCGTCGGCGCGGCTCCAGCTCGCTTCAGGCAAATAAAAAGCATTTCTTGGCCACAAATTTATACGAAGATACAGCAGCACCGAAGGTGCGACGGTAACTTAGCCTGCGGTATCGCCGCAGGAACAGTGCCAAACTAAACGGGTGAGCACCAACGGTGCGGAGTAACTCGCGGTCTTGCGGAACGATTACTTCGCCGCGTTGCGGCTTGCGATCTGTGTATGCGCATTTTCCTGCGACGATGCCGCAGGCTGGATTACTCTGCACCTTCGGCAATGATCGCAGGTTTTGTTTTTTCGGATTCGTTCAGTTTTACCCGGGCCACGCGATCAACTTCTGGTTGGAAATGCAGATTTCCAACCGAGATCCTATTTTGCGCGAAGAGGGTAAAAAAATGCTCCATGGACCGTTCTCGGGTAGATAGAAACAAAAATAGCGTCTTTGGCGACATTTAGAAGCTGAAGACGCTATTTTTTCGTTGTTCTAGCTGAACGCTAGAGGGGCATTCCGGTGATCACGACACTCGTCTGATTGTTGCTCAGTATGGTTTCGGCACGTAGATAAGCCTCGCCCTCAGGCGTATCTTCAAATCCGCCGGTACCTCCGAGAATGCTCAGATACGCGTCCGTTAGCCTCAGATCCTGCGAGTTCGCCCATCTGATATAACCTCCTGTTATCTTGCCATAAATCGAGCCGCGATACTGGCCTCCTTTGTAAATGGCGAGATTCCACTCGCCTCCCGAGATCTCGTTACCGTTGTCGTAATCGACGTCATTCAAAAAATCAAACGACACGGTCAGTAAAGTCGATGAAAAGCTGCTATCGCTGGAGTCGAGCACAAAGGTATTCCCTTGCGTTTCGGCGACGGTCGGGTCGTAGATACCGGCGCTAGTTTGTTTCCCGGCAAGGCTCATTTCAGCGTTGAGCTCCTTCACTTGAGCGAAAGCGGCTCCGGCCAGAAATGTCATTACAAGTAGGGATTGAACAAGTACTTTCATTTTAAATCTCCTTTCTATTGGGTAATTTGGCGGGGTCAATTGTCTAGAAAGAATTCCTGCCGACTGTCTGCACAGCAAATACTATGCCCATAAATTAAATACTACAAAACATTGTTTATCACAGAATCACCTTGTTGAGAATGACAATTATTGTCAGGTCAGAAGCTGTCATTGTGACAAATTAACCTTTTAACTGACTGATTTGCGTCAGAGAAGTCTGACGTTATTTCGCAAAGGCATAGGAGATCAAGTTCCGGGCTGTAGTCATCACTCGAACACCCACGCTTGTTTTGACATCACCTTCAAATTCCGTATACTTTTGCTAATTCGTTTTTATCCGGCAGAGTGCCGCATGCCTTCCCCTTTAGCCGCCTTCGAATGGCGTGTGAGAAAACTCGTAAGGTTATATCTTTCGTGAATTTAGATTGAATAGAGAACCATTCCCGTCGAGGATTAAGTTAAAGTTATGTTGCAAAATCACCGTCCCGTTCGTTTCGTTGCCATTCTTTTCACGCTTCTTGTCATTAGCGCGAGTGCATACAGCCAGCGTTTTGGAGCGTCTATCGACGGCGCGCAGGAAACGCCGCCGAGCGGCAGCGCCGGTCTCGGCTACGGCAACGTCGTCGTGAGTCCTGACGGAACGCAGATCACCGTCAACATGGGCTTTACGGGCCTCGGCACAGCCGCCACAGCCGCGCACATCCACACAGCGGCTGTTGGCGTCCCCGGCCCCGTGACATTCGGACTTTCGGGCGTTCCCGGGGCGACGAGCGGCGTGATTCCGCAGCAGACTTTCGCTATCTCGCCCGCACAGCTCGCCGACCTTCTCGCGGGTAATATGTATTTCAACATTCACACCGGCGGCTTTCCCGGCGGCGAAATTCGCGGACAGATTCTGCCGCCATCATGCACAACGGCGTCAGCGGTCGAAGTCCACGCTACGGCGGGAACAATGGGACCAACCGGTTACACGACGCTCGCTCTCGCAACTACAGCGATAAACGCAGGAACACACCAAGGCGCAATCGACGCCGAAGTTTGCAGCAACACGACGGAAACGGTTTCAGCAACTTTGGTTTCGGGAACAATTGCACCGGCGGCATATACCTCAGTTAATGTTTTCCCCGTGGGCGCGGCGCGAACAGTCACCGGAAGCATCGTCGGAACGATTATCAAGCTTAACGGCGCGGATAACGTAACTGTCGACGGACGCATTGGCGGAACGGGACGAAACTTAACCGTTTCCAATTCAAACACCTCAGCGGCAACGGCGGCGATTTGGCTCGCCAGCGTCGTCGCAGGTAACGGCGCTTCGAACAACATTATTCGCAATCTCGAAGTTGCCGCAGGTGCAACAGCGAATACAACAAGCAACGCTACTTTTGGGATTATTCAGACCGGAACGACGATTAGTTTGACTTCTACCGATGGTAACGACAACGATAACAACCAGTTTATCTTTAATCGTGTTGTCCGTGCGCGTCATGCCATTTCGTCTCGCGGCGTAACGACCAATAACAATATTAGCCCGATTGTTACCGACAACATCGTCGGTCCGACATCATTCGGTGCGGACGAAATCGGGCAGTCGGGAATCTATATGCAAGCCGATACCGGAGCGCTCGTTTCGCGTAATACCGTCCAATTTGTCGGCGGCGATTTAGCTAATACAACCGCCGGCGCAGACCGTTGCGGTATCTGTATCGGAACCAACGGCTGGTCAGCGACCGCAACCACGGCAATTACGTCAGGCGATTACACAGTAACGCGAAACACTATTCACGATGTTATTGAAGAACGAACCTTCTCTGCGATAGGTATTGTGTTAGGCACAACGCGCAGCGGCGTGGCTACCAACAACCTGGTTGCCAACAACTTTATCTACACCATTCGCGCTAACGGCACGGGTGGTGACCAAGTTGCCGGCATCGGTGTTGCCGCCGGGCATACAGACAGTATTGTGAATAATTCCATCAGCATTACAGGAGATCAGGATCCGGGTGCGGCAGGAGCTACTACCCAATACGGAAACGGAATTCGCATTCCCGGGGCGAACGGCACTAATAACGTCAATTTTACCGTGATGAACAACAGCATCTATATGGATGCCAGCAGTTCAAGCACGGCGGCTAATCGTTATTATGCGATTACGCTGAACTCCGCCGCTTATGTTTTTGGCACGGGCGGTTTGAACTTTAACAATTACTATATCAATCCTGCCAATACCCAACTGCAAACAGGCGGTTTATCGACCACCACAGGCTCAACCACGACAACTCAGTTTGCTACTTTGGCTTTGTGGCAAGCGGCTTTGACCGCGCCTCAAGATGCCGCCTCGATTCAGGCAAACCCGCTTCATGCTTCTCCGACAGCAGATTTGCATCTTACCGGAGCATCGCCGAATATCAACGTCGGCACGACCATTGCGGCGGTAACGGTTGATATTGACAACGAAGCACGTCCGAACGGTCCGGCCTACGACATCGGTGCGGATGAGTTTTATCCATCGCCGGGCGTTTTGCAACTTAGTTCGGCGACATACGGTGGCAACGAAGGCACAACGCTGGTGGCAACCGTCAATCGCGTGATGGGTAGTTCGGGAATTGTCGGCGCGACATATACTATGACCGATGGTTCGGGAACGGGCGGCGCGGCTTGCGGCGTCGGCGTTGACTATGTAAATCCGGGTCCGACGCTTTTGAGTTTCGGCGACTCGGTTACGAGCCAGCCGATCAACGTCACTCTTTGCACGGATGCGGTTACCGACCCTGCCGAAACATTTACAATCACGCTTTCGCTGCCGACAGGCGGCGCGACATTAGGTTCACCAACCGTGGCAACCGCAACAATTACCGATATTCCACCGCCGTTTAACGGAACCTACACCGTTGGCACGGGCGGCAACTATCCGTCGCTGACAAATACCGGCGGCATCTTTGAGGCGATCAACCTCGCCGGAGCGACCGGCAATGTCACGATTGAAATACTAAGCAACCTGAGCGGTGAACTCGGAACCCATCCTCTGAATGAGATCGCGGGTGGTTACAGCACGACGATGTATCCGTGCAGCAGTCCGACCACGATCACAGGCAGCAACGCCGGTGCGCTGATCAGACTTAACGGCGCCGATCTTGTCACGATCAATGGCGACTCTGACGCATGCAGTCCTCCGGCAGTTGTAGGCGGCACTGCTGCATCACGTCACCTGACCATACAGAACACAAACACCAGCACATCGGCGGTAGTAATCTCGGTTGGTTCAAACGCCACAAACGGCGCGCAGAACAATACGATTCAAAACGTCAGAGTTCTCGGACAAGACCCGTTAACGAGCCTGTTAGGTATTTCGCTCGGCGGCGCGACACCGGGAACAGTCGCTACGGGACCGAATAACAACAACCGCGTTGAGAACTGTCTTGTCGGACGAGCCCTATTTGGTATCTATTCGGCTGGCTTAAGCGCGGCAAGCCCGAACACCGGAACAGTCATTACGATGAATGAGACTTCGGCTGTTGCGGGTGACCGCATCCGCCGGGTGGGTATCCTTGTCTTTTTCGAAAATGGCGTTCAAATTACCGAAAACAGTATCAATGGCGTTTCGACCAATGAATCTGCAGACGGTATTGGTATCGGTGTAGGAACTCAGGGTATTGATACGACGAATACGACTTCGGGCGGTGTCATCAATGCGTTGGTTGAAAGAAACAAAATCAACGGCGTTGCGAGTCTTAGCACTGTCGGTTTCTCGGCGGCGGGTATTACTGTTGCAGGAGGAACGGGCGGTGCGAATACTATTCGGAACAACATGATAACCGGCGTAACATCTCCGGCAACTTCGCCTGACATTGTCGCCGGTATTTATGTTGTCGGAGCAACCGGCTCAAGCACGCGGCTCTATCACAACTCGATTGCTATGACCGGAGATAGATTTTTCGCAGGTGCCAGTGCCGCGCAAATGCCGGGCTTTGGCGTAGCCATTACCGGCGCTGATCCAACGGTTGAATTGAAGAACAATATCTTCTACACGACCCAAATTTCTTCGGGCGGCGGTGTCAATGCCGAGAGCTACACGATCGGTATGGTGACAACTACGTTTGTCAATCTCGACTCGAATTACAACGACTTCTTTTCGAGCGGTGTAAACGCTGGGTTCTTCCGCAGCGGTTCGTTGGGTTCGGCGGCAGGAACGGATTACGGTACGTTGGCAGCTTGGCAAACGGCTGTTAGTGATGATGCGAACTCGCAAGAGGTCGATCCGGTGTTTGTTAATCCGGTGAACGATCTTCACCTCGAGTTCAATCTCACGGCTCCTGACACTCCGCTTATCGGCGACGGGTTGACCGGTTTTGCAACGGTTGATCATGACAATGATCCGAGACCGGCGACGGCGCCTGAGATCGGTGCGGACGAACTTGTCCAGTCGGCTACAGGAGTCTTCCCGGCGGGCATTTTCTACAACGCGATTGCCGCACCGGACGATCAGATGGCGGGCAGCGCAACGATAACCAATTCGATCACGCTCAACGGCATTCTGAACACGGGCAATTTCAACTCGCTCACGCTGGAGTGCAACGCCGTCTTTCTAAATGCGGGCGGCGGAAATTACGTTGTTGGTACCGTGAACAAGCAATACTGCGGCACCGGAGCGTTTACCTATCCGGTCGGCACAACGCCTGACGCACTGTTTACTGAGGCTCCTGAAGGTTTACCACCGGAATACACGCCTGTCACGGTAAACGTCACCGCCGGAGAGTTCCCGTCGTTCCTGTCGGCGAGGGTGTTTGATGGGACGCTGATCGGCTTTGACCCCGCAAATTCGCTATCGAGAAACTGGCAGCTCGAGGAACTCGGTGATCTGACCGCCGATCTGTCGTTTACATATCTCGACGGCGTTATAACCGACGTTAACGGCGCGGAGGCGAATTACATCGTTTACCGTCGCAACGCCAACGGCACGACCGACCCGATGTGTCTCATCGCTTGTGCCGATACAATCAACAACATACTCGGACCGGTAACCGGCGTGACGCAGTTCTCACGCTGGTCGGGTGCTGCATTGGCGCCGACGGCGGCGGGCGTGGATGTCGCGGGACGCGTGTTGGTCGCAGGCGGCGGAGGTTTGAGAAACGCGATTGTGACGTTAACAGACTCACGCGGTGTTACGCGAACCTCTCGCTCGTCGAGCTTTGGCAACTACAGGTTCGAGGACGTCAGAGTCGGCGAAACCTACATTCTGGCCGTGAACTCTAAGCGGTACACCTTTACGCCGCGGACGATCCAGGTCCTGGATGAGGTGACCGGACTTGATATAATCGCGGACGGAGATCAGTGATATTCGCATTAACGTAAAGTTTTGGGCGGCCATTGCGAGCCGCCCTTTTTTTAATTCTGGTCAGTTGGTTCGGTTTTCTTAAAGCATAGCCCAGTCGTTTACAGCCGGGTAGATGTTCGCTGAGAATCCCGAAAAGGCGTTTTAACGTCCCTATTTTCCAATGGCTTAAGCCCGCCGTGAGTAAGCCCGTTAAAACGGGCTATCGATCTCTGGCGAACCGCAACCACGCCCTAAAGGGACGTGGCTATGCTTAAAAACCGTCCGGAGGCGCCTTTTCAGACAGCTTTTTTTCGTTGTAGGCGACCATCCGCTTCGCGAACTTGTCTCGCGGCACCTCCCAAAGGCGCGAAAAACTCCACACCTCATGCCATCGAACGTGCTATTTACGGGCTATTCTTCACGGCATAGGTCTTGCACCACCCCGAGACAAGCGAAACGGCGCCGCCCGTAAAATCCGAGCCGGACTGTTTCAATTCGACCGAGATGTCTATCAATTGTCCACCCGCATCAGCGACTAGGGTCCATTTGCCGGAAATGTCGGCGCCCGGAGCCATTCTGGCTATATCTCGCTCAGCGTAACATAATCCCGCTCTCTTGCCTTCCCGCGCTCTCGCCCTCTCTCCGTCCCGCGCTCCGGCCCTCCCTCTCGCAGTCTGACCGTCTCACTGCCGCACCCTCGCTCTTCCCTTGACTTTCCCTCCAAAGAGCATATAATTCGCCCGACTAGTTAAGTTTGAATCAAATTTAGGCCGAAGCAATTTGTGTGCAAAGCATTTTCCCTACTGCTTTGCCGCGATAGTCTGCATATCTGCTTTTTTGACCGCAAAGCTGCAAAAATTATTTTAGGAGCACGCCCCAAATGGGTATATTGTTATGTCACTTCGCCAAAGATCGTCACGTGTCTTCGTCAGCCGCTTCGCACTGATCGCGATCATCGGCGGAATGTTGCTAAGCTTCGCCGGAGCCGCAACGAATGCGGCGAATTTTTCGCTGGTCGATTCGGTGCGCAATTTTTTCGGTTACGGGACAGCGGCTCCAAATAGTGAGGCTCCGAATACGGTGGAGCCACGTTTTGCAAATCCAACGTCAGCGGTTTTCATTAACGAGATTCTCTACGACATTACTGGCACTGACGCCGGCGAGTTTGTCGAGGTGGCTGCACCCGCAGGCACGAACATGGCGAACTACTCCATCGTGCTTTACAACGGGTCGGGCGGCTCCGTCTACGACACCGATGCCTTGGCGGGTACGACCACTGACCAGGGGGGCGGGTACGGGACTGTTTCGATCTCTTATCCGTCGGGTGGAATTCAAAACGGGGCGCCCGACGGCATTGCTCTTATAAACACGTCCACGAACACGCTGGTGCAATTCCTATGCTACGAGGGCACTTTCGTTGGCGTGGGCGGCCTGGCGGATGGTGTCACGTGCACCGACATCGGCGTTTCGCAGCCCGGCACCAACGCTGCTGGGACTTCACTCCAGCTGCAGGGCAGCGGCACTACCTACGGTGACTTTACATGGAATGCAACTTCGATCGTCCACACGCAGGACGCGGTCAATACCGGGCAAACTTTCACCGGCGGTCACACATTTACATCTACAAAAGCAAACAACGATGAAATAACCATCGCGGCAATTGAGGTGCGAAATAGCACTAACATAGTTGATTTTTCGTGGATTGAGCGACTCACCAGCCCATCGTTAAGTGCGGATGTTACGACAACCAGAGATGCGGTATTGATAGCTTTGTGGTTTGGGGACGGTGGTATAGGTAATGTTCATAGTGCGACCCCTAACAACGGGTTTACAAAGATTGAGGAACTTACTCTGGATGATTCCATTGTTCAATTAGCAGTTGCCACAAAGAGCGTAGGTCCTGGCACTCACAACGTAACATGGACATCGGACTCAGGCGAAGGCGCCCAACTCTGGCTGATAGCGGTAGAGGATACAGTAAATTCTGAAACTCCTGTCTTGGGAGTGCATCGTTTGGATTATGTTGTAGATGGGAACGGTGGAACGTCAATCACAACTAGGGGAATCGCTACTGACAATTCACAGGGCAGCGTTTTAATTGTTACAACTGGTCGTGGCGTATTAAGTGCTTCTCAAGTATTTTCAGACAGCGAGAATCATACGTGGGTTCAAGTTGGAACGGCTCACACTTACACAAATTACCCTACATCAGGTACAGAAGTATGGAAGGCTATATCCAACGTGTCGGTCAGTCCGGATACGTCGATAACGCTGAATCCGCCGAATCCGTCGAATGATTCGACACCTACGTTCTCATTCACCGGAACGACTACGCCGCCGCGGGTAATCGCGGGCTTCGAGTGCAAAGTCGATGCGGATGCTTTCGCGGCGTGTACATCGCCGCACACGACGGCCAGTCTTGCGGACGGCATGCACACCTTCCAGGTCCGCGCCGTCGACAACTTTGGCACACCCGATCCGACACCGGCCAGCCACATGTGGACGGTCGATACAGCAGCTCCGGTGCTGACATATACGCCAATCCCGAATACGACTTCGACGATGAATCCGACATTGCCTGTGACGATCACCGATGCTGTCGGGGTGACCGGCGCAACGATCTTTTGGCGCATCGATGGCGGTGTAGTCCCTATCGGAGCATTCTCTTCAAGTGTTTGCATGTTGTCGAGCGGTAACCCGCAGAACGGAGTATGGAATTGTACGATCGGCGGAATGCTTACCAATCCGTCGCCGATCGCATACTACGTGACGGCACTGGATGCCGCCCTGAATACGGGTTCGAATCCGGGTGCGGGAGCGACGGCGCCTAATTTGTTCACGATCGGAGCGGCAGTGGTTCCGTTTGGAACATACACTAACCTTTCACTCTCGGACGGCTCGACAATTGGAGGAGGCACGGCGCCTTTTGGAGGTGGAAACGTCATGGTGGTCAATGTCCTGACACTCGGCGGTATCGTAAGTACGGGAGCTAACACATTAACGCTCGGCTGCGCTGCGACGGTCACGGGTGCGGGCGGCGGAAACTACGTGGTTGGAACAGTTAACAAGGAGTACTGCGGAACCGGAACATTTGTCTATCCGGTCGGCACGATGCCGGACAGCATGTTGTCGGGCGGCAAAGGTAATGAGAACGGCGTTGGTAATCCGCCGGAGTACACGCCAGTGACGGTAGATGTCACGGCGCTCGGAATATTCCCGTCGTCAATATCGGTTACGGTCTTCGATGCAATGCTTTTAGGATTTGATCCGGCGAACTCGCTGTCGAGAAACTGGGAACTGAACGAACTCGGTGACATCACGGCCGATCTGTCGTTCGCGTATCTCGACGTCGACGTAAACGGAACCGAGGCGAATTACATCGTTTTCAGACGTAATTCCAACGGCACGACCGACCCCATGTGTCTAACGCCATGCGTTGATACGACCAACAACATTCTCGGTCCTGTTACCGGCGTGACCCAATTCTCACGCTGGTCGGGTGCGGCGCTAGTGCCGACGGCTGCGGGTGTTGACGTATCTGGACGCGTGTTGACGCCAAACGGCGCCGGATTGAGCAATGCGATCGTTACACTTACTGACGCACGCGGCGTGATACAGACGGCCCGCTCGTCAAGCTTTGGCAACTACAGGTTCGAGGACGTCAGAGTCGGCGAAACCTACATTCTAGCCGTGAACTCTAAGCGGTACGTCTTTACTCCGCGGACGATCCAGGTCCTGGATGAGGTGACCGGACTTGATATAATCGCGGACGGAGATCAGTGATATTCGCATTAGCGTAAAATTTTGGGCGGCCATTGCGAGCCGCCCTTTTTTCTTGCCAGCTTTCGTCACGCCATCAATGTCTAAGCCACTGAGATCACCGAGGTCACAGAGAAATTCGTGCTGTTCCTTCACGCAGTCCCGATGCATCGGGATTGATTATTTATGCACGTTTCAAACCGGTTGCTTTTAGATAAGATAGAACCTGTGCCATTGAGACATCGGTGAGTTTGCTGAGTGAAAAGAATTTACCACAGAGATCACCGGGGTCACACAGTATATCGCTTTCCATTTCTCAGTGTCCTCTGTGCTCTCTGTGGCTAAATCCAATCGTCGCGCCATGTGCGCTTGCGAAACCTAGTCTCTGTCCAAAAATCTTTTGTAAGCTCGATAGTCGCCGCGTCGCCATACTTCGGCTTCAGCACAGTCACGACATCGAACCGACAAGGCATTTCCATCAAGTTAAAAATGCGGCGGTAAATTTTTGAAGTGCGTGTTATCTGTCGTTGTTTTCGATGATCGACTGCTGTGATAACCGGCGTGAACGCCTCCGACCGCCGCGTCTTGACCTCGACAAAGCACAATGTGTCGCCGTCGAGACCGATGATGTCGATCTCACCGGTGACAGATACGCCCTTCGAGTTGCGCCCGACCGGAACCTTGAAATTCGTCACGACGATCCGATAGCCGTGGTTGATAAGATGCTCGACCGCGAGTTTCTCTCCGCGTGTTCCAAGCGAGCTTGTGCCCGACGCCCTCGTGCCGTTATTCTGTTGGAAGATCGATAATATTTCCGGCATCTCTTTTTGAAACTTATGAACCGCAATTGTATCAAACTCGCCGTTGCGTTGGCATCGTTCGCGGCGACCGTCATCGCCCAACCGCCGGCTCCGAGGCCGTCGCCAACCGCAACGCCATTTGTCGCACCGCCGCTGCCACGCGTCGTCGAGTTCGATCGGCCGAGCGTAATGTCCTACGACCCGGCGAAGCTGCCGTCGCCGTTCCACACCGAGAGCGCGAGGCGACCGTCGCGTGTTGTTCCACAGCCGCCGAATGCAACGCTTCAGGTGCCAAAGGGATTTAAGATCAACGTCTTTGCCGAGGGAGATTTTCGCTATCCGCAGTGGATGGCCTTGGCGCCGAACGGTGACGTATTTGTCGCGGATTCGCGTGCGAATACGGTGATCGTGCTTCGCGACACGAACAAAGACGGCAAGGCCGATCAGCGCTTCGTATTCTCCGATAAGCTTTCGCAGCCGTTTGGCATGGCCTTTCACGGCGGTTGGTTCTATGTGGCAAATACCGACTCGGTTGTCCGTTTCAAATACACGGGCGGTCAGACCGCAGCGTTAGGCGAGCCCGAGCGGATCGTCGAACTCACGGCCGGCGGCTACAACCAGCACTGGACGCGGAACATCCTGTTCTCGCGCGACGGCAAAAAGATGTTCGTCTCAATCGGCTCGGCGACAAACGTCGATGTCGAGGCCGACCTGCGGCGGGCGGCGATCTCGGTTTACGACCCGGAAGGCAAAAATCACAAGATCTACGCGGGCGGCCTCCGCAATCCGATCGGCCTCGCGTGGAACCCAAAGACCGGCGAGCTTTGGACCGCCGTCAACGAACGTGACGGACTCGGCGACGATCTCGTGCCCGACTATGCGACGAGCGTAAAAGAAGGCGGCTTTTACGGGTGGCCGTACTCATACCTTGGTAAGAATCGCGACCCTAGAAGGAAAGAAGAAACGGATCTGGTTGACAGGACGATCGTTCCGGACGTGATCTTCCAATCGCACGTTGCGGCGCTCGGCATACAGTTTTACAAGGGAAAGATGTTCCCTAAAGAATATCAGGGCGACGCCTTTGTCGCGTTTCACGGATCGTGGAACCGTTCAAAGCTCTCAGGCTACACCGTCGTCAGGATACCTTTTGATTCAAAGGGAAAACTTGAAGGAAACCGGTATGAGAATTTCGTCTCCGGCTGGCTGCCTGACGAGAACTCGAACGAAGTCTGGGGCCGCCCCGTCGGCCTTCTCGTCGCTGCCGATGGCTCGCTACTCATCACGGACGACGGCGGGAGGAAGATCTGGCGGGTGAGCTATGGGAAGTAAGCAGGAAAGGAACTGTTCGTAATAGTGATCAGAGAATCAAACCATCACCGGTGATATTTTCCAGCCTGAGATATTTAGTTCCTTTTGTGAGACCGTAGCGAGTTTCC
This sequence comes from Pyrinomonadaceae bacterium, assembly GCA_049679945.1. GTDB lineage: Bacteria > Acidobacteriota > Blastocatellia > Pyrinomonadales > Pyrinomonadaceae > OLB17. Next base: position 30,325 of record JBAUGW010000079.1, on the reverse strand, counting down.
CAGTCGCCTGCGGTTTCCCATTTGACCTCTATCAGATCTCCAAGCCGATAGTGCTCCGGGTCCTCCGGCTCGCGAAGCAGCGGAATTGGGACTTCAGTAATTCGCCATTTACCATCTTCGTTTGGCTCAATGAACAGATGCCTCGTCCATGTTCTTCCGTCGGACCCGTTTGAAACAGCTACATATCCCCGCGTTCGGTTCTTCCAATGTTCCCAAACAAATCGGCGTGTGTTGGTTAGTGATCGCTCGCATTTGCTCGGATTTTCGCTGAGTTCCTGGAACGAACAGCCCTGCTGGCCGAAATTGTCATAAATTGACATATCGCGATCGTCAAAGACAAGTTGGCTCAGGCAGGAAGCCTTGTCATTTTGGTCCGTAAACTCATCGCAAAAGTAGCTTGGACGTCTTTCGATCGGGACTGTAACTACAAGGACATCGGAACTCCGAGCCGCGGGTAGTTCGACCGGGACATCCTGCCATGCGATTGAAAAAGCCTTCCACATGAAAACAGCGGCCAGTCCCAGGCAGAGCGCCCGAAGCAGGATCCTAAACTTCCATAAGCCAAACTTCATCGTGCTCTAAAACGCCGGTTCCTCGTAGATGCCGTAAACATCGCGCAGGGCGACGCAGATCTCCTCGACGGTTGCGTATGCCGCGACGGCCTCGATGATGGCGGGCATTGTGTTTGTTCCCGTGTTTGCGGCCTTTTTGAGCTTTTCGAGTGAGTTTGCGACCGAGCCGTTGTCGCGGGTCGCTTTGGTGCGAGCGAGCCGTTCAAGTTGGTGGTCGCGTACAGTTTCGTCGATCTGCAGAATGTCGGTTTTGTGAATCTCGTTCTCCATCGCGTACTTATTGACGCCGACGATGGATTGTTCACGCCGCTCAACAGCTTTTTGATATTGATAAGCCGATTCCTGTATCTCACGCTGCGGGAAACCGGCCTCGACCGCCTCGACCATACCGCCAAATCCGTCGATCTTCTCGAAATAGTCCATGCAGCCGGCAATCATCTTCTCGGTCAGCGACTCGATGTAGTAGCTACCGCCGAGCGGATCGACGGTGTTCGCTACGCCGGTTTCCTCGGCGATGATCTGCTGCGTGCGAAGCGCGATCAGCGCCGCCTCGTCTGTCGGCAGAGCGAGGGCTTCGTCGTACGAGTCTGTATGCAGCGACTGCGTGCCGCCAAGCACGCCGGCGAGAGCCTGTATCGCGACGCGTGCGATATTGTTTAGCGGCTGTTGAACCGTCAGCGACACGCCCGCTGTCTGAGTGTGAAACCTGAGCTGCATCGTACGAGGATTATTCGAGCCAAAGCGCTCCTTCATTGTTCGCGCCCAAATGACGCGGGCGGCGCGATATTTGGCGATCTCCTCAAAAAAGTCGTTGTGAGCGTTGAAGAAAAACGACAGCCGCGGCACAAATTCATCCACGTCCATGCCACGCTCGACGCCGTACTGCACATACTCGACGCCGTCACGTAGCGTGAACGCCAGCTCCTGCAACGCCGTCGCACCGGCCTCGCGAATGTGATAGCCCGAGATCGAGATCGGGTTGTATTTCGGCACGTGCTTCGTTGTGTACTCGAATGTGTCGATGACGAGCTTCATCGCTGGTTTTATCGGGTAGATCCACTCCTTTTGAGCGATGTATTCCTTGAGAATATCGTTTTGCAGAGTGCCGGAGATCTTGCTGAAATCGGCCTTTTGCTTCTCCGCGACGACTAGATACATCGCCAGAAAGATCGGCGCCGGTGCATTGATCGTCTGCGAAACCGTGACCTGATCGAGCGGAATCCCGTCGAACAGAACCTCAAAATCCGCGAGCGACGAAACTGCAACGCCGCATTTGCCGACTTCGCCTTCGCTTAGGGGCGAGTCAGCATCGAGACCCATCAGCGCCGGCAGATCGTATGCGACCGACAGGCCGGTCTGGCCGTGTTCCATCAAATACTTGAACCGGGCGTTGGTTTTCTCGGGCGACGAAAACCCGGCAAACTGCCGCATCGTCCAAAGCTTGCCGCGATAACCGGTTGGATGAATGCCGCGTTTGTAGGGAAACTCACCGGGGAAACCGACTTCGACGGCGTCAACGTCGGCTTCTGTGTAAAGCCGTTCTACTGGTTCGAGACTCACGCCTTCAAAAGTTTTTTTACGTTCCGGCCGCTGGTCGATAACGGGCTTGAGCGTTTCCTCTTCCCAACGCTCGACGTCTTTTTGGGCATCGGTCGCTGCTGTTTTTACTTCGGTCGTGTCCATCAAGGTTTTATTAAAATACCCTTATCATCTTAGTTTAAGGGCTTTTTATTCGCAATCTCGCGGCGCGCTGCGTTACGCGGGCCGAGCAAATTGCAAACCTGCAACCGACTTCTTACAATTGACCTATGAGTCATTTCAGGCGGCTTGCCGTGGTTTTCCTCTCTTTATCACAAATATTGCTGTCCATCTCGTGCGGCGGGCGTGCCGACGGAAATGTTGCTCCGTCTCCGGCTTCGAATTCATCTTCAGAAAATACCAATGGAGTAAGGACGAATGCCGAGGAGCTCAGCCTTTTGATAAACATGCCTTACGAAGCCGAAGACATTTTTTTCAAGGAAGATAAAACACAAAAGCGCCTGACTGCGGTTCTGCGATTTGATAAGGTCGATACAGATAAACTTGCAAGCGATCTGGAGAAAACCGGAAGTGTCGCCGATGCGACGATCGAAACCGAAGACTTGTTTCACCCCGAACTGAGATCGCAAAGCGAGATGAGGGGCGATGTCGCTCTAAAAGGTAAGTCGTACACAGCCGTCCCGTTTTTTTCCGCACCCTACAACGAAGGAACGATCACGCGGATCGATGGCACGGATTTTTTTGTGCTTGAGCTGACGGCGAAATAAATACACTCGTCCGAGCGGCCTTTATAGTTTGGCTCCATTTTGTTAGCATCAACTTATCTTATTGATTCGATGTGGTTTAATAGGTCGATAGCTGCGTTTTTGCTCACTCTGATGGCGTCTGTCGCCGTGTATTCTCAGCAAACTAATCCAGTCGAGCGGCAACTCTCAAATCCGATTACGGACACGCCAAATGTAAATCCCGTTTCGCCTGCACAGAACATTAGCGCTCCGAAATCTAAAAAGAAGCCGACCGTCGAGCAAGAAGGCGGCGACGGTGAGGTCGTAGTTTACTCGGTCAAACAAAGCGTTGAAGGCGAGAAGAACGCCCGCATCATTCGCCACAGCGGCAACGTCGATATTCGATACGGCATTTATCGCCTTCAGGCTGACGAAGTGACGATTTACGAAGCCGAGAACAAAATTGTCGCACGCGGCAGCGTGATCTTCGATCAGGGTGACGACCAACGAATTACCGGGGCGACGGGCGTGTGGAACTACAAAACAAAACTCGGCGTTTTTGAAGATTCGACCGGTTTTACAAATCAGACAAATGATGGAACTGTAATTTACTTTAGAGCCGAGCGTGTTGAACGAGTTGCTCTCAATGAGGTTGTCGTGACAAAAGGCGTTTTCACGGCTTGCGAGGAAGCTGTGCCGAAGTGGAGTTTCGCTGCCGACGAGGCTCGCATCAAAACCAATGACAGGCTAAAACTCAAGAAAGCTAAATTTCGCATAAAAGACATTCCGCTCGTTATCGTTCCATTCGCATCGATTCCGATAAAAGAGAAAGATCGCAGTTCGGGTTTCTTGACCCCGACGTTTGGCTATTCGTCGCGAAAAGGTGCCCGGCTTTCGGGCGCGTATTATCAAACGCTTGGCGAATCGGCGGATGTGACGATGCGCGCGGATTTGTTCACGTCACGTGGGATTGGTTACGGTTTGGATTTTCGAACCCGTGCAAACTCGCGTTCATATTTCAACTTTGGGTTTTATGCTGTCAAGGACAGAATCTTCGGGCCGGGTATTGACGCGGCTCATCCAGATCAGGGCGGCTCGATCGTCTATGCCGAAGGCGTGCAGTATTTCCCAAACGGTTTTACTGCGGCCGTCGATCTACGGCAAACATCGAGCCTCGCGTTTCGTCAGGAATTTTCGGACGGCATTCAGCAGATCATTTCGCCGATCGAGGTTTCGCAGGCGTTTATTAACAAGAGTTGGGGCGATTACACGCTAAACTTTATCGCACGTCGTACGGAGATATCGATCCCTAACGTTCAGCAAAAAACCCGTAACATACCGAGTATCTCGTTTGAGAAGCGCCCGTCGCGCCTGTCGTTTTTGAGCGGCGCCTATTTTTCGTTCAAGTCTAGTCTAGAGGGCGTGTCGCGGCGCGAACAGGTCGCCGATCTCGACCTCTATGCTCAGGCAGCTGGAACCCGTAATCCTGTCGTTACGCCCTCGATCGTTCAGCGATTCGACATTTATCCGCAGATAATTTTGCCGTTTCAAACGCGAAATTTTAATTTTACGCTCACCGGAGCGACGCGTGTTACGTATTACTCAAACTCGTTCGACGATCTTCGCCGCGTCATCGGGCGTGATGTGATCAGGAAGTACGGCGAATTTACATTCGATGTGCGGCCTGTTGCCCTGGCAAAAAACTTTTACGGCAAAGATGACGCGTTTCGTTTTCGTCATGTGATCGAACCTTTTATCACGTACCGTTTGGTGAAGGGGATCGACAATTTCAATCGCGTTATTCGTTTCGATCATGTCGATACGATGACGAATACTAACGAGGTCGAGTTTGGTGTCACCAATCGAATTTACACGCGGCGGTACGGCGAAGCGGTGACCGACGATGCGCAGCGGCTGTTGCGTCTTCAGGCAAAATCGAATGGCGATACGCTCTCAGTACAGCCTTATGAAATTTTTACACTGACGGTTAGGGGAAAATACTTTTTCGACAAGACATTCGGCGGAGCGTTGACGCCCGGACGAAGAAATCAGATCGAGCCGATTACGGCGATGAGTTTTTATACATTCGGCGGAGTTCCGCGTAGATTTTCGCCGCTGAATATCGACGCTACTTACCGGCCGCAACGAACGATCTTTGTAAATTCGCGGCTCGATCTTGGGTTTCAAGGCGACGGGATTCGCGCGATTTCGGCGACGGTCGGCTATGATCAGGCATTTGTAAAACTGTTTCAGACGTTTTACTATACGCGTGCCGTGACGCTGATCCCATCACTAGCCCAGTTTGCGAATCGTGATGGCAAAGAGGCGGGAACATTGCGCGGTTCGCAGTGGAGTCCGTCGTTGCTGCTTGGGCGTCGCGATCGCGGCCCTTACGGTGGGGCGTCGTTCTTTTTCGATTTTCAGAATCGCCGCTTCGTTCGTCAATCGACTTTGATCAGCTCGCTTTACACACTCGGCTACACTTACGACTGCTGCTCGCTCGCTCTGCAGTATTACACCTTCAACGTCGGCGTTCGTCAGGAAAAGAAGATCGTCTTCAGCTTTCGCCTAAACGGCATCGGCTCATTCGGCACCGAGCAATTCGGTCAGGGTTTGAGATAACTCACACAAATCTCTAGTTCACGTCAACCTTGCGGCCTGCAAAGTACTTTCGCTTCATAAAACGTTCGGTGCCTGGATTAAAATAATCAAGATCTTGCCATGTGTCATCTGGTTTTAAGAACTGTGGCCTCCAAACTTGATTGTTATTCCAGTTTTTTGCGACAGTTTCTCGGAATGCATAATGAGAGTGCAAGCGCATGAACTCGCCGAGATAAATATCTGCCGCACGTTTATCACCCTGTATTACAAGCATGTTTTCATGGTTATCGTCGGTGCTCGCCTTGCTAAAGTTTGCCGAACCGCTGACAACGATTGGATTATTGCTGAGTGGATCGACCAGCATATATTTTGTGTGAACCCATAGGACGCCTGCGTTCCTGGTCGGTTTTGGCATCTCCTTAACCCAGCGGTCGAAGACATTCATCTTGATGCTATTGCCGAGAGCGACGATCACGTTTGAACGCTTGCGGATGCGATCGACGTCGATCTTGCCCTGTGCCAGGCCTGAGCCGTTGCCTTCCTTCTCCATCAGGGCCAGATTGATCACACGGCGTTCTTCTCGAGGAACATTTGCCTCTTTTTCATAAACCGCCTGAAATTTCTTATGCATGCCGAATGGAAAAGTCATGAATAGCGCCTTCCGCGTATTGTCTGCGATCTCGGCATACAGATCGAGTGCGGCGAGACCTTTGTGTGGCGAGAAAATTACGGATAGATCGGACGTGAGCGGAAATGAAGGAATCGGATTGTTTGTCTCCGCCCAATCGTCTATGTCGGGGTTGTCTTTGATGAGTTCCTTCCAGTATTCAAGATACTCGCCCGCTATGGTCGCATCCTCGACTATGTGGCCGACGTTTGAGTGGCCGAATATGCCGTTCTCAGTTTGATTTGTCGAGCCTGTCCACACGGCGACCGGTTGATTGTTTTTCGACAGCACAAAAAATTTGTTGTGCATGATCGTGCCTTGTGTCCGCTTGTGGCACAGGTTCTGGATTCCGGCAGTTGCAACTGCATGCCGGTTCTTTGTCGTCGTGTTATTTTTAGGCGGTGGCGGCGGTGCATCGGTCGCATCGTAGACGACCTCGACGTGTACGCCGCGATCATCTGCGGCCTTTACAGCTTCGAGCGTTCCATGCCATTCGAATTCGTAAATCGCGCCGTGCAGCGAAAAAGTGCTATTCGTCGCGCGTGCGAGAAAGTTGATCAACGATTCGAACAGCCCGCGTGAAAGCCATTTATACGCGGCATTGTAGCCCGGGCCATGCGAGGGATCGTCCGGATACTTATTGTTAAATCGTCGCGCGTAAGCCTGCGAGGCCGCAGCTCCGCGATTAAAAAATACGGAGTGTGTTGCTCCGGATTCAGACTCTGTTTTGACCTTTACGGTAACACTCGCCCCGTCAGTTAGGTTATGCGGATCACCGTATAAAGCGATTACCTTAAATGTATATTCGGTGTTAGGCTGAGCTGCATAATCAGCCCATTGAAACGATTGGAACGGATGTTTGTTACTGCGAAAGCCGTCGCCATCACCACCATCGTCCTCCGTTGCCTCAAAGCATTTCATTCCGCGCAGCCATTCGACCTCGCCAGTGTCCGAGCGTTCGCGGCGAACTGCAAAACCTAGGCAGCCGGCTCGGGTTGCATCGCTCAAATCAAGACCAAGCATAACAACGCAAGTTCCGGCGATAGCGTTTACCGTCAGACCCTTCCTAGTTCTTCGTACTCTCATCTTTCACCTCACAAATTTAATTATTCGTGTCGTTTCTTGTTTGGGTATAGCAAAATATCCATAAAATCATCGAGATCATCGGTTTCATTATCAGCAAAGATACGTTCCATCGTGTAAAAACCGAGTGCGCGGTACGCTTCGAATTGTTTTTCGTCAAAGAATTGATCGCTCGTTGTTTCGTGTGGGAAGGTGGGCTGCGCGTTTCCATAATTCACGACGTCGGTGGGTTCGGTACCATAGAATGAGGGTCTGATGTAGATCAGATGGCCTTTGAAATTTTTATTTCCGTCTTTTTCAGGGTAGATAATTTCTGCTATAGCGAAACGCTTTCTTCGATCTTTGTTTTCCCCGGCGGTCTCTCTTGAAAATATATCTATGCCGCTCTTGAATTTTATTGTTACACCAAGATCGACATAGCATTTTTGGACTGCGTTCGAGATCTCTGAGAAAGAGAATTCGCCATCGGCAGCGGCGTCAGACAGCACAATGTATTTACAACGTCGGAGAATCATTTCGTAGAGAGCTAGATTCTCGAAGTGTCCGCCGTCCGAGACATTTAAATATTTTCTGCTCACATCTGTTCGACCGAGCATTTCGTTCATCAATGGCAGCACGGCAATTGTCGGACTCGGTTTTGTGCAGAATTGTCGTCCCCAACCAAACCAAGATTTTATACTGCCGACGTGACCCGTATTACCGAGCCACCAACCGAGTCGTATGTTAAAGAGCGACATTAGGAAGGTAACCACCGGTGATGAGTAATAACCCATGTTCGGGTTTGCCGCTGCTCCTGAAATCGCCATCGCCGTTCCGAGTCGGAGAGCTTTGCCCGGAAGCTCGCAATTTTCGACCGAGCCACACGACTCGCCAAACTTGTTGCAATAACGGATGTGCTTACATGCACCCGGGCTCAGATTGCGGCTGTATTCATTTGACTGCCGGTATCCGAGCGGCCAACTTCCGCAATATAGCGGAGTCATTGTAAAATTTGCAGCTCTTCGATTTTGCCAAGCGAGGTTCGAACCCCCGATCAGATTCAAAGCCGCATTTATTACGTGAAAAGGTTTTTGTCCTTTTAATCGATGCAGCTGGAAATTATCACTATCATCAAACCCGGTAAAGGTATTGCTCGAGCGCGTTACGTGCGACGCGCCGAGATATGCACGTGAGAGCCGATCGCGATAAGCTCCGTGCAGCGAAAATTTATTGACGTTGAGAAAACAGGCCATGACAATGCCGAGAAGCGATAGTATGGCAAAGCAAGCGAGGAGGTATAAGATCTCTTGGCTTGGTGACATCATCAAATTGAGATTGAGCTGAACATATTCAAGCAACCATCCGGTGGCTGCCGCCAAACCTGCGAGAATGAAACCCATGAATATCACCGCTGCAATTTGCGGCGCTATTGATAAAAAAACCGACAGCTTACTTTGCTTTGCCTCGGTCCTGATAGTTGATTTGCCGGAAAAGCCGCCGGCCAGCGACAACAAACCCGAAATACCTGCAAACAATGTGATTCCGGAGGAAACCAATTTGTCATACCAATCTTTGTTGACCGCGTTCACCAAATAACCGATTAGGTCCGGGCCAAGCAAAACAGTTGTATTTAGTGCGATCCAGCCGCCGCTGACGATCAATATCCATGCTCCAAATCGAGCGAGCCATTCACGGTCGTCATCAGTTGAAACTTTACTTACTAATCCGACAAACACAGTTGCAGAGATCAAAAAAACCAGTAGGAATATCGGCAAGGCAAAAATGACATAAAGCTGCAGATGCAGCGAGCTTTGTCCAAAGGCAAATGCCTTCTCAAAGAAAGTTTTATCGAGCCAAATGCTCGAAATTATCCACCCAAGCACTTGTCCCGTTAATGTTGCAAGAAGAGCTGCAATCGCAGTCCAGAGAGTTTTCCACGACAAAAAATCAGTCGACGACAGTGATTTTAATGCCAGAAAAAGTGCAGCAGGAATAAACGCTGCGATAAGTGATGCGTAAAGTTCGAGAGAGAAAAGTCTATACCAATCGCCATCTATTTTTATGTCGTGCATAAACCACGCTCTTAATGTGATCAGCGAAAATGCCAATATCACTAGCGGAACGATCGCGTATCGAATCACACCGGCATCGGTGTTTTGAGTCGGTTTAATGCCGTCTTTACTTGCGCTCGGAATGCGGCTCATCACGAAATACAACGTCACGACACCGCATAGATTACCAAGAACAAATATGACGAGCGCCGCATAGTCGTGAGGTTTTGCAAGACTTGTAAATTGAATGATGATCCTTGGTATTAAGAGAACGGCAGCAAGAACAGGGACGAAAATCGTCCAGTTGAGAAACAAATTTCGCAAATATATTCCAAAGAGCGTCCACGTGTCAGCCGACAACAACCCGACCTTGGGGCTCATAAAATTACTGTATTCTCTGAGATGTTGAAACTGACGCGGCTCAGTGTTGGGGCTGATCGGATCGTCCGGATTGGCCGGACGAGCAGGTATGTGAGCATTCAACTTGTCCTGCACTCGTTTTACGCCAAACGTGTTTACGGTATGAAATTTGGAGTGAAGGTTGGCATCTTCTGCGGCAATGTCGCTATGCAACTGTTCGAGCTTTTCAGCGTCGGCGCAGACGTTCCGATCTTCTTTTAATTTATTAAGCCTCAACTCAAGTGCATTTATTCTGGCAGAGAAATGTTTCGATTCAGCAGGAGTTTGCTGCTCATCTTTTAGGGCGTTGATGTTTTTTTCGAGATCAGTGATCTTTTTTCCAAGTTCACTAAATTTCTTTACGTCGGAGCATTTTTCTGAATCTTCTACGAGCTGATTGATAATCTGCTCAAAATTATTTACTTGTTCGCGGCGAATCCAGGCCGACAACCAAGATCCAAGATATCCGCCGCCCGAAACAGTGGAGAGGTAATCGAATTCGTCTAGCAATCCGTGTTTAGCTAACGACTGCACAATGCCGAGCCCAAACGTCGCACTGCGTATTCCCCCGCCGGAAAAACATAACGCAGTCACGTTCTGTTCGAGAAACGTTTTAAAGACACTCTCGAGTTTTCGATCTGTGATCTCGACTCCGCGAATGTGTTTCAGCTCTTCGCAGAGCATGTCGTTGAGTTTTATCGGACCTTTAGCATCGGGCATAGTTCATCGAGTGTCCTTGTGAAATCATTTATGGCAGCGAACTCAAAAGCTTCGTTGTTTATCATGATGACGCCGAGATGGAACAGCGCCGCTCTAAATCCGCCACCCGAAAGCGCGAGTCCGCGATTTTTTTCTTCGCTCATATCGTCACATAAGTAATTATCTGAGCCGACAAAACATTGCAGATGTCAATAATCTTGCTAAGGGACAAATGCTTTTGCTGGTATAACGCTATTGTGACATTACTTTAAAATCTGTCAAATAATCGCAGCCACAACGGCTGAATCCTATCGACAGTGGAAGTCCGATTTTGCGTCGGCGCAGTTATCATAAGATTCACGGAAACTTATCCAGCACCGCCAGTTCGAAGTGCATTCCGTCGAGACGGCTTTGATTGCGAAGTTCATCTTATCAATAAACTATGTCGTATAAACTATGTCGTATAACTTATCGCCGCGTAGAACTGTTTCGCGTAGTCGGCGATCAAGTTTGCCTTGTCGAGTTTGTTGATGATCCGCCGTGCGTTGATCCAGTCGGCGGTGCCTCCCTTAAAGTAATCGCCGAGTCTCTTGCCGGTAAATCCGCCGGTCGCCATTCCGTGAAACATAATTCGGACGCAGTGTTTCAGTTCGAGGGCAAGTTCGGGCTTTTTGACGAGATCGACGCCAAGGACGCCCGTGTATTTCGTGTAATTGGCGCGACCGGTGATCTGCACAAAGCCACGTCCCTTGAATCGCAGACCGTCGCCCGGCTGAGTGTTGCCGAGATCCAGGCGGCCGTCGTATTTCTTGAAGTAGCTGTCCGGCCCGTATTCCTCGATGCCTGCGAATTTACGATCAGTCTCGTGGTGCACGGTCGCGAACATATACGCGAGCCAGCGGTCGTCCTTACCGGCCCAGTTCTTGTCCCACTCGTTGAGAATTGCTTCGAGGCCTTGGACCTGTGATTCTTTGAGCGAGCCCCCAAAAAGATTCAGCCGCACGTTGTCGAAAAAGAATTTGCGATTCAGCTTTGCCGGTGCGGCGGCCGTCGCGGCGGGCCATTCCTTGAGAATGCAGACGGTTAGCGGCGGCTTGCCCTTCGACTTCATATAGGCGAGAAAGTCGAAAAACTTCTGCAGATTCGCCGTGACGAGGCAGGCGGTGGACCAGTTTTTGATGACGGTGGAATTTACGCCGGCGCGGTGGACGTTCGCGAGAATAACGTCGTTGTATTCCGCGCCGATCTCTTCGGCCCGGTTGTTCTTGTTGTTGTCGCGAAAGTATGGAAAGCCCTTGACCTGGCGATACGCGTCTTTCTTTTTGTGCAGGCCCCAAACGTGCGAATCGTAAATGATCGTGTCGCTTTTGAGCACGGCACAGCCCTTGTGATTGTAATCGGCAAAGTTCTTGAGCCCGTACGAACCGGCGTTCGTCGTCCCGTTGCGAGCCATAATGAACTTCGGCTTTTTCGTGTTGCCGTAACACTCGTAAGTGAACGCCTTGTCGTCGAACGAATCAAACTCATCCGCCGTCGAGCGTATCCAAACGTCGAGCACGCCATTCGGAAATCCCGTAAACGTCGGCAGCTGGCTGACCCGCTGCAGAACTTCTTCATCTGTAAATGTTCTCATGATCTGTCTCCGTCAATGGGTCTTTCAAGGCTTAACTTTTTTTGGTTTTTCCGCATCTGCACGCGCTCTCCGGTAGTCGCGATTCGACGGCGGGCTGGCACTAAAGTCTGTGTTCGCCTTGTCGTAGGCTGCATTTATCTCGTCGATCTTTGTGTCGATGAGGACAGGATCGACGACGCCGTCCTTAAGCTCTGCGAGAACGTCGCCGGCCAGGCGTGCGAGATTCGAATAGATCAGCAGCGCGCTTTGATGAACCACAAATTCCTTCTCGTAATTCAGCATCGTCAAGGCGACGGTCAAAATGGCTGCGACGAATGTTGCGAGCTTGATCGCAACGAAAGCATTGCGCGACCCTTCGCCCGGCCAGAAAATTTCGATAAGGCCCGACGCCACGAACGCGCTCAAGGCAGCCGAGGTCCATCCAAAAAAGAAGCGAGCTCTTTTTTTCCGCTCCATCGCGAAGTTGTGAGCGCGCTTGATGACGCGCAGGTTTTCATGGGTTATTTCCAATTGTGCTATTCGATTTGCAGACATAGCTTTATCTCCTTTCTTTTTTTACGGAATTTGCGGTGTGGATATTATGAACTCTTTGCGGGCGAGCGTCCACTCCGTCTCGCCCCGAGTTTTTCCCTTTCAGGCTGCGTGATGGCGACGATGACGTCGGACCTCGCCCCCTGACGCTCTGTCAGCTTCCGCTAATGCTCCATCTTCGTCCGCTGATGCTCCATCTTCGCCCGCTAATGCATTATCAACGGGCGAAGATGCGCCGCCAGACTTATCAAAACCCCCAAAAACCGCCCCAAAACCTCAATTCCATGCGGTTTTTGCTCTCCAATCGCGTCCCTGAGCCTTCGACCGTCACATATTTAGGTCTCGGCTTGTCAGTCGGTGCCGGAGCTACAGCCAATGGTGGAGCCCATTTTTTCAATTGCTAATGAAACGCAGCTCCGGTTGTTAACAGCTCCAGCTGTAGGCTTCGACGCACCGCTTCGAGTGCGAGTAACGCATCGATCCGAGGAAACTGTCTGTTTGTGTGCGGAACGTTGTCGTTTTCGTCGTCGCCATCCGTAATTGCGACACTGCCCATTTTCAAGCAGTTAATGATCAAATCGACGTCAGGCAGTTGCCCAGTGTTCTTCTTAAAAAAATCTTGCATCAATAAGATTACGCCGGCTGTGACAGGCGATGCCTGACTGGTTCCGCTTTGAATCGACTCCCCACGATCATTTTGTATGCCCGAGGACGTAATCGGAGCACCTGGAGCAAAAATATCCGTGCACGTCGCCGGATTCAATGCCGGATGCAGCCTCTGGCTAAACGGTGTGATCTGATCTCGGCTGGTTGTAAGGGCGGTTGTATTTGGAAAATATGTTAGCGGGCCGCCAATGTTCGAATCATAAACCGCCCCAACACTTACAACATCCCTTAAAATTGCAGGAAATCCCATGCCTTGAGATCGATACTTTCCGTAGTAGTTGCCCGCAGCCACCACAACTGCGACGTTCCGGGCTTTTAACTCTGCGATTAATCTTGTCGTAGGCAAATTTGAGAAAGGGAGATCATCGACATTGTTGTCCGTCCAACTCAGCGACATATTCACGACGGAAATGCCGAAATTCGCGTGGTTGGTCAGCACCCATTGCAGCGCACTATCGATTGTCGCAAAGCTTCCGCCGCCGACATTTTGCAGAACCTTTAATGGAACTATATTCGCGCTGGGGGCAATGCCAGTATGCAGGTCATTGGCAACAATAATGCCGCCTACATTTGTGCCGTGTCCTTGGCCATCAGACGCGTCATTTGGGTTGTTGCCATTGTCCGTCGTAAAGTTTTGTTGGGCGACGACTTTACCCGCAAAATCAACGTGTGTCGTTCTCAGCCCAGTATCCAACACGGCCACGGCTAGGCCACTGCCGTTGACCTTAAACGTGTCTCTCGCACGATTAACCCTGATCAGAGAATCAACCTCGACATCGCTTACGGTTAACTGCGGCTGATCAAACTGAACCGGAGCCTCGGGCGGCGCGATCGCAAAATTTTCATCGAGTACTATTTCCGAAAACATATGTTACTCCTATTTACTTTATGTCCTTTGATTTTTTGTACGGCACGTAGCTGTTTACTACGCCTGAAAATCTTGTTGTTCCGTCGTTGTCAAAGACGATGTAATACGCCACGGAACCGCCGCTGAACTTAACCGAGTTGCCGCCACGGAATATGTCTATAAGCGGCGAACTCTTTATTCGCATATTGCCGCCCGATTTGACGTTCTTTATCTTGATCCAATAGATTTGGTTAGTGTTCATGTAGGAAACCAACTCTTCAATCCGCATGTAATCCCAAAACGTTAGCTTAACCGGCGTCGAGGACGCTGGATTCTTTACGGTCGTTTCGGTAACAGTCGTATTAGGCGGAACTCCGGCCGTCGCAGTCTTCTTTTCTGTCATTTCTGGGGACGACGGCGACGCCGAACCCAGTCCTATTTCGTCCTTTAGAGCATCGAATGCCGCGTCTAACTGTAGACGCAAAGGATACGGATTCTGACAGAATTGACTCGATGCCTTATTTCTTTCAGCGGACTCAAGCTCGGTTCTCAGTGTTGACGGCCCTACTCCGCCGATTACCGCAAAGTCGGCTGCCGATCCGAACGGCATGCTGAGACTCACGCCTTTCTTACGCAAGCTGTTTGCAAGGCTGCTGACGACCGCTTCGTCTTCAACATCAAATTCAGCTGATTTAATAACAGTGTCGGTCTTAAACAACGGAAGCCAATTTAAAAGCGTTCCAATTGGGACACCGGCAATTCCAGCTCCTCCAGGCGAACATCGCATGTATTCTGCGTTGATAATCTTAACCCTTTGGATCAGTTTTTTGTACGCCGCAATCTTGGCGTAGTCTTCGTCACGATGTAGATATAGGCGTGTAATGCCTGCCGGCATGTCATCGGCAATCTTACCTGAGATTGCGTCCATGGCCTGATAAGCGAGAATGCGCGTTTCGATTCGATTGCCATCGGTCTCGGTCGAAGCTCTCAGAGCATCGGCGTCGGGCGTTGGAAACTTCGCCTCGAACGCAGCCTTTTTCGCCTCGGCAATTTGCTGCTTGAGTTCTGCAAGCTCTTTCGCCTTTTTCAAGCGCTCGATTTCGTCGTCAAGCGAACTCTGTCCAAGTACGCAAAGCGGTGTTGCGACAAAGGTCAACAATAGAGCTAAGGTTGCAAATTTGGTTGTGAAGATTTTGATATTCATAGTGTTCTCCTTATTTCGAGTTGAATAAACAGTCTTGTGTATTCAAAAAAATCAAGCAATTTGCTCGTCGGCTAAAACTTCTGAGCGAATGAGTTTATTTGCTTTCTAATGGGTTAATGACTTTTTGGGACGTTTTCTTACAAACTTTTTTCACTTTTTTTGAAAAAAGTGAAGATTTTATGAAAAAAGAGTGAATTTTGGGGTTTTGGGATGAATTTAGCCACAGAGATCACAGAGATCGCAGAGAAATTCATTCTCTTCTCAGTGTTCTCAGTGCTCTCTGTGGCTAAATCCGGCGGGAGCGGCGTCGGAATGCAAATAACGCGAGGAAGGCGGCGGCGAAAACAATCGCGGCGGAGATCGACGCGTAGAGCCATGCGTGTGACGTGAATGCGACTTTAACCGTGGTGTCGCCGGAGGCGGTGAAGGCGGCCCAGTAGAATGGCGAGCGGTAACGTGGGTCCTTGTACATTTTTATCTGCGCCCCGCGGAGCGCGGCGGCGGCGGTTAGGTTGTCATCGGCCATTCCACGATAGAACTCTGTCATCAGATCTTTTGTCGCGGTGTCATCGACCTTCCAAAGGCTCGAGACGACGGACTTTGCACCGGCCTGGAGAAACGCGTTGTTGAGGCTCATCACGCCTTCGCCCTTGATCTCTTTGCCGATGCCGGTGTCGCACGCGCTCAAAACGACGAGATCGGAATTCAGCCTCAATCCGTAAACGTCCTGCAGACGGATAAAACCGCCATCGTTCTGTTTGCCTTCGTTGTCGAAGAGCGAGAGCAGAATTCCCGATAGCTCGGGCCGCTTTTCGTCGATCAGGCCGTGCGTGGCGAAGTGGAGAATCTTGTAGTCCTCGATGCCGCCGTTGAGCACGCCGTCGCGATTGGCAGCAAAACCCGCACGCACGGTCGTCTGATTTGCCCCGACTACGTCGCTGATTGATTGTGCCTCTTCACGGGAAGCGGGAAGCCGCGCCATCGATTCGAGCGACTCGATCGAGCGAAATGTGGAGAGAATTGTCGAGACAAATCCGCTGTTGCTCGTGTCAAGACCGACGATGCGTTCGTCGGATTTTGAAAAAACCGGATCGGCGAACACGAGCAGATCTTTTTGCGGCTTTGCCTCAGCCTTCTTCTCCATCCTGAAAATCTTTAGGGCCGACGCCGAAGGTTCGTAAACGACTTCGTTCGTCAGCAAAATCGGGTCGTCGCTCTCGGAGTTCGGCATCGGCAGCGAGCCAAGCGGAAAATAATGCAGCCGCCCGTCCGCGACGACGATGAGCTTTTTGCCTGCGAGCTTTTCCTTCGCCTGACCGAGCAGATCGTTGCTCAACGCACGAGCTTCGGACCTGTATTCGACATCTGCATCCGCCATTCGCTTCTGATAATCCTCGAACGCCTCACCCTGCTTCAACTGCCGGGCGCCAATCAAACTCCGCAGCCTCTCAACTTTCGCCTCGATTGCCCCACGCGGCGGCAAATAATACGCCGCCACATCCGCCTTGTCCACCGCCCACAGATAACTCTCTTCCTTACCAAGCGAAAACTCCAGCAACAACGAATCCTCATCCAAAACATTCGCCTGAAAATCCGCCACATCAAACGGCTCCGGATTCTTGATCGCCGAATAAATCGGACTCTTCTGCTTAAGCTCGGCTTTGATCTCTTCGAGTTTGTTTTCCAGGTTGCGAATTTCCGCGGCTAATTCCAGTGTTTTAGAAGAATTTTCACTAGAACTTAGTAGGCCAGCTATTTGATCAGTTTTTGAATTAAGAGTAATTCGAACATCCTTTTCCTGCGTTACCAATTCTGCCGACGCGTCCTTAAGGAATGGCGCATTCAGCAACCATAACCTCTCCAACAACATTCGTGCTCGTGAACGTTCAGCCGCTTGCAAGGATAAGACTTTGTTTTTATCATCTGGCGATTCTTTCTGTTGTTGCATCAACAAATAGACATAAAACTCATAACGAGCAATAGCACCAGAAAAGTAAAGGCTTTGGAGTTTGGAATTTGAAACATCGGAGTAGAGATCATCAGATAACTCTATAGATTGTTTTGCATAATCAAGGGCTACTTTTGTTTTATTTTCAAACCGACTCAATCGGCCGAATTCAAGCAGGATTTCGGATTGAGCATACTTATCACCGATCTTACGGCTGAAAACATATGCTTCATCGAGCAATGAACGACCATAATTGATACGATCTGTTTTTATGTCAATCATTCCCAATTCTTGCTTTACTCTATTTACAGGTCTCGTTGCTTTTTTTCGTTGGAAAAGTGCATAAGCCTTTTCAAGATAAGCTCGGGCAATGTGGTTTTCAGATCTCAGGAAATATAAATTTCCTTTTTGCTCGTAGATGCGCGCAAGATGGAATTCATCATTGATTTTTCTTGCAAGATTTTCGCCATCGCTCAGATAAGCTTCTGCCGCGTCGTCATTGCCATTGATGGCATGAAGCCTGGCAAGATCGGAAATAGATGCTAGTTGTCCATACTGATGCCCGTCTTTTTTAAATAACTCATACGCTCGTATTCGATAGTCCAGCGCAAGCTCGATGTTGCCATATTTCTCGTTGAGTTCGGAAAGGGCGTTCATCATTGAGCCTTTCGCCGAATAATCGAGATTTTCATTAAACAAACTTTCCGCTTTTTTGAATTGATCGAAAGCTTTACCGTATTCCGACATCGCAATGAAGGTCTTTCCTATTCCCTGATATGAAAAAGTTTGGTGTCTTAAATCGCTGTTCTTCATCGATAGGTCCAAAGCCATCTGCAAACTTCGAAGAGCGGAATCGTAGTCGGTTGCCTTTAGAAAAGCGTATCCTAATTCTATATAAGCGTCAGTCTCTCGCTGACTATCTGCAATCTCATGAAAATATAATGCTGATTCAGAGAATTTTTCGATTGCGACAAAAACATCGTTTTTCGCGTAACGATAAATACCAGTGCTGAAAGTTACTTCACCATATGAGCTGCTATCTACTAAACGATTCGAAATTTGAGTAGCTTTTCTTAGATATTCAGCGCTTTTTTTTTCGTTTCCGTAATACAGATTAAAAGTTGAAAGCTGACTAAATAGTTTTGATTTTTCTACATCAGTAGTTGGATTTCTTTCGGCTTTTGCCAAGGCGGTTAGTAACAAAGTTTGAGCCGACTCCTTTCGGCCCAAACTTATCTCGAGTCGAGCAGCTAACCGGAGGCAACGGATGGCTGCTGTTGAGTTGCCCGATGCCGTCCGCAATTTCGCGGCATCGATCAACCCTTTAACTGCTTTTTCGAATGAATCCCTTCGCCATTCATGGCTAAGGCTAAGCGATTTCTCTTCGAGTTGAACTGCCAAGACATCAACTTGACTCTGGTCGCGCAAAGTGGAGGCAGACGCAAACACACCGAACACGCCAAGGATAACGACTAAAACTCGATGAGTTTGTTTTGTAAAATCCAAATTCCTACTTTCCACCTACTTCGGATCGGCTGTCGCGAAGATCTTCTTCAGACACTGGTTTAACATCCTCTCGATCGCGATTTCACGGCTTTTTTTCTTTTTTTAATAATTCGACAAGTGCGGTGTCTGGCTGCCAGAATCGCGGTGCCCATGGAAAATTACTGGTTCTTCCGAAATCGTTCAGAGTTCTTTTGCCCAAACGATCATCATCAGACCAACGATCATCATCAGACCAACGATCATCATCAGACCATCTGTTATCCATTGCCCATCGGTCGTCGTTAGACCAACGGTCATCATCGGACCATCTGTCGTCATCCGACCAGCGATGGTTGTCGTACCAAGTGCTGTCATCTGTCCACTTATCGTCATCAGACCATTTATTATCAGCAGACCATTTATCGTCATCAGACCATTTGTCCTCCTCAACCCATTTCTCATCAGCCCATCGATCATCATCAGACCATTTATCGTCATCTGACCATTTATGGTCTTCAAGAAATTTGTTGTCGCCAGACGATTTATCATTCTTGCCAATCTCAGGGTTCCAGTAACTCAGAAATCGGAATTGGTCATTCTTTCGAAAGCTTTTTCGCCACTCATTCAGATCACGCCACTTTGCGTAGTCATCCCACTTTTTATTCAGCGGATTGAGTTGAAACCGCGAGTCAGACCGTGCGACAGAATCCAGAGTCTCTCCCATCGGATCATAGACAAAAAACAGATCTTGAGAGTAACTTCGGACATTTCGCATGGTTGAGAATAGATAGTACTCGATAAATGTCGTCCAGTAAGTCGGTGTGAATCTGCGGCTTTTGATTTCATCCTTTTCTTTCCGGCTCAGCTTCCTCCACTCGGCGTAGGAATAATCATCGCAACGGTCTTTCGCTGCAAAATTATGATTTAGATACAATCGTAATGATTTCCTGTGCGATAGATACGACCACGGGAAGTATAGCGACAAACCATTGGAATATTGATATTCTGCTCCCAAATAGTAGAAATCGCGCGTTGACAAGTCGAGAGAGAGAATTATCTGTGTACATGCGGTCGAAATATATCTAAGAAACTTTCCGGCCTTTTTTAAGTTGTACAACGCAGAATCGCTCTCGTCCTTTGCCCCCAGCTTGTCAAATTCAGTTATCAGCTTCTCTTTTCCCTGGATTATAGAATCACATTCGAGTTTCAGGTTGATACAAAAGTCTTTGATGTCTACGCATTGATTCATTACATGCGTTTGTGAAGTGTGGTGACTGGACAAAATCGCACGCGAAATTTCACGCTTTATCGGGCTGTTTAGGGAATATAGTAGTAACTTTGCTAACCGATGTATCATCCCCGATGTTCTTCGTATCCGAGTTAGATCGCAGGTGCTTATATCTATCGACCGGTTTCCATAAAACGCATTATCAAAATTTGATGTAATAAAAGAATCAGACATCATCGAGCATAGTTCATTCGCGTTGAAGACGACATCAGACTCTTGCCCAGCTTCGCGGGCCTTTTTGGCTATTCGTCTCATTAGGTCGCCATAATTCCACCCGGCCGACGGTATTAAGCCTTGAGAAGAGACCATCTTATCAGCAACCTCTGACATTTGATTCGCAAACTCAATGGTACTCATAACGCAGCTGTCGAGACCGATGACGGCAAGTTTATTTCCGTCCAGAAGATGTTTCTTAATGTTCTTAAGTTTTGAGGCAAGACCCTTTGGCGTCATCGCCCTTTGAGGGTTGTCATCTCTCAGAAATGTATCTTTTTGAAAGCCGTAACCGTGGCCGGACAGTATGAGCGCATAATTCTTGGCTTTATAACCCCGACCGTGATCTTCTTCTTTTTCTGAAGTACACCATTTGACAAATCTGTAGATCGATTCCTCGTTAGATTCGTCGCCTCTGTTGAGGCTATTACCGAAAGTCGGGCGAATAGTACCTTCAGTAGAACTCAAATTTTGAGTAAAATCGCAATAGACTGTTGGGTAGGAAACCGTAGACGGATCGTAGTAAACAAGTACCGCCACTTTATTCGTGTCCGAGGTTAACGGCTGCTGATCTCCATTGACTTTAAGCCCTTTGATCGCATTTATAGTGTCTTGGTTAAGGTCATTATCCCCGGCCATGTAAACCATTATTGTCCAGTCTTTTTCCATCGGTTTGATCTCCTTTTAAACAAAATTCGATACAGAGAAAGCAAGTCGTAAATTCTTTGGATTTGAGAGAACATTAACACGGAATTCTCTAAATGCAATAGTTTTTTGCTTTCTTAACTGGTTAATGACTTGTTGGGGCGAATTCTTACAGGATTTGTGAAAGAAAGTTGATGTTTTATTTGATAACGAAGAGGTAATTAAGGTCGGGGGCGTTCCCACTCTTGAGATTTAGGCTGTAATTTCCGCTGGCGAATATTTCACGCGGCAGGAGCAGACGCAGCTCGGGGCCGGAGGGATTGACGAGTGGGCGGATGTTGTTTTGGCGAAAAACTTCGGCCGCATCCCGAAATATTGTGACGTTATAGGTCAATGAGCTATCAGTTTGAGGCGGCAATGCGATTCGGAACCTGATATTTTCGGTCAGATCGGTGCCAGGGAGTTCGGGCTTAGAACCGGCGGAGCGGAGCGTATCGGATACGAGGGTTAACTCGGATAACTTTGTATTTAGGTCAAGGGAACCTGGATTTTGGTTGATTTGTTCATAGCGATGTTGCAATGCGATAAGTTCGGTGTCGCGTTGCGGGCGCAAAACAAACCATATAGAAGTCATGACGACGATCAAGCCGACGAACGCCGCAGCCAGTCTTACACCCATGCCCAGGGAACCGAACCACCGGAAAAAGCCTGCGTCTTCACGCGAGTTTGAGTCATCGATTTCAACCGAATTATTTGCATTCTCACCTGCAAGACGCCTCATCAAGGCCGTCATCTCGACGTTTTTTATACGCTCTTCGGTTACGAGATAGTTATTGCGAAAAAGGTGGACGTCCTCTGCCGAAAGCCGACCGTCGAGAAAGTCTTCGATCAGGTTTTCTTCGGCGGAGGCTATTTCAGCGGCGAAGTCGGCGTTTTCAACTACGCGCAGCTCAATTTCGGCCGACGGTTCTTCGGCGAGCGAGCCGAGAAAATAATTCTTATACGTTGATTCGGGCATTAAAAACAACTTACCTAACAGTCAATGACTTTTTTGACCGTTTTCTTACACAATTTTAGTATTTTTTTTGCTCATACATTTTTCCACACAGGGGCGAAGAGCACCTTTAATGCGATGTACCCTCGTGTGCAGAGTGCCCATTGCCATCTCATTCTGGACGGCCATCTCTCGTCTTGCCTCAACTTTTGCTCGTTTATCTTCACTGTAATACTCGATTATGAGTTTTCCGTCCAAAAAATTTAACTCGTTCAGACACTCCCGCAGGCAATCAATAGCCATATCTGCGGACAATTTTGCCGACCCGACAAATACGAGATCAAAAGCGTCGTTCAATTGAATCGTGCGTCTCTTTTCAGTACGAACATATTCGAGGAATACCTTGTTGGCAAAACCATAAAAAATCGATGTATGACTCGCACCGGTCATCAAATCAAGATTGTTGATCCGCTTGATCACGCGGCTCATCGATTCGTCGGCGAGTAGTTCAGGTTCGTGACAGCCTTTGAGACGAAAATATCTAATGAGGCCGTCGCGAATCTGCTCGAACCGAACTCCCGCCTCGTCGCGGTCATGTGACAGCCAATCGAGCAGTTTGTCAAAGTTTTCTTTGGCTACTTCGTGGTTGATTTTCACTTTTCGATTTATTTATTGCCAGCCCATTATTGTTGGATTTTAACGCAAAGTCAAAGCCCCGCGAGGTACTAAGACATCGCGAGGCAATAGCAATTGAAAGATCAATAATCGGTCGTTATATTACGACGCGGCTGTTTTTTTTTCTGACTCGGCGCGGATGAAGGTCAGCCATGGGGCTCCGTTGGGGGCGGGGCGGGTGGCGTCGATTATCTTAAAGAATTCGTCTTGTAGAACTTTCGTCATCTCACCGCGCTTTCCTGTGCCGACGGTGATGCGGTCGATAGTGCGGATCGGCGAGATCTCGGCTGCGGTGCCGGTGAAAAAGACTTCGTCGGCGAGATAAAGAGCGGCTCGTTGAATTTGCGTTTCCACTACCTCGATACCGTGCTCGCGAGCAATCTGAATAACTGAATCTCGAGTGATGCCGGGCAAGATCGACGCGCCGAGAGGCGGCGTGATCAGCTTGCCGTTGTTGACTAAAAAGATGTTTTCGCCCGAGCCCTCGGAGACGTAACCGCGGTCGTCGAGGGCAATCCCCTCGCTAAAGCCGCCGAGGATGGCCTCCATTTTGATAAGCTGCGAATTCATATAATTCGCACCGGCCTTTGCCATGGCGGGCATTGAATTGGACGAAATCCGCGTCCAGCTCGACACGCAAACGTCGATGCCGGCTTCGATCGCTTCTTCGCCGAGGTACTTACCCCATTGCCAGCCGGCGATGTATGAGTCGATCGGATTCGGAAACGGATTTACACCGAATGCAGGCTTATCTTCGTCCAGACCGCGAAGGATCAATGGCCGTAAGTAGCAGCTTTCGAGAGCGCTCTGACGCACAAGCTCGACGGCCGCGTCGCAGAATTGATCACGTGTGAACTCAGAATCCATGCGGTAAATCTTGGCGGAGTTGACGAGGCGCTGCATGTGTTCCGTAAGGCGAAAGATCG
This sequence comes from Pyrinomonadaceae bacterium, assembly GCA_049679945.1. Lineage (GTDB taxonomy): Bacteria > Acidobacteriota > Blastocatellia > Pyrinomonadales > Pyrinomonadaceae > OLB17. The sequence continues at coordinate 6,955 of JBAUGW010000079.1, read as the reverse complement.
CCGGGCCTTTGCTGGTTTCGTAGCATCGGATACCCTCGAAAACGCTCGAACCGTAATTTATCACGTGCGACATCACGTGTATCCGGGCGTCGTCCCAAGCAACAAATTCACCATTTTTCCACACTTTCGGCACGATCTTCATCGTGCTTACATCTGTTCCAGCCATATTGTTTTTGTTGTCTCCCTTGACGGGCAGGAGCGGAAACTCAATGCCTGCCATACGCCTAAATAAACTACGAAAAAACGCTCACTTCTAAAAAAAATATCTGAATTGGGCGGCGTTATTTACCTAAAGTGTAGCCCACCTCCGACTGCGAAGCAATTAATACTATAAAGAAAAAGGCGAGCTGATCTCAGCCCGCCGTTTACTACAAAAAAGGTAAATTCGTCAGAGTATCCAGACATACGAGGTCGTATCGTCGAGCCTTGAGAAAAGGCCTGTTCCGGACCCTGGCGGTTCTTCAACAAATACGACAACAGGTAAATTGTCACCTGCCCCGGCGAGTTGACTATCCAGCTCGAAGTCAAATGTATATACGCCCGGTTCGACCAGAACCGCAGGTCCCGTCGCGGTCATCGTACGGTCACGAATTCTAACTTTTATACGGCCCGGCGGTAATATGTCGTTTACGCCCGTAACGTAAATTCTCAAAACCGTCGGGACAAACCTGTTGCCTCTCCGTCGGATAGTCCTGACAGTGAAGGGCTCGGTCGTGTGAACCGTGTTTGTTACATTAAAAAGTTTTGTGCGTCCGCCCGGCGTTATTGTACCGGCCCGGTTGAAAATATCGGGTCTTGCCGGGACGATCGTCACGGTATTCTTCATGACGACGCCATTGTTTGTAATGGTAATCGGATAGCTCTGGCCAGTAATTTCGCCTACTAATCCTGAAAATCCGACAGGCACGACAAAGACTATTTGCCGCTGGCTGACAGATTTTAGGCCGCAGGCCGCACCGTTTATCGACACAGTGACGCCGCCCAGCTCGATCGGCAAACTAAATTGCCTCGAGATCGAACCCACGGCCGTTCGCGCGACAACAGGAGGGTCGAGGCGCGCCTGAAAATCAATTATCGCAAGCATTCCCGGCGAAATGCCAAGCACCGATGGCGGAGTCACTGGCGTTGGTGTCGGAGTTGGCGACACGCTGGGGCTTGGGCTTGGTGTCGGCGTAGGGCTTGGTGTCGGCGTAGGCGACGGAGTCGGCGTCGGTGTCATCGAAACAGGGATGCGCGTCGCGCCGGTTGCAAAACTGATATTAACCGGCGTCTGGGTGTCCACGGTCGGTTTTAGATAGTAGTAAACCTCGGACTGCTGATCGAAATTGCCGGTTCCGAGCTCTGACAAAGCCAGATTGAACGTCATTCTCTGCAGGCTGTTGCTCGTAATCGGCTGCGTCGAAGCAAGAAAACTAAACGGCTCGGGGAATTTTGCCAGACGAGAAAATGTCGGCGCAGACGGGCTGGCTAAGATCGTCGACATCGGAATTGAGTATATCTGCGCCGGCCGCGTCGGATCTGGATTAAGGCCGTCGGCAGCGGTCGTTGGGATCGTGCCGTCGGCTCTCATATTCATGCGAGTTTCGAGCACCATCGTGCCCGGTACGCAGGCGGGTCCGGGGCATCCGATAGGATAATCCGTAAAACCGGGGTAACGCGAAACGTCGCCGCCCGTCGCAGCCGAATCTGCGTCACTGCGCAATCCGATTCGCCTAAACGTACTGGTCGTCGTGTCGTAGAGATACAGAGCGAATGTTGTCAGCGAAGTTTGATTACCCGGATTTGGCGTTGCCGGAAAATCCGCATAGGAATCAAACGCAATAAAACGCCCGTCGCGACTCATTCGCCGCCCGAATTCAAATATATTTACCGGATCGCCCACATTTGCAGATGTAGTTATTGTTATCTGCTTCTTAACAGTTCCGGCGGTCGGAGCGCCGTTGATCAGGTCGGCATAAAAGATCTCTTCATTCCTGCTGGCTTCCGGGTTACTACCGCCGGTCATGCCAACGATCGGATTATCGCCGGTACTTGCAAACACGACGCGAGAACCATCGCCGGAAATGGTCGGATTTTTATTGTAAATTGGATTCGAAATTGGGCCGCGAGGAGTTTGAGTGACTTGGTTTATGACGGCTCCCATTCTAACAAAGGTAAAAATTTCATCGGTGTCAGCAGCTGGAAAAGTGTTACCTCCAACAACCAGATCGCGCGTCGAGCCGAAAGCGATCACGCTGCCGTCGTCGCTGATACTGGCGTCGTGATTGTCGTCGGCAATAACTGGCTGTGAAAAACCGCCACCCGGACGCGGCAACTGGCTTGGAAGTGAGTTGGTGACGCGCGTAAACGTTCCGCCCGCGAGCTCCGCAAAAGCAATCTCTTCGCCGGTTGATAAGTTAGCGACCGGCGCGTATGGCGGGATTTCGTAGAGCCACATTTCGAGGTTGCCGTCGATCGTCAGCGGATTGTAACCGGGCGATGGGCTCGGACTTGGCGTCGGTGTCGGCGAAGCGGTCGGCACAGGCGTCGGCGTCGGTGATGTAAAAGCATTGCCGTCAAACGAACCGGGGTTTGTCGTGCTGATAACCGGCGGATTAGGCGGGACATTTGTGTCGCCAGGATATGCTCTCGTGGCGTTCGAGCTGAACGCGATCCAACGGCCGTCGTTGCTGATCACGGGTCGAGTGTTTACGATCGCGACACGGACGTTGAAGGAAACTTCCGTCGTAGCTTTGTCGTCGTAATAAACACTTTTTGTATTTGTGATTTGAAAAATGCGTCGTTGAGCGTAATCGAAAAGGAATATCTCAAGATTGCCGTCCGCATTGCGAGGGTTCTCGGTGGCAAGATTGCCCCGCGATTCGAAGACGATAAATCTGCCGTCACCGCTGATACCGCCCGCAAACGATTCAAAACCCGAGTTTGAAACTTGTCCGATAAGCGAGTCAACTTGAGCAAAACCCGGTGCGACGAGCAAAAATAGTGTTATAAATAAAAAAAGAATATGATGGCGAAGCGTCACAAATTCCTCCAAAACTGGCCGTAGCTATCAAAACACTCAATTTTATTTGCAAAAACGGCGTTCTGCAAATCAACTGATAAGATAAGTGGCAAGCGTAAAGCTGCAAAATCGTGAAGTTCGATGCTCAAAAGCGTCTTCGGGGTTGTCATTTCGGAAAACGGATATATCATTTATTACTAATAATTTAGGGATGTGAAAGAGAGCAGCTTACTCAAAATTATGATCGTCGCCGGCGAAGATTCGGGCGACGGCCACGCGGCAAAGCTGGTCAACGCTTTGCGTAATTCCCGGGAAAATTTGAGGTTTGAGTTTTTCGGTTCCGCGGGACCCAAGATGCGTGCCGCCGGTGTCGAGGCCACGGTTGAGGCTGATCGGCTTTCGATAGTTGGCTTAGCTGAGATCGGACGAGCGCTGCCGATGTTTCTGCGGGTCATGAAAAAGCTGCGAGTCGCCGCCGCGGACCAGAAGCCAGACATCGCGGTCCTCGTCGATTTTCCCGACTTCAATCTAAGGCTTGCAAAGCATCTAAAAAAAAACGGTATCAAGATCGTCTATTACATTTCGCCGCAGCTATGGGCGTGGCGAAAGTATCGCATCTCAACGATAAAAAAATATGTCGATCTGATGCTCACGATATTGCCGTTCGAGAAAGACTGGTATCGCGAACACGGCGTCGAGCATGTCGAGTATGTGGGTAGCCCACTCGCCCGCGAAATTCACGCTGACAGATCTAAAGATGAGTTTTGTCGCGATCACGAACTCGACCCATCAAAACCGATAATTGCCATACTGCCCGGAAGTCGTCGAAAAGAGATCGCGCATATTTTGCCGATCATGCTGGACGTTACCCGCAACGAGAGATTTTATGCGACGCAGTTCGTGCTTGCCCTCGCTACTGAAAAACACGTCGAGTACGTAAAAGAAAATTTCGAAACAGACGGCTTGATTGTGGTTAACGGCGAGACATACGATGCGCTAAATGCCTCCGATGCAGCCGCCGTCACGAGTGGTACTGCGACGCTCGAAGCCGGGATTATCGGCACTCCCATGGTCATCGTTTACAAAACTTCGGCGGTGAATTACAAGCTTCTCGAACCGCTTATCGACGTGCCGCATTACGGTTTGATAAACCTGATCGCCGGCAAGAGGCTTGTAACGGAGTTGATACAGGATGACTTTACGGTGCAAACGTTAGCCAACGAGCTGATGCGTCTTTCGCCGCGCGATGTAAACGCGACGATGAGAGCCGAGCTAAAGATCGCCGCCGACAAACTCGGCCATGGCGGCGCTTCAAAACGCGCTGCCGAGGCGATCTTGAAACTACTCACTTAACTTCTTCTTTAACTTTTTCACATCGTCCTTGAGCCGGCCAAGTCCTTTGACATGAGCATTTTGGCGTTTGTATTCGTCGAGCGGTTGCACAGGCGTGCCCCACCAGACGCCGGGACGAACGATCTTGCCGGGCAGGACGCCTGCCTGCGAACCGATGATCGCGCCGCTCTGCACACGCGCATGATCGCCCATGCCGACCTGGCCGCCGATGACGCAATCGTCCTCGATAACTGTGCTGCCGGAGATGCCGGTTTGCGCCGCGATGACAACGCACTTGCCTATGGAGACGTTATGCGCGATCTGAACGAGATTGTCGATCTTTGTACCCATCCCAATGCGGGTCTCGCCAAGAGCGCCGCGATCGATGCAGGTATTTGCGCCGATCTCGACATTGTTTTCAATTACAACGGTGCCGAGCTGCGGAAATTTATGATGCGTTTTTCTGCCGTCCTGCACGTACCCGAAACCGTCGGCGCCGATGACGACCCCGCTGTGCAGAATAACGTTGTCGCCGAGCGTGCATCGATCTTCGATAACGACGTTTGGGTGGAGCACGCTGCTGCCGCCGACATTAACGCCATCGCCGATCTTAGTCCCTGCGAGTATTTGCGAATTGTCGCCGATGATCGAGTTTTCGCCGACACACACAAACGCTCCAATAAAAACGTCCTTACCGATTGTGGCGGTTTCAGCAATCACCGCGGTAGCGTGAATCCCGGCGCCACGTTTTTTCAGCGGATGAACCTCTGCGGCGACGAGCGCAAAAGCGAGTTTTGGATTGGGCACCGCAATCTGCGAGGCACCGGTTTGTTGTGCGAAGCCGTGTGGAACTATTAGACACGCCGCATTTGTCGCAATCTCGATATCCGATCTTTCGACAAATGCAATTTCGCCTTTCGTCGCCGATTCGAGCGCGGCGACGCGCACGATATCGACATCGCCATCGCCAATGAGTTCGGCATTGAGAAACTCAGCTATTTCGCGCGCTTTCATCTCTATGAATGTAATTTAATTTTGCCGAAAAGTCAGCCGAACACTACCTCAGGTTTCAGACGGTATGAATCTGCGTGTAACGAAAAATACACCGGCGAAGATCAGCGCCGCCGCAACGATGAACTTAGAGTCGATGCTTTCGCCGAGGAAGATCACCGCTAAAATAAATCCGATCAACGGCTGCAGATAAACAAAAACCGCGACGGTGGATGGATCGACTTTTGAGAGAGCCAGCGCATTTAGCAAATACGGCGCGGCTGTTGCGCCGATGCCGATCCAGAGTACGATCAGCCAGATTCGCATCTCGACCGCCGAAACATCGATCGTCGAGAGTGACCATACTCCGAGCGGAATACAAATGATGCTCGCAAAGATGAAGACCCACATCATCGAACGGAAAATTCCGTTTCGCATGATCGCCGCCTTCGACGTAGCGACATAGATGCCGTAAGCGAGTGAGTTTATAACGATGAAAAGATCGCCGATTGTCGTCTGCGAAGAGAATGACGCCTTTCGTGGATCGATCAAAATTATCACGCCGACCGCCGCCAACACGATGCCGACAACTTTGATCTTCGTCAGCCGTTCGAGGCCGGCAAGCGAGCCGATGGCGAGCGCAAACACAGGTATCATGACGGCCAGCAGCGAAGTGTTTGACGCCGTTGTCAGTGAGAGTCCGCCGATGAAGAAAAGTTGATTTATCACGACGCCGAACAAACTCAGACCCGCAAAGCGCCAATAGTCGCTACGTTCCTTGAGCCAAAATCGTCCGCGAAACGCCTGAATGCAAATGAGTATCAAACACGTGATCGCCGTCCTGATGCCGACCAAACCAATCGGCGGTATTACCGCCAGCACGACCTTACCGATCACCGGCAGCGAGCCAAACAACAACTGCGCCAAGATCAGCGCAGTGAACGAAGTGTAAGATTTTTCACGAGTATTCAAATGAGTGTTACATCAACCCAACATCGACCCTACATCGACATAGTACCGGGCGATTCAAGCATTTGTTTGAAAGTCTGCAGGAATTTGGCACCAGTCGCGCCGTCGATGACGCGATGATCACACGACATCGTGACGTTCATGATGTTGCGTACGGTCACCTCGCCATCTCGAACTACGGGCGTCGGTGCTGCGCCGCCGACTGCGAGTATGCCGGCCTCGGGCGGATTGATGATCGCGGTGAACTCTTTAATGCCGAACATGCCGAGATTCGAGATCGAAAAGGTCGCGCCGGTGTATTCGTCGGGCTGGAGTTTTTTCGCTTTTGCTTTTGCGGCGAGCGATTTGATCTCGGCGGAGATTTCGAGAAAGCCTTTTAGATTAGCGCCGCGAACGACCGGCGTGATTAGGCCTTCGCCAATTGCGACGGCAACGCCAATGTCGGCCTGTTGGTAAAAGCGAATCGTCTTGTCCTGATACGACGAGTTCGCAAACGGATGTTTGACGAGTGACATCGCCGCGGCTTTGACGATAATGTCGTTGACGCTGATCTTTTGATCTTCGCCGACGGACGAATTTACTTGTTTGCGAAGGTCTAAACAGGCGTCCATCTCGATCTCGACGGTGAGATAAAACGTCGGAATCGGGCCGATGGATTCAGCC
>JBAUGW010000078.1:0-19978 GCA_049679945.1 Pyrinomonadaceae bacterium | reverse complement strand
TTACCTTTAGCCGTCACCGTGAATTCAGCTTCGAGATTGACTTCCTTGTTCTTTATCCCTTTGTTTACCTCATCTGCTAAATCAGTAAATGGTCGTTTATTGATGACATAGTCAGTCACAGGTTCTGACGGTTCGACTGTTGGTTTTGGAGTCGGTTCTACTTTAGCTGTGTCGTCTTGGTCAGGCACGGGCGGTTTAACGCGTCCACCGCGACGGCCTTTGCGGATTGTCGGATTTGAACCTGCATCGCCAAATCCGCTCGGCAGATCTCCCGCGATAGGATTTGGATTTGGTTTCGGTAGTCTCTGCGGAGTGTCGATAATGCTGTTACCGGTCGATGGCGTTGTGATCGGTATTCCCGGTGCAATGAAGCCGGGCTGAATCGGGTTATTCGCCTGCTCGACCATCGCCTGAAATTGCTCGGGATTTGCGATTTGGAAATAGCCTTCGGGATACGAGATCGGCGGCGTTTCGCCGCTGACATCGACGAAGGTTACGTCGGCGTCGCCGAGTTCGGTCTTGTCGTAAACGGCGTCGACGTATTCGCGGTCGGTCCCGAAGAGTTTGCTGCCGACGTAGATCGTGTCGAGAACTTGGCAAACGTTGCCGACGAGCGGACTGTCGCAGCCTTTCATCGTCAGAACGGAAGTTGTCGAAAAGACAAGCAGCGCCAGCAGATTGACCGCAGCCGAGACGCCTAGTATCTGATAAATGCGCTTCGACAGATCCCAGTTTTTGATCTCGTAATTATGAAACAGATCGCCTTCCTCCGTCGGAGTGGCGACCGGCTCTGGTTCGTATATTGAATGCTCAAACATGATCGATAAAATCTCGTCTAACTTATTGGGCTGTAAAAGCTTGCCGTTCGTGTTAGACGCTTTGCCCTCGCGATGCGTTGCGAGGCAAGATGTCATTTTAACACTAGGCGGCGGATATTGGAAGAATTAGACTTTCGCGCGCCAAAACTCTAACATCTCGTTAATGCCTGGCAAAAACCGCCCCGACAGCCGCCGAAAACCTGATTTTCGGCAAAAAGGAGAACGAAGGGGTAAACGCCGCTTTGAACCCGAAAGTTCCGCGCCGCGTGAATCCCGACCTGTCGGGACTCAAACGCCCAGTCAGTTACGGGCCATCGAGCGGCTACTTTCGGGCATCGGTGTGCCGGGACCGCGGCCGTTCTCGCCTGATAATTTTCAACTCGAAGCTTTGGCGGCTATCGAAACGCAGGATGTTTTGGTCACTGCGCCGACCGGCAGCGGAAAGACATGGATCGCACGCGAGGAGATTCGCCGTCTTCTTGCAGCGGGCAAACGAGCTTGGTACACGACGCCCCTTAAAGCCCTGACAAACTCAAAATACGCAGAGTTTATAGCCGAATTTGGAGCAGATAACGTCGGCATTCTCACCGGCGACCGCAAAGAGAACACCGCCGCGCCGATCATCGTCGGCACGACGGAGATATACCGCAACCAGCTTTTTGACGCGCTGCGTGAGGGCTTTGATGTCGAGACGGACTTTGTGATCTTTGACGAAGCGCACTATTTATCGGATGAGGACCGCGGGCACGTTTGGGAAGAGGCGATAATATTGTCGCCACCGCGAATTCGCTTGCTGCTGCTGAGTGCAACCGTTGGCCGCGCAGGCGAATTTGCAGCGTGGATCGGCGAAGTTCGCGGAACAAATGTAAAAGTTATCAAGGCCGGGCCGCGTCCTGTCGAGCTGCGTGCGGCCTATCTTTCAAGCGATCTACAGTTATTTCCACTGTTAGGAGAAGATGGCCAATATAACCGCGACCTCGATCAGTTCGCTCGTCAGCCGGGAAGCTCATTTCGCCGTAAGAGGTTTTAACGCAAAGACCGCAAAGCACGCGGGGAATGCAAAGACAAAAAAAGAAGGTGGACGAGGTAACAACCTGATTTCCACCTTCTTTTTCTCTGCGATCTTTGCGATCTCTGCGTTGAAACTCTTACTTAACTCCTGCGATCAGGATGTCGATATCAGCCTGCGGCACAAGCAGATCGAGTGTGACTTCGTTGCCGCGAGCTGCGAATTTAGCGGCTTTTAACATGCGGCCGTAAACCTGTTGATCGGCGCGTTTTGAGCCGCCCAAGATCGCTTTGCCGACCAGTTGCAGCCCTTCAAGCGTGGATTTGAGCCCTTCCGCCTGTTCCGCTTTCAGCGTCTGTGCCGTGACCTCGAGCGACGTTCCAACGCTAGCGACATCGAGCGAGCCGGACAAAAATCTGATCGAGTCGACATTCTTGCCGAGCTCGTCATTGTCGAGCGGCATAAATTTGGACATCCCGTCCGGCGTCTTCACGGCAAAGCTCATGACTGCGGACGAGTTTTGCATCAGCTTCGCAGTCAGATCAGCCGACGGGCGAGTCTTGGCTTCGAGCGTTTCGCGAACGCGTTTGAAGTTGCCGAGCACGAGCGTATTGGCGTCGAGCGTAGTGACGGCGATCTCCTTTGTCAGCCCGTCGAGTGCTTTGTCCATCATGCCGGCGATTTTGGAGCTGCTGGTTTGCGTCGAAGTTTTTTGCATCACGTCCTTTGCCGTGAAGACAAAAACGGTGCGGCCGCTAATTTGTTCTTCGCGATAAGTGCCTTTAGATGCGAGCTTTGCGACTGCGATAAGTGCGGCGGCGTTAACGTCGCCATTTGCGATTGCGACCGTTTCGAAATCAACTTCCTTAGCCTTGATCTGCTTCATCGCAACGCCGACTACGACGTTGTCGAATTTACGCAGATCGATGCCGGTTCGATTCTCGATCTCGCTGACCTTTGCCATGATCTGCCCGAGCACTGGCTGATTTGCCGTGAGAATTTGAGGCAGCGCGTCACCCAGAAATCGCCTTGCTTCAAAAACCGCAATGCCGTCAGAAGCCGGTAGCTGCGAAACGAGCCGGTTCATCACCCGCTTTTTTGCACGCTGCTTGCGCGTATCGGTGCTCGCAAACGCGACAAAATTCAGCAGCAAACATGCAATGGCGGTAAAGGCGAATATTCGTGTTTTCATCAAGTTAACCTCACAAATTGCGGGATGCTTTCTTAACGATAACAGATGCGGGAAGGTTCGGGAATAGTTTGCTGGAAAGAATTTTGCCACCGATTTCACAGATCAGGACAGATACGAAAAGAGTTTATTCTAATCCGTTTTATCGGTGTGATCGGTGGCTAATTTTTCTTAACAACTTCAAACTCGAACTGCAGTTCTTTACCGCGAATTATGTAGCTCAGATATTGCTCCCAAAACTTGCGGAGCAAGCGCATCGACGACCATCTTTGATCTAAATTCACAAAAAACTCGATGCCGAGATACTTCCACAGATTGGGTAGCGAAACATAACATTTCAAGGGCTTTAGCTCGATGTCGGTGTAAAAATCAAACACCTGTCGGCCGGGCAGGAACGTGTTGAACGTGTAGGAATTTATGTGATTGCGGTGCGTCGGGTCATTCGGCCAGTCGGGGTTTGTGTAGTGCGGCGTCAGAATGCGAATCGTGCCGCCATGTGTTGTGACACGATGTAATTCACCGATAAACGCCATTACGTCCGGCACGTGCTCGACGACGTGGCTCGCGATGACCAGATCGAATTCGCCGTCCGCAAACGGATAAGGAAATTCGCCCAGATCGTGAATAACGTCGGCCGCGGTGCGCGGATTATTATCCAGGCCGATCGCGCCTGTCGTTTTGTTTGCGCCACAGCCGACATCGAGGATCTTCATCAGTAAAACCGTAAGTGAAAGTGTGAAAAAGTGCAAAAGTGAAAAAGCAACGTGATAATCGATGCCCAGACTTTTTCACGCTTTCACTTTTTAGCTCTTTCACTTAAGTAAAAGTGCCACAGCAATCTCGCCGCGACCGAGCGAAGCGGCCGCCACTTTTCTGCAATCGCAAGAAACTCATCCGACTTTGGTCGTTGATCCAGTCCGATCAATTTTTGATATGCCGCATGCAGTGCAATATCGCCTCGCGGCATGATATCCGGCCGGAGCAAGACCATCAGAAGATAACATTCTGCGGTCCATGTTCCTACGCCTTTTAGCTTTACGAGCTCGTTTTTTACATCTTCGTCCGGCAGCTTGTGAAGCGAGTCGAGAATGACGCGTTTTTCAAGGACTGCCTCGGCCAGATGCCGCGCGTAACTCGTCTTTTGACGGCTGAAACCATCACGCTTTAGCTCGGCATCTGTTGAATTCAGAACATTTACGGGCGAGACGTCGCCGACACGTGCGGCGAGTTTGTTAAAGCACGCCTTGGCCGACGCCAGCGAAACCTGCTGCTCCAAGATAATGTAGAGCAGCGTCGCAAAACCCGGCTCGCGATCCCAAACCGGCGGCGTGCCGTACGCTGCATGCACACGTGCGAGATGCGGATCGATCTCGGCCAATTCGCCGCACATCGATGCGATGTTTCGTTTGCTGACGGTTTTGAATTTCACGAGTTTTGTAACTACAATCGCCTAAAGTTCATGAGCATTATCCCGAAACTTGCCACTTCGCTCAACGCCCGCGACGAGGTTCCGAATCAGCAGCTTGCTGCCGAGATCGTCAAACGTGGCGACAAATCGGCGGTCGACGAGCTTGTCGAAAACCTGGCCAACACGAACAAGGGCATCCGTTACGATTGCATAAAGGTGCTTTATGAGATCGGCTACGCCGAACCAAAACTGATCGCGCCGCACCATGCGACTTTTCTCGATCTGCTCACGAGTCGTGACAACCGGCTGCAATGGGGAGCGATGACGGCTCTCGGCGGCGTTGCAAAAGCAAACCCCGGCGAGGTTTATTCATCGCTGCCGAAGATCCTCGACGCGGCTGAAAAGGGGTCGGTCATCACGCGCGACGGCTGCGTGAGAATCTTGATAACTCTTTGTACATCGCCAAAAAACGCAGACATTGCGTTTTCGCATCTGCTCGAACAGCTTGCCTCGTGTCCGACCAATCAGCTCCCGATGTACGCAGAAGAAGCCGCGCCCGTAATAGACCCGTCGAACAAAGATCGGTTTGTAAAAGTTCTGTACTCACGCCTCGGCGATATCGAAAAGTTGAGCAAGCGGAGGCGGGTTGAGAAAGTCATCAAAATTTTTGCCAAGTAGGCGGTTCGAGCCGCGTCAGCTAGTTCTGACTACAGTTCGTCACTGAGAGCTTCGCGGACTTTGTATTGGAAATTCCGGAACCGTCATCCGCCCGAACAGAAACTGTATAACTACCTGGAGGCACGCCAGTTAAGTCCCATTTGACCTTCGCGCCTTGCCCAATGATTTTCCCGGCGGTCACACGGTACTCATAACTCAAAACATCATTTTCGGGATCAGTCGCAACCGTTACGATCTCAACTATTTTTTCATCTTTATCCTCTGAAGTTGGTTCACAGGCTTCTAGCTCCGGCTTGTTTAGTGAAATGCCTTCAACATTTGCAAATCCACTAGACTCGCGGTGATGCCCAACCATAACTGTAGTGGAAGCGGATACCGTACATCTCGTTTCGGCATTGCTTTTCGAGACGGCAAGGTCGATCTCAACAAACCCGGTGGCGTTGACGTATCCAGACGTCTTTTTTTTACCGGCTTTCACTTCGATCCGATTGCTGCCTTGTCCGCTGATGATCTGGCCATTGTCGACGGTCCATAGGTACGATAGCCCTTCTAGTTCGGTTTCTGACCATCGCGCGAAGACCTGAAAAGTGTCGCCTTTTTTGACACGCCAAAATTTGCTGACAACGCTAAATTCTATATTGTCGCAAGCTCCAGTGCCTCGGGAAGGTGAAGACCTTGATAGTAAGACAAGCGCTTGTCCAAGGGCTTGCTGTCCGCCGAGACCAAACCCAATGATCAGAAAGAATACAATCGCCGAAGTAGCTCTTGTCATGGCATTTCTTCTATTTTTGATCTTACGTCGATAGCAAACGTATTTCCTCAACCGAATTCGGATTCTCAAGCGCCGACAGATCGCCCAGGTCTTCGCCAAGATAAGCCGAGCGGATCACGCGGCGCATTACTTTGGCATTGCGGGTTTTTGGCAATGCGGAGACGAAGTGAATTTTTGACGGCGCGAGTGGTTTGCCCATATCCTTTGCAACAAGAGTTTTCAACTCTTGTTGCAGTGATGAGTGATGAGTGGTGAGTGATGAATCAACTGATTCCTTCGCATTTTCATTCATCACTCGTAACTCATCACTAATCACTACAAAAGCCACCATCGCCGTACCTCTTGCCTCGTCGGGGACGCCGATGACGGCGGCTTCGGTGACGAGCGGATGGGCGACGAGCAGGCTTTCAACCTCGGCGGGGCCGACGCGTTTGCCCGCGACCTTCAGCGTGTCGTCCGAGCGGCCCGTGATGAACCAATGGCCGTCCTTATCGCGCATCGCCCAATCGCCGTGGACCCAGATGTTTTTGAATCGTCGCCAGTAGGTTTCGAGGTATCGCTCCTTCTCTTGCCAAAAGCCGCGTGCCATGCCGATCCACGGCTGTTTTATGACAAGTTCGCCGACCTTTCCGCTGGTAACCGGTTTGCCTTCCTCGTCGAGAATGTCGACGTCCATTCCGGGGCACGGCGCGGGGAACGAACACGGTTTTATTGGCAATAGTGGATTGCCCATCAGTATGCCGCCCGAGATCTCGGTGCCGCCGCTGTAATTGATGATCGGGAGTTTACTGTTGCCGACCTTTTCGAAAAGCCACCACCACGGCGCCGGATTCCACGGCTCGCCGGTCGAGGCAAACATTCGCAGTGAAGAAAGATCGTGCTTTTTCGGCAGATCGTCGCCGCAATTGGATAAAGCTCGTATCAGAGTCGGTGAGATGCCGAGAACTTCGACTTTGTGCTTGGCGCAAAATTCCCACATGCGATCCGCGGTCGGATAATCGGGGGCTCCGTCGTAGATGCAGATCGTCCCGCCGTTTATCAACGCCCCGTAGATCAGCCACGGCCCCATCATCCAGCCGATGTCCGTGTACCAAGAGATTCGCGTACCTTTCCCGACATCCGTCCCAAACGCCATATCCTGAGCCGCCTTTATCGGAAAACTCGCATGCGTGTGAGCAATGCCCTTCGGCTTGCCGGTCGTGCCGGAGGTGTAGAGGATAATGAGCGGGTCTTCGGCGGAGGTTTTTTCTGCGTGATTCCAGTCCGAATAATTAATATTTGGTGTTAGCAGATGAGCCCAAAATCGAGCCCGGGGATCATCGCCGTACCATCTATCCTCGTCTGGGTCGAGGCGGTCAACCATGATCATCTTCTCGATTGTCGGACAATTCCTAACCGCCTGATTGACTACTGCGTTGGCGTCAACGATCTTTCCTCTTCTTGGAAATCCATCGCAATAAAAAAGAGCCTTCGCCCTTACCGCATTCATTCGCGAAGCGATAGCCTCTACCCCATATCCAGAGAATACCGGTACCGCAATCGCTCCGATTCTGTTTATCGCAAGTAGAGCGACAACTGTTTCAATCATCATCGGCATATGGATACCGATAGCGTCACCTTTTCCGAATCCCCAATATCTTAGTCCGGCAGCACATTGACCTACTTCTTCAAATAACTCAGCGTAGGTATAGCTATACTTTATCGGCTTCCTCCTTTCACCTTCTTCGCCTTCCCAAATCACCGCCAGATGATCTCTCATCTCGTCTGTCTGCCAGCGGTCAAGGCACATTTCGGTGATGTTGAGACCGGCGTGCGATGTCTGCTTTGCGGCTTTGCGGCTTTGCGGGAGGTCTTCTTCCTCAACCGGCACACTCCCTACCGGTCGTGTTTCCGCCTCTTGTGCCTCCGTGTCTCTGTGTCTCTGTGGTGAATCTTTTGCAGCGAACCAGACTGGGAATTCGATTCCGCTGCTCGTATCGAGCAGCTTCTCGTATGGCGGGTCGAATTTGATGTCGAGGAATTTCAGGACCTCTTCGGTAAACCTTTCGACGTCGCGGATCGAATACGCGTAAAGCTCATCCCATGTGGAAGCACCGACCTGTCGCATGAATTTTGTAAGCTGCGCGCGTTCGATAACGTCGGGCGTTGGCGTCCAGGCGATGGGCTGATCTTCGAGGAGGTTTGCGTCGTTCATCGTTGACAAGGATTTTATCGCAAAGTTGCAAAGTCGCTAAGCTGCAAGAGGCGATACGCAAGGTTGCCGTCACGCCCTTGTCTTTGCCGACTTTGACCTGTATCTGACGCGGGAGTTCGGGTGTGCGGCGCCGTCGCTCTGTTCGGTAAACCGGGCGGATTGTGACGCTAGGCACAGCACGACAGGAGAAGTTGAGGTAACAAAACTAAAGATTGCGTAATGCACAGCAATAACCTCAGCGAATTTCAAGGTCATTATGCCGCGGTGCCGGTCAGCTCGTCCTACGTCGAAAACCTAATCGGCAACACGCCGCTGCTCGCGATCCATTGCCACTTCAAGGGTGAACGCCGAACCGTCTTTGCAAAGGCCGAACACCTAAATCTTTCAGGCAGCATCAAGGACAGGATGGCGTTTCACATTCTGAAATCGGCCTATCGCGACCGGGTGATTCAAAAGGGCGACACGATCGCCGAGGCAACGAGCGGCAACACCGGCATTTCGTTTGCGGCGATCGGTCACGCATTTGGCAATCCTGTTCACGTCTTTATGCCCGAGTGGATGAGCGCCGAGCGCATCTCGCTAATAAAAAGCTACGGTGCTGAAGTAACACTCGTTACTCGAGAACAAGGCGGTTTTGTCGGCAGCATCGAGATGGCGGACGAATTCAAATATGAACGCGGCCGCGTCTTTTTACCTCACCAATTTTCAAATCTTGCAAATGCCGAGGCTCATTATCTAACGACGGCCCCGGAGATATGGGGACAGTTGAAGAAAGTCGGTTTCGAGCCCGACGCTTTTGTTGCAGGCGTGGGCACGGGCGGCACGATCATGGGCTGTGCGGCATATTTTCGCGAAAGGAATCCCGACATAAAAATCTACCCGCTCGAGCCTCTCGAGTCGCCGACGCTCTCGACCGGCCACAAGGTCGGAAGTCACCGTATTCAGGGCATTTCGGACGAATTTATCCCGGCGATCTGCGATCTCACAAAACTTGACGAGGTGATCAGCGTCTCGGACGGCGATTCGATCCTTATGGCGCAAGAACTCGCTGCCGAACTCGGTTTGGCGGTCGGCATCTCGTCCGGGGCTAACTTTCTCGGCGCGCTTGTTGCGTTGGAACGGCTCGGCAAAGACGCGATCATCGCAACTGTTTTTTGCGATGACAACAAAAAGTACTTGAGCACCGACCTAGTCAAACCGCAACCTGTGAAAGACGGCTATTACTCGCCCGACGTCGAACTTTTCGGTTACGAAACGATCGGCCGTCTCGAATCGAGCGAAATCACCGGGTAGTGAGTTTGACGTATCCACGGTTTTTTGAAACTCACGCTAGACATTGTGACTGCTGCGGTTTCCTATCGAAAAGACCTTTCAAGCTTGTCCATAAATCGGCTGTTTTACTTGACTTTCCACCGAGTTTGATTTGAACTCACCTTTAGCGTGGGCAAGCAAATCAAACCGGTTGTAATGAAGGTTGGTGGGACGTCGGTTGGCGATGTCGCGGCGTTTGAGCGTGTTATTCACGTCGTGTCGTCGCAAATCGAGCGGCGGCCCGTGGTTGTCGTGTCGGCGATGACAAAGGTCACAGATGCTCTGCTCGCGGCGTTTGATACGGCGAAAAAGGGCGATTTCGCTGCGGCCGTTGCGTCGCTCGAACCGCACTTTGATCGACACGTCGAGGTCGCAAACCATTTTATTGCCGAGGGCTCCTCGAATTTGTTTGATGCAGAATTACAGTTCGCACGCGACGAGTTGAGCGATCTGCTGATGCGTGCCAGCCGCCGCAGCTTGCCGCTCGCGATGCTCAAGGACGCGATCGTCAGTTATGGCGAACAGCTTTCTTCGCGGCTGCTGAGCGAGGTTTTGAAGGCTCGCGGCGTTGCTGCGCGGCAAGTCGATTCGCGGCGGCTTTTCGTGACGGACGATGAATTCGGCGCGGCGACACCGATCATTGACGAAACAAACGAGCTTATCGGCCTCGAACTAAAACCGCTCATCGACGCAGGCGAAGTGCCGATACTCGGCGGCTTTATCGCGGGCAACCGGGCGGGCGAGACGACTACATTGGGACGCGGCGGTTCGGATTATTCGGCGGCTCTTGTGGCGGCGGCGCTCGATGCCGGTGAGCTGCAAATTTGGACGGACGTGACCGGCGTGATGACGTGCGACCCGAGGATTTGCTCGGATGCGCGCACAATTCCCGTGCTCAGTTACGAAGAGGCGGCAGAGCTTGCGTATTTCGGCGCGAAGGTTTTGCACCCGAAAACGATCAAGCCTGCAGTTGATAGCGGCATTCCCGTGCGCGTGTGCAACACGTCCGAGCCCGAAGCGACGGGCACGATGGTGCTCGCCGATTCGCCCGAAGCGAAAAATAAAATTAAGTCGATCGCGCACAAAAAGAACATCACTATCCTGCGGATCACTTCGGCGCGAATGCTCGGCAGCTACGGTTTTATGAGCGCGCTGTTTCAGGTGTTCGAGCGTTATCGCACTGTCATCGACGTGATCTCAACATCCGAAGTTTCGGTCGCCCTTACGCTCGACAACACCGCCGAGATCGACAAGATCGTCACCGAACTCGAGCGTCTAGGCGACGTCGAGGTCGAGCCCGGCTACGCCGTCATCTGCGTCGTCGGCGAAGGCCTCAGAGCCTCGACCGGCCTTGCCTCGACGGTGTTTTCTACGATCAACGATATAAACGTCGCCCTCATCTCGCACGGCGCATCAAGCGTGAATTTGACGTTTGTGGTTAAGGAAGAATTCGTCGCTGACGTTATCAAGAAGCTGCACGATACTTTCTTCAAGGGGAAGAAGCAATGAAGTTGTGGCTGTGTGGTGGAATTGTCATGCTTTTACTTTCGGGGTGTGCTAAGCGGTCGCCCACGGCGGAAAATCTGTCCTTCCCGCTCGACGAGTTTCTTGAACGCAGCGGCAAGACAGGCTCAGACGCATTTCGGTATCGCGTTTTTGTCCCCAAGGACCGAAAGCCCGGCGAGCGTTTGCCCGTTATGCTCTATCTACACGGAGCAGATGATCGGGGCGATGATAATCAACTGCAACTACGTGGACTAGCGGAACATATTAAGACTCACCCGCAAGATTTTCAATTTGTCATCGTATTCCCGCAATGTCCGGTCAATCGATTTTGGGACAAACAAATAATCTGGCAAGCGGAGGACGCTCTCCAGCGGGCGATAACCGAATTTGATGGCGATGAAAGCAGGCTTTATTTGGCGGGTTTCTCACTTGGTGGTTTTGGAGTGTGGACTAGAGCAGTAACACATCCGATGGAGTTTGCGGCCATTGTCCCGATGTCTGGAAGGGTTTTGCCGAGACCGAACGAAAGGGGTCAACTTGGTGACTACGTTTTGGAGCTGGCCGATGCACCAGATCCTTACGCTGCGTATGCGAATCGAATAGGGAACGTTCCGATTTGGATTTTTCACGGAGCTGGCGACAAGGTCGTTCCACTTGAAGGTTCTCGACAGATGGTTCAAGCGATCAAAGATGCTGGAAACGAAAATGTGGTTTATTCCGAACTGCAGGGTATCGGCCATTACACCGTCGACGCAGCGTTCGGGAACCCGGAACTTTTCAGTTGGCTCGCAAAGCAAAAGCGGCAGAATATTTCGTATGAAAAAGTCGATGTTGTCGATGACATTGTTTACGCGGCTGTTTTAGAGTCCATTTTTTATGATGAAACCGTGCCATTTGGATCGCTGCAAATGAGCGATCTTCTTATTCTGAACGGTGAAACCATCAGTTCTGACGATTCGACAATACCCAGTCTCGAAGCAAAAGTACCAAAGGACGTCGTGGAAGACTTTGCCGACAAAAATAAACGTGGAAACCCTCTCAGGGAAGGTGACTACGGGGTACATTTTCCGCTGAGATGGGCGAAAGGCGGACGATCTTTGGCCGATCTCTTCGAGGATAGCAAGAAGCTGGAACATAAAATGACAGTCAAAGGCGTTGTTGGCTTGTCGGCTGTTGGTTATGACGCGAACCGATCACGATCGCTAGTCTATGTCGAATTCGTGAACACGGAAAAAGAGCTCATCAGAAAGTACTGTTTGTACAGTTGGAAGCGCGACGGTAAAGGACTTATGCGGGCTGGCGTCAAGTGGATCGCAATCGAAAAATGAAACTTTTCGAACTTACAAAATCTCTCATGTCGATTCAGTCCACTTCCGGCGAAGAGGAAGCGGTCGGGTTTTGGCTGCGCGATTATTTGACCTCGCTTGGCTGGACGGTTGAGCTGCAAGAAGTCGGAACGCGGACACTCTTGTCCGCACCGTCGCTTGCGGCGACCGGCGTTGAAGGCTCTTCAGCCTTATCTGCGAGCGATGCTCGCATGCGGACAGGAGTGTCCGCGTTCCGTCAATACAACATCATTGCTTATCTGAACGACACGCCGCGGGTTTGGTTTTCGACGCACATGGACACGGTGCCGCCGTTTATCGAGCCGACAGAAGATGACGAAAAGATCTACGGTCGCGGTTCGTGTGACGCGAAGGGAATAATCGCGGCGCAGATAACGGCGGCGGAATTGTTGCGTAAGGATGGTATTGAGGATATTGGCTTGCTCTACACGGTCGAGGAAGAACGCGCGTCGACCGGTGCAAAAGTCGCGAACATACATCCGCTGGCGCCAAAATGCGAGTACATGATCAACGGCGAGCCGACAGACAACGAGCTTGCGATCGGCTCAAAAGGCGCCTTTAGGGCGAAGATAAAAACGACCGGCAAGGCGGCGCATTCGGCATACCCTGAACAAGGCGATTCGGCAATAGAGAAGCTACTCGACATTCTCGATGACGTCCGGCACACGCGTTTCCCGAATGACGATTTTTTTGGCGAAACGACCGTTAATATCGCGACGCTCGACGGCGGTGTTGCGCTCAACGTCATTCCGCCAAACGCCGAAGCCGGCATTTTGATCCGCCTGACGACGCCGATGGAAACCATTCGCGACGCTTTGCTAAATGTGATTTGCGACCGCGGAGCGCTCGAGATCTTATCTTACAGCCTACCGGTCAGGATGCTCGCGGTCGAAGGTTTTAAACAAAAGGTAGTGCGATTTACGACCGACATTCCGCACCTCACAAACTGGGGCCAGTCGCTGCTGCTCGGCCCGGGCTCGATCCTCGTCGCACATACGAAGGGCGAGTTTGTTTTGAAGAAAGACCTCGAAGACGCGGTCGGGATGTATGTTGGTTTAGCGAAAAAACTTATAGCCACAGAGGGCACAGAGAACACTGAGAATTAATTATTCTTTTCTCAGTTATCTCTGTGTGCTCTGTGGCAAAATTATCTTATGAAGATTGCATTGATCGGCCACGGCGCGATGGGCAAGCTCATCGAGCGGCTGGCCGCGGAAAAAGGGCACGAGATCGCGGTCGTCATTGATGACGCGGACGCGGGTTTGTCAGTTGACGAATTGGCGGCGAAACTGAGCGGCGCGGATGTCGCGATTGACTTCACAGTCGCCGAGGCCGTGAGACGAAACGTCGAGGCGTGTGTTGCGGCGCGCGTGCCGCTCGTCGAAGGCACGACCGGCTGGAACGCTTCGCGTGAAGAGATCGGGAAAATTGTCCGCGAAGGCAACGGCGCATTTGTTTTCGGCGCGAACTTCTCGATCGGCGTGAATCTGTTCTATCGAATAGTCGAGTACGCCGCCTCGCGAATCGCCAAATTCCCCGAGTATGAAGCCTTTATCGAAGAGCAGCACCATTCGCGCAAAAAAGACGCTCCGAGCGGCACGGCGTTGAAGCTGAAAGAAGTCGTTTCAAAACACCTGAATGTCGGCGACATCGCCGCGACGCGCGCCGGCAACATTCCCGGCACGCACACGGTCGGCTTCGACGGCCCGGCCGACCAGATCAAACTCACGCACAATGCCCGCTCACGCGAAGGCTTTGCCATCGGCGCGATCATGGCTGCGGAATGGATCGTTGGGAAAACGGGATTCTACGAATTCAGCGAGATTATCGACGAAATGGTTAACCAAGAAGAATTTA
Source organism: Pyrinomonadaceae bacterium (assembly GCA_049679945.1). Lineage (GTDB taxonomy): Bacteria > Acidobacteriota > Blastocatellia > Pyrinomonadales > Pyrinomonadaceae > OLB17. Next base: position 5,890 of record JBAUGW010000078.1, on the reverse strand, counting down.
ACCACAGATAAACACAGATGGACACAGATAAGATAGAGCCATTCGAGGCATTATTGGATCCGAATCGTCGGTTCGCCAGTTTTGGCGAAATTAATCCGATAACCGAGAAGATAATCGGTTGCGCATATTCGGTTAGCAATAATCTGGGTTCAGGATTTCTCGAAAAAGTGTATGAGAACGCGCTCGCGCATGAACTTCGCAAAGCAGGATTGATCGTAGCTCAGCAGCAACCAATCAGCGTGATGTACGACAACGTCGAGGTCGGCTACTTCGAAGTCGATATTGTCGTCGAAGGCTTAGTGTTAGTTGAATTGAAAGCCGTGCGTGGCCTAGACGAAGCTCACCAAGCTCAATGCATGAACTATCTACGAGCAACAGGACTCCGTGTTTGTTTGCTAATCAACTTTGCAACACCAAAAATCCAAATTAAACGCATCGCCCTATGACCAAACATCTGTGTCCATCTGTGTTCATCTGTGGTTGATATTCTTATGGAACCCCGCGTAAAAATTTGCTGCATTCAAAACGAGCAAGAAGCTGCCGATGCGATAAGTTTCGGTGCGGCGGCGATTGGTCTCGTTGGTGCGATGCCTTCGGGGCCGGGGCCGATTTCGGACGAAGAGATTTACAGAATCGCGCAGACGGTGCCACCGCCGGTTGCGACGTTTTTGTTGACGAGCGAACAGACTTCGCAGGGCATTATCGACCATCACAAGCGCACAAAGACGAACACGATTCAGATCGTTGATGAGCTTGCAGGACGCGAGTACGCGGTGATTCGCGTCGCGCTGCCGCATGTAAAACTTGTACAGGTGATTCACATAACCGGCGAAGAATCTGTTGATGAGGCGCGCGAGTTGGCTGCTCACGTCGATGCTATTTTGCTCGACAGCGGGAATCCGAAACTTGTGGTTAAAGAACTTGGCGGAACCGGACGCCGCCATGATTGGCGACTGAGCCGCAAAATCGTCGAGACGTGTGGCAAGCCCGTTTTCCTCGCTGGTGGTTTGAACGCCGACAATGTTCGCGAAGCCATCGAAACCGTCCAGCCCTTCGGTCTCGATCTCTGCTCGGGCGTGCGGACGGACGGGAAACTCGATTTACAAAAACTCGAATTATTCTTCAACGGTGTAAATCAATAAAATCCGACGGATCTGTCCAACCATATCGTATCGGACTATACCCGACAAAAACTAGATTCCACGAAGGACAGCTTTCCTCACGAATCTCCAGATGAAGGTGGCACAAATAGCGCCCTTTTGCATTGCCAACTTTACCGATCTGCTCGCGCTTTTTTACCTCACCGGTTGTTTTTGTAATTTCGAGAAGATGACCGTATAGCGATTGAACCTTGGAGCCGTCGGCGAGCGTGTGAGTAACGATGACGACGTTGCCCCAACCTGGTCCGGCGTCAGCGGCATAAACGATATCGCCATTAGCCGACGCATAAACCGGTTCACCGCAGTCAGTGTTGCCGCCGGTGTTTTTATTCCAATCTTCACCGAGATGATTGTCGGCGCAAAAATCGAGCGCGTTGTACCAGTCATCGGCATCTTTTTTTTGTGTTACAGATTCTTTCTTTCCAATCGGATAGGCAAAGCTGTCGGCGATAATCGGAGGGCTTGTAGGAATATTGGCATTTTGAAGTTTGCTGCGCTGACATCCAATGTTTAATGCCATCAAAACGCACAAAAAACAAACTTTTCTTACCGTCATAAATGTTGCCGCTCGATTTTGTAACTTCAACCTCGATAAGAATATACTTAAGCCAATTTTAGAAGCAATATCTTTTTGCTATGACGATGAAGATCGATTGGATGACAGGCTGTGCGCCGGCGCTTGTGACGCCCTTTAAAAAGGACGGCTCGATTGACGACGAGTGTTTTCGCAAACTCGTCGAGCGACAGATCAAGGGCGGCGTCAAAATTCTCGTCCCGTGCGGAACGACTGGCGAGAGCGTGACGATGAGCGAGGCGGAGCGGCTCGCGGTGATCAGATCGACGGTCGAAGTCGCCAAAAAACACAAGGCGCGCGTGATTGCAGGCACGGGCAGCAACAACACGGCAGCAACAATTGATTTTACTCGAAAAGCGCGTGAGGCCGGTGCCGACGCGGCTTTGGTCGTTGCGCCGTATTACAACAAGCCGACGCAGGAAGGCATGTTTGCGCATTTCGGCGAGATCGCGAAGAGCGTAAAAGATTTTCCGATTATGCTTTACAACGTGCCGTCGCGCACCAGCTCGAACATCTCGGCCGAGACGACGCTACGGCTGGCTGCAAAATACGACAACATCGTCGCGACAAAAGAGGCGTCGGGAAATCTGTCACAAGTGATGGAAATACTGCGCGGACGGCCAAAGAATTTCAAAGTATTTTCGGGCGACGACGCAACGGCTGTTCCGATTATAAGTTTAGGCGGCGACGGTCTCGTGTCCGTTTGCTCGAACGAGATCCCGCGCGAGACCGCAAAGATGGTCGAGCACGCGCTAAACGGCTCGTTTCACTTTGCACGCAAAATTCATTATAAAATCCTGGCGCTGATGGAGGCAAACTTTATCGAATCATCACCGGCTCCGTGCAAATTCGTAATGAAGGAAATGGGCCTGCTCGAAGAAAACCTTCGGTTGCCGCTCGTGGCGGTGACCGAGCCGACGCGGAAACGATTGCGTGAGGTGATGGCGGAATTTAAGAAATAATTCACCACAGAGGCGCAGAGAACACAAAGGGAATTTAAATGAAGTTGCGAGAACAAATCGAACAGCTTTTTGCGAAGACCGAATTCACATCCGAAGATCGCGCCGTTTTCGAGGAATTCAAAACCGCGCTCCGCCGCGGCGAGATTCGCTCGGCGGAAAAAGACGCGGACAGGAATTGGCATGCAAACGCGTGGGTGAAGCAGGGGATTTTGCTCGGCTTTAGGATGGGCAAGATGGTCGAGATGTCGAAGGCGACCGAGACGCTGCAGTTTTTTGATAAGGATACGTTTCCGCTGCGGCCCACGTCGTTGGACGACAAGATTCGGATTGTGCCCGGCGGTTCGACAATTCGTGATGGCTCGTATGTGGCTGAAAATGTGGTACTCATGCCGCCGTGTTACGTCAATGTCGGTGCTTACATTGACGAAGGCACGATGGTCGACAGCCACGCGCTTGTCGGCAGCTGCGCGCAGATCGGAAAGCGTGTTCATCTCTCTGCCGCGGCGCAGATCGGCGGCGTGCTCGAGCCGGTGAATGCAACGCCCGTGATTATCGAAGACGACGTTCTTGTCGGCGGCAACACCGGCGTTTACGAGGGAACGATCGTCCGTGAGCGTGCGGTTCTGGCCAGCGGCGTCATACTGACGCGCTCGACGCCGGTATTCGATCTGCCAAACGAACGCATTATCAAATCCGAGGACGGTAATTCGCTCGAAATTCCCGCCGGCGCCGTCGTCGTGCAAGGCTCGCGTGCCATCTCAAACGAATTCGGCAAACAAAACGGCCTTTCGATTTACTGCCCGATCATCGTCAAATACCGCGATGAAAAAACCGACGCCTCGACGCGGCTTGAAGACTACCTTCGCTAAATCGGAAACAACAAGAAAAACTGGTAAAATCAAGACGCGATGACACAAGAACCTGAAGAAAATTCGACAATTCACAATCTCAAAGAAAAAATCAGCGGCCTTGGGCAAAAGATCATCGGCGAGATCGAGGAAATCGGCGGAGCGTTGACCGGCGATCCGACGACCGTTGCCGAAGGCGAATTCAACGTCCGAACGGGCGAAATTCGCGAAGAGCTCCAAGACGCCGGTTTAACCGAGTCGTCAGAATCATCCGATAAGCCATGACCATTGCCGCAAATGGCGCCGAGAGCTTTGTTCTGCCACGCCGGATGCGCGGGTTACAGCCGACGCTTATTCGGCAGTTTTTTGAGCGGGCGCTTCCCGACAGTATCAACTTTGGGCTGGGCGAGCCTGATCTGCCGACGCCGCAGTTTATGCGTGATGAGGCGGCACGCATCGCTCGCGACGAACAGAACGGCTACACGTCGCATCCGGGCTTGCCCGCTCTGCGCGACAAAATCGCCGAGCAGTATCCACACTTAAATTTGCCGCGAACCGGCGTCGTCGTCACATGCGGTTCGCAAGAGGCGATGACCGACGCGTTTTTGTGCGTCGTAGATGAGGGCGACGAGGTTTTGCTGCCGAATCCGAGCTTTCCCGCGTACGACGCCTGCACGCGTATCGCGCAGGGCAAACCGGTTTATTACAGTCTGCCGGCGGATAAGGAATTTGCGTTTGATATTTTAAATTTCAAATCTCAGATCACAGAGAAAACAAAAGCCGCAGTCGTAATTTCGCCGTCGAATCCGACAGGCAAGATTCTGACTCCGGATGATCTGCGAGCGATTGCCGATGCGCTCGATGGCACTGGAATTTGGCTGATCTCGGACGAGATCTACAGCGATCTGTATTTTGGCGAGCGGCCGCGTTCGGCGAGCGAATTTTACGATAAAACTATTATTGTCAGCGGTTTATCAAAATCGCTGTCGATGACCGGCTGGCGGCTCGGCTGGGCCGCGAGCAAGGACGCTGGCGTTATGGAGGCGATCCAGGTGCTGCACGGTTTCACGACCGTCTGCGCCGCGACTATCGTTCAAAAAGCAAGTTTGCTCGCATGGACGGACGAGGCTGAGGCCGCAAAACAGCACGCGCGTGAGGTCTACAAACAACGTGGCGAGTTTCTGGTGAATTTGTTCAAAACTGAGATGGACCTGCACGCCACGTCGCCCGAAGGCGCGTTTTACACAATGCTCGATGTGCGCTCGCTCGGCGATGATATCGAGGTTGCGGAAAAATGTCTGCAAAACCGCGTAGTCACTGTGCCCGGCGTTGCATTCGGCACGGAAGCAAAAGGTTTTTTGCGGATCTCGTTCTGTAATACGGAAGAACGAATGGCCGAAGCGGTGCGGAGGATGAAACAGGCGATTTATGAATAGTTCATGGTCTAACTATTGTCTAAGTTTAGCGATTTTGTCACTTCTGATTTCGCTGACCGCGTCATATGGTCAATCAAAAAGCGTAAGCGACGATCAGTGTGTTATTTCATTTTTGGCCAGTTCAACTAATGAATTAAGACGTGACGTTAAAAAAGACAAACCACCAACGGAGCTAGGCAAGATCGACATTTCACATGTTACAGAAGGAACTGAAATCAACAAAACCTATCGAATTCGGAACTCGCAACTTCGTGTTCTAGTTGAGTTATTGTTTGATGACGATCTCAGCCGCGATCTTGGCGGTGGGGCGCACGTTCCCACTGATGCGATGACATTGTATTTAACTGTCTGGAATGGCCCAAAACGTAACGTTAAATCGGTATTAACGACGGCAAGTAATCAAACGGCATTTAATAATCCGTACTTTTTTCGATCAATTACCAGCGCCTATATTAGAAGAGGGTCGAAGATGTATTTTGTGTTTGCAGATTGTACAGCAAATTCGAAGGAGGAGAATGACAAACTGTAGTCAATTTGTCTGTAAAGAGTGAAGAAAAGAGTAGGAATTTTAGGTGCGACGGGCACGGTTGGGCGGCGGTTTGCGCAACCATTCTTCAACCGTGAAAAAAGAATAGCCGAAAGAAGAGCCGTTGGAAAAAAATGACGCTCAAAACTCTGACTTCTTTGGGTCTTGTCGATTTGAAAAGAAGGAAATAATCTCGATCTGCCGGTCATTAACCCGATAATACAAACTATTTAACCTCAAGATAACGACGCGTCTGACGCCTTTTCGGCGTGGTGATTCAGGGAATATTGCGGGGTGGGTTGCGATTAGTGCAAGCGTTGATTCGATCTTATTAGCGAGTCGCTTAATTTCACGTTCGGAAAAATTCTCCTCAAGGTACGAGAC
>JBAUGW010000077.1:0-49219 GCA_049679945.1 Pyrinomonadaceae bacterium | reverse complement strand
CGCGGACGATCTCGGTCGGGCCCCAGCCGTTGCTTCGCTCGATGCCTTCTTCGTCGCCCTCGATGATCTCAATCGTGTCAGCCGGCATCTCCTCGGCGCCCTCGAGCGATACGAGGTGAACACGCGAGGTATCCGCTAATCTCGCCGCCGTGCGCGCCGTGTCGAAGGCGATCTGCCTAACGATTGAACGCGCAACATCGTACGCGACATTGCCGCCGCCGATCACGACAACCTCGCGGCCGACTTCAACTTTTTCCCCGAGCGAAACAGAACGCAGCAGATCGACGCCGCCGATCACGTCGGGACCGTCTTCGCCCGTCAGGCCAAGCCCTCGCGACGATTTTGCGCCGACGGCAATGATCACGGCGGCAAAATCCTCTCTCAATTCGGCAAACGAAATGTCGCGCCCGATTTGTACTCCACAGCGGATCTCGACGCCCAGCGCCTCGATCACTGCGATCTCGTTTTCGATCAATTTACGCGGAAGGCGATACGCCGGCACCCCGACCGCAAGCATACCCGCGGCAACCGGCTCGATCTCAAATACAACGGGCCGGAAGCCCATCAGTGCCAGATCGTGGGCCGCGCTCAGACCGGCCGGTCCGGCTCCGATTATCGCGATCCGCAGCCCGTTGGCTTTTTCGACCGTTTTGTCGATGCCCGATCTGAGCAGCGCCGCCATCTCGTCAGCATCAGCCGCGATCGGCGGAACAAAATCTTTTATCGACGCCAGCACTTCGTCAACGGGACGCGCGTCCGGCCCAAATTGATCGCAGACGAATCGCTTCAGTGCTCGGATCGCTATCGGGCGATCTTGCCCGACAAACATGCCATCGTCATTTACCTTTGGGATTTTTCCGCGACGGCATGCGATCTCACACGGAGCTCCGCAGATGCGGCCGCAGATCGATGCAAAGGGATTCGGCCCGCGTGCGATCAGATACGCTTCTTCGAAACGTCCATCGGCAATCGCCCGCACATAACCGCGAGCATCCGTGTGCACGGGGCACGCCACTTGGCACGAGATCAGCCCCTTATGGTAATCGGCCTCGGGGATGTGAATCTTTAGAGGTTGCATCTAGACCTTCTCAGCTAATGCGCGAAAAATCACGCGCCGCTTCGCGAATAACTTCACAAACTGCTGTGGATTAATGCCTTACACACCATGTCTAAGCGGGTTTAGGCAACTAACATGCCCATTGAATGTTTAGGCGAGGGCGAGGATTGTATCGTGAGAGAAGTTCGATTTCTAGAAAAGGAAGGAAAGTCCTAACTCCAGCGAAAATTGACAACGAAATCTAACGGACATACAGCGTGGACGCGTTGTAAAAAGCCCCCGAATTCCGGGCTTGACCGAGCGCGGCCACACTGGTTTGCGGACGTTATCGCTTCTTTGTTGATATTCCGATCGGCAAATATAGCGGGTAAAAGCTGATCTTGCTTGTAAGGAGAAAAACGACGGCTAAAATACTAATGCGACGATGCCGCTCTAATGACCCAATCGACTGTTCCCGTGTTTGCCTATATGTTTAACCTCCAAACGCGACTCCGATCTCGCCCATCGAATCGGTTTCAATTCTCGTCTATATTACTTTTTGAGTTGCTTCTGAGATATATTTGCTTTCTTCGGAAAGCGGAATTCTAAAACAGTTTCGTAAAATCAACTTGGAAATTAGATCACGCCAATGTCGGCTAGGCAGAGTTTGATTCGTTCGAATGATTGTCCGATATCGTTGTCAAGTCCCACCGAAAATCGCACGAGCCCCTCGCTTAGGCCCATTGCTTCGCGTTCCTCGAGCGGGATCTCGGAAGACGTGCTATGACCCGGCGCGCTAAATAGCGTCTTGAAATAACCAAGACTCACAGCGAGGTATCCAACCTTTTCCTGCTGCATCCGAGTCATTAGCATATTTGCATTACTGAGACTGCCAGCGTCGAGTGTAAGCATTCCTCCATACCCATAACCGGGATTCATCAATCGGGTCAATAACTGATGCTGCGGATGCTCCGGCAAGCCGGGATAATGGACGGTGAGACCGAGCCCGCGAAATTTTTCAGCGAGGAACATTGCATTCGCACTGTGTTGACGCATCCGCAAATGTAGGGAATGCATGTTCTTCAAGATGCTGGCGGCCCTCGTACTGTCTAGCACGGCACCAAGAAGCATCGATGCCCCGGCATTGATGTCGGTAAGGCGGTGTATGAACTCGTCACTCGCACAGACCGCTCCGGCAACGCAATCACTCGTTCCGTTGATGAATTTTGTAAGGCTGTGAACGACGATGTCGGCACCGAGCGGTATCGGCGACAAGATCATCGGGCTAAAGGTGTTATCAACGACGAGTTTTATGCCGTGTTCTCTGCAGAGACCGGCAAGCGCCGGTATATCGGCGACCTCGAGCAGCGGGTTGCTCACCGACTCGCAATAGATGACTCGGGTTCGATCGGTTAGCAGCGAACGCACCTGGTCAAGGTCGCTAAGATCGCAGAAATGAACATTGACCCCAAATCTTGGAGCGAAGTTCTTGAAGAATGCGTACGTACCTCCATAGATCGTTCTCGCAGAAATAACTTCGTCGCCGCCGTCGCAAAGCTGGAGTATGGTCGATGAGATGGCCGCCATCCCTGAGGCCTTTGCCTGTGCAGCCTCACTACCTTCCATGCGGGCCAAGGCGTCCGAAAGGAATTTGTTGGTGGGATTCCAGTGTCTGGAATACAGGAAACAGCCTTCGGTCTCGTGCTCAAAAAGTTCCTCCATCCGATCCGGGCTCATGAATGTGAAGGTTGATGAATCAGTGATCGACGGATTTACATCGCCAAATTCGCCAAAAACCAAAAAATCCTGAATAGCGTCGCTCGGGTCAAATTTAGTCATCTGATTCTGTATTGGTTTTCTTACGCCGGGCCCCGGCGTCGCATGCTCCGCGCATTCACGTCGAGAAGCCAAGCCGCGGCAGAATAACAAGCTGAAGCAACAGCCATAAACCAAAAATCACTATGATCAGCAATATCGAATCGCCCATGATCGCCCTCCTGTTAAAACGGCCGGCCCCGGCCGCGTCCGCCGCCTGGTCCGCCCTCGCTGCAGCGAGTGAACGCCGGCAAATGGTTGTCCTGCGAAGCGCTCCGCAGCAATTCAAATGTCTGCCTGATGTCCGGCTCTTTTACAAATTTCAAAAAATCGTCATAGAGAGCAATGTTCGCTTTCTCCGCCGCGATGCCGGCTTCGCATGCTTCTTTTAGCGAAGCGGGAGCAGGCATTTTTGCCGGATCGAATTCGCCTTTCGGAATTTCCACGCCATATTTTTTGAACAAAGGCACGAGAAAAGACTCATGCCGCCGCTCCGCTTCAATGATGTTTACGAATGGCCGTGCTCCGTCGAAGCTATCAAGAACCGCCTGATCGGTCGCCTGCGCCCTCCGTTCGTCCTCGAGCGCGGCGATCAGCGCTTGTCTGGTTTTTTCATCCACCCGGCTCGTAACCGGCGGCGGCGCGTCGTCGCCCATCGGCAATCCGGCAGACTTCCATGCCTCGGTTCCGCCTGCAATGCTTATCGCCTGCGGAAAACCGTTATCGACCAAGATCTGGGCGGCCTTTTTTGAACGGCTGCCGCTGCGGCAAATTAGATAAACCGGCTCGTTCTTTTCGAGTTTGTCGAGGTTTGCCATCAGTGTGTCGAGCGGAATATTGCGCGCTCGGTTTGCGTGGCCCTCGGCAAATTCCTCCGGCGTTCGAACGTCGATAAACTGTGCGTACGCCGCTTCGACCGCCGGGAGCGCCTCTTGCGGCGAGATCTCGCTGACGCCCGGCGTCTTTACGATCTCGGACGAATCCGCCTGTATTGCCGGTGCGTTCTCGCAGGCGGCAAACGAAAATATTGAAAGAACAAAGATCGAAAATACTATTAAAACTCTCATAATGGCCTCCCTTACTTTGTCGCGGGGCAGGCTGCTGCAGCGGCCTCGGTCGGCAGACCGGCCGCGATCCACGCGGCTGTTCCGCCCGTGACGTTATAAACTTTTTTGAATCCGGCGTTTTCGAGAATGCCGGACGCGATGCTCGAACGGTATCCGCCCTGACAGATTACAAATGCCTGCGTTTTCGGATCGATCTCACCGACGCGGTCGGCCAGTTTGTCGAGCGGGATGTTATGTGTTCTAACAGCGTGACCGGCATTGTATTCACCGATGCGCCGCACATCGACAAACTGGATGAACTTTTCGGTCTCGGTGAGTGATGCGACCTCCTCGACCGGAACTTGTTCAATCTGTTTTGTCTCGCCCTCATAATTGCCGATCAGAATATAACCACCGACGGTTTCGTGCCCGACGCGGGCGAGGCGCATGACGGCCTCGTCGATCTGATCGTCGCTTTCGGCTACGATGGCAAGCGGCGTGCCGATCGGGATAAGCGTTCCCGCCCACGATGCAAACTGCCCACCGAGGCCGATGTTTATCGAGTTTGGTACGTGACCGCCGCCGTATTCGTCCGGCTTTCGCACGTCGACGACAACGCCGTCAAAGTTGTCGATCTCAGCTGAATTTAGCTCTCGCGGCTTCGCGATCTCCGCGAGCGCCGCCGAACCCTCGAGATTCTTTGCCGCGCTTTTTGGGAAATACATCGGCACCTCCGGCTGATCCGACGCGACAATCTTTACAAACTCTTCCTTTGTCATCGGCTGCAGCGCATAATTGAACTTTCGCTGCTCACCGAGCGTCGACCAAGTTTCTTTCGAGAGCGACTTGCCGCAAAGCGAACCCGCGCCGTGCGCCGGATAAACCTCGGTGTCATCGGGGAGTTTTAAGATCTTTTCGTGCAAGCTGTCGTAGAGCATCTCGCCCATCTGTGCGGCAGTGAAACCAACAGAGCCGACGAGGTCCGGCCGTCCGACATCGCCGATAAACAGCGTGTCGCCGGTAAAGACCTTGAGCGGAGAGCCTTGCTCTTCGGCAATGATCGTGATGCCTTCCGGCGTATGTCCGGGTGTTTCCAAAAATTTTAGCTTTACATTTCCAACCGAGAGCTCGTCACGATCCTTTACCTTATGTGTCGGAAACTTTGTCTCCGCCCGTTGGCCATAAACGATCTCGGCGCCCGTCTTTGTCGCCAGCTCAACATGCCCGCTCACAAAATCTGCATGGCTGTGCGTCTCGATGATGTATTTGATCCTGTGGCCGTGTGACGCGGCTTCGTCGAGGTACTGCTCGACGTCTCGCTGCGGATCGATGATCGCGGCTTCGCCCTCGGAACCGATGTAGTACGAAGCGTGCGACAAACATCCTAAATAAAATTGCCTGAATTGCATGATCTTAATTCTCCCTAATTAATGTGGGTTTTTACAAATGTCAAAATATCACCGCGTAGTTTTTCGCTACGAGAAACGCGGCGACGCCTAAAACGAGAACGGCAAACGTACTCTGCAGACGCTGTGCCGCGATGCGATGCGACAAAATCGTACCGACGACCGCTCCGCCGACCGCAAGTGCCATCACGACGCCGGTCAACTGCCAGTCAAAAAAGTTCTGGCTCATGTGACCGACGAGCCCGGCCGCACAGTTCAAAAATATGACGAACAACGAGGTGCCGATCGCTTTTTTGATCGGCAGTCCGCCAAAGAAAACCATTGCCGGCACTATCAAAAATCCGCCGCCGACACCCAGAAAGCCCGTCAGCACGCCGACGCCAAATCCGGCAAGAACACCTTGTATCGGGTGTGGCCTGTGCGGCGATTCGTCGATAGCGTGGTTGCGCCGCCACAGCATCGAAACAGCGACCACGAGCATCAACACGCCAAAGATCAACAGAAGCGCCCCGGGCGATACCAGGTTTGTAAGCGGCGAACCAAGCAGAGCGCCGACGATACCGGCCGCACCAAAAAGCAGCCCTGACGACATGTCGACATTGCCGCGCCGCCAGTGCATAAACGAACCCAAGATACTCGTCGCACCGACAACCGCCAGCGACATCCCGACCGCGTCATGCGGCGCGACGCCAAGCAGATAGACGAGTATCGGAACCGTCAGGATCGAACCGCCGCCACCGATCAAACCGAGCGACAGGCCAATGCCCGCGCTCAGGATCAGACCGATGATGAATAACATCGACATCGCGATCTCTATTCTCTATTTAGCCGGTTCGCACGTCGCCGGAGCCTTGTTCCACGGCATCCGCGCCAGGACCATTCCCATACCGCACGTATCGGTCAGCGCCGAAAACATCAGACCGCCGCCGACAAATGCCGAGAGCAGCAAAAAATATGGGCTGACAAAAACGCCGAGCACGACGCCGGTCAGCACAAACATCCCGGCGAAAAAGCGCACCTGACGCTCGAGCGACCAGACCTTTGACTCGCCCTTCACCGTCGGCAGATTCGCGCCCGACCACGCCATCATGCCGCCCTCGACGACATGGATGTCCGTAAAGCCCTTTTTCGTCAGCTTTTCGGCGGCCTGTTTGGCTCGATTGCCCGAGCGGCACATCAGATACACCGGTTTGCTGTGATCGATCTTGTCCGCGTGCTTTTCAAAATTCGAAAGCGGCATCAGCTGCGCGTCGGCTATACGCTCCGAGTTAAACTCAGAAAACTCACGGACGTCGATCACCTGGCATTCGCCGCCGCCGCCCAAAAGTTCGTTCACCTCGTGAACCGTTGCTTGTTTTATCATCGCTCTTGATTTATCTCCTTTGAGTTTATTATACTCAATTTGAATATAAGCATATAACTACATCGTTATATTGTCAAATACAAAATGAATGATCACGAACAATTATCACCCGAGGCCGTCGCGCTTGTCGCATCGCGTTTTAAGGTATTGAGCGAACCTCTGCGGCTGCAGATATTGCAACATCTTGAACTCGGCGAAGCGAGCGTCAATGCCATCGCCGACGCCGTCCGGGCCACACAGCCAAATGTCTCAAAGCATTTAAAGATACTTCAGGACGAAAATCTCGTCGCACGCCGCCAGGAGGGGAATTCCGTCTTTTACCGCATCGCGGACGAGTCGGTTTTCGAGCTGTGCCGCGTCGTCTGCGGCAGCCTCAAACAGGCGTTTGAAGACCGAAGCAAGATATTTGGCTAGCAAATGACCAAAATAAGAAAAATCGCGGACTATTTTTTCGGCTGAACTGATTTGCGCTTATTCGATTGGAGCTCCAGAGTCTTTCCACGCTGCCCAGCCGCCATCCATCGAGATGACATTCGTGTAGCCCATTTTTTGCAGGTTATCCGCAGCCAGTGCCGAGCGATAACCGCCGCCGCAGTACAGGACGAGTTCGGTGTCTTTGTCGGGAAAGGTCTGCACAATGTCGCGTTCGATAATGCCGCGTCCCATATGACGAGCTCCGGCAGCGTGGCCAGCAGCGAATTCGTTGTCTTCGCGAACGTCGATGAGCACGGCGCCGTTTTTTACAAGCTCTTGCGCGCCCCGGACATCGCACTCTTTGACGCGCGACTTTGCATCATGGACAATAGCCAAAAACTCTTCTGAGTGGATCATATTGGGTGAGTTTAGCACGAGGAACGCGCAAATCATTCGAGCTGAGTAGTGAGGAATACCTTTGCTGCCCTTGGCGTCTTTGCGGGAAACGGTTCTTTTTCCCCGCAGAGCCGCAAAGCCGCAAAGCTCGCTAAGAGAAGCCCTTTATCTCGCGAAATGTGACGCTCAACTCGCTCTCTCATTAAACTCAAACCTGTCAACCACGCAAAGCCGCAAAGCTCTCAAAGAGACGCCGATCAATGATCGATGTGGGCCGCTGAATACGCGAACTGGTCACCGCGTCAGGTAATTTGTGACCATCCACTTTCCGTCTTTTTCGAGCATCAGGGCGAGCAGTTCGACGACAGAGGCCTGATTTGCAAAGTCGCTATGGTAGGCGAGGATGGCAACCGGAGAAGCGACCTTTGGCGGGTATGATTTTGTAAAGGCTGCTGCAACGAGTTTTCGCGAGCTGTTTGCACCTAATGAACCGTTTGCTTTTTCGCAGTACTCGATCCACAACTTTTCGCCGATATCCGAGCGGGTTATTGAGGACAGACCGAGATAGCTCTCGCGGCACTTCGGCTTGCCCCAGATGGCGAGCCAGGTCCCGGCATCTTTCTCGCCGTCGGCTTTCTGAGAGTCGAGCGCTGCGGGCTTAGCACCGCTCTTTGCAACAAAGCTGATGGAGTTGATCACTTTTTCAAATAGCGCGTGATCAGCCTTTGTGTAAAGAGCCTTTGAGATGTGCACATCGACCCAATAACCCTGATCGACGTACTGCGCGTACATATCAAACATCTTCAACGGCTTTCCCATCGCCTCGGGACGATAGAACTCGAAATAGTGAAAGTCTTTTATTTTTGACTTGACGAGATCCTGAAACTTGCCCCACGCCGGATTGCCCAGATCGAGCACGTAGTCGCGACACGCCTCGCTCGTTTTGCATTTAACGGCGGGCTCAATAAAGACAGACACATTCAGCTCGCTGCTCCTACTGTTCATCATGAAGTACGCCGACTGCTCGTCGGGCTTTACCTGAACGTTGGCGATGTCAACATCGTTTCCGAGTATGCGCAGTGTCCACGGCGCTCTTGTTGTGGTCAGGTCCACGCCATCGGTAAAGCCGGCCTGCGCCGGACAATGGCCGTCACACAACAGCAGAAAAGCCGTTGCGAGCAATATCGTCTTTGGTGTCATAACCCACCCAGTTTAGCGCAAACCTGTCGCGACCAACTAGCCTGAACGGACGCGAGAACCTATAATGTGAGTTTCGCTTAATATACTTATTTTATCGAGGTAGATACTTGTGGCAGAACAATTTGACGTAACAATTATCGGTTCGGGTCCGGGCGGCTATGTCGCGGCCGTTAGGGCGGGGCAGCTTGGGTTAAAGGTCGCGATCGTCGAGAAAGAAAAGGACGCTCGGCTCGGCGGCACATGTGGTTTGCGTGGCTGTATTCCGACAAAAGCTTTGCTAAATGCGGCGCATCTTTATCAAAAAGCAGGTGAATTTGAGCACTTTGGGCTAAAGGTCAAAGATCTGAGCTACGACTGGCCCGGCGTTCAAAAATACAAATCCGATGTCGTGGCAAAAAACTCAGCCGGCGTGACCTATCTGATGAAAAAGAACAAGGCGACGATCTTTAACGGCTTTGGCAAAATTGTCGGCAAAGGCAAGGTCGAGGTCGCGCTCGCCGATGGTAAGAAACAAACCATCGAGACAAAGAATATCATCATCGCCACCGGCTCGGTCGTCCGCCCGATTCCCGGCTTTGAAACCGACGGCAAGCAAGTTGTAAATTCAGATCACATTCTCGAACTCGACCGCGTGCCAAAGGCGCTCATCGTCATGGGCTCGGGTGCAGTCGGCGTCGAGTTCGCGAGCGTCTATCATAGATTCGGCTGCGATACGACGGTTGTCGAACTGCTTGATCGAATAGTGCCGATCGAAGATGCGGACGTTTCGAAGGAACTCGCTCGGTCATTTAAAAAGCAGGGCATCAAGTGCGAGACCGGCATAAAGCTCGACAAACTTGAGAAGTCGAAAACCGGCGTCAAAGCCTCGGGCAAAAACGCAAAAGGCGATGCCGTGACATTCGAAGCCGAGATGCTGCTCGTCGCCGTCGGTCGCATGCCGTTCATCGAAAACCTAGGCCTCGAAAATACAAAAGTCGTTGTAAATCCACGCGGCACGATCAAGGTCAACGAATATTGCGAAACCGGCGAGCCAAATGTTTTCGCCATCGGCGACGTCATCGACACCGCCTGGCTGGCTCATCTTGCTTCAAAAGAAGGAATTCTCGTTGTAGAAAAGATCGCCGGTAGAAAGGTCGAGCCGATCAAGCAAAACCTCGTTCCAAACTGCACCTACTGCGACCCCGAAGTCGCCAGCGTCGGCCTGACCGAAGAGAAAGCCAAAGCCGCAGGTTACGACGTGAAGGTCGGTAAGTTTCCGTTCTCAGCCTCTGGAAAGGCGCGCATCCTCGGCGAGACAGACGGTTTTGTAAAGATCGTCGCCGAAAAGAAATATGACGAGGTCCTCGGCGTTCACATCATCGGACCGCATGCCACCGAACTCCTCGCCGAAGCCTGCGTCGCCATGGCCCTCGAATCAACCGCCGACGAACTCGGCCGCATCATCCACGCCCACCCAACCGTCAGCGAGGCCGTCATGGAAGCCGCCGAAGGTGTCCACGATCTGACGATTCATATGTGATAAACGTCCTTCCGGTTTTACGGCACGAAGGCGCTCGGAACAGGTCGATCGCCCGTCAGTCCGAATTGCTGGATCAGCGTTCCTGCCGTGGAGCGATTGACGAACCACGCGGCGTTGCGAAAGATCGCGACATCCGTTTTGCCGTCGCCGTCGTAGTCGCCGGGCACTGGCGTATCGCCTGCTAAACCCCAAGCCGTTACGCTGACGCTCGTAGCACCGCTGTTTAAAATCCACCATGCCCCGTCGCGGTAAATTGCGACATCCGTTTTGCCGTCGCCGTCGTAATCCGACGGGACGAGCTTGTCAGTGGTTAATCCGAACTGAACCGCCTGCAAAGTGACGTTTGAGCTACGAAGCACGTACCAAACGCGATCGGACGGGCGAAAAACCGCGGCGTCGGTTTTACCATCGCCGTCGTAGTCACCGGTCACAGGCACGTCACCGTTTAATCCCCATGGCCGATACGTGACATCTCCGTTTGGATTGTTAAAACTTGCGCGAAAGAAAAATATCGATTGCGCTTCGTTGCGGTAAACCGACACATCAGCCTTGCCGTCTCCGTCGTAATCGCCCGCTTGCGGAATGTCGCCTGTCTGCCCAAAAAATTCGACGCGCACCGTCGAGTTCGAACTGTTAAGTATGTAAAAAGCAGCCTGCGTCGCCGGAGCCTCGCGCCAAACTGCAATATCAGTTTTGCCGTCGCCATCGTAGTCGGCGGGCGCGATCCTGTCTGTCGAAGCCCCAAACTGCGCCGCAAAGTGCGATCCATCCGACGAGCGGCTCACCCACCATTCACCCGGTGTCGGGCGGAAGATCGAGATGTCGGTTCTGCCATCACCGTCGAAATCAAATTTTGTGCGTACCAAATTTAGCCCATTGCCGACGCCCCAATCGGAGAAGCTCGACACGCCCGTTGCCGTTATTGTGTTCGTTCCGGTATTGAGCGAAAACGGCGTGACCTGCGTGCTCACCCCGCCCGAACGCCTGAAGACCTTGTAGCTCGCTTCGGTGCCGTTGATGTCCGCGTCAACGTATGTAAACGAAAGATCAGTCGTGATGCCGGTGCCCGACAGGCGCCAGAAGCGCGAGGCAGATTGCGCAGGGTTGAGTCCCGGCAAAGTCGCGTCAACTGCCTTAACCAACAGGCTGCCGGTCCCGTTGACGTTCGAAGCGGTCATTGGCGAATAATCGCCCGCGTCGCCAACGGGGTAAAGGAACGTTTCATTAGCGGCCGCGCAGTAATCCTTTTCGGCGCTGCCAATGATGTAGGCGGACGACGACGCGCCCGCGATCGCACCGGTGCAGCCGACAGAAAGTAATCCGACCGTTGACCGCGAAGTAAGTGTGACAATCCGGCCATTCGGAATTATGCCGTTGGTATAGCCGTTCGGGACGCCGCTGTCCCACGTTGCGGCGCTGGTCAGGTCGCCGTCCGTTGTGGCGGTCGTGTTAAAGAACAGAATGCTGACGATGTTGCTGGCGGCGCGCCCGACAAACAGGCGGTTGCGGAGTGCGTCGTATGAAAAAGTATTCGTACCGCCTGCGACCGTGCCCAGAACGCTGTTGGCGGAACTAACTAGTCCGCTCGTGCCGCTGACGCCGTTGCCAAAGCTAACAGCAGTGGCATTAACGATCACCGGCGACGGGTTATCCCAATTCGTGCTGGTGACGGCGTAATTGCCGCCCGGCAATGCCGTAATTGGTCCGGCCCCGCCGATCGCGCCGTTGCCAACATTATCGTTTGCCGTGCCGCCAATGAGCGAATTTGATACTGTAATCGGTCCGACCGTTCCGCCCGTGCCGTTGCCCCACGTCACCGCCCCGACATCCGCTATCACGGGCGAAGGGTTATCCCAAAGCCGGCTTGCGACGACATAATTGCCGTTGGTCAAAGCCGTGACTCCCGTGGTGCCGGCATTATCGAATGGCCTGCTGCCGATGAGAGAGTTCGACGCGGTAACTACACCGACCGTGACGCCGGTGCCATCGCACCACGTTACCGCCCCGACATCCTGTACGAACGGCGACGAATTATCCCAAAACGGACTACGGACAACATAATTGCCATTGGTCAAAGCCGTTACTCCACTGCCGACGTTGTTGTCCGAACCGCCGCCGATGAGCGAGTTTGTCGCAGTGATCGAACCGACCGTGCCGGTCGTGCCGTTGCCCCACGTTGCCGCCCCGGCACTATTGCTTCCGCCTAGCGACGGATTAGCCCAAAATGGACTGCCAACGACATAATTGCCGTTGGTCAATGCCGTAACTCTGCCGATGCCGACCTGATCGTTTGCCCTGCCGCCGGTGAGCGAGTTTGTTGAATTGATCGGGCCGGTGCAGGGCGCCGCTGCCGTGCAAAAGGTCGCCGCCCCGGCTTCCATTCTCACCGGCGACGGGTTATCCCACTGCGGTGTGGCGATCACATAATTGCCGTTGGTCAACGCCGTAACTCCGAAGTTGCCAACTTGCTCGAATGCCGTGCTGCCGACGAGCGAGTTTGATGCCGTAACCAATCCGCTACAGGGCGTCGTAGAGCTGCAAAACGTCGCCGCTCCGGCATCCTGTAACATCGGCGACGGGTTGTCCCAGATCGGACTCGAGACGACGTAATTGCCGTCGTTCAATGCCGTGACTCCATTTCCGACCCAATCGGTTGCCGTGCCGCCGATGAGCGAGTTTGATGCTGTAACTAATCCGGTGCACGGCGACGCTGCGCTGCAATAGGTTGCAGCCCCGACATCTGCGATCAGCGGCGACGGGTTGTCCCAACCCGTACTTTTGACGACATAACTGCCATCGCTCAATGCCGTAATCCCGGTGCCGCCGACCCGATCATTTTGCGTACCCCCGATGAGCGAGTTTGATGCCGTAACCGGGCCGGTGCAGCCCGTCGTTCCGCTACACCACGTCACCGCCCCGACATCTGATATCAGCAGCGCCGAGTTATCCCGATTCTGACTTCCGACGACATCTGATATCGGCGCCGACGAGTTATCGTGATTCGGACTACCGACGGCATAAGCGCCGAGGTCCAATGCAACAACGTAGCGGCCGTCACTATCCCCTGCGCTCATGCCGGTTAGCGAGTTTGATGGGGACACCGGGCCGATGCAGGGGGCCGTGGGGGCGCAATACGTTGCGGCCCCGACCCTCGCTCCCGTCACCGGGTCAAACCAATCAAAACTGATGATGACTATACCGCCGGTGGTCAATTTCTCCGCTCCGCCGTTGCCAACATTATCGCCTGGGTTAGCGCCGACCATTGAGTTTGATTCCGTTACAGGGCCGTTGCAGCCCGTCGTATTCTCGCAATGCGTTACGGCGCCTCGACCGCCAGACCAAGTTTGACTGATGACTGTATAGCGTCTGTCGGTAAGTACGAGGATTCCGCTGCTCCCGACCCGATCGTTTGCCGTACTGCCCGTCAGGACACTGATCAGATTGAGCGTTTGGCCATCATACAAATAAACCGCTCCGACGTCTGCGGCGCCCGGAATGTCGTGGAACGGATCGACGACGACAAAGTTCCCATTCGGCAAAACCGTGATATCCGAGCCGAACTCGTCACTGCCCCCCGGACCCGGAATATCAAACAGCGTCGCCGAAACCTGCAATGCCAGAAGCAGGAGGACGAGAAAAACGGGCAGAAACGCTTTCTTTAGATGTGAATTGCCAAACATAACGACCGACCTCCTCAAAAGTGCCCTAAATGGTCCGCGCATTTCGTTCTTCCTTCGTTCATCTGATCTCATTCTGATTCTCCTCGTCCCTCCTGGGGCGTATCGCATAGTTTCTCGATTCCCGCCTCTACGACTTTTGATAAGTGATCGTCTTCAGGTTGCTGGTCGCTGCACGAGCGGATCGTTCGACGGCGGCAAATGGTCACCGAGCTTTCTTCGACAGTGAACTCTATGATTTGCGTTATCGTTTCGATTTTCATGCTTGTTGACAGCAGCAAACAGGCCTACAATTTACGGACAGGTAAACGTAAACCGAAACGTGTTTTAAAAACTTTCGGAAAACCTGAATTTTTTCTGAAAAATCTTTTCAGCGTGATAAACAGGCCGTCAAAACGTTATTACGAGTTCGATTCGTTTCGGATCGACATTGACGAGCGCCGCCTGATCTGCGGGGTCGATCCGATACCGCTCGCGCCGAAGGTCTTCGACGTTTTGCTCGCCCTCGTTGAGAACAACCGCCACACGATTCACAAGGACGAATTGATCGACCGCGTCTGGGCGGACACGTTCGTAGAGGACGGCAATCTTAATCGGAATATTTCGACGCTTCGCAAGGTTCTGGGCGAGGATAGCCATAAACCGCATTACATTCGCACCGTGCCAAAACGCGGCTATCGGTTTGAGGCCGATGTGCGCGAGATCATTGAGGAAGACGAGGAGCTCCGGATCGAAAGGGTGACGAATTATCACGTCGCGATCAGACAAGACATCGAGAAACGCACGAGCGAGCGAGCCTGGACAAGATTTTTCTCGGTTAGGGGCCTCACGCTCACCGCTCCGGCGGTTTTGGTTCTGATTCTTGTCTCGGCCTGGGCCATCACTCGTGAACCGACGCAGGCCACAAACGCAGTATCGGCCATTGAGAACAGCGAGGCATACGAACTGTATCGTCAGGGACGCGCCCAATGGCAAGATCGTTCCGTCGGCGGACTTCACAACGCGACGGTCCTGCTGGAACAAGCGGTGATTCGTGATCCGAACTTCGCTCTCGCTCACGCCGCCCTCGCCGATGCATACGCCTTCGACGGCCGTCTGTGGAAGAGGGCGGAAAATACGGCCGGCGAAGCGATTACGCTAGACCCAAACCTTGGTGAACCTCACGCGACGATGGGTTTTGTGCGAACGTTTTGGGACTGGAAACCCGCAGAGGCCGAAGATCATTTCAAGAGGGCGGTTGTACTTTCGCCCGATTATGCGACGGCTCACCAATGGTTCGCGCTCAGTCTCGCGATACGGGCACAGTTCGGTGCCGCGGTTGCGGAGATGCAGCGGGCCGTCGATCTCGAGCCTGGTTCCGCAGCGATAAATACCGATATGTGCCGCCTTCTGTACTTTGCCCGCAAGTTCGACGCTGCGATCGATCGGTGCAACAGGGCCATTGAGATCGATCCGAACTTCCTCAGCGCCTATGAAAATCTATACGAGGTTTACACAGCCAAGGCGATGTATGCCGAAGCTATCGATGCGTACTTCGCAGCGAGCAAGCTAAATTTGACTGCTCCGGTCGATCCGTCACTGGCGTCAGCTCTTAGGCAAACCTACGATGTTGGCGGTGTGAAATCCTTTTGGCGCTCCCGAATTGACATGCTCAAGAAACCCGCTCAGACCGGCGGCTACGCTCTCGCGAAGTATCACGCTAGACTCGGTGAAAACGACCGGGCGATCAGATGGCTCGAAAAAGCGGCCGAAACTCGCGACTTCGAGTTCATTTTCGTTGTCGCCGACCCCGTGTTCGAAAACCTGACCGCCGATGATAGATTCATCAAGCTTCGTGCTCAGTTTGTAAACTGATGGAAAAATATAAGAGCCTGCACAAGTGGATGATCATCCCGATGGTCGTTATGCAGTTAGGGATCGCGATGGACTACTGGGGCGATCTGACTCTGAACGCCTGGTCCGTGCATGTTCACTACTGGACCGGAACGGCATGGTATCTTTTCCTGATAATCCAACCGTACTTTGTAACGCACGGACAGATCGCACGGCATCGAACGGTCGGGATCATCGGGATGTTCCTCTCCGGCGGTGTGTGTCTGACTGCCATTGGCATGCTCCATCGGGACATCGTGTCTGCCGACAGATCACTTGTCGAACGCGAGCAGTTTGGCCCCTTTGAGCCGTGGTTCTTTATTGGCGTGGCGGCAGTTGAGATCGTTATGATGACAGCGTTCGGCTACGCGGTCATCAAGAGCATCATCCACCGCAAGGAGATCGAGAACCACTCGTGGTGGTTGATCTCAACCGTTTTCCTGATCATGATGCCGGCGTTGGCCCGGGGCCTGCAGTTTGTTCATATCGGAATGAATTTTAGTTCCTGGCCAAATGTCGACATAATGTTACCGGTGTATGTTTGCCAGGCGATGATCCTCGGTATGATCGTTTTCGCCGCATGGAAATTCGGCACCCTTCGCCATCCGGCAACCTATCTGGCGTTGGCAGTGAACGTATTCGTCTTGTTTCTCGAGCCGCTGGGACGCTCTGGGACCGTCCAGGCGGTCATTCGGTCGCTTATTAAGGGATAATTCGCCGCTTTATGTCGTCAACGTCCTATTCCCGCAACACGATCAAGATCCTTCTGCTCGAGAATATCTCTGACGCAGCGATTGAGGAGCCGCGTGCCGGTGGATATCCGGACGTAAAGCAAATTAACGGCGCGCTCGATGAAGACGAGCTGTGCCGGGCCGTTAAGGCGCGGCATGATCTGACGATACATCTCTAGCTTTCACTCAATGAGGCCGTCACATCGTGGTGGCCTTGGGCGGCCTCATCGTAGTTACCCGCCTTGTTCGTAATAACGCCGTCCTCTCTTCTAGAAGTCGATGTCCATCACCGCTGTGGTGAACGCGACGTTACCGTCAAGCCGCGTGTCCGCGTTGAAGTGGATCAGCGGCAGCTCGTCCCGCAGCATCATCGGTCCATCGACGGTTCCCGTTACTCTAAGGGTCGCTGCGGTATTTCGCTTTTCGATGAATCCCGTTTTTGGGTTAGTCCACCAACCGATATTTCCTTCGGTCACATTTCCATAGTAGGTGGTGTAATATTCGTCGTCCTTAAAAACTGCCATCGACCATGTGCCGAGAATTATCTGATTCCCGCTTTTCGGATTTGGCAGTCCTTCGACATAGTCCATCGATATAGTCAAATGTGTCGCGAACCACTCGCCGCGGCCGCGAAGGACAAATGTATTTCCCCAGCATCGATCGTTGTTTTGATCATAGGTGCCGGCGCTATTCTGAATGCCGGTCATACTGACGCCCGGTGCAAACATTGTCGTAAAGATATCCTTATTCTTATCGCCCGATCGACCTGTCAATGACTGGGCCGAGGCAACGCTCACGATCATAATTGCAAGCGCGATAGTAAAGAATGCGCTTTTCATATTCTTACCTCCTGCTCATATAGAGCTACGGTTGTTTGAAGTCCGAGATAATCGAACCCCACCATGCCAGGCGCAACAATTGGGCCGCTAAATTCGAATGGCGGTCGAGGCGTCGTTGTTGTGAAATGCTGTACAGATTATGTTTAGCCGGGTGTAACGAAATCGTTGCCCCGGCCGTTCTCTCACGGACTGCGAATATTTTCACAAGAGCGTGTAATCGTTCACACACATCCGGTCGGGCGATCGTGTGAGTGCACCGCCATAACTCACCAAACATAGCGTCGGCGGGAGTCACTTTTACTAATATTCGGTATAATCTGCCTTTTATGGCGACAAAAAGCACATCATACCCACGTCACAAGATCAAGATACTTCTGCTCGAGAACATCGCGGACGCGGCGGTTGATGAGCTGCGTGCCGGTGGTTACGCAGACGTAAAGCAAATCAAAGGTGCGCTCGATGAAGACGAGCTGTGCCGGGCCGTCAAGGGCGTGCATCTCGTCGGGATCAGGTCAAAGACGCACGTTATGGAACGCGTGCTCGACGCCGCCGATAAGTTGTTGGCGATCGGGTGTTTTTGCATCGGCGTCAATCAGGTCGATCTGAAAGCTGCGACTGAGAAAGGCGTTGCGGTTTTTAATGCTCCGCACGCTAATACGCGCTCGGTTGCCGAGTTGATCATTGGGTTGTGCGTAATGCTGATACGCAAAATTGCGGATAAAAACGCGGCGGCGCACGCAGGCGTTTGGCTCAAAGAAGCAAAGGGCAGCTTTGAACTTCGCGGCAAAACGCTCGGCATCATCGGTTACGGCAACATCGGCTCGCAGGTGTCGATCATGGCCGAGGCATTAGGCATGCAGGTCTGCTATTACGACATTGCGACGAAATTGCCGCACGGCAACGCAAAGCAAATTCGCGATCTCGCAATGCTGCTAAAACAATCTGACATCGTCACGCTGCACGTGCCATCGGACGCGACGACGCGAAACATGATAAACGCCGCGTCGCTCAAACATCTAAAGCGCGGCGCGATACTGCTCAACTACAGCCGCGGCGATGTCGTCG
The DNA here is from genome assembly GCA_049679945.1 of Pyrinomonadaceae bacterium. Taxonomy (GTDB): domain Bacteria; phylum Acidobacteriota; class Blastocatellia; order Pyrinomonadales; family Pyrinomonadaceae; genus OLB17. Next base: position 30,840 of record JBAUGW010000077.1, on the reverse strand, counting down.
ACCTCGACGCACTCAAAAAAGCTCTCGACAAAGGTCATCTCAGCGGTGCGGCGGTCGATGTTTTTGCGCACGAGCCTGAGAAAAACGGCGACGAATTCACCTCTGTTCTGCAAAATCTGCCGAATGTAATTTTGACGCCTCACATCGGCGGTTCGACCGAGGAGGCGCAGGGCGCAATCGGCCTCGATGTTACAAACAAACTCGTAAAATATCTCGAACTCGGCACTTCGGAAGGCTCGCACACCGTCCCGCCCGTTTCGTTGCCGGCGCAAGCCGGAACGCATCGAATCTTGCATATTCACCGCAACGTGCCCGGCATCCTCGGCCAAATAAACTCGCGTCTCTCAAAACGCGGCCTCAACATCACCGGCCAATACCTAAAGACGAACGACGCGATCGGCTACGTCATTCTCGACGTCGATCACCGAATTTCGCGAGAGGCGTTCGAGCTCGTCAAGGGCATAAAGGGAACGATAAAGGCGAGAATGGTATATTAAGAATTTAGCCGCAGATTAACGCAGATGACGCAGATCAGAAAGTACTTTTTCTAACTTCCTAATCTGCGTCATCTGCGTTAATCTGCGGTTAAATATTGCGTTATGAAGATTCTAAGTTTGGTCATCGCAATTCTGTCGCTAGCCCACGTTTCGTCGGCGCAATGGATAAAGCAGACGGTCGATACGACGGCGAGTCTTCGCGGGCTGTCGGTCGTGAGTGAAAAGATCGTCTGGGCGAGCGGCACGGGCGGAACGGTCATCCGCACGGTTGATGGCGGCAAGACTTGGTGGGTCATGACCATTCCGGGAGCCGAAAAGCTGGATTTTCGAGATATCGAGGCTTTTGATGAGCATACTGCATATGTATTGAGTATAGGCAATGGCGAATCGTCACAAGTTTACAAAACAACAGATGGAAGAACATGGTCACTCGTGTTCAAGAATACTGATGAGAAAGCATTTTTTGACGCTCTTGCTTGTCGAGATCGTGACAATTGTCTCGCATTGTCTGATCCGGTAAACGGCAGATTCATCCTGCTTGGACCGAATCGTGGTGTAACTCTTTCACGTACAAAGCAAATTCAATCAGCGAGCTTTTTTCAGGATTATTCTGGTCCAGTCGCGGAAGAAGGTGAGGCGGCTTTTGCCGCGAGCGGAACTTGTCTCGTAACACAAGGATTCTACAAAACGTTCATAGTCACAGGTGGAAAAAATGCACGTGTATTCCAAAGAACTTACGACGGCAACTGGACAATTTCGGATCCCGGTTTTGCCAAGGGCACTCCAGGCAGCGGCATCTTCTCGATAGCAATGTTCGATCTGAAGAAGGGTGTGATCGTCGGTGGTAATTATGAAAAACCCGACGAAGCGAAAGACAACCTAGCGTTTACAACAGATGGCGGCGAGACATGGAAACTTGGCTCGGGGCTGAGCGGTTACAGATCAGCTGTGACGTATGTAAATAAGAAAACGATCATCGCCGTCGGTACAAATGGCTCAGACATTACTCGTGATGGTGGAAAGACGTGGAAGATGCTTGGTAAAGAAGATTTAAATGCCGTCCAGTCGAAAGGCCGCAAAGCAACTTGGGCAGTCGGACCGAAAGGCCGTGTCTATAGGCTGAAATGACCTACGCCTGGTACGACATCATCGGAACGCTTGGCGTCGCGGTCATTATTCTCGCTTACGTTTTGTTGCAGATCGAACGCTTACGCAGCGAGCAACTTATGTATTCGCTACTCAACGCCGTCGGCGCGACGCTCATCCTGATCTCGCTCTGGTACTCATTCAACTTCCCTTCGTTTGTAGTAGAATTTTTCTGGCTGGTGATAAGTTTGTTTGGTATCGGAAAGTATTTGAGGCAGAAACACGAGCAGTAGCGAGTGTGCCGTGCGGACTCGATACCGGTATGGCACCCTCCCTACCGGTCGGGTTTCCGCCTTTTGTTATGCAACAGTTTACGAGCATTCCATTTAAGACCGAGAGTACGCACGGGTTGACGAGCGTCAACGGCGTGGCAAAATTCTCAAGCGCCGGCGTCGTCCTCGAGTTTGAGGCAAAGCTGTTTGGCCTGATCTCGCACGGCGTCAAAGAAGTACGGCTTGCGGTCGCCGAGATTCTCGACGTCAAATTTAAAAAAGGCGTGATGCGGCGCGGTGCGAAGATCGAGATAAGGCTTAAGTCATTCGCGCGGCTCAGCGAGTTTCCGCATAACGAAGGCAAGATCATGCTGAAGATCGTTCATGACGACTTTGAACGCAGCCGCGATGCGGTCGAAAAACTGCAAAAAGATATGACCGAACACGTCGCCAGCCTGCCGCCGACGCACACGCCCGTGAGCGTGCTGTTTGACGAGAGCGAAGACGACACGCAGGAGCTGAAAAATGGATAACCTATTCGAATGAGATCCTGCGAAAGCCACCTCAAATTTGGCAAAGCATGGTGTTTCATTCGAGGAAGCACAAACCGTTTTCTTTGATACGCTTTCACTGACCATCCCCGATCCGACGCACTCCATTGACGAAAATCGATTCATTATTACCGGTCATTCGATTCTGCAACGGCAATTAGTTGTTGTCCATACCCACAGAGATGTTAAAATCAGAATCATCAGCGCAAGGCTGGCTAGTCGCCGCGAGAGACAAAAGCATGAGCAAGAAAAACGGTAAAAAGGACGAAATGTTAGATCACTACGACTTCTCCGGCGGAGTTCGCGGCAAATATGTTGATCGGCTCAAGAAAGGTGGGCAGATAGTTCTTCTCGAACCCGACGTTGCTAAGATTTTCACCACATCGGAATCTGTCAATAAAGCCCTTCGTAAATTATTGCCAACAGTCCGCACTCAACAACCTTAGGGGCCTCTCTGCTTTACTGTGCCACAGCTAATCGCGGATCGGTCTTTGGCTTTAACTCGTAATCTTTTGGCGGTTCGGCGCCAAGCAGGTGCCTCACAAAATAATCCCAACGCCGTCGCATCATGTAAAAGTTCGATTGCCCGTAGCCGTGCCGCGCTTGCGGAAAGACGATTAGATCGTAGTCTTTATTGGCCTTTGTGAGCGCATCGACGACGAGCCACGTGTGATACGGCGGGACGTTGTCGTCCATCAGGCCGTGGGCGAGCAGCAGTTTGCCTTTGAGGTTTTTTGCAAAGACGTGCGTCGATTGATTTTCGTAGCTGTCGCTCTTACCGTCTGCCGTTTTTGCGAGCAGGCCGATGTAGCGTTCGGCCCAGTCGTCTTCATAATTGCGGCTGTCGTGATTGCCCGATTCTGCGATGCCGACCTTGTAAAACTCAGGGAATCTGAACATCGCCATCGCGGTTGCAAATCCGCCTCCCGAATGTCCCCACACGCCGACGCGTGTCAGATCCATGAACGTATTCTTCGCTGCAAGCTGCTTGATGCCGGCGATCTGATCGTCCAAAGTGTTGTCGGCCATGTCGCCATAGCAGACATCGTGAAATGATTTCGAGCGGTCAGGATTACATGTGCCGTCGATGATAACGACAACGAAACCGAGTTCTGCGAGCGCCTGGTTGTCGCCGCGTGCAGCGGTAAACGAACGGCCGCCGACACCGCCGCCCTGCGGTCCCGGATAAATGTAATTGATCACGGGGTATTTTTTTCCTCGCGTCATCTTCGTCGGCGTGAACATCAGGCCGTAAAGGTCCCACTTGCCGTTGCGGTCTTTAACGGTGATCGGCATCGGCGGTTTCCAGCCCGCGCCCTTGAGTCTAGTCACGTCGAGCTTTTCGAGGTTTGTGACCAATTTGCCGGTCATGTCACGCAACAGAGAGACCGTCGGAACATCGGGCATTGAGTAATTGTCGATAAAATATTTGCCGCCGGGCGAGAGCGAAATCTGGTGATTACCGTCCTCCGGCGTCAGTAGCTGCAAGTTCTTACCGTCAAAATCAATGCGGTAAAAGTGTGAGAAGTACGGGTCGCGACCCGCCTCGCGGCCGTTTGCCTCGAAGAATATCATGCGCGATTTTTCGTCCGTCTTTAGAACCCGCGTGACGACGAAATTGCCTTTTGTGATCTGCCACTTCGGCTTGCCGGTCGTCAGATCATACATGTAAAGATGACCCCAATCGTCGCGTTCCGAGTACCAGATAAATTCGTTTGTCGCTCCCAGATACTTCCAGTTGATCGTGCCCTGACCGGACTCGTACTGTGTCGCGACCTTCTCCTCCATGACGTCGCGGACGTCGCCGGTCGCAGCGTCCGCAACGCGAAACTTGGCCGACTTGTGATCGCGGCTGCTGGACACAAACGCCAGCATCTTCGAGTCGTCGCTCCACTCGTTGTCGTCAAAACTGCCGCCGCACGAAATGTCGTCGCACAGAGTGCCGCGACGATCGTCAGGCGGCATCTTGAGCCGAATGGTCTTTACGGGATCGACCTCGATAATGACGCGGTGAATCTTTATGATCTCTTTGTCCTCGGGCAGCGGATATTTCCACTGTTCTAATTTCGGTGCTCCCACATTTGTTGTCACGAGATACATATCACTGACATAACGTTGGTCCTGCTGAAACGTCGCAATCTTTGTCGAGTCGGGCGACCATAAAAGAATCGCGCGGTCGCTGTGGGTCCATCCGGCGTTGTCCGTCGCGTAGCCAAAATCCTTTACGCCGTCTGTCGTCAATTGCGTTTCTTTTTTTGTTCCCAGATCACGAATCCACAAGTTCCAGTCCTTGATAAAGGCCTCTTTCTTGCCGTCGGGCGACCTGACGGCGTTCGGATCACGCTGTCCCGGGGCAGCCGGTTGTGTGACACCGAGATCGGCAAGTTTCGCGGCGGTTTTGCGCGAGCCGTCAGCCGGATTCACCATCACATACTCCGTCGCCGAAGGCGTAAACGTGCGATACCAAAACCGACCGTCCGCGAGCCAAGTCGCGCGAACCCCGCTGCGGTCTATGAGCGGCGCAGTATTGTAGCTGAGCATCTTTTCGGCACGAGCATAATCGGCCGCTGTCAACACGCGTTGCTGCGCAAACGCAGGTACGACAAACGCAAACAGGACAAGTAAGGTTAGTTTTTTCATCGATTCTCTTACGGACAAAATTGAAGTTTGGTTTCCGCCAACAGTTTGCCATATCCTAGAATAAATTTCAGGAGAGAACAATATGCCAAAATATGTCATTGAACGTGAAATTCCCGGCGTCGGCGATTGGTCGGACGATCAACTGAAGGCCGCATCGCAAACATCGTGCAGCGTGCTGGGTGAGATGGGCTCGCAGATCGAGTGGCTGCACTCGTATGTCACCGGCGACAAAATTTATTGCGTTTACAACGCCGACAGCGAAGACCTTGTTCGCGAACACGCGACGCGCGGCGGTTTTCCGGCAAATAGCATTTCGGAAGTTAAGACGATGATCAGCCCACTGACTGCGGTTTAATGAAAACAGAACAAAACAAAGCGCCGATCTCGCCGACGCAGCTTCAGCGAGCGGTGTTCATCGCCGTGCTGTCGTTTCTTTTTTTTCTGGCGATGATGTTTGCGTATTACATACGCCAGTCGGCATTGTATTTTCTACTGGCGACAGCGTTTCTGTTCGTTTATATCGTAACGATGATTTCGTTCGTCAGACTCCGAAGATCGGGAGAAGTGCCGCCTGACGGAGACCTTTGAGTTTTCTTGGCCTGTAAATTACTGTATTCTATTCCAGTTATGAGCGTTGAAGTCGTAATGCCGCAGATGGGTGAGTCGATCACCGAAGGCACCGTTTCCAAATGGCTGAAAAGTATCGGTGACCGCATCGAAAAAGACGAGCCGATTCTCGAAATTTCGACCGATAAGGTTGATGCCGAGGTTCCTTCGCCCGGCGCCGGTGTGCTGCTCGCCATCAACACGCAGGAAGGCGAAACCGTCGAAGTCGGCACCGTCGTCGCCGTGATCGGAGAGGAAGGCGAAGCGGCTGCCCCAATTCCCAAGTCCAACGCCCCAAGTCTGGTTGAAACTCCAGCTCCCGAACCGGTGCCCGAAGAAACTCAATCGGCAGTCGCAGTTTCAGCATCTGAAAATCCAAAATCCCAAATCCCAAATCCCAAATCCAGCGACTCTGTCGCGGTTGTCATGCCTCAAATGGGCGAATCGATAACCGAAGGCACGGTTTCAAAGTGGCTAAAGAAAGTCGGCGACGACATTGCAAAAGACGAACCGCTGCTCGAGATCTCAACCGACAAGGTCGATGCCGAAGTTCCTTCGCCCGCCGCCGGCAAGCTGCTCGCGATCAATGTGCAGGAAGGCGAGACCGTTGAAGTCGGAGCGGTTCTTGCGCTCGTCGGAGCCGAAGGAGCGGTTGCGAGTCCAACGGCAGCGGTCAGCGGTCAGCCGAAAGCTGCTGCACAAATGTCAGAATCCCGACAACTCGGGATAGCGACTGGGTCAGCGGCAGAAATGAAAGCACCGCTGGTTCAGGCAAAGGCAGCTTCAGCTGCAGGAAACGGTAACTCGACGGTTGATGATCTTCGCCGTCAAAAGAGCAGTCCGCTCGTGCGTAACATCGCAAAAGAGCACGGCATCGACATCACGCGAATTCCCGGCAGCGGTATTAGCGGGCGTGTGACAAAGCACGACATTCTGAATTTTATCGAGACTGGCGCGGCGCTTAGGCCGCAAGATCTGCTGGTAAAGACAACAGCTATCAGCAGTCAGCCGTCAGCGGTCAGCCAGCCGATGACTGCACCGACATTCGTCGTGCCGACGGGTACGGTCACGACAGAAGATCGCGTCGAGAAAATGTCCATGATGCGTAAGAAGATCGCCGAGCACATGACGTTCTCTAAGCAAACCTCGGCGCACGTCACCAGCGTTTATGAGATCGACATGACCAACGTCGCAAAGTTCCGCGTGGCGCATCAAGCTGATTTTCAAGCAAAGTTCGGCACGAAACTCACGTTCATGCCGTTCATCTTCCAAGCTGTGACGGCCGCGATTCGCGAACATCGCATCGTCAACTCACAGGTTGATGGCGACAACATCATTTACAAAGGCGACATAAATCTCGGGATGGCCGTCGCCCTCGATTGGGGGCTGATCGTGCCGGTGATAAAGAACGCCGAGACGATGTCGCTGTCGGAGTTGGCCGTAAAGGCAAACGATCTCGCTGACCGTGCTCGTGGCAAGAAGTTGAATCCCGACGAAGTTCAGGGCGGCACATTTACTATCACAAATCCGGGCGTCTTCGGCGGCCTCTACGGAACGCCGATCATCAACCAGCCGCAAGTCGCGATCCTCTGCGTCGGCACGATCGAAAAAAGGCCAAAAGTGATGACTTCAAACGACGGCGACGACTATATCGGGATCCGCCAAATGGCCTATTTTGCATTGACTTACGACCACCGAGTCGTCGACGGCGCCGACGCTGAAAAGTTCCTCGCGTACCTAAAACGCTATCTCGAAAACGCCCCGTTTTCGATCTAGCTTCTGTTTGCCATAAGGTCGATTTATCTTTGATTTGACGAATCCGGGCGCGATTTGTATGATTTAAACATTGTTGAGAAGTCTCCCGAACCAGCGCTTCCGTTAAATCAATAGGTTCAACATTGAGAAGTCAGATAAAATTTAGGCGAGATTTAGCGACAACTCGCTATCCGTAAATCGCGTCTATCCATTGTTGTTTTATTTCAGCATTAATAAATAGGAGGAATCATAATGAAACGTATTTCAGTACTTTTTCTATCAATAGCAATCGGTGCGGTTAGCTTATTTGCACAGCAGACCGCTCAGCTTCGCACAGCAGTGGCGGGGCAAAAATATAAGATCAAAGGTGTGATCGTGGCCAAAGAGGCCGAGAACACTTTTGTGGTTCGCGATCAAGTCGGCGTCGACACGCGTGTCGTCGTCGAACCAACCGCAAGCATCAAGAGCAACGGCGGATTTTTACGCAGCGGCGACAAATTTCCGATGACCTCGCTTGTGCGAGGGCTTAATATGGAGGTCGAGGGCCGTGGTGACTCGACAGGCGCCGTTTCGGCCAACAAAGTTCGCTTTGACAAGAGCAATATGCTGACCGCACAGTCGATCGACGCACGCGTCGCTCCGGCTGAGGAACGCCTTACCGCTCAGGAGCAGAACGCACAGCGTTTGTCAGGCCAGATAGACGAGCTGATGGCAATCTCGAACGCCGCAAAAGGCGGTGCAAAGGCCGCTCAGGAAACGGCTGATGCCGCGGTTGCTGGCGTAAACGCTACAAACAAACGCATTACAGATCTCGACGATTATACGGTCCAGTCTTCGGCGACGGTGCTTTTCCGCGTCGGCAGCGCGGTTCTCTCGCCTGAGGCAAAGACTTCGCTCGACGAGATCGCAACAACCGCGGGCACGCTTAAGGGCTATATGATCGAGATCACGGGCTACGCTTCGGCCGATGGCAACACAAAGATGAACAAATCTTTGAGTGAACGTCGCGAAAAAGCCGTTCGCGAGTATTTGATCGATAACCACAACGTGAGCTTGCGTCGCTTTACGCCGTCGTATGGTTTTGGCGAGCTGAATGCGGTTGCCGACAACACAACCCGCGAGGGCCGTGAACAAAACCGACGTGTCGAGGTCAAGCTCTTGGTGAGCCGCGGTCTAAACACAAACGTCGAAGTCAAGTCGCAGACGGTCGACAACGACAAGTAACCACCAATCCAGAGGGCAAGTCAGAAGCGTCGGGCCAATATCCGCCGACCGCTTCTAACTGCCCTCTTATCTTTCTCTCAAGTTGCTTACCGGAGTGTTCAAATGCGCGCCACAAAATTCTGTACGATCTTTACTTTAACGCTCTTATCCGCCGCAAGCCTCGCGCTTTCACTGTCTGCGCAAACGGCAACACCGACGCCAAAGCCAAAGGTTGACGACGAGATCATAAAGATCAATTCGCGTCTTGTCGTCGTACCGGTCTCGGTCACGGACGCCGCCGGCAACGCTGTGCTTGGCCTGACACCGCAAGATTTTCAGATCACCGAAGAAGGGAAACAGCAAACAATCGACGCCGTCGGAGCAGCAGACAAAGTGCCGCTGGAGATCGCGTTGTTGTTCGATGTGTCGGCGAGCACCGATGCGATGTTCAAGTTTGAGCAGGAGACGGCTGCGAAGTTTTTACGCGATGTGATGCGACCTATCGACCGCGCGACGATCTTTACCATCGGGCAAAAACCGATGCTCGTTCAGGGACGCGAAACTTCGGATAAAGCCATTTCCGCTGTCTTGAACATTCCGCCTACAAAAGGTGCAACTGCTTTCTACGATACAGTGAGAATGGCGGCAAATTATCTGCGCACAAATTCTCCGGAAGGAACACGACGTGTTGTTGTAGTCATTTCAGATGGCGAAGACAATTTTAGCGAAGGCGTGCAGCGTGCTCAGTACCGCATCGAGCGCGGCGTTGTTGACCGAGGCCCTGATCCTGAAATGAGAAAATATGGAAAGATCGTGGCGCAGGCGCAGCAATCAGCCAAAAACGGTGAGCGGGCAATTGTTTTGAGAGCACTGCAAAATGCCGACATCGTTCATTATTCAATAAATCCCGCGGGCAGTTCTTACTTGCTAAATCAGATGAGCGTTTTTGGTCAGGAGAATATGCAGCGATTTTCCGACGAAACCGGTGGCAGCGCTTTCGCACCAAAGTTTCTGCCGATCGACACCAAAGACACCTACGCGAATGGCAGCAACATGCGGCGAAACACCGAGCTTCTCGACCGCATCTTTAAGCAGATCGCGAATGAGCTGCGGTCGCAATACTTGATTCAGTACTACTCCGAATCGGACTTCCCGCTGAACAAGTTCGTTAAAGTAAATGTCGGCGTCGTCAATCGCGGGGCAGTTCGCATCCGCGCTCGCGAAGGTTATTACGTTAAGAATTAACTGCCGAGCCTCTTCTTCTCGTCTTCCGTCAAGGCTTTCATTTTGCCTAACTCAAAGTTTGCGTCTGGCTGACGGCGCGGTGCGACTGGCTCTCCTTGCACGGCGATCGCACCCATCGTGCGCTCAAACGGTGCGATCTTGCCCACCGTGGCTGACTGACGTCCTGAGAAAAAATCCGAAACCAGGACGCCGGTGAACAACGCCATCACAAGCGAAGCCGCCGCAGTCACAGCAGCTCGCGTTCTGTGCTTGACCTTCGCCCAGCCGACCGGACAATCTGCTGTGATCACGCTGCCGTCCGCACGCCGGTAAAATCTCACGCACAGACGGCCTTCGTTATTGGTGATAAGTTGCTCGGCCTCGTCACGCGTCATGTCCGACAAATTGTAAACATTGAGCTTGCACTCGCCGCAAAAACGCTTTCGCTCGTCGCCATACATCGCATCCCAACTCGCCGGGCAAGGGCTCGCGACCTTAACATTATTCAGAGGACTATTAAATCTCGACATATAAAAACTCCGTTTTCTAAACTTCAGCATTGCTGATGTCAGATGAACGGAGCTTCGAGTCTTCGCTTGCAGATTAGTCGGTTTTATTTCGCCGATATTTATGTGTAATCGGGCGCCGGCGGCCGATGCCGATGGCGTTTTTTGAGATGATGAGCGTCGGCGGCAGCTGCTGGCGTTTGAATTCGTTTGCGGGATGTTCGACTTTGTTTAAAATCCAGTAAACTCGCTCCGAGTTATTACCGTCGGCGATGATCTCGGCGGGCGAAGCCTTTTGCTCGAAATACATTTGCAGTATCGGGTCCATAACATCGTATGGCGGCAGGCTGTCCTGATCGAACTGGTTCGGTGCAAGCTCGGCGGATGGAGCCTTGTCGATGATCTTGTTTGGGATTATCTCGCGTCCGGCTTTTTCGTTCATGTGTCGTGCGATCTGCCAGACTTCGGTTTTCAGAACATCGCCGAGCACCGCGAGGCCGCCGTTCGTGTCGCCGTAGAGTGTGCAGTAGCCGACGGCAAGCTCGCTCTTGTTGCCGGTCGAGAGCAGCAATCGTCCCTCAGCATTTGAGATCGCCATTAGGATCACGCCGCGAAGCCGCGATTGCATATTCTCTGCCGCTAAGCTCTCGCCGCCTTTTGTGGGTTTGTGCAACTTCATCTGTTTGAGAAGAACTTCGAACGTGTCTGAGATCGGTTCGATGCGCGATTCACAGCCGAGGTTTTTAACGAGTTCTTCGCTGTCTTTTATACTTCCTTCGCTCGAAAATGGCGACGGCATCATTACGCAAAGCAAGTTCTCCGAACCCAACGCCTCGCACGCGAGCGCCGCGACGAGCGTCGAATCGATGCCGCCTGACAAACCTAAGACAGCTTTTTGAAAACCATTTTTTGCGGCGTAATCGCGTATGCCGAGCACCAACGCGCGATGAATCGAGTCAATCTCGCCACCCGTAATGCCGCGTGCGTCGGGCTTTCGCACATCGAGTTCGACCGACTCGACAAACTCCTCGAACGCCGTCGCTTGCAGGATGATGTCGCCCTCTTCGTCGGCGATCAGGCTCGCGCCGTCGAAGATAATTCCGTCGTTGCCGCCGACGAGATTTACAAAAACTATCGGCCGCTTTTGTAGCTTGGCGCGATGCGCGACCATGTCGCAGCGCAGGCGAATCTTGCCCTTGTTGTATGGCGACGCGTTGATCGAAACGATCACATCGGCGCCGAGCGCGAGCACCTCGTCGGTCGGATCGTTTTCGTAAAGCCGCTCGCGCCAAAACGTCTTATCGTTCCAAAAATCTTCGCAGACGACGACGCCAAGCTTTACGCCGTTCACGTCGAATATCCGCCTGTGGTCGCCCGGCTCGAAATATCGCGGATCGTCAAACACGTCATACTCGGGCAGCAGAGCCTTATCCGCAAAACCAAGCAGCTCGCCGTCATGAATCACGGCTGCGCTGTTAAATAACCGACGTCCGTGGGTACCTTCATTCGCACGGATCGTCCCAACGATCGCCGTAATTCCGAGCGTCGCTGCAATGATTTCCCGCAAGGGCTGGTCGGCTTTTTCGATGATGTCGCGATCCTGAAACCAATCCTGCGAAGTGTAGCCGTGCGTCGCAACCTCGGGGAAAACTACGACGTCAGAGTTGTCACTCTTCGCTTTTTCTATCGCCGCAATTATCTTCGCGGTGTTGCCGGCGAGATCGCCATTGGTCGTGTTTATTTGGGCGATTGTAACTTTCATCTACCGTTGTTTACTACAAATCCTCGACGCCGGGCGGAATCGAATACTCGCCGCTTTTCTTCACCATCGTCACGCGATTTCCGCGATCGTTGTAAACAACCTCGTCCATGATGTTGTAGATAAAAAGTACGCCGCGTCCCGACGTCTTGAAAAGATTTTCAGGATTGAGCGGATCGGGAATTGAATTTACGTCAAAACCTTCACCTTCGTCCTCGATAATGAACTTCACTTCCTTCCTGGAAATCTCCGCCTTGACGCGAACGACTTTATTTGTGTCGAATTTGTTTCCGTGTTTTACGGCGTTGACGAACGCTTCATCAAGAGCAACGAACAGATTTGACTGCTCGGGCTTACAGACGGACAGCTTCTCGACTCGTTTAAGCAGATACTCAAGTACGATGTGCATCATTGCGATCGTGGTGGGCAGTTCAAACTCAATGTTCTCACGCAACGCTCGCACGTACTCAGGCTTGTCGACGAAACGAATCTTGTAATCGAGCACGGTCGCGACCAGATCTTTAAGCTCAGCCTCATTAAAACCGTCGCGACGAAAATTGGCTGCGCATAGCTTGAAGGCTTTTACATGCTCGTCCGATTCGACCTCCGGCATGTCAGGGAGACACATTCCTTTGCTAACTTTGTTCGTCGCCGAAGCAGGTGTAACATCGAGATCAGTAATTACAACATCGAAATCCTCCAGATTCTCGATCGCGAGCGCGTCTTCCCGGCTCTCGAGCACCGTCAGTTCATGCCCGCTGTGCACAAACACCTCTGTCAGGGCAGATGCGAGGTCGTCATGATCGTCGATGATTAATATCTTTCGCTGCATAAAAGCGCGTGAGACGCTTGGTTCAAAATTATGAACCAGCGCTTGCCGTTGTTGCAAATAATACCCCAAATTGGTAGTTATCTTCTAATTGTGGCTGAGAGCAAGGACAAAATTTACGAGTTCGCACCACTTGATGAATACCCGCTGAAAAAGCGGTTGATGATCAGGCTGGCCGATTTTGTTTTCTATCTTTCTATAAAGGTATTGGGTTCTCTATGTCGTTTCGAAGTACGCGGCATGGAACATCACGACACAATTCTCGCAGAAGGTAAGATTCCGATCTACACATTTTGGCACGACCGCATTTTTCTCGGCACTTACTTTTGGCGAAAACGCGGGATTGTCGTTATGACCTCAAAAAGTTTCGATGGCGAATACATTGCGCGCTTTATTCAGCGGTTTGGCTACGGCGCGATTCGAGGTTCGTCATCACGCGGCGGCTCGCGTGCTCTGGTCGAGATGATAAAAGCAATGCGCAGTGGGCTACCGATGGCATTTACGATCGACGGACCGCGCGGCCCAAAGTACGAAGCAAAGCTCGGCCCTGTGTTTCTCGCAAAAAAAACCGGCAACCCGATCTTGCCGTTTATCGTCGAGCCGAAAAGCTTTTGGCAAGCAAAAAGCTGGGACAAAATGCACTTGCCAAAACCTTTTACAAAAGCCTTGCTGATCATTGGCGAACCGATCTACGTCGCCGCGGATGTAACTGAAGGAGGAGTCGCCACAAAACTTGCTGAGCTACAATCTTCGCTCGATGAGCTTGTTAAAAAAGGAAGGGAATGGCGTGAAAATGGTGACTAGCTTTCTTGCTGAGAAAGAAAATTAGCCGCAGTGAGAACGTAACTTATCCAAATCGCGTCTGCGAGGAGTAAATGCCCAAGCTGCATGACTATCGGTCCGAGCATCAAAAGCGTCGCTGCGCCAAAAGCGATCTGAGCGAGAACCAGGACAGACAAGACATTCGACCAGCGCTTAACGCCCCGGTTTCCGGCCGCCTCATTAGCCAGCCACCCCACCAAAAAAATCAAAAACACACTCGTCAAGATCGCCGTGATCGGATGCAGCAATCTTAATCTCAACAGGATGTGGGAAGTTGAGGAAAAATCTTGCACAATCCCTGCGTTTAGGGTGCCCGCCGGAAAGAGCATGTGCGACAGAGCGGCGATTGAACCGGTAATGCTGACGGCAAACATCGCGAAGACACCGACGATGATTGCGCCGAGATATTTGCTCTCAGTCTTAAATCGAACCGGCGTGCAGCCACTCGCAAGACGGGCGGTCAATGTCAAAAAAGCCAGTAAAATAAAAGTGTTTATTAAGTGCCCCGCCATCCAAAAAGGCCGTGAGGCAGTAAGCGTTTCCGCGGTGTTGCCGGTGAGTACGAGCCCTGCGCCGACCAATGCTTCAGTGATAATGAAGATGAATGATACGAATGCCGTTTTGCGAATCTGAGCGCCGCGTGCGAATTTTCTAAATGTCCAGACGAGTAAAATCAGAACCGCAACCAGCGCTAAAAAGCTCGTGATACGATGCGAGAATTCGATGACGGTTTTAAGCTCGGGTGCAGAAGGGATGACTTCGCCGTGACACGTCAACCAATGCTGACCGCAGCCATCGCCCGACTTCGAAGCGCGCAGAAACACGCCCCACAAAATCACGACGACATTCCAGGTGAGTACAAACCAAGCGTATCTGGCAAATTTGTTCAGCTTTGTTTCCGCGGTCATTTTGCTTAGAATAACACTTTCAGTCGCTCGAAAAAATGAAGCAGTTCGTAGCCGTGTTATTTATATTAGCGACGTTCGCAACTCGTCTTTTGGCCGGTTCGCCATATGTTGTTGTTCTTGGCACTGCGCAGGACGCGGGCATTCCGCAGATGGGCTGTGCTTCGCCATTTTGTCGGAAAGCGTGGAAAGACGCTGCTTTGAGACAAACGGTGTCGTCGATAGCTCTGAGCGATCCGGAAACCGGTGAACGTTGGATTTTTGACGCGACACCGGATCTGCCCGAGCAGTTTGAACTGCTTAAAGAAATCACAGGTGACCGAACAAACCGCATTGATGGCATTTTTCTGACACATGCCCACATCGGCCATTACACCGGCTTGATGTATCTCGGCCGCGAATCAATGAACACTCGCGATATAAGAGTATTTGCGATGCCCAGGATGAAGCAGATGCTTGAGGAAAACGCCCCTTGGTCACAAATTGTCAGCATACGAAACATTTCGATTCAGGTCCTTGCGGATAAGACCATTGTGAAATTGAATTCTAAACTATCGGTCGAGCCTTTTCTTGTACCACATCGTGACGAATTTTCTGAAACAGTCGGTTTTCGCATCCGCTCTGCGCGTAAGACTCTGGTTTTTATTCCCGACATCGATAAATGGCAGAAATGGTTGACGCCGCTTGCGGAGGTGGTCAAGGCATCTGATTATTTGCTTCTCGACGGCACATTTTATGCCGACGGTGAAATCTCTCGACCGATGAGCGAAGTTCCGCATCCGTTTGTGACCGAGACGATGACGCTACTTGCCGGCCTTCCGCTGAAAGAGCGGGCAAAGGTTCATTTCATTCACTTCAATCACAGCAATCCGCTCGTGCAGGGCGACGGAAAAACTCTTCGCGACCTGCGGCGAAAAGGTTTTCGAATGGCTCGGTTCAACCAGAGATTTGCGCTGTGACCACTAAAGAACGCATAGATGTGCTTCTGTTAGAACAAGGCTTAGCCAATTCGCGCACTAAAGCCCAGGCTCTAGTCATGGCGGGCGTGGTACTGGTCGACGAGAAACGTGTCGAAAAGTCTTCAGAAAAATTTGAAAAAACTGCGACCATTCGCCTGAGAGGCGCGTCTGATGAGAATAAGTACGTCGGTCGCGGCGGTCTAAAGCTCGAAGCAGCTCTGCAGCAATTTGATATCGATCCGTCTGGTTGGAATTGCATCGACATCGGTTCATCGACCGGAGGTTTTACCGATTGTTTGCTGCGACACGGAGCCGAAAAGGTGACTTGTGTTGATGCTGGAACGAACCAGCTCGATTGGCGCATTCGATCAGACGAACGCGTTGACATTCGCGAAAATACGAACGCCCGATACCTAAAACTGACTGACTTTACATCGTTTTTCGATCTGGGCGTGGTCGATGTTTCATTCATTTCCGTAAAAAAGATTCTGCCGGCGATTATTCCGCTGCTAAAAACAACCGGAAAGATGGTCGTCCTCATCAAACCTCAATTTGAGGTCGGCCGCGGCGAAGTCGGCAAAGGTGGTTTAGTTCGCGAATCGGACAAACACCAACGGGTGGTAAATGACATCAATGAGTTTGCCGAGAGTTTGCTATTAAAAGTCTGCGGCGTGATCGAATCGCCTATCACCGGAGCCGAGGGAAACAAGGAGTTTCTTGCACATTATGCAAAGTTACGAAGCGATCGTGGAAACTAGCGAAGAGCAAACCTTTGTCGAAGGTATCGACTTTTATTTCGAGAACGGCCTTATGGTTCTAACTAGGCACTATCTGCTGAATCGCGGCCATTGCTGCGAAAACAAATGCCGCCACTGTCCTTATGAGTCCGACGCCACGGAAGCAGTATCACAATAAGAACACTTCTAACTCGCTGTGATTTGCTTCGCTTTCAACAAACTCCTCGCCTGATCTTTCGTCTTGATACACATAATCATAATCAACCGATTCCGATTCGAGCTCTGACAACTCTTCCGACTCATCATACTCAGCGGTCATCGCCACGTTTGCTTTTCTCGGCTTGTCTGCGGGGAGATCTTCTAGATTTCTAACTTGACGTGATTTCAGAATGTCTGTGAATTCAGCCAGCGTCCCACCCGTCATCGTCCCGATTACAAATTTTATTACCCTATCTATATCAGGGTCGTCAGACTCTTGAATCCCATAGTAAATGCACTTGCCTTCGCGTCTGGTGCTTACAACACCTGAGTTGCGTAAATATGCCAGGTGGCGAGACACTTTGGGCTGACTCTCGCCCAACTCATCTACGAGAAATCCAACCGAGACGGGCTCGTCTGCCATCAATGTCAAGAGTTTGAGCCTGGTTTTGTCACCAAGCGAGAGGAAAAGTCTTTCGAACTCGTCTAAGTTAGGTTTAATCGCACTTTTATTCATATATGTCTATCACTATATAAATTTATATTTGCAAAAGCAAATGTATTCTTGTGCCCTATTACCTATGCCCATATTGCCTTTTGTATTCCCGAACATTACGATTACGCTTTATGAACAAAAAGTCCATATTCACCTTATCAGTTCACGCAGGGGAGAATCATGAACTCCACTACGGGGCTTTATCAATTCCGATTTATCCGGCTTCGGTTTACGCGTTTACCGACGCTGATGAGGGGGCCGCAATTCACAATGAGGAAAAAGAGGGCTATTACTACGGCCGGCTTGGCAACCCAACTCAACACGCACTGGAATCGGCGATTGCTGAACTCGAAAATGCCGAGGCCGCTCTGGCATTGGCATCCGGTATGGCTGCGGTTTCGGCGGCTGTTTTTACGCTTGTAAGATCCGGCGACCATATCGTCGCCCCGCTATCAGGCTATTCGACGACCGCAAACTTCTTACGACACATCGGCGAACGATTTGGCGTTGAAACCACTTTTATAGATGCAACCAATGCAGAAAATTATCGCGAGGCAATCAAACAAAATACTAAACTGTTTTGGATAGAAACGCCGTCCAACCCTCTTGTACTCGTAACCGACATTGCCGCGGTTGTGTCGATAGCAAACAATCACGAGATCACAACCGTTGCTGACAATACGTTTGCCACGCCGTTTAATCAGCGTCCATTAGACCTCGGTGTCGACGCTGTCATTCACAGCGCCACAAAATATCTCGGCGGTCACAGCGATCTAACCGCGGGCGTGCTGGCAGGCAGGCGAGAAATCGTTGAGGGGGCAAAAAAAGGCGCAAACAAATACTACGGCGGCAATATAGCGCCGCAAGTTGCTTGGCTAGTTTTAAGAGGTATTAAGACCTTGGCGCTCAGAATGGAGCGACATAACTCTAACGCATATGCAATCGCAGATATGTTATCAAAACACCCAAAAATAAAGGCAGTTTACTACCCCGGATTGCATTCACACACAAACCATGACATCGCAAAGCGGCAAATGAGTAGCGGGTTCGGTGGTATGATCGGATTTGATCTCGACACTGTAAAGGCTGGAAGAACTTTTGCCAACTCAGTCAAGTTGTGCACGCTCGCCACATCGCTTGGGGGCGTCGAAACTGTACTTCAGCATTCGGCGTCAATGACCCATTCAACTTTTTCGCGAGAACAACGTCTCGAGGCTGGCATTACTGACGGGCTGATCAGACTTTCGGTCGGTGTCGAGGACATCGGCGATCTCATCTCGGATATTTTACAGGCGTTAGAAAAAATCTAAAAAAAGGAGCGTTTCCGCTCCTTTATTCAATACGTGAGATTTTATTAACTTTCCATCGGGTCTTCACCTTTGGATTTGCTTAGCTGGGGGGCCGCCGAAGCAGTTGGCAAAGGCAGTCCCACAGCATCCGCCCTGACCAGTGGCTCATCATGTTCGAGCTGCTCCTCGGGGATGTCGGTGATCAGCATCTTGCCCGGCTGTTTTGTAAAGGTCAGTGCATCTTTTTCCGAATCGTAATCGACCAACACAAAATCGCCGGTCTCGACCTGTTCGGTTGCAACTAGATTCGATAGCGAATAAACGAGAAATCGCTCGATCGAACGTTTGAGGTGGCGTGCGCCGTATTTCAGATCTATGCCTTCGCCGAGCAAAAATTCTTTTGCACCTTCGGCACATTCAAAAACAAATTTCGTACCGGCGCTTTCAGTAATGCGATCCTGCACGGATCTCAGTTCGATGTCGAGAATCAGCCGCAGATGATGTTCCTTCAAACTGCGGAATACGACGACCTTGTCAATGCGGTTCATGAATTCCGGTGAGAATTTACGTTTCGCTGCTTCAAGTGCTGTGCGGTAGATCTTTGTATCGATCTCGTTATCTTCTTTTTTTGCGTCTGTTTTGGTCGGTGCAAAGCCGATGCCGCCTGAGATCATCTCAGACATTTCACGCGCGCCGAGATTTGAAGTCATTATTACAACCGTTCTCGAAAAATCGACGCGGCGATTGTCACCGAGCGTCAGCGTTGCTTTGTCGAGAATGCCGAGCAATAGCTGCCACAGCGAATCAGACGCTTTCTCGATCTCGTCAAAGAGCACGAATGTAAGTTTTGTGTCGTCGGTGTGCGACTTGTCAAGATTCTCCTGTGTGAGCATGGGCGAAGTCTCGCGGTGACCGAGATAGCCCGGAGGCGAGCCGATAAGTTTCGCAATCTCGTGAGAGTGTTGAAATTCGGCACAATCAATCTTTACGACCGAATACGGATCGTTAAAAAGTACTTCAGTCGCGGCTTCGACAACGCGAGTTTTACCCGAACCGGTAGGGCCTAGAAACAGCATCGTACCTATCGGACGCGAAGGATTATTCATCCCGGCGAGATAAATTTGAAAAAGTCCGCTCAAGCGCCGCACGGCTCTTTCCTGCCCGACGATCAAGCTCGACAGTTTATCTTCGAACTCGGCGGCACGGGGGCTTTTGCGCTCGGGGTCGAGCAAAATTCCTTTTTCCGTGTTCTCCTTTTTCTTTGCCGCTTCCTGTTTCATCTTTTTCTCCTTTTGCGGAACTTCAACTGCTTCCGCATACATCAGAACGATTTCCACCCGGTCACTTGCCGGGAGGGCGACAGGCTGACCGACAACAATGATGATTTCAATAGAGTGTGCGTTGGCTGGACTTTGGATTCTGGGACTA
Organism: Pyrinomonadaceae bacterium; assembly: GCA_049679945.1. Classification (GTDB taxonomy): domain Bacteria; phylum Acidobacteriota; class Blastocatellia; order Pyrinomonadales; family Pyrinomonadaceae; genus OLB17. Next base: position 11,078 of record JBAUGW010000077.1, on the reverse strand, counting down.
AGTCCAGAAAGAGTGGCTGCGGGTATGAAGGCCCGTGCCACGTTATGTTTAGCACAATTTAATAATCTATTGCAAGAGTAAATTGAAAACGATCATTCAAACAGATGCAGCTTTGCAAATTGAAGCTCGTCACTGTAATAAACGCGCGGCTTCGAATCTGCGGCGTTTGTCTTTAAAAGCGAGGTTGAATATGCAAATTTGCGCTCGGTTTCGGGATAGTTCATAAGGTCGAGAAGTGTCGCGAAAATATTCGCGTGCGTTGCGCGAAAATGCGCATCGACGTTGGGCAAGCTCCGCGCCTGGGCGATCATCATCAGTGGAACATTTGCCTCAGGTTTTGTTTCGTCGCAGTGCGAAGTCACCGAACCGTTCTCACGCAGAGTTTGTCCGTGATCGGATGTGTAAATGTAAATCGTATTGGCGGCCGGACCGTCTTTAAAGAGTGTAGCGAAAAAACTTTCTAGATTGTATGTGACAGCTTCGTCATATATCAGGCGCATGGTCTCTTCGTGCTGTGTAAGATCGTAGTCGGCCGGCAAAGCATCGAGAACTTCGCCGTAGCGTTCGTTTGGAAACGAGTTTTCGTAACGCAAATGCACGCCGTACTTATGCACCCAGATAAAATTACCGGTCGACGAACTCAAAACTTCTTTCACGCGCCGTGCTATCTCGGCATCTCGCTCGTAGCGATGTGGCTGCGCAAGGTCGTCGGCTTTCGTCCAACTGCCGTAGTCGGGAATGTCCGACTCTTTGCCGAGCCACTGAACGTTTGTGTGTCCGTCGTAATAATGGTTTTTATAACCCATCGCACGAGCATATTGAAATATCGTCGGCCAACGATAAATTTCAAACTTCTTGTCAGGTAGTTGATTAATGCCCGTGAGCAGCAGCGGATTCGAAGTGTGGCTGCAGGTAGTGCTCGAAACGGCGATGCCCCAATTTGCAATCGAGCCTTTTTTGTTCAGCTCGTCGAGCGTGGGCGTAGTCGGTCTTGTATGGCCATTAATGCTCAATCGATCGCCGCGGATCGATTCATCGGCGATGAAAACAATATTGTTTCGCGCAGGCTCGTCGGACTTGTAGGAAAGCGAGTCCCGCGGTGCGGCGTAGACGACTCCTCTTGGCGGCCCGTCAATAGTGCCGATATACCAGCCGGTTGGATAACTTACGCCTGTGCGTGCAAAGTTACTTAATGAAGGCGAGTAATAATGATTGCTCGTAAAATACGTGCTCGCAATAAAGTACAGAATAAATGCGATCATAATCGACGCAAATGACGAAACACCTCGGCTTGCAGTTTTTTTTGTAAGGAAAAGTAGCAACGCAAATACGGCAATCGGCAACAGTGAAATCCAGTTGAAATACGTGATGACAGCTTCGCTGCCCATATAAAAATCGACGCCGTAAAGCGCAGTTGCCAGATCGACCAAACTCGAAAACCTGCCAAACGCATAAAAAATACTGTACTCAGCCGTGACGACTACAGCAAAAATTAAAAAGTAAATTATTCTAAGAATCTGTCTCGAGCTAAAAGCTGCCCAACAAAAAAGTAGCATGAGCAGAGTTGAACAAAGCGAGAGTCCGCAGAATGCCAGTAGCTTAACGTAATTGGCGGCAGCCCAGTGTCTGATAAAAATCAGCCGCGGGTATTTTGGCGGGAAGACGAAATACTCGAAGATGACGAGAGCGATGCAAAAAAGAAAGGCGTAAAAAAACGGATCGGAGAGAATAGTCTTTAACCAACTTTTCTTCTCTACCTCAGCATCAGTCATAGTATTCAAGACCGAGGTGCGTGATCAGTTCTTCATCTTTGAGGTGGCGAAGTGTGTTCTTCAATTTCATCAACTGGATGAAAAGATCGTGCTCGGGATAAAGTCCCGGCGCGGTCTGCGGCGCTTTGAAGTAGAACGACAGCCATTCCTGCACACCTTTCATGCCCGCACGTTGTGCGAGGTCCATGAACAACGCGAGATCGAGCGCGAGCGGCGCCGCAAGGATCGAATCGCGGCACAGGAAGTCGATCTTGATCTGCATTTTGTAGCCGAGCCAGCCAAAAATATCAATGTTGTCCCAACCTTCTTTATTGTCGCCACGCGGCGGATAATAGTTGATGCGAACGACGTGCGAGAAGTCGCCGTAGAGTTCGGGGTAAACTTCCGGTTGAAAAATGTGTTCGAGAACCGAGAGCTTCGAAACTTCTTTTGACTTAAAATTTTCAGGATCGTCTAAAACTTCGCCGTCGCGGTTTCCCAAGATGTTCGTTGAATACCAGCCGTCGAGACCAAGCATTCTCGATTTAAAGCCGGGAGCCAAAATCGTCTTCATCAACGTCTGCCCGGTCTTAAAATCTTTGCCGCAGATCGGCATTTTTGTCTGATCGGCAAGCTCGACCATCGCCGGAATATCGACAGTGAGATTCGGCGCGCCGTTCGCGTATGGGACGCCCGACTTTAGAGCAGCATAGGCGTAGATCATCGACGGAGCGATGCGCGGATCGTTGTCATACATCGCTTTTTCGAGCGCGTCGAGAGACGTGTGAACTTCGGACTCTTCGACATAAATCTCGGTCGAAGCGCACCAGACCATTACGAGCCGCGCGCAGCCGTTGTCGGATTTAAACTTCGCGATGTCCTCGATGAGCTGCTCGGCCAGCTCCATTTTATTCTTGCCGGTTTTGATGTTGTCGCCCGTTAGGCGTTTGACGTAATTCTGCTCGAATACGGCAGGCATCGGTTTGAGAGAAGCGAGTTGTTCGGAAACTTGGTTGAGGAGGTCTTTATCAAGAACGCCGGCGTTCATGGCGGCGTCAAAGGCGTTTTCTTTAAAAATGTCCCACGCGCCAAAGACGATATCGTCGAGCGACGCGAGCGGCACAAAATCCTTTATCTTTGGCGTCCGGTTGTCCGTTCGTTTGCCAAGCCGGATCGTTCCCATCTGCGTTAAGCTTCCAACCGGCTCCGAAATCCCACGCTTTATCGCCTCGACACCGGCGACCAAAGTCGTGCTCACGGCGCCAAGTCCGACCAACAAAACACCCAATTTACCTTCTGCGGGAGCAATTTCCACGCTGCTTTTAGCCATATCTCCTCCGAGAATCCAAAACAATAAGAATAACTGCCCGCTAACTTTTAGGCAAATTTACTGCGCGAAAACGCCGTAATCGATCTCAGCGAAGATGTTGTCGCGGGCCTCGATCTCGCAGAGCAGATCGTCATCTACATTCCCCGACTCGAGCATGTCGGCGAGCATGTTGAAGCGTTGAATGTGCGATTGAAACCGGCGCGAAGAATATTGCACGGTCGTGCCTTGATAGATCTGAAACGCCCAGTCCGATGATTGCGCCAATAGCAGTTCACGAGCGAGTTGGTTGAGCAATCTGGTTTCTAGTTTCTTGTTTCTCGTTTCTTTTTCTTCTACTTGAAACTTGGAACGTGAAACTTGAAACTTTTCAGCGAATTCCGTCATCTTCCGTTCGGCGTCATGCTGGTACGGATACATCCACGAGTTGTCTTTGTTGAGCCATACTTTAAAGTAGCCGTTTTCGCCCCAGCTCGAGGCGGTCGGCTGCTGGACTTGGATCGGCAAACCGCCGTCGAGAAAATCACCGGGCGTGATGCACTCGATCTCGTTTTGGTCGAAGTGAATCTTCTTGAAAAAAAAGTCGATGAACTGCGGGCCTTCGTACCACCAGTGGCCGTAAAGCTCGGCGTCGTAAGGCGACACGACGAGCGGCGGATGGCCATCGAAAGTCTCACGCAACTCGTTCGCCTGTTTTATGCGCTCGCCGATAAAGTGCGACGCGTTCTCGGCGGCCTTGTCGCGTGCCATCGCGGGAATGTAAGGCTCTTTGCGATTCTGCGGCACGTCGCTGCCCGTGATGCGGTGATACTTTAAACCCAAATGTCTGCGTTCGCCATCTGCGTGAAGATGCGGTTTTAGATAGTCAAGAGGCGCGTCCCAGCCGATGTCGCGGTAAAATTCGCGATAGAGGTCATTGCCCGGATAGCCGATCTCCGCCGACCAAACCTGCTGACTCGTCTCGACGTCGCGCGCGAAAACAGCCGTGCCGTTCGATGTAACTACGGGCGCGTGAACGCCGTATCGCGGTCGCGGATCGCCGTAAAGTATCGCGTGCGTGTCGGAGATAAAATATTCGATACCGGCTTCTTTTAGTAAACTTTCGACGCCCGGCTCATACGCGCACTCCGCGAGCCAGATGCCACGCGGCTGTCGGCCAAAATGTTTTTTGTAATTCGCGACGGCGATTTGAACTTGTGCGCGACGAGCTTCGTGCGTCGAGATCAGCGGCAAAAATCCGTGCGTCGCGCAGCAAGTGATGATCTCGACGACGCCTTCGTCCTGCAACTCGCGAAACGCGTTGACGAGATTGCGTTTGTAGCGATTGTTCCACAGATCTAGCGACGCGGTGAGATTCTCGACATACATTTTCGCAACGTCGTGAAACGCCGCGGCCTCATTTCGCGTGCGATGTTCTTCTTTGCGTGCGAGCTCGATCAGGTTTTCGAGATGGCGTGTGTAACGAGTTTGCAGCAATTCATCGGCGAGCATCTCGCACAAAGGTGGCGAGACGTTCATCGCAAGTCGCGGCTTCGCACCGGCCTCGTGCAGCGACTGAAAAATAAAGATCAGCGGCAGGTAAACTTCGGTGATCGCCTCGTAAAGCCAATCTTCCTCGAGGAACTCGGGATATTCGGGATGCCGCACAAACGGCAGATGCGCGTGGAGAATTAGACTGAAGTAACCTGCTGGCATCGTGCTAAACGTATATTAAAACAGGATAGACAGGATGGACAGGATTAAAAGCGAATATCCTGTAAATCCTGCGTATCCTGTCCGAATCAAACTCTAGCTACCCAAACTATGCGAACTTACCGGTGCGTATTTTGACGACAGTTTTTTTGTCTTCAGTTGTTTTGGAAAATGCACTAGGCTCGCGCCGTAAACCGCGGACGAAAATTCTTCCTCGCTCCATTCGGCTTCGTGAATGTCGAAATGCTCTGCGAGGGACGACTGCGCATTCGACGAGGTAAGTTTCTCCGCATTCGCCTGCAGAAGCGCAAACAACGCCGGGCTGACTTTCCAGCGCAACTCTTCGAGCGTAAAACCCGACGCGATTGCCAGCATCGCATAGCGGATGTCCTCGGCGGTCACGCCGTCGAGTTTTGCGTTTCGATCATCAATGAAGCTCGCAAACGCAACGTGCGCGACATCTGCGGCTGCCCGTTCGTCATCGCCGGCCAACGCAACGTCGAACGCATCACGCGAAAATCCTGACGCGTCTAGCACCTCAGCAAATTTCGTCGCCGAAACCGTCCATTGCGCGTCGCCCGCCGGTCGCGTGCTGGGCGAGCGGCGCGGAGTCGTAATCGAATTCGAGTAAATGACGCGAAAATACGGTCTGTTTACGGCGTAAAAACCAATCTCGGCCTGATACTCACAATCCGGCTCGACGTCAAACCACCAATTGCCGGTCGCGTCGCACTGGTGAACGTCCTCGCCGTCGCGAGTCAAATTTTTGAGCTTCAGTGCGAGAACATAGCCGCCAAGATCGTCTCCAAAAACACTTTTAAGCTGATGCCACGGGTTCTCCTTCATCGACCAGTAGAAATAAAGTCTTGTCGGAGATTGCATCAACAGCCGCGCGCGATTTTCACGAGCAAGTTCAGGTAGTTGAACGTCAGCCAACGCCTTGAAAGTCGGCGAAAGCTCGACTTCAGGTTCGGTGGCCGCGATCTCGGCGGTCATATCGAGATCGACTTTTTTAGATTTAACTGTTCTCGTTGCAGCTTTCTTAACAGTCGTCTTCTTCGCAGGTTTAGCTTTTGCCTCGACCGTCTCGACGGCTTTCTTCGCAGTTTTTACAGCGCGCTTTTTCACTGGTGACGATGAAATCCGTTTTGCGACGATTTCCGCAAACGGCTCGATCACGTCCGTCGCAGCTTTTTTCGCAAGTGTAACGCGCGCTTGCTCACTCGCCTCTTCGCTCACTCGCTCTCTCGCTCTCTCGGCAATCGCGTCGGCCTTGATGACCTTGATCGCACGTTTCTTCGGCGCGGCGGACTCGACCGGCTCGACAACCGCATCAAACGGATCAGTCGAAACTGTCTTTGCTTTGGCAGTTTTTTTCACCGCCGTCTTTTTCTTAACTACCTTCGTCTCCATAAAGCAAAAAGCCGCAAACAATGAGTATGCGGCTTTTGAACGTGAGTTACAAGATGCTCCTCAGGTTTTTGAGTAGGATTTGAGCTTGATGTCGATCTTGCCGTATTCGGATTTTACCTGCGAGCGGACTGGCACGTGGCGGTCGTCGTCGGTCATCCAGATGATCATTTTGCCTTTGCGTTCAATGAGGCGACCTATGCCAAAAATTTCTGGTTCGATACGCCAGCACCATAGTTTACCGAGCGAAGATTTTTGCTGCTCGCGGGCGGTGACGACAACCGGAACCTTATAAACCAAACCCGAATCGCTCACCTGAATTTCAAATCTCTTGCCGATCGCGAGCTGCTGCATACGAAGGTAATAGATCGCCGAAACCATGTCTTGAGTAAGATCGGTAATTTCGGAAGCAATGCGCCGCGGAGCGCGCATTTTGTCTTTCGGGTCGGTCTCGACGTATGTCACACGTTTGCCCTTGTAGTTAAAGATCGCTTCGCTCTCGCGAACGCGTTCCTTTTGAACGTCGCGTTTTGTAGTTTTTAGAATGTGAAAATTGTTCGGGTCTATCGTTGAAGTTATCTGCTGCAAAAAACTATAACGAGCAATACTCAGCAACGTACCCTTTGAGACGGCGTCCGCCTTAACTATAAGATTGTCAGTGTTTGGTTCGTTGGCCGCAATGAATGTGAGTTCAGCCACCGAAAAGGTAAGGCGAAGTTTCCACGTCAGCTTACCATCATAGACAAGCTTTTCGCCTGCAAACATTTTCTGTTTTTGAAGTTCATTACTCGATCCCTGTGCGAGGAACACCGTGAAACCCGCAAACACGAAAATGAACAAAAAGCCGAGTGCAAAACGTTTCATAATTTATCAGCCGAAGAAGTACGCCTTTGCGGCGAGAGCGGCTATCGCAACGCCGGCTCCGATGGCGGCCCGATACTCGCGATATTGCAAGTATAACTGAAAATCGAACTCGCCCGCACCTATTTTCCACGCCGTCAGACGCGGGATAAAGAGCGGCACATTTCGCTCGTACTCTTCAAACTCGTCGCCAAAAATTCGCTGCATGTCGCGTGCTTCGACGCGCATAACCGGCAAATAGATGCCGAGGAACAGCGCAATAAAAAGACCAGCCAGCCACCAAACGCCCGCCGCAACCGTAAACCCGACGCCGAGAATAAAGCTGCCGACATAAAGCGGATTTCGCGTGCGTGCATATGGCCCCGTGACAGCAAGCGTCTTCGCTTTGCGAATATGCCCCGACGACCACGCACGAATCGCGACGCCGATAAACGCAATCGCGCCGCCAACCACGAGTGTCATCGCCGTCGGCTTTGCAAAAATAAAAAAGACCGCCGCAAAGATAAACCCGAGCGGCACGCGTATGCGCTGCAATTTGCGTTTGTCGACCATAAAAACCAAATGAGAAGTGCGATATGAGAAGTGAGAAAACATCTTCAATTCTCATATCTCATTTCGCAGTTCTCATTCTCTCCTTTACCGCCTCAAAGACTGTCGCCACGTCTGATTCCATGCAAATCCATTTCGAGCAAGTGCGGCGATGGCAATCGACGCGGCAATCGATGTCGTTGCGTTCGACGCAGATGTCGTCAGGGTTTGTGCTGCCGTTTCGCCACCATTCCGTCGGGCCGAAAAGTCCGACGACCGGCGCTCCTGCGGCAATCGCAATGTGCATCGGCCCAGTGTCGCTGCCGACAAAAATGCTCGCGTGTTTTGCGAGTTCGTAAAGACCTTTGAGACTCGGCTCGGCCAAAACGAGTTTGCCAGATCTGCTTGCCGCAGCCGCACGAACGGCCAAATCTTTTTCCCGCGGTGCGGTGACAAGAATCGGCGTTATATTGAGTTCGCGCCAAATCACATCGGCCAGTTCGCCGTATTTCTGCGCGTCCCAAAGTTTCGTCACCCAACCGCCGCCGGGATTTAGCAACGCAAACTTTGCGAGGTTAATTTTGCTGATGACCGCTTCTGCTTCGGAGCGATGTTCGTCGCTCGTCACAATCGAAAATTCAAAATTCACATCCGGCACATCGATATTTAAAGCACCGGCGACGAGCGCAAGATTTTTGCGAACGATATTTATCTGCGGCGGCACATCGACCGTGCCTGTAAGCAAAATTCTGCTCGCCGGTTCGCGCAAGGCTCCACGCGAAAATCCCCACCGCTTCTCCGCTCCCGACAGCTTCGCGATCATCGCCGATTTCCAAAGCCCTTGAAAATCGATCGCCACATCAAACTTGAACTTCCGCAGGTTCTTTATCTGTTTGCTCGCGCCGATCAGCATCTCCTCAATGACCTTGCCGCCGCGCAAACTATGCGTATCGACCTCGATCAAATTGTCGATCATCGGATTGTCCCTCAAGATCTCAGCGCATTTCTCCTCAACCGCCCATGAAATATGCGCATCCGGCAACGCCCGCCTTACAGCCGCAAGCGCCGGCAGCGTATGCACAATATCCCCGATCGAGCCGAGTTTTACAATGAGTAGGCGCACTGGTATCTATGGTAAACGGTATGCGGGCGTATGGGTAAATGCGGGTTTTTGAATTGACGTCCGCACCGCTCACGAACACCAGCCTGAGGGACTATCACGGGACGCGGGCCGTTATTTACGGCTGATTTTTCTTGCCTACGGCTTACCATAAGAATATAATCGCGGAAAATGCCAAAGAGATTGACGAACCAGATTAGAACCGTTCTTATCGAAATTTCACGATGCATGACATTGAAGTAGATTCTCCGTGAAACAACTTTCCTTCGGCGATGCCAGATTAACCTCGTTTGAATGACCTTAGATTTAAAATTAGAATACAATTTCAAACTGCCGATTCTGGCGATACTATTTTTGTGGTTCCTAGCTGCCGGAAATGTCTCGGCTTACAGTGGAACTTTTTCGGTCACAAACACGGCGGCCAGCGGAGCGGGCAGCCTTCGTCAGGCGATCCTCGATGCCAACAGCCAGCCAGGTCTTGATACTGTCATTTTCAACGTAAACGGCGGCGGTGCGCAGACGATCATGCCAGGCGACCTGCCGCGTATCACGGACCCTGTCATTTTAGACGCCTCAACACAGCCGGGGTATTCCGGCCTTCCGCTTATCCAACTCACGGGTTCTGGCTTTTCGGGCATCACCTCAGGGTTCACCATAGATGCCGGCAACACTGTCGTTCGCGGCTTTATCATCAATAACTTCAACTTGGGAGGCATCGGAATCTTTACGAACGGGGGTAACATCATCGAAGGAAACTTTATTGGGACCAATGCGGCCGGCGACATAATGCAGCCTAATTTCGGTGAGGGGATCAGAATCTTTAATTCGTCGAACAATGTGATCGGGGGCAACACCGCTACGAAGCGAAATCTTATTTCCGGTAATTCAGGTGTGGGCATTGCCGTCAACGGGACACTTTCATCGAACAACGTCATTCAGGGTAATTACATCGGCACCAACCGCTTCGGAACCATAGACGACCTTCGGGAGATCCGGAATCAACGGGAAGGGATCTGTCTTTGCAGTTCGAATGGCGGGTTTGAAGTTACGAACAACCTGATCGGCGGAGCCCAACCGGGCGAGGGCAATCTGATCTCGGCAAACCGGTTCGACGAAATCCGCATTGGCGGTAATGCGACCGGAAATATGATCAAGGGCAACCGCATCGGCACGAATGCTGCGGGTACTGCTCAACTTCATAGAAGCGGAAATGGCGGAGACGGCATCAACCTGGATGGCGGGGCGAATAACCTCATCGGCGGTTCGGAACCGGGAGCCGGCAATCTGATCTCCGGGCAGATTTTCGGCCCCTCGCTCGGTGGAAGCGGTATATACATCAACCGCGGCACGGGCCATGTGATCAAAGGCAACTACATCGGCACTGACGTCACCGGAACGATACCACTTACGAATACAGAGCACGGGATCAAGATATTTGAATACGTTCGGGACCTTGTTATCGGCGGTCCTGAGCCGGGCGCCGGCAATTTAATCGCATTCAATACGCGTGTGGGAATAATCATCTCGACAGTATCGAGTCCCGCGTTGGCGACACGCGGGAACTCCATCCGCGGCAACCGGATTCACTCGAATGGTGAGCTCGGCATCGATCTGGCTACGAATATCGGTACCGGCGTGACCCCGAACGATGATTGCGACGTCGACTCCGGCAACGACGTTGTAAACGACCTGCAGAACTACCCGGTTCTGACACAAGCGATTTCTGACGGGGTTTCCGTTGCAGTTTCTGGAACGCTCAATTCCCGGCCGAACTCGTCATTTTGGATCGATCTTTATGCGAATTCTGTTGTCGATCCCAGCGGATTCGGAGAAGGTCGATCCTTTGTTGGATCAATACAGGTTTCGACCTCTAACAATTGCGGTGGGACATTCTTTACGGTTCTACCGTATGTCGGATCGCCCGGATCTATTACAGCGACGGCAACGGATGCGAACGGCAACTCTTCAGAGTTTTCACAGGCTATAGCGGCAATTCCGGGTACGATCCCAGGTGTAAATGCTCCATTTGATTTTGACGGCGATGGCAAGACGGATGTTGGGATATTCAGACCCAGTGCTCCAGCCGGTGCCGAGTGGTGGTATCAGCGTTCGACTGATTTGCAGGTTCGGGTGGGACAGTTTGGGACGGCGACGGACAAGATAGTGCCTGGGGATTATACTGGAGATGGGAAGACGGACATAGCGTTTTGGCGGCCTGCGACGGGCTTCTGGTTTATTCTGCGAAGCGAGGACAGCACATTTTTTGCGTTTCCGTTTGGGGCGGCGGGCGACATTCCTGCACCGGCTGATTACGATGCGGACGGGCGAGCTGATGCGGCGGTGTTTAGGCCGTCGACGACGACTTGGTTTATCTCGAATTCGGGCGGCA
>JBAUGW010000076.1:0-13039 GCA_049679945.1 Pyrinomonadaceae bacterium | reverse complement strand
CCGCGTGTTTCACACGCTCACATCGTTACGGTGCGTTTTCTACAGGTTCCGGTTCTGGCCAAAAATACTGGCCAGTGTTTCGGTAGGCCCTCAACCGCGCTCCACCTGTAGCTACCACTATCGCCGTCCGCTCCGCAGACTCAAAAAACCGTCGAAAATGGCGATATATTTGTAGCCCATATCGCAAGGTACGGAGACCAAAATGCAGAAGCCCGCGTGTAAGCAAGGGCGATACACTCAAGGTTGCGTTCCGGATATCGCCCTTACTCACGTGCGGGCCTGCGCAATATCGGAACCGTCGAAGATGGCGATATATTTGTAGCCCATATCGCACGGTTGCGGGCTAACCGGAACACTGGCGGATTCGATGACGCCAGAATCGCAGGCCGTACCTCAGTCTTTTTTAAGAAAAAGACATAGGAATAAGGTAAAGGAATTTAACTTCGCTTTATCTGTCAGTAAAATAGTTTTATCAGGAGAGGTTTTATTTAGCCACGACATGAGACGAACCGACATAAAGAAATTAGAAGAACCATACAAAACGGAAGGTGGGGAAAACCGATTCTTTTCAGCTATTGGTGCGGACATTCCCCATGCGAATTTGCTGACTAAGGCAATCTTGGATAGCCTCGATGAAACGAATTTCGGGATTCAAATATTTAAAAAGATTCCGGACCATAAACGGATATTCATAAGCGATTATCTTTATCAGTGTGTCACCGGTATCGAGTCTAATTTAGCTGAAGCTAAACTGCATTACATGGAGATGCAGGGCTACTGCGAGCAAATCAATCAACGTCACGCCGATTTAATATCTTTTCAGCGGGGTCAGCGGGTTCCCAAGGGGCCAAAATCCGTGAAGCCGCTTGATGACCTGCCTAACGCATTCGAGAAACTTCACATTGGCGGATTTTTCAGAGCTATTGGGTCAGCTTTCGATTGTTTAGGATCAACGATTATTGGTGTTCTCGGGCTGCCGGTTCCGCTACGGGACGCGAGCTTCGGTAAAGCCAAACGTGGTTTCAAAAACATTTCGCCAAAAGGTCCGGGGGCAAAGCTTCAACGTGAATTCGAAAGCTTTCTTGAAGCGGTAATTGATGACGGCAAGGTAAAGGATTGGTTTCACTGGACTATGCAGTACCGAAATATGTTCGTTCATCGTGGTCGCCGAACGCTCTTCGGCTATATTACTCCGCGGCCCACACTTATTCTTAGCCTTGACGGACAAACTCCTATCCCTCGAATCGATGTCGAATCTCATCTTTCCATTGATCCAGACAAATCTGATATCGAGGCGATGGTTTATAGCAAGACGGTCATCCTCAATGAAATTGCCTCGGTCACGCTTGAAGGAATTTTTCGCAGTAGTCGGAATGCTTTGGAAGCCGTCTGCGAACGAATGCTGGAGATTTGGAAAGAACGCGAAAAGAAACACTCGCTGATAAAACAACCGCGAGATCAGTGGGCAACAGATTCCAAAATGACACAGTTTGAAGGCTACGAATCCAGTATCGAGCCGTTAGACAGGGATACTATTATTAGTCATCCAACCATGTTGAGGCGTTTTAGAGCGGCCTCCGTTCTCGACACGCAGCGGGGACTTTGGAAAGGTACTAAGTGGGTGAAGCCGTAATGCCTAATAGTAATCTTCGACGGTGAAATCACCATCGGGGACTAATACTCTTCCAATTTTATAACTCAGCTCTGCCGCAGCAACGAAAACAGGGCGGTTCATTCGGTCCTCCCGCTCGTCTGCGGAATGGAAATTGGAGTGTTGCGAAATAAGCTTATACATTCTTACCGGCACAGGCACAACGCACACAAAGACTGCACGCTCGTTCATCCCGATTGCATCGGGATTTCCGCCCGTAGTCCGTGGACGCTATCTTCCGCCGACGGTTTTGGGGCCGAGATTTGCGCCGATGTTGCGCGTTTTGTATTGGCTGTCGCTGCGAAGGCGATAGTCGTTTGTAGCGGGGTTTACAAAGCCGATATCGTTTATAGATCTTGGATAAAAATTCTGCTTGCCATAGTCGCGTTCGTCGCCGCCGATGATTGCGTTGTTTGTAATAGTCGAGCCCGGGAAATATTTTAAGAGTGCTGGCTTTCCGACACCGATGCCGTCCCCGAAGAAGCTGTATTCGTTGTTAAAAACGATATTGTTGCGAAAAATGAATCCCCTGATCGGGCCGCCGTATGCGATCGTGATGCTGCCGTCGTGGATCACTGTGTTGTTTTCGATAACGAGTCCGTCCCACGACGACGGTTTTAGAAAAAAGCCGCGGCCGTCCCATTTTTTTGAATCGATATCCTCGAACACGTTGTTGCGAATTGTGACGCGGCGCCCGCCGCCCGCTTCGCCGCCCGCGATCGTCATTGCGCTTGCCGAGCCGCGAACGATGTTGTTTACAAACTCGACATCCTCGACGACTGCGCGCTCGCCGCTGTCTGAGGCGGAGAAAAACACGATGGCGTGACCCTCTTGAGCCATGCCCCAGTTGTTTGTCATCAGGTTGTTCTCGACACGGATGTTGCGCCCCGACTTTATCTCGAAGAGATTCTTGACGACCCACTTTGTGTTGCGCCATTCGACCGGTTTATTTAGCCAGTTGTCACGAATGATCGCGTTACCGGGAATGAGACCGAGCGTTGATGTTGCTCCGCCGAATAGAATGTTCTCCGCCGCCGCCTCGATATAGTTGTTTGTGATCTCGATCGGGCCATCGGCACCCCAGACGGCGATCGCCTGGCTCTCTTCGCCCTCGCGTTTGAAATCGGAAAAATAGCTGTTCGTGATCTTTATGTGACGGCCGTTTGCGGCGATACCGCGACGCTGTCCAAGCTTCGGATCACCGTGGACATAAACCCGGTCGCATTCGATGTGATGCGGCAACTGCTCGACGGAAGTTTCCTCCGTCGTACCGATCTGGATGATGTTGAAATAACCTTTTGTCGTCGGGCCGAACTCGATACCGATAAACCGGTAATGATGCGCACCGTTTGCCGCGAGTATCGCAGGGCGCGTCAGCAAACCCGGGTTTATCGTTGCCAGCGAAGCTCGTTGAGAGGGCGAGACTCGTTTGCCCTCTGGTAAATTTGTAACAGCAGAAGTTTGAATCGTAACAAAATCGGTCAGCGGCTTATTTGGCAGCGTGATCTGACCGGCGTAAACCGCGCCCGCTTGTAGCTCGATAATGTCGCCGCCGACAGCTTTGTCTACAGCAGCTTGCAGATTGCCGCCGGGCGGAACCTTTATCACACGTCCGTTTGCGGCCTCTGAGATCGCAGGCTGCGGCAGTACAATGCCGAGCTTGCCGGAATAGTAATCGAAACCGAACGGTGCCGAGACGAGCACGATGAACGCAACTGCGATGAGCGCGGGTTTTAGGATTTGCCAGCGCCGACGAGGTCTTCGCAGACGGTTGTCGCTTGCGCGAACGGAATTTATCGCCATTGTATTGGTCACAGCTAAAGCCAACATCACAGTAAACGCCTAATTATCGGTATCTTTTCAGAAATAAGGCGGCTATATTCAACACCGGAGTCCGGCTCGCCATGGGCGAGCATCGGACGACAACGCGGTTTTCTGTCGGAGGCAGAGCCTCCTCCAGCGTTTTTTGGAAGCCGCTTCCGGTCAGGCAAGCCTGACCGCACTGCGACGGGGCGAAGCCCGAGAATCTGCCCACGGTCCCTGCAAAATTTCTTCGAAATCAAGGCTATTCCGTCTTTAATTTACTTCATCCGCCGCCCCGCTGGATGAAAACGATATGTGCGGCATTAGCGGTATTGCATACTCTCCGAACTCGGGCAGACAAGTTGATGAAAAAAGGTTGATCGCTATGCGCGACGTACTTATTCATCGCGGGCCTGACGACAGCGGTGCGTTTGTCAACGAAGGTGATGGGGGCAACATCGGCCTCGGTCACCGACGGTTGAGTATCGTGGATGTCGAGCACGGTGCGCAGCCGATATTCGGTTCACACCGCTCATCCGTCATCGTCTATAACGGCGAAATTTACAATCACGGCGATCATCGCGACGAACTGATCGCTCGCGGTCACAAGTTTACAACCCAGTGCGACACCGAGACGATACTTCACCTCTACGAAGAGCACGGGCGAGATTGCGTCGACTATCTTCGCGGCATGTTTGCGTTTGCGATCTGGGACAAGAACAAACGAGAGCTGTTCCTCGCCCGCGACCGCTTTGGCGTAAAGCCGCTGTATTACGTTCATGACCACGAAGGCAGCTTGTTCTTTGCTTCGGAGATTAAATCGCTTCTCGAAGTTGGAGCGGTAAAACCCGAAATAAATTTCAACGCCCTTCCCGATCAATTCGCTAATCACGGGACAAGCGGCGACGAGACGCTCTTTGCCGGTGTAAAGCGGTTGCTGCCCGGTCACACGTTGACGTGGAAAGACGGCAAGATCGACGTTCACGAATATTGGGATCTCGAGTTTGAGCCAAAAAATGAATCTCGCAGCGATGCCGAATATGTAGAAGAATGGCGAGAACTGTTTCGCAAATCCGTCGAATTGCGTTTGATGGCGGACGTGCCGCTCGGCATGTTTCTCTCCGGCGGCATCGACTCGTCGGCGATTGCGGCGATGATGTCGACCATGGTTGACGATCCGATCAAAACGTTTTCGGTCGCCTTCAACGAGCGTGAAGCAAACGAACTCGAATACGCGCGCCTCGTCGCTCGCAAATTCAAAACCGATCATCACGAGATCACGATCACGCCGCGACAATTTTTCGAGGCCCTGCCAAAACTCGTTTGGCACGAGGACGAACCTATCGGTTTTATCGCAAGTGTGCCGCTCTATTTTGTATCAAAGCTCGCTCAGAGCCACGTGAAGGTAGTGCTTACAGGTGAAGGCTCGGACGAAACGCTTGCCGGCTATAGCCGCTACGCGAAGACGCTGAAACTTCTGAATTACGGCGAAAAGTACGAAAGTGTGACGCCGACCTTCCTGCGTGACGCGGTTCGCGGCGGCGTCGCCACGCTACCGACGGCACTAAACCGCAAGCTCAATCGAACGTTCCTGACGCGCGAATCTGACATCGAAAATCTTTTCTTTGATAACTTTGCCGTTTTTCCGCGAGCGATGCAGCGAAAGTTGTTTCAGCGTCACACGCGAGAGCGAATGGCCGACCTGAATCCATACACGCGGCAAAATCAGTGGCTCGAAAAGTCCGACGCAGACGACGTGCTCGACAAATTGCTTTATACCGACACAAAAACTTATCTACACGAACTGCTGATGAAGCAAGATCAGATGTCGATGGCTGCGTCGATCGAGAGCCGCGTGCCGTTCCTCGATCACAAGCTAGTTGAATTCGCCGCTCGAATGCCGCGCGAGATGAAACTTCGCGGCGCGACAACAAAATGGATTCTGCGAGAGGCGATGAAGGGAATTTTGCCCGTAGAAATTCTAGAACGACCGAAGATGGGTTTTCCAGTGCCGGTCGGCAATTGGTTTCGCGGGCGTTTCAAACACATCGTTGACGAATTTGTCTTGAGCGAGCGGGTAATTAAGCGCGAAATTTTCGACAGCGAATTCTTACACAAACTCGTCGCTGAGCATAATGCGGGTGAAAATCATGATGAACGGTTGTGGTCGCTTGTAAATTTCGAGATTTGGCAGCGAAGGTTTATCGATGGCGAAAATAACTGAGACATCGCACGAACATCTGCTAATTACGGCCTCGCCCGATGCTGAGTTGCGCGCGAGGTGGGACGAATTTTTGCGCAACGCGTCGTTTGCCACGCACTACGTAACGCCCGACTTCTTCATCGATCCGTTTGCCGGCCGCGGCGAAAAGTTCGCGATCCTCGCTGTGAATGGCGAACGGATCGATGCCGTTATGACCGGTGTAAAAGTTTACAACAAAATCGTTTCCGGCATGGCAGTCCGTCCGCAGACTGCGTTTAGGAACGGCGTTGACCGAGCTTCGGCTGCGAACGCGCTTGTTCGCGGACTTGCATCGCAAACCGGCGAAGCTTGCGATTTAATTACGTTTCACAGTTGGGAAGAAATCGATGGACTTGCTTCGTTCGGCTACGCGCACGAGACGGCGAACGGGGCGGATCGTGTAGTTATGCTCGATCTTTCAAAAGGCCATGATGCTCTGTTCAAGGAATTCTCCGAACGTCGTCGAACCGATTTGCGAAAGACAATGAAGCAAGGAAAGCTCGAAGTGAAACTGCTTGAAACAGAGGCCGAACTTGCCGAGCTTTACGAAATTCACAAAGACTGGAATAGCCGCAAAGGTAACACGCCCGACGCGCGTCAGAAGTTTGGTGCGATGCTGGCGTCGCAACACCGGGCTACATTTATCGCTATTCACAATGGCAAGATCGTCGCGGGCACATATTTAAGATTTTGCGACGGAGGCGTTGTTGAGTACGCGGCAAACAACTCACTCGCCGAGTTTCAAAACCTGCGGCCGAACGAACTGCTCGGCTGGAAAGTGATCGAATGGGCGTGTGAAAACGGCTTTACAAAATTCAGCCTCGGTGCCTCGCATCCGTTTTTGGCGCGCTACGGCGGCGATCTGTTTTCGTCACATCGTTACCAACTCGACCGTACTTTTCTAAAACGGCACGCAATTCGTGAACGAGCGACACGTCTGGCCGTTCGCACATATCTATCGCTGCCCGAATCGGTTCGCAGACGAATAAAAGCCGCAGCCGCACGAGCATGACAGGAAATTCGAGTCTAACTAAAACACCAAAAAACGCTGACGCACTTCGCGGCCGCGATATTGTTTGTTTTAGCCATGATTGGACCGGTGATCCGCTGTCTAAAACGCACTTGATGCGCGTGCTTTCGCGAGAGAACCGCATTCTCTGGATAAACGCGCTTCCAAATCGTATGCCGACGACCTCACCAAAAGATCTGTCGCGCATCTTTAGCAAGTTACGAAGTTTTGCCGACCCGATTCGCGAGGTCGAGCCTAATATCTTTGTGCTCAATCCGCTTGCAATTCCGGCATACGGCAGCCGGGCAATCGTTGATCTAAACCGCAGGGCATTGATACGACAGGTAAAAAAAGCGATGCAACGGCTGGGATTTAAGAACATGGTGAATATGGTCTTTAACCCGGCGGCTGGCATGATCGCGGGTCGGCTTGGCGAAAGTGAACTCGTCTATTATTGCGTCGACGAGTACACTGCGTTTACGGGCGTCTCGAACGGCTTGCGCTCGATCGAAGAAGATCTGTTCCGCAGAGCCGACCTTGTTGTCGTGTCCGCCGAACGACTTTACGACTCAAAAAATCATCTCAACCGGAACACTCACATCATCCGTCACGGAACTGACTGGAAGCACTTTAGAAAGGCGGTAGACGCCAGTTTGTCGACGCCGTCGGACATTGCCGATCTGCAGCGGCCGATCATCGGCTTTCACGGTCTGCTCGCCGACTGGGTTGACTATGCATTGATAAAAAAAATCGCCGAGCATTTTAACAACGGATCGGTTGTGCTGATCGGCAAAGTCGCTGTGGATGCCGAGGAAAAGATCAAGATACTCGATGGTTTGGCGAATGTGCATCTTCTCGGTCGCAAACCGTATGCCGATCTGCCGGCGTATTGCAAAGCGTTCGATGTTGCCCTAAATCCATTTGAGATCAACGAGCTAACTCTCGCGGCAAACCCATTAAAAGTACGCGAATACCTAGCCGCCGGACTGCCGGTTGTCTCGACCGACATTCCCGAAGTTCGCGTTCTCGACGACTGTCTGGTAGGCGTCGATCACAACGACTTTATTGCGAAGATAGAAACCGCGCTAACAGAGCCGAAGTCACGCGAAGAGACGAGCGATGCGATCAGGCATGAGAGTTGGGATGCGAAGGTTGATGAGCTGCGAGAAATACTATCGAACGCCCGGTCGTAATATTTGGTGGGATCGGCCAATAGTTGAACATTTATGAGTGCCATAACGACGAATTTGCAAAAGCCCGCGCGTGAGCAAGGGCGTTACACCCAAGATAGAAGAGAGTTTTTAGTGACAGAAATTGACCAGCCCAACGATGAAAGTTTCGCCCTTGCTCACGCGCGGGCTTCCGCATTGCAGCACCAAGCGGAAGTCTCGAGCGGCGAGCGGTTTGAGTTTGGCAAGAATTGGGCCGCGTTTCTTGCTGTGCTCGACGAAGAGCGTATCGCGAAAGCCGAACGATCTTTATGCGAGATGCTCGATGTCGATTCGCTTCGCAACAAAACTTTTTTAGACATCGGCTCGGGCAGCGGTCTTTTTTCGCTGGCGGCGAGGCGTCTTGGCGCAAAAGTGCATTCATTTGATTTTGACAGCAGCAGTTTTGCTTGTACCCAAGAGCTTCGCAATCGTTATTTCCCGAACGATGCAAACTGGCGCGTCGAACAAGGTTCGGCCCTCGACGCAGACTATTTAGAATCGCTTGGCAAATTCGACATCGTCTATTCGTGGGGCGTGCTGCATCACACCGGCGAGATGTGGCGAGCGCTCAGGAACGCCGTGATTCCGACAAAACACGGTGGCAAACTTTTTATCGCGATCTACAACGACACCGGCAGTCAGGCACGTCGCTGGCATTGGATAAAGAAAACTTACTGTCGTCTGCCGCGTATTCTTAAAACGCCGTTCACCATCGCTGCGATTCTTCCCGACGAAGGCAAAGCTCTAATAAAATCACTCATCACTCTCTCGCCGTTTGAGTACATTCGCTCGTGGACACACTACAAAACGGAGCGCGGCATGAACCGCTGGCATGACATCATCGATTGGGTCGGCGGCTATCCGTACGAATACGCATCCGTCGATCGCATCTTTGAGTTTTACAAAGCGCGCGGCTTTACGCTCGTAAAAGTAAAAAGCGAAGGCGTCGGACTTGGGTGTAATGAGTTTGTGTTTGAAAAAAGATAGGGGAATCAACCACGAAAGTGCACGAAAATTCACGAAAAAGTTCTGGCGCTATTTCGTATTACTTATTGGTTACAATTAGTCACCGTTACTCATCTTCTCCATCAACTCCTGCCATCGCGGATCGTCGCGTAGGGAATTGAGGTTTGTGTCTGTTTCAAAGTAGGGGCGGTTTTGGTTGCCGAGTTTGACGGCTTTGTTAAGCCATTTGAAGGCGAGGTCTTTATCGCCAAGCAGCGCGTAGGTTGAGCCGACCCAGTAGGCCATGTCGTGATCGGAGCGTGAGATGGCGAGTGCGTCGTCGGTCAGCATTGCACGCGCTTCGTCATGGCGATTTGATCCGGCAAGAAATTCGGCGGCGAGCGGGCGAATGCCGTCCATTCGCGGATGTTCTTTTAGGACGCTGGCGATGAGGTCGTTGGCCTCGTCAAATTTTCCCTGATAATAGAAAACACCTGAGCGAAAGATCTTTATCATCGGATGATTGGGCTCGGATTTCGCACCTTTGTCGAGAATTTCTAATGCTTTGTCGAAGTCGCGTTTGTAGATGTAAATGCGGGCGCTGTTATAGGCCGCGACGGCGCGGGCGGCCGGGTCAAGCCGTTGGAGCTTTTCAAACGCCTTTAGCGATTCTTCGTACTTGCCATCGAGCCGGTTGACAACGCCGGTCACAAAATACAAAGCCGCATCGTTCGGGAACTGTTTTTGAAGCAGTTCGATCTCGCTACGCGCCTTTTTCTTTTCGCCACGGGCCATGTAGATCATCACCATCAGCACGCGTGCCTCGACGACGTTTTGGTCGTAAAAGAATGCTTTCGAGAACGCGGCTTCGGCATACGTATAATCTTCCGGTTCGCCAAGACCTTTGAAAACGCGGTTTGCGTAGCACGCGCCAAGACCGCTGTAGGCGAGCGCGAAATGTGGGTCGAGCTCGATGGCGTGTTTGAAATTTGCGATCGCATGGTCACAATCTTCGGCGTCGATCGTGCGAAATATAAACCGTCCAAAGTTGTCGCGGCCTCGCAAGTATTCTTCCCACGCCTCTGGATTGTCGGTCACGCGCTTGCCCAGTTTTTCGGCTTCGAGATCGGTGAGTTCGAGACGCAGGCCTTCAAGAATACGGTGTGCGATGCCGTCCTGAAGCGTGAGAATGTCGGTGCCTTCGGCGTCGATGCGATCCGACCACAGAATGTCACCGCTCACGACGTCGAGCAACTGAGCTGTGACGCGTAGCTTGTCACCGGCACGAATAAACCCCGCCGAGAGCACTGCGTGAACACGTAGTTCTTTACCGGCTTCACGCGGATCAAGTTCTTTGCCTTGATACTTTGCGATGACAGAACTCGGCCGCACGATGATCGAGCGGATCTGCGCGAGTTCGGTGATAACGGCGTCGGCGAGCGCGAATTCGTAAAAGCTCGACGCTGCATCGCCGCTCAGGTTTTGAAACGGCAAGATTGCGACGCTCTTTTTCTCGGTGCCGGTCGCGGTCATCGAAATGTCGGGCGCGTAACTCGGCGTCGTTGACGGCGTAATCGCGCCGGCCGAGGGCGTCGCACCCGCGGCCGACGTGGCCTCGGGCGTCGATTTGCCGGTGAACCAATTTAGCATCCGCTTTACTTTGCCGCCGTCGGCGTAACTCGGTGCATACGTGTCGCTCAGCATCAGCTGTGCGCCGCCGACCTGCTGCATCACGCCGCGAAGCTCGTCGCGCATCGTGGCGATTTTTTGGTAACGATCTTTCGGCTCTTTTGCGAGAGATCTGTCAACGATGTTCTGTAATTGCGGCGGCAACGCGTCTTTGCGCATCTCGGACAAAAGTTTCGGCGTACCGTATAGCACTTGATGGCGAACGTCCACGACCGTCTTTCCCTGAAACGCCCAGATGCCCGTGAGCATTTCGTAGATCAAAACGCCGGTCGAAAAAATATCGCTGCGGTGATCCGCACGCTCGCCTTTCGCTTGCTCGGGCGCGGCGTAAGTTGCTGTGCCGTATGGAATTCCGAGTTCGGTGATCTGTGTACGATCGTGGCCTTCGCCTTCTGCGACCTGTTCGTCCTCCATCAATTTCGCGAGCCCGAAGTCGAGAATCTTCGCCTGACCGGCGTCGTTGACCATGATGTTGCCGGCTTTGACGTCGCGGTGAATAATGTTTTTTGAGTGCGCGTAAGCGAGAGCGTCAGTGACTTGGATCGCGATCGACACGGCGCTTTTCACATCGAGCGGCCGGCCGGCGACGAGCTGACGAACATTCTTACCATCGACCCATTGCATCGCGATGTAAAAGACGCCGTTCGCATCATTGAAATCGTAGATCGTGCAGATGTTTGGGTGATCGAGTTGCGAACAGAGCTGGGCTTCGCGCTCGAAACGTTTGAAGTTAGCCGTCCTTTGCGTGAGTTCCGCCGGGAGAACTTTGATGACGACCGTGCGGTTGAGCTTAGTGTCGAGAGCTTTATAGACGGTGCCTTGTCCGCCCGAGCCGATCTTTTCGAGAATTTTGTATTGGTCTAATTGAGAACCAACCATAAAAATTGCGGATTGCGGAATTCGGATTGCGCACTTAAGCCGCAACCAGCGAAAATCGCAATCCAACATAAATTCTGCGGATGCGTTAATCCGCAATCCGCAATCTCAAATCCGCAATCGTTTCGTCCGGCCAACTGCCGGACTTCAAGGGTGAACCGTTCAGCCACGCGGCGGATCGCCCCAGCCCGAAGCCTTGTAAACACCGTTCTCTACGATGCACGGCACGGTCGGATCGCCGTCCGAAATTGCGAGCATATCGCGCTGACGAGCCTTGTCATTCTGCGCGTCGTACTCAGCAAACGCAATGCCTATTGAGTTGTAATGATCTCGGGCTTGCTGGCAATATGGACAACCGGGTTTCGTGTAAATGACGAGTGACATAGATTATTTCAATTCGGTTCAGGTGACTATGGCTCCATTCTACTAAACAACCTTGAAAGTAAAAAGGCATTGGACTAAAGAATCATAAAATCCGAAAATAATCGAGTTTATGGAATTTGACTTAAGCGATGTCCTGAAACCCTACAGCCGACTGATCGAGATCGAGATCTGCGGGCAGAAAAAGCAGGTGCCCGAGAACAACACTATCTTACGCTGCCTGCAATATCTCGACACCGAGCTTATCTCTTACGCCGACCTCTGCTGGAACGGCGAATGCATTGATTGTCAGGTCTGGATCCAGAACGGCGATAAAGAAAAAATGGTGATGGCCTGCAACACGCCAGCCGTAGAAGGCATGAAGATCGTCAAGCTGGCTGAGAGTATTGATTTGAGCTAATCTAATTTCACCAATGTCGGAACGCCGAGATAAATTTGAAACTTCTTCGGGCATCGAACTGGCGAACGATTTCAACCCCGACAACACGACACCGTTGAATTACGACGATGATCTAGCGGATCCCGGCGAGTTTCCGTACACGCGTGGCGTTCGTAGCAGCATGTATCGCGGCAAATTCTGGACGATGCGGCAATACGCGGGTTTTGCGACTGCTGCCGAATCTAATCAGCGTTACAAATATCTCCTCTCGCAAGGCACGACCGGCTTGAGCGTGGCGTTCGATCTGCCGACGCAGATCGGTCTCGACAGCGACGATCCGCTGGCGGTGGGCGAGGTCGGCAAGGTCGGCGTCGCCATCGACTCGCTCGACGATATGTTGACGCTGTTTGACGGCATTCCGCTCGATCAGGTTTCGACATCGATGACGATAAACGCAACGGCATCGACGTTGTTGTGTTTGTATCTTGCGGTCGCGAAAAAGCAGAATGTAAGTTTTGACAAGGTTTCCGGCACGATACAGAACGACATTTTAAAGGAATACATTGCTCGTGGCACGTACATTTATCCGCCGAAGCCGTCGCTCAGATTGATCACCGACACTTTTGCGTATTGCGCGGCCGCGGTACCGAACTGGAACACGATCTCGATTTCGGGCTATCACATTCGTGAGGCCGGCTCGACTGCCGCGCAGGAGATCGCGTTCACGCTCGCCGATGGAATTTGTTACGTCCAAGCCGCGATCGATGTCGGGCTTGATGTCGATAAGTTCGGTCCGCGGCTGTCGTTTTTCTTCAACTCGCACAACAACCTGCTCGAAGAGATCGCAAAATTC
>JBAUGW010000075.1:0-69920 GCA_049679945.1 Pyrinomonadaceae bacterium | reverse complement strand
GTGCTGGTTCGGGTTGTTGCCAACAGTTTGTATTGCAACGTCTCAGGGTCGCTGTTCTGCGCAAAGCCCACGGAAACGGCAAAGTAAGTCAAAAATCCAAATGTCAGTATCCTTTTCATCGAAATATCTCCTCACCAAATTATAACTCCATTTTTGAAAATAAAAAGCCCGGCGTCACGCGACGCCGGGCACCCAGAGGAGGATCGTGAAGAACATTTAGACACGCACGGGATTTTCTTTAGCAAAGCTATACGCACACCAAGCGGCGATAAGATGGACCACCCAGCCCAACAGTCCCGCCGAACCGATCCACGAAAATCCGGTCAAAACCAACCAAATTATTCCAATAAGAATTCTTCCGTTATAAATTTGACCGAGTCCGGGGATAAGCAAACTCAATATGCCTGCAAGTAAAGGTTCTCGCATATGTTTTTAATGCCTCCAGTGTGAGTTTACGACCGGCAGCGAATGATGTTTCAAAATTTTGTGCACAAAAAGGGCGCATCACTCGATGCGCCCTGAAGGGGATGGATGTAACTTTTCAGTTAGCGGGCTACAAGCGGAACATCACCGCTCATACCGAAGTTGAACACGCTAAAGCCAAGGTCCGAACTTCTAAACACATACCAGTTGCCGTCCGATGGCCGGAACACCGCAATGTCGATCTTTCCGTCCTGATCGTAGTTTCCGGGAACAGGAATGTCGGTGCTTTGGCCCCACTGGACAGCCGAATAGCCGAGGTCCGAACTCCTCAACCAATACCACACGCCCGTGTCTGGACGGAACACGGCGAGATCGCCCTTGCCGTCTCCATCGTAGTCGCCGGGCGTAGGAATATCTCCGTTCAGTCCAAAGCGTGCTGCACCTGTTTGGCCGTCGGAGCTTCTGATCCAGTACCAGATACCGGTTGACGGACGAAATACAACAACGTCGTCTTTGCCGTCACCGTCAATGTCGGCCGGAGCCGGTTGATCCTCGGCGAGTCCGAATTGAACGACAATATGGCCACTGTTATTGCTCTTCTGAACATACCAGACGCCTTGTGATGGCCGATAAACTGCATAATCGAGTCTGCCGTCGCCATCGAAGTCGCCGCGAACCGGCTTGTCCGTAGACAATCCCCACGAGGCGTTTGTCACGCCGCCGTCTGAGCTGCGTTTTATCGACCAGACGCCTTGACCGCCCACGTTTTTGTAAACAGAGATGTCGGTTCTGCCGTCGCCGTCATAGTCGCCTGACACGACCTTGTCGGTTGAGGAACCGAAGTTCTGCACTCCGATGCCATCAGAATTCGCCGTCCACCAGTCACCTGTCGACGGTCGGAAGATGGCGAAGTCATTGCTGCCGTCGCCATTGAGATCGCCTTGACCGCCGCGCTGGCGGAAGCCACCGCGGATCTCGCCGCCTGAATTGTTAACGCTCGTGATCACAGCCGACCAGAGACCAGCGCGAAGAGCCTGAACCTGAGCCGCGTTGACATCGAATGTAACCGATGGAAAGTTGCCGTTCATGCCGCCGATTACTCCGAGATCTCGAACCGTAGTGATCGAACCAACGGTGGTTTCGATTCGAGCGCCTGTTTGATTGCTCGACAGGTTATGAAACTCGCCGAATACAGTCGCCTGCGTTTCAGCCGCGTTAAGCGTGACCTTGATCTCGCCATTTGCGTTTGTCGTAACCGGAGGCGTCACGCCGCTGCCGAGCAAGTGACTCTCAAACGAGCGTCCCGGTGCCGGTGAAGGCGATGCCGTTGGGCTCGGACTTGGCGTGGGGCCGGTCATCCCGGAGTAAATTCCCGACAAGATGGTCGTGGCGCCGTTTCGGATGGCAATTGTCGAACCGACAACAACATTCGGCACGGTTTCGCCGCGATCGGTTCTGAGCCGCTGTTCGCCTTCGCCGTCGGATTCGAGAATGATGTTGCCGACTGCGATGTTGTCAACGACAACGCTGAGCGATGTGCCGCCGGGAAGATTTATCTGGCTTATCCGCGTGTCCAGTTCGAGCCGGCTGCTGTGAACCTCGAATTGCGAGAAGCCGCGTGGCACAACGCCGTTTAGCGTCGGGCCGGTCAAACCAGCAAATCTGTCGCCAGCGTTTGGCGTGCCGCTCGGTGATGGCGAAGGGCTTGGCGTGCCGGTTGGCGTGCCAGTCGGTGACGCCGTCGGTGAAACGCTCGGGCTCGCTGATGGCGAAGGCGTCGGGCCACCGCCGCCGAAAATTCCGTTTACCAGAAGAGTGCTGCCGCTGCGCACCTGTACGGTCGAACCGTCATTTACGACCGGCACTTGCTGGCCGTCTTCGGTTCTGAGCTTTAGTCTGCCGCGCTCGTCTATCTGTAAAATGATCTGGCCGATCACGTTGCCGTCAACGACGGCGTCGAGAGCCGTTCCGGCCGGTAAATTGTGGACATCCTCGATCTCGACCTCGATCTCGCGGTGTCCGCCAGCATAAAGCTGCCATTCGGCGGCCCCGTGCGGGTCGATACTGCCCGTAGGCGACGCCAAAATAGCGTTGCGAACAACAATCGGCACTCCGCCGCTCTGTGCGTCGACCTTGCTCGTCAGATAGGGAATCGAGACCCAACCCGCAATTAGAGCAACTATCGCCGCAACTTTAATTATTTGAATTCTATTTTTCATTCCTTTCCTCTTTTAATATAAAAACCCTAAAATTGGGTGTCGTCTGAAGAGACAGTGCTCTCGGAGAGGACAAAAAGACAGTTAAACAATAAAAAGTAGCTCGCAGACTGAGCTTTAAGACGTGCCGGCTGAGTATTCCGGTTCGCGGACTGAGCTTTAAGACGTGCGGGCTGAGTATTCCGGTTCGCGGACTGAGCTTCAAGACGTGCGGGCTAAGTATTCCGGCTCGTGGACTGGGGTTTAAGACGTGCGGTCTGAGTATTCCGGTTCGCGGATTGAGCTTTAAGACGTGCGGGCTAAGCATTCCGGTTCGCGGACTGAGTATTATGCTTCACCGACTGAGTCTTGTGCTTCACGGACTGAGTATTATGCTTCACGGACTGAGTATCACAGCTCGCGGAAGTGATTTAATCCAATAAAAGAGGCCGTTTCGTAAAAAACGGCCTCGATCCGGCCCGAGCAATTTGCGGAAAATGACGACTATTTCACGAGAAATTGCTCAAAGCCTGACGTTGAAGATATGTTTGTCGGAATCGGACAAGGCTGGGTATTGTTGATCGCGCAAAGAGCATCGACGCGTTTGAGTCGAACTTCGCCCCAGGGCGGCAGATTGTCCCAACGCTTATCGACCGAGGTCTCTTTCACACGGTCAAGCAGATGGTGCGGCGTGGCGAATGTCGTCGGGAATCTTGCTTTCACAAGAGCAGTTACGCCGGCGACTATCGGCGCGGCCATCGATGTTCCCGACCATAATCCGTAACGCCCGCCCGGCAATGCGCTGACTATTTCTTCACCAGGTGCCGAAACATCCACCCATGAGCGCTCATACGACGAAAACACAGCTAAATTGTCATAACGTGTACTCGCCGCGACTGAAAGCATTCCGTCTCGCGTCTCAGCTGCAGGGTAAATTTCGGCGTTAGGGTTTGAAGTTTCTCCGCCATTGCCGGATGCGACCGAAACTGCGAGCCGTCGCGTGCCGATTTCAGGAAATGTTGTGCCCGTTGGAGTTGTGCCGACATCGACGCAATCAAGCAGATCGTGAAGAACTCGAACATCTTCCGGATAACCGATGCTCAAGTTCGCGACATCCGCGCCGTGGGCAGCGGCCCAGATCAAGCCGGCAGTGATTCGCCATAACTCGCCCTCGCCGTTTTGATCAAGTATGCGGAGCGGCATGATCTTAGCGTCGGGAACGGTCAGCGCGACAATGCCGGCGACGTGTGTTCCGTGGCCGTAGGACGGGTCGATGCGCAAAACGCCGACTTCGCTCGGGTCGTTATCGCCCTCGACAAAGTCCCAACGATCCGCAATCGGCACGAGCCTTCCGGCAAACGCCGGATGATTTAAGTCGATGCCCGTGTCGAGGACGGCAACGACGATTGGCTGGTTGTTATCGACACGCAGGCCGCGTGTGCCCGCTGCGGCGAACGCCTCGTTCAGCCTGATCCTGTGCGGAAACCATTGTCGTCCGTAACCTTTTGCGTTGCTGCCGATCGCCCACGAGCGGCCTATCGCCCACGAACGTCCGAGCGTCCAGGGCAAGCCGGTGCGTTCCACCTGCGAAAGTTTGCGGTTAACCTCGCGGAAGATTATTCGCGCATCGCCCGCCATCGCGCTTACAACCTGCGGCGGGGTTTGTCCGCTTGTGATCTGCAGAAGATAGATAGGCGGCGCGGCAACCTGCGATATTGGTGTTGAATTCAGACTGTATTGGGCTGCAACGGCGGGGAGATCTGCGGCGTTCGCGAGCTGAACAATAACCTGACCGGCGACGTAATCGTTATTCTGAGCAAATAAACTACCGGCAGCGGCAAAAGCGAAAAACGTCGCGAATACGAGTCGAAAAGCGATTCTATTGAGGTTACTCCGCATTGTGTTCGAGCCGATAAAGCTTCTCCTCTGCCCTAACAGTTACCCCAATCTTATCAAAAAGACACCTGCGACGAAATTTTCACGGTCCGATATAAAAGAAAGGCGCCCACAGCGAAGGATGAGTTTCGCGAGCGATCATTTCCAATTGGATATTTCTGAGAGCGGCGGCGGTTGTGTCTCCGGCACTTATTTGTTTATAAAATTGCGGCATCATCTTAGTCGCGGCCGTGTCGTTCACCGCCCAAAGGCTGACGATCAAAGAGCGGGCTCCTGCCGAAAGAAATCCACGTGCAAGCCCGAGTATCTCTTCGCCTGCAAAAATTTTACTGATGCCGGTCTCGCAGGCGCTGAGTGTGACGAGCTCGGCTCCGATCTCATTCGCGACCAGATCCCGCACCGTTACCCAACCGTCTGCCAGATGCAAACTCGAAAACATCGGGTTGTCGGGACGAAATTGGCCGTGACAAGCGATGTGCAGCAGGTCATAGTTGCCTGCGTGCGCTGAAAACGCGGCGAACGTTGCGGCCTTGCCGTTTAGTCGCTTGGCATCGGGCAAAACCTTGCTTATCAACTTAATTTCGTTTTCAACCAACGGTATCCGCTCATCGGCAAAGCCGACAAGCAGGGAAGTTTGCATTTTACGCCGCCGTTGTTTTGCAAGCTGCTGCCAGATCGCTGCGCTCGGCGCGTGGCGGATCTCGAATCTCTCGACAAGGTATTCTTCGCCATTGAAAAGCGCGCTAAAGGGAACATAGTTCACCGGCCCGGCGGGGACAACAAGCAAGCGATCTCCGCGAACATGTTTTTCCAAGGGCGCGAAAACTTTTTCGTGAAGCTCGGCGAGGATGTAGTCGGTCTTCGCTTTTAACTGAGGCGCAAATCTATGCAAATGCGCCGAGCCATAGCGAACCGTGTCGAGCTGAAAATGCAGATGCTCTAACAGTTCGCCAACTTCGCTTTCGGTTGCAAGCGACGGTAGATAATCGATGCCGGCCGCAGTGACAACAAACGCGCTGATCTTGCCGTCGAGTACAACGTACTCAACTAACGAAGTCGACGCTCCCAGATCAGACTGCAACGCCGTCAAAGTAAAATCGTCGCGACCGAGTCTTTTCCCGCATTTAGTTGAAGCAAGGCTATTTATCTGACGATCAAGATTCGCAAGCGACTTTTCGGATTTGGTGATTTGTTCTCTGATCCTCCGCAGTTCGGAAGGCGGAGAAACGTCCGCCCGGCGGTAAAGAAGATTCAACTCGGCACGCCTGTCAACGGCTTGCGCGATCAGTTTATTTGTCCGACGATCACGATTGTCCCTATCTGCTTTACCGACAAGCAAAGATCTGGAACGCCCCATTTCGAAAACTTCAAAAGCCTTATTCACTCTATTTTGCGAAAGAAACATCTTGCCGAGATCGCCGTGTGCGTCGAGCCGCGTTGCCGAGTACGACATGTGGAACTCGTCGCTGCCGAGTTGATCGCGTTGTAGCTCAACGATCTCGATGGCTTTGCGAAAATGTCGGGCGGCTTCAGAAAGATCGCCGCTCTTGAGAAACGCACGCCCAAGCCACGTCTCACCTAAGCGAATTGCTTCGGGGTGATTATTTTTTTTCGCCAGCCTGATTGCCAGAATGAGATGTTCTTTAGATTTTGCGACGTTGCCGGAAGCGAGTTTCTCGATTCCGTTCAGCAGTTCGAGACGAACAGCACTACGCGGATTTTCATCGACAGCTATCCGCCCTGAAACAGAATTTAGCAACTGTCGGGCTGCGGTGTGATCGGCGAGGGCGAGTTCTGCCGCGGCCAGCGACAGTAACGAAACGGCGGCGGCCGAAAGATTTTTTTCCCGCTCAAAAAGATTGTGAGCTTTCGTGAGCGAGCGTTTTGCGCCCATAAGATCACGAGTTCGGACGAGCAGTCGGCCCAGGTTGAGCCGCGCTCGGGCCTCTTCTGCCCGGAGCTTTAACTTTGAGAAAGCTGCGGCGACATTTGTGTAGATCTCAGTTGCCTCGGCGGTGAGATTTAGTTCGGCATAAATATCAGCGATCTCAAGTTCAGCGATCGCCGACTGATGCGGCATTTCAAGTTCGGCGTATTGCTGTCGCGAAATTTCAAGCGAACGAAGCGCCAACGGATACAGACCGCGCATCAGAGCAAGGTTGCCGAGACTTGCCTCGATCTCAGCCTCGGTGACTGGCATTTTTTGTGTGCGGGCGGTTTCGAGTGCAGTTTTGTAATAACGTTCGGCTTTAACAAATTGGTTCAGCTCCATGTAGCTGTTGGCGAGACCGTTCTCGGCCATCGCCTGCCAACTTTTTTCACGCGCTTTGATAAACCTTCGACGCGCCGACGCACAATACCGGACAGCTTCGCTATGCTGCGAGCGACGCGAGACGATGTTGCTCAGATTCATCTCGATCTTTCCAGCGGCAAGATGATCGCCGACGCCCGCAAGAATTTTCAACGCTGCGTGGCCTGTCCGAATCGCTTCGTCATAACGCCCGAGCATCGCGAGAGCGAGCAACTGCGCAACTTGGGCCTGGGCGGCGTCCTTTTTTTTACCGATGTTTGCAAAGGTTTCCACAGCTCTGTTGAGAGAAAGAACCGCCTGTTCGAACTTGGCATTTGTGATTTTAGCTATTCCGTCGACCCAAAATGCGGCGGCACGAATCACCGGCCGGTCATTTATTTTCGCAAGCACATTCAGCGTTGCCGCGGCTCGCCGTGCTTCGACCGGCGCGCTTGTCCAATTTGCGTAACATAGTTCGCGAATCTCGTCGGCAAGTTTCTCGTCGGCGATGCGCAAATTTTGCACGATCAAATTCCGCCGCGTGCGCGTATCGGCAAGGGAGATCAAACGCTTTGCGAGTTCAGCTCTTTTCATCGACGTGTCGATTATACAACGAAGAAAAGACGAAGGTTGTAGGGCCGTCGTCTTTGGTGTGCGGATTGTTTCGAGATGTTAACTGATGGTTATTTTTTCTATAACAATTTCAGTGTCACTATTGCGGATTAAGAGACTGTATTCACCGGCGGGCAGCCCGACGAGCTTAAATTCGCTCATCTTGTCCGTCATCGTCTTGCCGGTCGCTTTATTGCTTTTGATCTCAACGTCACTTTGCTCAAAGCCCGGCCCAAGTATCTGGCCGCGAATTTCAAACTCCTTGCCGTCGGGTTTTACTCTTAGATCGATTGCGATGTCGCCCGATTCGTAGAGCATCTGCCGCGCTTTGCCCGCCGTGGCCGAACGCTCGCCAAAGGCCGCAGTTCCAGGTGCAAGATCGACCCGCAAAACGCCTAGCACGCGGCGAACAAGCGTTTGTTTTGGCGCGGTTACTCGTGTGCGAAACAGATTTTTCGCGTATTTGACAGTGTCTGCCGGTGCGTCGATAGAAATGTCGGTACGCATTCGCTGCACTATGAGGTCAAGTTTTGATTCTTTGCTGAGTTTCATGACTTTTGTGCGGCTTCAAAACTGCCGCTTTCAATTGAACAGTGTCCGTTTCTCACTAAGAAAGACGCTACCCCGACAAAAGTTTTCCGAGCTTTTTCAAACACCGCGAACGCAGCGGGCTGATGCTCGTTTCACCGACACCGATCGCTTTGCCGACCTCTGCATAACTCGCCGCAGGTTCGCTAAGATAAATCATCGAAATTATTCGCCTGCATCTTTCCTCAAGTTTTGTCAGGGCGGCGCGGATCAGATGCTGCTCTTCAAGCTCGATCAGCAAGTCATCAACCAGCGGCGACTTGTCCGCTAGCGACGCCATCTCGAATTCCATTTCTTCTTCCGTTTCAGGCGAATGAAACCCCTTCGAGCCGCGAATGATGCCCCAGGTCTTGAATTTCGCCGTGGTAACTATCCACGAACGAATTCGCTCAGGCTGCTCGATCTCGTCGATCTTCTGAAACAGAGTGAGGAACACGTCCTGAAAAACGTCCGCGGCCTGTTCGTCAGTCAAACCGGCGCGTCGCGGAATAGTGTAGATCAGTCGCTGATAACGCTCGACGAGTTCGTCCCAAGCACCTTGATCGCCCTTGCGGCAGCGTTTTATGAGCTGCGCGTCGTGAACGGCAACGTCAGATGACTCTAATGTTGTCGCGACTTTCTTTGCGCTCTTTTCGGCCTGCTGGGCGTCTTTCACTTTTTTAGGGCTTGATGTAGAGTTGCTCAACGTTCCAAATCGAATATGGAAGAATGCTGCTCGGCGACCAATTTCCAATTTTAGAATTTGCCGCTGACGGCACGTGACGCGCGACGACCGGGATCACCGGCAGTTGGTCGCGCACAATGTCCTGAATATTTGCGAATAGTTCGTACCGAGTTTTTACATCACGCGTGGTAGTCATTTCATCAAACAAATTATCGATCTTCGCCTCCCATTCGGTTGCCGGAGTTTTCTGATCGGGCTGCCATTGGTGCAACGCGCCGCTGCTAGGTAAAAAATTCTGATACGACGAAGGCTCGGTGTCGCCTTGCGCAATGCCCAAAAGAATCGCGTCGTAATCATAAGTTTTCGTCCATTTGTCCATCAATGCCGGCATCTCGCGGAGAACGACGGACATTTTTATTCCAAGCTTTGCGAGGTCCTGCTCAAGCACGATTGCCATCATAGTTCGCGGCTCATTACCGGCGGGAACAACTAGCGAAAAATGCACTTGATTATCTTGCGCATCATAGAGTATCGGGCTCTCAGGTGTTCCGCGCTTGTGAAAACCTGCTTCTGTCAGTAATTTTTCTGCTGCCGCGAGATCGTAATTTATTTTTGCAAGATCGGGTTTCGCCCACATCTTATTTGCCGGCGAGACAAAACCGTGCAGCGGAGTTGCAAGGCCTTGCAAAGTGTTTGTGGCTATCGAATCGCGATCTACGGCCGCCGCGATGGCCCGTCTGAATCGCTTATCCGCAAACCAAGCTCTCTTAACTTGATTTTTGAGCGGCTTGCCGTCGTTGTCGGCTGTGTTCAGGTTAAACCAAATATGATCGACGCCCAATCCGGGCCCTGCGTCTTTTGCGACAATCGCGCCGCCATTCTTCGTTAGCTCGGCAAAATCCGTGGGCCGAATCTTATCCGTGAGATCGACCGCGCCCCGACTGAGATCGACAAATGTCTTATTCACGTCTTCGATAACTTCGATATTCAACTTGTCGAGGTAAGGAAGTTGCGTGCCTTTGTCATCTGCCTTGTAATAGTGCGGATTGCGTGCAAACTCGAACCGCTGTCCGACCGAAGTCCTTGCGACGACAAAAGGCCCGCTCGAAACAACGCTCTCCGGCGGCGCATTGATCTTCCAACTGCTCGCAAGTTTGCCCGCCTCAAAGTCAGCTTTTAGTGCGTGTTCGGGCATCACGCCGAGGTTTATCAGATAATTCTCAAAACTCGCGACGGCTTTTGGAAAGATAAGCTGCAGATTTCTGTCGTCAATTTTCTTTGCCGTGATCCGTTCGTCATCGACCAACATCGCGTCGCGCAGGCCGGCTGCCTGCGTGCGTTCGTCATAAATCGCACCCAACGTAAATATCACGTCGCTCGAAGTCAGCGCGTGTCCGTCGGAAAACTTCAAACCCTCGCGAAGTTTTAGATTAACAGTCTTGTTGTCTTTTTCCGACGACCAGCTCTCAGCAAGACCTGGGACAAACTGCTGCGTCTTGTGATCGAATTCCACGAGCCTGCTCGTCAACAGATAAAGCGCAATAATTATTGTCGGCTCATCCTCGGCAAGCAAATAGTTAAATGTCGTCGGTGCTCCCGTCAAGCGATAAGTAATTTCACCGCCGCGAACGCCTATCGCGACTTCCGGCGTCTTTACCTCAACCGACGCATTTGTCACGGGCCTCTCGCCGCAGCTCAAAACGATTAATATTGACGACGAGAGCAAGGCAGTGACAGTCAAATGAAAAGCAAACCTCATGAAAAAAACTCCGATTAGGTCCGAGTTTAGTTAGTTTTGTGTCTTTAATCAATGAGTTAGCCCAAGAGACGCGTAAGTTTGAAAGGTCCTTGCGGTCTTTGCGACTTTGTGGAAACATTCTTTAATTCAGACAAGACGTTTCCCGCAAAGCCGCAAAGTTCGCAAAGAATGATGTGATTTGATAAGTTGCATTTATGCCGCGACCGAAACCGACCAGTATCGACGAATACATCGCCGGATTTCCAAAAGAAACTCAAAAGGCTCTGAAACTGATCCGCGCAACTATCCGAAAAGCTGCGCCGAAGGCGGAAGAAACTATCAGCTACGCGATTCCCGCATACAAACATGACGGGAAATGGCTCATCTACTTCGCCGCGTTCACAAATCACGTCAGCATCTATCCCGCACCTCGCGGCAAAGATGAGCTTCGCGACGAACTCGCCAAATACAAAGGCGGCAAAGGCACCGTCCAGTTTCCGCTGGATAAACCTGTTCCGACCGATCTGATAACCCGGATCGTGAAATTCAGAGCTAAAAATCTGAAGTAGACAACTCGTTAGTGCTCGAACAAACTGTGCAGGATCTGCGAGGTACCGAAAAATAGAGCGACGCCGGCGAAAACCGACAGCGAGACGAGTGGATTCTTGCCGCCGTGATGATTTATTTCGGGAATGAGATCGCTGGCCGCTACATAAAGCGCGACGCCGGCTGCGATAGGCAGGGCATAGGCTACGGTGAAGCCGAGATTGCTGCCGATAAAGTAAAAACCGAAAACACCGAGCAATGTCGCCCCGCCGATCATCGTTGTGGCGATCATAACTTCGCGAAAGCCTTTTCCGGACGCCATAACAAGTGAACCGATGGTAAAACCCTCGGGAAACTTGTGTAAAAAGACGGCTAAGAAAACCAGCAGCCCAAACTTCATATCTATCTGTGCCGCCGCCGCGATCGAAACTCCGTCAAAGAAAGTGTGAACAAAAAGACCGCCGACTGCCGTGTAGGCTGAGGTGGTCGTGATCATTTCGTGATTGTGTTCGTCGCAGTGCATTTCCTCGCCGAGATGAAAGTGCGGTGCGATCGTGTGCTCAAAAAATTGCGTCAACAAATAGCCGCCGAGCAGCAACAACATCGGCATATAAAGCGTTTCGGCGTGACCGCCACCGTTTTCGGCAGCACTTTTTTCCTGCCAGAGGACGATGGTCTTCGGCAACATTTCAAAAAAAGTCACCGCCAACATAAATCCGGCACCGAGAGCGAGCAGATACTTCAAAAAACGTTGATATCTAACGTGTGCCTTCGACGGAAAGAGGATCAAGCCGCCGAGAATGTTCGCGGCAGCGGCCAAAACGCCGAAAATAAGAAGCTGGAGGAATAGCTGAGACATACGGCTAAAAGTGACCGTTCTATCCTAAGGAGTAGCGGTCGTGTAAGCAAGGGGAACGACGCGAAAGACGCTAGATTTTGTGGTCGTAGAATTTTTGTGCGCAGTTTGTAGGCGTTGAGCAAAGCGCTGGTTTTTTCACGGAAAGGCGCCGGGATCGAGCAATCACGCGCTCTCGAAGATTATAAGCGTATGCTTAAGAAAAATATTTCAGTTTGTTGTTGACAAGAAACAAAAATCCGGCGTAGAATGCCTATTGTATTGAGTGTGACGATATTTATTGGTCGTTACAGCAGGCAATTCCTAAATAAGTTGTTTAATAGTTTAAGCGCTAACTCAGTTAAGGCGCAACGGGTGAATTGTGCTCTAAAATCTGACACAGATTTACCCGCGACGGTCTATTTTGTTCTTTGAATATGCCGGAGATAGAAGCCGAAAAAGCTCATAAGCCGGTCCTGCTCGACGAAGTCTTGCAAATTCTGCGCGCCGAGAGCGGTGGCGTCTTTGTCGATTGCACCCTAGGCCTCGGCGGCCACACGGAAGCGATCCTTAATTCCTCGCCGTCTGCAAAGGTCATCGGCATTGACCGCGACGCTGATGCTTTGCAATTAGCAAAGGCGAGATTGGCGCAATTCGGCGACAGAGTGAGATTTGTTAAGGCGAACTTCTCGCAGATACGCGAAATTGTCTCGGATCAAGGCGGACAGATCAGCGGAATCGTCGCCGATCTCGGGGTTTCATCGATGCAGCTCGACAGCGAAACGCGCGGATTCAGTTTTCGCTTCGACGCTCCACTCGACATGCGAATGTCTCTCGACGACGGACAAACGGTCGCGGAACTTCTCGGTGAAACGGACGAGAAAGAACTCGCCGATATTATTTACCGCTACGGCGAAGAAAGATTTTCGCGGCGGATCGCGAAGTGGATAGTCGAAAGACGTGAAAATGGCGAACCGATAACGACGACATTCGAGCTTGCCGAACTGGTGCGAAGGGCGGTGCGAACAAGCCCGAAAGACAGGACACATCCCGCGACGCGAACCTTTCAGGCACTTCGCATCGCAGTGAACGGCGAATTAGAGATATTAGAGCGGTTTGTATTTGACGCCGCCGAACTTTTGAAAACGGCGGGAACGCTTGCGGCGATCACGTTTCACTCATTGGAAGATCGCATCGTGAAACACGCTTTCCAACGTCTTGCCGGACGCTGCGATTGCCCACCTCGATTGCCGACATGTGTTTGCGGTGCGAAAAAGACGGTCGAGATATTGACGAAAAAGCCTATTCTGCCGAGCGAAGACGAAAAGCAAGATAACCCGCGTTCGCGAAGCGCAAAACTTCGAGCGTGCAGAAAGTTAAATTAATTCCCGGAGTGCCAAAATCTATGAAAACGAGAAATGCCAAAAAAATTGCCGACGCAGCGGCGCGAGTGCGAACATATTCGCTGATCGCGTTGTGTATGCTGCTTTTCGTCGCCGGTCTTTTCTTCGCCGGACGGCAGCATTTCTCTTCGATGGACTTCGGAATGAAGAACTCGAAGCTTCGCAAGCAAGTTGACGAACTCGAATCGGAAAAACGCCGGCTTCTTCTTGCCCGTGAAACCTCGATGTCGCCTGCCGAGATAAAAAAAGCCGCCAAGCGGGTTGGTTTCTTTGCTGAAGAAACCTCGGCGCAGGTTGTTGCTCAGGTAACTTCGGCTACAAAGGAAGGAGCCGTGCCGACGACGAGCGCGCCTTCTAATCCGCTTATTACAAAAACGGTTGCCGTTGCCCCGGCTGCACGAGCAGAGACTGCTTCTCTTCAAAAGAACACAAAGACAACCGCACCGGGAAAGAAGATTCCTGTTGAGAAGAGAACGCAGGCCGCCGAGTAAAAATATAGATGGTAAAGAGAGCAAAAAAGAAAAACTGGAGACAAGTTGCCTTTACGCGGTTCATGCTCGTCGTGGCCGTTTTTACTCTGTGGATCGGCGGGATAAGCGTGCGGCTTGTTCATCTGCAGGTTACGCAGCACGAATGGCTGCGCGAGCGTGCGCTCGATGTCAGACAAGATATTGAGCAGACACGCGCACTTCGCGGCTCAATTTTTGACCGCAACGAACGGACGTTGGCGATGAGCGTTCGCGTGAAAACCCTTTACGCCGACACGGCTGAGATTACAGATACGAATGCAACGGCGAAAACTGTTGCAAGAGTGCTAAATGTTGATGCAAAACAGCTTGCCACTCAGTTAAGGCAAGGCAGGGAGGCGAATAAACGCTTCGTTCCGCTCGCGAAAAAACTCGACGAAGACGTTGCGCAGCGCATCAACAAAGCTCTTGACCAGCCCAACATTAAAAAGGCAGACGCGCCAAATTTTCCGGGTCTGCATTGGCGCGATGATCAGCGGCGAAGTTATCCGAATCAGACATTGGCCGCGCAGGTTGTTGGATTTGCGAACGCGAATGACGACGGACGTGCCGGAGTCGAACAGTCGCACGACGATGTTCTTCATGGAGCTGTTATAAAGAAGGTTCAGGAACGCGACCGCTTGGGGCGGGTTTTTGACGAAGTGACGGTCGAGCGTGACGCTCCGAGCGATATTGTGCTCACCATCGACACGGCTTTTCAATACATGGCGGAACAGGCCCTCGAGCGCGGCGTTCAAGCAGCCGATGCAAAATCCGGAATGGCAATCGTCATGAATCCGAAAACCGGCGAGATCCTGGCGCTCGCAAATTACCCGTCGTTCGATCCGAATACGATCACGGAATCTGCCGCCGGGAACATCGGCAACAAAGCAATTCAATCCGTTTACTCGCCGGGTTCTGTTTTTAAGATTGTGAGTTATGGCGCTGGGCTTGAGCGGCATCTGTTTCGCCCCGACGACATGATCGACTCCGGCAACGGAACGATAAAAATTGCAGATCGAACTTTTACGGATTCGCACGGCATCGGTCGAGTAACTTATTCCGAGGCGCTGGCGCGTTCGAGCAATGTGTGTGCAATTCGCACGGGTATGAGCGTCGGGCGTGAGGACTTTGTCGCGATGATAAAGAAAATGGGATTTGGCGCGAAGACTGGAATCGAATTACCGGCCGAGACTCAGGGAATCGTTCGTCCTTTAGAAAAATGGGCCGGCGACTCACTGGCTTCGATGTCGATTGGTTACGAAATTGGCGTGACCGCGTTGCAAATGACAACCGCTTTTGCGACGATTGCCAATGACGGAATTAGATCCCAGCCGCACATTATTAAAGAGATCAGGCACTCGAATGAGCAACCAAAAAGCGTGACGCAAATACAGCAGACACGAGTAGTTGCGGCTGAGACTGCGCGCGATCTGAGAACAATGCTGCGGCAGGTTGTACTGACAGGTACGGGCAAATTAGCGCAGTTAAATGCTTACACTTCGGCGGGAAAAACGGGAACAGCGTGGAAGTTTGACGCGAAGACAAAGACGATCAACTCGGAGAAATATGTTTCTTCATTTATCGGCATGGCACCGGCCGAGAATCCTGAGATTGTCGTCGCCGTTGTCATCGATGAACCTCGCGGCGGCGGTCGAGATGGCGGTGCGGTTGCGGCGCCTATTTTCAGAGATATTGCGCAGCAAGTCTTGACCGAGATGAAGGTTCCGACCGACTCGAACCTTAACGCTGAAAACTTAGTGGGGCAGGACATCTCCGAGGCTCCGATAAAAGAAAACAAAACCGCTAAGAAAGAGACGCCTGCGAGACCGAAAGCCGAGGCAAGATCAAAATCATCAGCTCCGGTGTCACCGACAAAAGAGAAGCCAAAGGACTTGAAGAAAACTGTTGAAAAGAAGTTTGTAGATAAGAGCAAATTAACCGCCGCATTTTTTAGAAGAGAAAGATTTTCAAATCGGACGAAACTTGAAACTTGAGACCGCCATTTCTTATATGAACGCGAACTGCGCGCACCTGGATCCTTCTTTGCTCAAATGCGAAGTAGGGTCCTTTGCGATTGATTCGCGTGAAGTGAAGCGTGGCGGACTGTTCTTTGCGCTTTCCCAGCCGGAATATCGCGACAACGGATTTAACGGCGACTTTGACGATTCGACAAAATATGTACCGTCGGCGTTCGAGAAAGGAGCGATTTGCTGTGTGGTTAGGCCTGATCGGTTTGAGGAACATAAATCAGAGCTAGAACAATACCGCGATAAAATTATCTTCGTGGATGATAGCATTGCGGCGTTTCAGCGGCTCGCTCATGGAGTTTATCTGGAATGGAACAAGCCGGTCGTCGCGATCACCGGGAGCGCTGGCAAGACAACGGCAAAAGAATTGACGGCGCACGTGCTCGAAGCGAGCGGCCGTAAAGTATTGCGTAACATAAAAAATTATAACAACGGCCTCGGTCATCCGCTTACGGTGCTCAATCTTGCGAGAGATAAGAGTTACGACATTGCCGTGCTTGAGATGGGAATGTCAACGCCGCTCAATGAGATCGCACGTCTCTGCCGGATCACGCCGCCGGATGTCGCAGTCGAATTAAATGTTCTGCCGGTTCATGTCGAACATCTCGGCTCGGTCGAGAACGTCGCAAAAGCAAAGGCCGAGCTTGTCGAAGGAATGAAGGACGGCGGCACGGCGATTCTCAATGCCGACGACGCTCGCGTCGTGGCGATGAGCAGTTTGAGCAAAGGAAAGGTTGTGACGTACGGTATCAAAAACGCAGCGGCCGCGGACGTTCGCGCAGAAAACATTTCGTTCGCGCGATTTGGCGAGACAAAATTCGAGCTTGTCGCGGGCGACAACCGCGCGTTAGTAACGTTTCCGCTAAACGGAAAGCACAATATTCTAAACGCATTGGCGGCCGCTGCGGTCGGCCTGCAGTTCGGCATGAGTGTCGGTGACATCGCAAAGAGCCTGGCGTCCGTTGCTCCGCCGCCGCAGCGTGGCGAAGTTCTGCATTTCAAAGATGGCTTTAGCGTGATCAACGATTCGTATAACTCGAATCCTGCTGCCCTGTTGTCGATGGTCAGAACTCTCGTCGATGGCGGAGCGGGTGCAAAAAGAAAGATCGTTGTGGCGGGCGAGATGTTAGAGCTAGGTGAAGACGCTGCCGATATTCATCGCAAGACGGGTGAACAAATTGCGGAGAGCGGAATTACAATGCTGATCGGCGTTCGCGGCCTCGCGAAATACATAGTTGCCGGAGCGACAAAAGCTGGTCTCTCAGACGCGCAGTTTGCTGAAGATTCGAACGCCGCTGGTGAGCTGCTCGCGAAGGTCGTTCGCGAAGGCGACGTGATTCTGGTAAAAGGGTCGCGCGGCGTGCGGTCAGAAAATGTGATCGAAAAATTGCTCGCAAAATTTAAGTTGGAGGAGGATAGTGACGCAGTAACTGGATGAGTTTTGGGTCGCAACGAGTTTGCAATCCGAAATTCAAAATCATAAATCCAAAATCGTATCATGCTTTACTATTTTTTATATCAATTCCTCTTCCAGCAATACGGGCGAAACACCGAGTCGTACTTTATTAAAGGCCTCAATGTTTTTCAGTACGTCACGTTTCGCACGGCGATGGCTGCGATCACCTCGTTGATAATTTCGCTGCTTTTAGGCGGTAAGGTAATTAAGAAACTTGCCGACTTAAAGTTTGGTCAAGAGATACGCGAAGAAGGGCCGGCGTCGCACCACGAAAAGCGCGGCACCCCGACGATGGGTGGCGTTTTGATAATCGGTTCCGTGTTTTTATCGACCATCCTATGGGCACGGCCCGACAATCTTTACCTGTGGATCGCGCTCGGTGCGACGACGCTTTTTGCGGCGGTCGGATTTGCCGACGATTATATAAAGATCGTAAAGAAGCGCAGTCTCGGCCTGACCGGAAAACAA
Organism: Pyrinomonadaceae bacterium; assembly: GCA_049679945.1. Classification (GTDB taxonomy): domain Bacteria; phylum Acidobacteriota; class Blastocatellia; order Pyrinomonadales; family Pyrinomonadaceae; genus OLB17. The sequence continues at coordinate 52,270 of JBAUGW010000075.1, read as the reverse complement.
AAACTCGCGGGACAACTTCTGACGGCGTTGCTTATCTGGGGCGTGCTGTGGGCGTGGGGAAATTATCCGTGGAACGTCAGCATTCCGTTTATAAAGGCGACAGCAGAACCGAATGGCATAACCGAGCTTTGGCCGATCGTGTACTTGTTTTTCATGATCTTTATTTTGCTCGGTTCGTCGAATGCGGTAAATCTCACCGATGGCCTCGACGGCTTGGCCATTAGTGTCACGTTCATCGCAATGAGCGCTCTCACGGGGCTGACATATATCGCAAGCGATGCGCGTTGGGCGGAGCGTCTTGATATTACGCACAATCCCGCGTCGGCTGAATTAACTGTCTTTTGCGGCGCGATGGTCGGGGCGAGTCTAGGATTTCTTTGGTATAACTCGCCGCCGGCCGAGGTTTTTATGGGCGACGTCGGAAGTCTGGCGATAGGCGGTGCGCTTGGAACCGTAGCTATTCTGACAAAGCAAGAGTTCCTTTTGCCGTTCATCGGCGGGGTTTTTATTCTCGAAGCTTTGTCCGTGATGCTGCAGGTTTCCATCTTCAAACTTACAAAACGCGGCGGCCAGCCAGGCAAGCGCATATTTAAGATGACTCCGCTGCATCATCACTTCGAGATGTCGGGCTGGAAAGAGCCGAAGATCGTTTTTCGCTTTGTGATCGTTGCGATTTTGTTTGCGTTGTTGAGCTTGTCGACGCTCAAGCTGAGATAAGAAGTTTGCCACGGAGATCACCGAGAACACGGAGAAATATTGGATGGTATTTCGCTCAGTGGTCTCAGTTTTCTCTAGCGTTTTAATAAAGACGATCGAAGAAAAATAGCTTTGATATTAATTTTTGTGACAGAGACGATAGAGAACGGCGAGATGGTTGAATTAGTGGTGAAGTTTTCTCAGTGAACTCTGTGTTCTCGGTGGCTAAGTAAATGAAAGTCGAAGGAAGAAAAGCATTAGTCCTTGGCGCGGGTAAATCCGGCGTTGAGTCTGCGCGTTTTCTCGCGGCGAGAGGTGCGACGGTTGCGTTGCATGACAAAAAGGCGGTCGAAGATTGGTCGGAGGCCGCGGGATCTCTGAAAACAAAACACGGCGTCGGTTTGATGTCGGGCGAGATTCCCTCGTGGCTGCTCGATCAAATCGATCTTGTCGTAATCAGTCCGGGCGTGCCGACGAATACGATTCCGGCGAAATATGTGAAGCGAAAGGACGGCGAGGTTATCGGCGAAGTCGAGCTCGCATATCGATTTATGAAGGGACGCATAGTCGGCATCACGGGCTCGAACGGAAAAACGACGACGACTGCCCTGATCGGCGAACTTTTGAAAAACGCCGGTATCACGACGCAGGTCGGCGGCAATATTGGTACGCCGCTGCTGAGTTTGACTGAGACTTCGACGGACCACGGTTGGACAGTGGCCGAGCTTTCGAGCTTTCAGCTGGAGACGATCGTCGATTTTCGACCGCGTGTTGCGATCTGTCTCAACGTCACGCCGAACCATCTCGATCGTTACAATTCTTTTAATGATTACGCGGCGGCGAAACACCGCATCTTCATGAATCAGACGGCGGAAGATGTTGCGATCCTGAATGCCGATGACGAAATCACAGCGAGCTGGGCGTCGGGATTGAGGGCGAATGTCGTAATGTTCAGCGTGCGACGCGAGCTTGAAAGCGGAATGTTTTTGCGCGGCAATGAACTTGTTTGTCGAGCAAACGGAAGTGAGAAAGTTTTGACGACACGCGACGAGATATTCTTAAGAGGTTTGCACAACGTCGAGAATGTTCTGGCGGCGCTGGCGGCGGGCTTGGCGTGCGGAGCGTCGCCGGAGTCAATGCGCGAAACGGTGGCGACATTCAAAGGGGTTGAGCATCGCATTGAATTTGTCACCGAGATCGACGGCGTAAAGTTTTACAACGACTCGAAGGCGACGTCGGTGGATGCGACATCAAAAGCGATCGAAGCGCTCTCCGGCGGATCGGGGAAGACAATTCTGATCCTCGGCGGACGCGGCAAAAATGCACCGTACGCACCGCTCGTTCCGCTTATCGCGTCGTCGGTCAGTTCGCTCGTTCTGATCGGCGAAGACGCTGACAACATTGAGGCGCAGCTCGCGGGAACGGCCGACATTTCACGGGCAAGCACATTGGATGAAGCCGTCGGTATAGGTTATGGGGCGGCTCAAAAAGGCGATTCCGTGCTGCTGGCTCCGGCGTGTGCGAGCTTTGATATGTTTAAGAGTTTTGAAGAACGTGGCGATGTTTTTAAGGAGGCTGTGTTGAAGTTACAGGAACGAATCACGTCGTCGGCCGAAGCGGCCGCAACCCCTCCGCGTTAAGGAGGGGAGCTTTAAGAATGGTACGAGAAAGAAACATAGACTGGATCATGTTCGGCATCGCGGCGATGCTCGCGCTGTTTGGCGCGATGATGGTCTATAGCGCGTCGGCGATGTTTTCGCTAAAGGAAACGGACAGCGGCAGCCAATATGTTTATTTCTTTAAGCAGATCGGTTTCACAATTGCAGGGCTGATCGCGATGTACTTCGTGAGCCGAATGGACTACCACATCCTGCAAAAACCGACCGTCGTTTACGCAATCATAGCCGTCACCGTCGTTCTGTTGGTTGCGGTTTTCTTTTTCCCGCCGATCAACGGCGCCCGACGATGGATACGCGTCGCCGGGTTTTCGTTTCAGCCGTCGGAATTAGCGAAACTCGCCATGCCGATCTTTCTCGCGTTTTGGCTAACTAAGAAACAAGATGTTGTCGGCGATATCAAAGAGACGGTTATCCCGTGCCTTCTCGGACTCGGTCTGCTCGGTGGCCTTGTTTTTATGGAAAAAGACTTAGGAACGACGATCGTGCTGTGCGCGATATTCTCCGCCGTCTATTTTGCGGCGGGAGCGAAGCTGGTTCATATAGGCTTTGTCAGCGCCGCGATGTTTTTGATAGGTTTGGGAGCGATCATCTTCGCACCTTGGCGCGTCGAACGTGTTATGGCGTTCCTCGACCCTTATAAATATGCTTCGGACGAAGGTTATCAAGTTGTGCAATCGCTCTATGCTATCGGTTCGGGCGGCGTGCTGGGCGAAGGGTTTGCAAACGGCAAGCAGAAACTCTTCTATCTGCCGTACCCATACTCGGATTTTATATTTTCGGTCGTCGGTGAGGAATTGGGTTTGGTTGGAACACTTGCGGTCGTCATCGCGTTTGCGCTTCTGCTTTGGCGAGGGAGCCGCGCCGCCGTTCTAGCTCCGGACAGATTCGGAATGCTGCTTGCCATCGGCATTATCACCGGAATTACCGTGCAGGCGCTGTTCAACATCAGCGTCGTCACCTCGATCTTACCCGCAAAGGGTATACCGCTGCCGTTCATTTCGTATGGCGGTTCGTCCGTGATGGTGACGCTGATCGGCGTTGGAATTTTGTTGAGCATCTCGCGGTTTGCCGACGGAAGAGATTTAACGCAAAGTCGCGAAGTCACAAGAACGCAAAGGAGGAGAAGGTAACTGCAAACTTCGAGGCGGTAAATTGATTCTTTGCGTCTTAGCATCTTTGCGACCTTGCGTTGAAAAACAACATGAAAGTCCTAATCGCAGCCGGCGGAACCGGCGGACATATTTATCCTGGAATCGCCGTCGCTAACGAGATTATGCGTCGCGACGAGACGAGCGAAATTCTGTTTGTAGGCACGGCACGCGGGCTGGAGAAAAAGATCGTGCCGGAGAATGGTTTTCAACTTTCGCTGATAAATAGTACCGGTCTTAAGAACGTCGGAGTTATGGGAAAGATAAAAGGACTTTCTGTTCTGCCGAGAAGTTTTCTCGAAGCTCGTGCGATCATTAAACAGTTTCGCCCGCACGTCGTCGTCGGTGCCGGCGGTTATGTTTCTGGGCCGGTGCTGCTGATGGCTGCGATTATGGGCGTGCCGACGCTTGTGATGGACTCGAACGCTCTGCCGGGATTTACAAATCGGCAGCTTGCGAGATTTGTTGACAGGGCGGCCCTGACATTCGACGCAGCGATGGCGTTCTTTGGCAGAAAAGGCGTCGTGACCGGTAATCCTGTTCGTAACGAGTTTTTTCAGGTGCCTGCGAAAGAGTTGGGAAGCGAATTTCACGTGCTGATCTTCGGCGGCTCGCAGGGTGCACGTGCAATCAATAATGCGATGGCAGAAGCGTTGAGAGAACTCGAAGAATACGCCGACAGCCTCTCGATCACGCATCAGACAGGCGAGAACGACTTTGAGAAAGTCAGAGCGGCGTACGACGAATCGCGTTTTTCGAACGCCGATGTGCGACCGTTTATCTCAGATATCTTTGTTGAGTTCGCGAAAGCCGATTTACTGATATGCCGTGCCGGTGCGACCACGTGCGCCGAAGTCGCCGCGGCGGGCAGGGCTGCGATCATGATTCCTTTTCCGGGAGCGGCGGACGATCATCAGCGGAAAAACGCAGAAGCATTGCTCGATAAAAATGCCGCGAGGATGATATTGCAAGCCGATCTTTCGGGTGAAACTTTGGCAAACGGGCTCAAGTCGCTGATCGAACAGCCGGAAAACATTATTGCGATGAGCGCTGCCGCCCGAAATATGGCACGGCCCGACGCAGCCGCTGCGACAGTTGATATTATTGAGGAATTGAAGAGGAGCGCGTAATAGATTTCAACGCAAAGATGCAAAGTCGCAAAGACACAAAACGAACGTTATTCGGAGGCAATGTCTTTCCGTACCTTTGCGGTCTTAGCGACTTTGCGACTTTGCGTTAAAAAATATGTTCAGACACGTTAAGAGAATTCATTTTATAGGCATCGGCGGCATCGGCATGAGCGGTATCGCCGAGGTGCTGTGCAATCTAGGTTTTGTCGTCTCCGGCTCTGACGCAAAACGTTCGAAGAATACCGACCGCCTTGAGACCTTGTTCAAAGTGCGTATCAGCGAGGGACACGCGTCAGAAAACGTCGGCGATGCGCAAGTCGTCGTTTATTCATCGGCGGTAAAGGAAGATAACCCTGAGATCGTCGCTGCAAAGGAACGCAGCATTCCAGTCATCCCGCGTGCCGAGATGCTCGCCGAGTTGATGACCTTAAAACCGTATTCGGTTGCGGTCTCGGGAACCCACGGAAAAACTTCCACGACGTCGATGATAGCCACGATCCTCGGTCACGCCGGTTTTGACCCGACGACCGTCGTCGGCGGCGTTGTCGATACTTTGGGTTCGAATGCGCGGCTTGGACAATCAGATTGGTTTGTTACCGAGGCCGACGAGAGCGACCGCTCGTTTCTAATGCTCTACCCGACGATCGCAGTCGTAACGAACATCGACAAAGAACACATGGAATCTTACAAAGGCATGGAAGACGTTGTTCAGTGTTTTACGGATTTTGTGAATAAAGTTCCGTTCTACGGCTCGGCGATCATCTGTCTGGATGACCCGAACGTGCAACTGATAATTCCCAACATCAAACGCCGCCGTATCACCTACGGACTTACCGCTCAGGCCGATGTTTCCGCCCACGACATTAGTTACAACGACATGTTCGGGTGTAAATTCAGCGTGTCGAAACGCGGCACGGAACTTGGTGAGATCGAACTTCCCGTGCCGGGCAAACACAATGTTTATAACGCTTTAGCGGCCACAACCGTTGCGCTCGAGCTCGACATTCCATTTGAAAAGATCGCTGGGGCATTTAAGATTTTTAAAAACGCGAATCGGCGTTTTCAACTTAAAGGTGAGGCGAATGGTATCACTGTCGTCGATGATTACGGTCATCATCCGACTGAGATCCTGGCAACTTTATCGGCGGCGAAAAACAGTTCGGGCGGCAAGCGAACTGTCGTCGTCTTTCAGCCGCACAGATATTCGCGAACACAGGAGCTGATGGATGAGTTTGTCGTTGCTTTTAATAACGCCGACGTGCTGTTCATCCTCGACATCCACGCCGCTAGCGAACAGCCGATCGAAGGCATCACGGCCGAAGTACTGACCGAGAATATAAAAAAATTCGGCCACAAGAATGTGACATACATCGGCGACATCGAAACTGCGACCAAAAAAGTTTGTGAACATCTTGAGAGCGGTGATCTCGTGATCGCGCTCGGTGCCGGCAGCGTTACGCGGCTGTCGGATGAAATTTTAGAGAGTATCAAGGGGCAAAAAGCCAAAGCTTGAGTTTATGGCAAAGAAGAGAAGATCAAATGCTTCGTCGCTGCGGTTGAAGGCGCAGAAGAGTTCGCGAAGAGGCAAGTCGCGCAACCTAAGCCGTTTTATTCTGCCGCTATCTATCTTCGCTGTGCTGCTTGTCGCAACCGGCGTGATCGTCGCGCTCGAATACAAAAGTGCGACGTCATCCACGTTCTTTAAGTTGAGTAGGGTCGAAGTCAGCGGCAATGACCGCACGTCAGCGGACGAGATCAAACGCATCGTCACGTCGTCCGTCGAAAAGAGCGGCGTATGGAACGCCGACATCGCCGAATTGCGAACCAAGATCGAGAAGTTTCCTTTTGTAAAAACAGCGGCAGTCTCGGTCGCGATGCCGGCAGGAATACACGTGAATATCACCGAAAGAGAGCCTGTGGCGGCTGTCCGACTTTCGTTCGGCGATTATCTTGTCGACGGCGAGGGCGTTGTCATAGCGGCCCTAGGCACGAACGAGAATGCCTTTCCAGTGATTATGCACGGTTGGGACGAATCTAAAACGGAAAAAGCAGTCGGTGACAATCAAGCCCGTCTCAAGCTTTACAAAAAGATGCTCGATGAATGGACACAATTTGATCTTTCAAAGCGCGTGAAAAAATTAAATCTTACAAGCGTGCGTGAACCGATTGCTATCGTCGAAGATTCCGGACGAGATATTGCGGTTACGCTTGCGAAAGAAAATTTTGGCAAAAATCTGAAAACCGCGCTCGATGCTCTAAACGGCAAAGGCGCACGCATAAAATCCGTCGATGCGGGCGGTGTTTTTCCGGTGATTCAATATTTGGAATTTTGATATGAAAGGTGAAATCCACGCAGTTGGTTTGGACATCGGCACGGCGCGAACGCGGTGCGTAATCGGCGAACCTTCGGCTGACGGCAAGATGAATATCGTCGGCATTGGCGAAGCCGAGTCGAAAGGTTTGCGTCGCGGCGTTGTGACCTCGACCGAGGCGGTCGCCGAGACAATCCGCAAAGCTGTTAGTGAGGCCGAGCGAGTCAGCGGGCTCGATGTCGAGAAGGCAACGGTAAATCTTTCGGGCGAGCACCTTCGCGGTGAAAATAAAAACGGCGTCGTCGCTGTCGCCGGACAAGACAAAGAGATCACCGACGAGGATGTTGAACGTGCGATCGATAGCGCGAGTGCGATGCCCCTCACGCCCGGCTGGGAGATCGTCGCTCGGCTGCCACAAGAATTTATAGTTGACGGTCAGGACGGGATCACAGAGCCGGTTGGTATGAGTGGCGCGCGCCTCGAAGCTCTTGTTCATGTCGTTACGAGTCCGAGTGCCGGTCGCCAGAATCTAATAAAGGCAATTTCACGCTCTGACATTGATGTCGAACACTTGATTCTCGAACCGCTCGCGGCGTCTGAGAGCGTGCTTACCGACGAGGATAAAGAATACGGCTGCGCTGTTGTAAATATGGGCGCCGAGATCACGACGCTGATGATCTTTGGTCGCGGGGCGGTGCAGCACACGGCGGTTTTTCCCTTCGGCAGCATGTTGTTTACAAAGGATATCGCCACCGGTTTGCGAGTTTCGATTCCGGAGGCAAATAAAATCAAACGGAGTCACGGATGTGTCGCGAACTTTCTACTTAGCAGTGACGAACGCGAAGAGGTTATAGAGATCGTACCGTTCGGACGCAACGAAACTCGCAACCTGTCAAAAGAAATTCTCTGCGACATCATGCAGCCGCGTGCCGTCGAGCTTGTGCAACACGTTGCGCGCGAAGCCGCTAACTCAAAGTCGCACATTCCTGGCGGCGTGTTTCTGACCGGTGGCGGTGCGATGGTTCGCGGAATGGCGGAGATAGCGGAACAGGTTTTCGACGCACCGACGCGTATTGGCTACATTGACGAAACCCACTTCGGCGGACTCGTCGATGGCGTTCGAGAACCGCAATGGGCGACCGCATGCGGCCTTGCGCTCGTCTCGATGCGTTCGCAATTACGCGATGCAGACGCGGGCGGTAAATCTTCAGCGAGAAAGGTTGCGGAATGGTTTGGAAGTTTTCGTGAAAAATTTAAATAAATGTCACACGGCGGCTGGATTTTTGTCGCAAATGATTGTATGCTCTGTCGCCAATAGCACAATATCTTGTTATTCCAGCGTTCAGCATAAAAATAGAATGATCTGTAGTAAAGATGATTGAAATGGATGATCTGCAAATGAACACAAACGGCATAAAAATGTTTATCGACGAACCACCGATCACGGGCGCTCGCATCAAGGTGATAGGCGTCGGCGGCGGCGGTAGCAACGCCGTTAATCGAATGATCGACGCTGGCATCAAAGGCGTCGAGTTTATCGTCGCGAACACCGACCTGCAGGCGCTCGAAGCGTCAAAGGCGCCGATCAAGATACAACTCGGCAGCAAATCTACGCGCGGCCTCGGCGCGGGTTCGGATCCAGAAATGGGCAAGGCGGCGGCGCTCGAAGACCATCAGAAATTGCTCGACGTGCTCGAAGGTTCCGACATGGTGTTCGTCACCGCTGGTCTCGGCGGCGGAACCGGCACCGGAGCGGCGCCCGTTGTAGCCTCACTCGCGATCGAGCTTGGTGCTCTAACGGTTGCTGTTGTCACCAAACCATTCGCTGTAGAGGGCAAAAAGCGCATGGCACAAGCCGAAGAAGGCATAGCCGAGCTTCGTGGCTGCGTCGATACGTTGATCACGATTCCGAACTCTAAACTGCGCGAAGTTGAGGAAAAAATTACTGTTATCGAGGCGTTCCGCCGTGCTGACGACGTGCTGCTGCAGGCTGTTCAGGGCATTACGGACTTGATCCTCACACCCGGTATGATCAATCTCGATTTCGCCGATGTGACGACTGTAATGCGTAACAAAGGCGTTGCACTGATGGGTATCGGCTCGGGTCGTGGTGAGGATGCTGCGTCAAAAGCAATGCGCGCGGCACTCGATTACAAACTTCTTGAAGAAAATTCGATCCACGGTGCAAAGGCCGCCCTCATCAACGTCACCGGCGGTCCAGAGATGGTTCTCAGCGAGATCGAAGACGCTCTCGGCATGATCGAAAGCGAAGCTGACGACCAAGCCGACATCATCTGGGGCAGCGTGATCAAAGACGATATGGCTGACGAAATTCGTATCACCGTGATAGCCACAGGCTTTGACAGCCAAGTCGCAGTTAAGACGGTCAAACCGCAGACAACGGATACAAAAGCCGTGAGCACAGCCGCCGGTGCGACAAAGGCCGCGGACATACTTTTGCCGCCTGATCTTGTTCCGGTCGAGAACATCGACGTTCCCACATTCATGCGTCGCCAGGCGGACTAAGACAGCCAATAATTAACGACTGACGACTAACAGCTGGAACTTTTGAGTTTTAGTTGTTAGTTTTTAGTTTTAAATGTCCTCGAAACTTACAAAAAGACCAAGGATCGGCATCACAATTGGCGACGCTGCGGGCATCGGTCCCGAAGTCGTCCTAAAATCTTTGCAAGATGTTAACTTGCGAGCGTCGTGTAATTGTATTGTGATTGGCGACGGCCGTCACCTGCGAAACCTTGCTGAGGTGCACGGCGTCGATCTTGAGCGGGCTGAGATTCACGATCTTGCGAATCTACCGGCGCACTTTGAGATGGGCGTTGACGACGCTGTCACGGGCAAAGCCGCGGGCGAGAATATCGAAGCTGCAGTAAAACTCTGGCGAGATGGCAAGATCGACTCGATCTGCACGGCGCCGATCAGCAAGACAGCGATTCAACTCGGTGGTTACAGCTTCCCAGGTCACACCGAGATGCTCGCAGAGCTAATGGACACAAAGCAGTTTGCGATGAGCTTTTTTGCGGATAAGCTTCGCATCGTTCTGCTTTCGACGCATCATTCGCTGCGCGAGGCGATCGATCTTGTAAAAAAGGAGGCCCTTGTCGAGTTGATAAAATTCAGCGACCAAGAATTGCGGCGTCTCTTGCGTCGTGACGTAAAGTTCGCGGTCGCCGGGCTCAACCCGCACGCATCCGAAGGCGGTAAATTCGGCAGCGAAGAGAGCGACGAGATCGAGCCGGCGATTCTATATTGTCGCGATGAATTGAACATCGATGTCAGCGGTCCGTATTCGCCTGACACGATCTTTTTGCGCGGGTTTCGAGGCGAGTTTGACGCCGTCATTGCGCTCTATCACGATCAGGCTACAATCGCCGTAAAATCGATCTCGTTCGGAGCCGGCGTTAATGTCACGCTCGGTTTACCGCTCATTCGCACGTCGGTTGATCACGGCACGGCGTATGACATTGCGGTAAAGTGGATTGCAGACGAATCGAGCATGAGGGCCGCGATCAAACTCGCGGGCGAGTTAACCCAAAATTCGCATGACGCGGCGTAAATTTGATAAAATTTGCCCTTATTGATGGACATTAACGAGACTAAACCAAAACTCCTGTTGGCTGACGATTCGGTGACGATCCGTAAGGTTGTCGAGATGACTTTTGCCGCGGAGGACATTGAAGTTTTCATTGCAAACGATGGCGAATCGGCGATGTTGAAGTTCGTCGAAACGCAGCCCGACATCGTGCTTGCGCACATCGGGTTGCCGGGCACGAACGGCTATCAGATCTGCGAGATGATAAAACAGGATGAGACGACGCGGCACATTCCCGTGCTGCTGCTCGCCGGGTCTTTCGAGCCGTTTGACGAAGCCGAGGCCAAACGTGTGAAGGCTGACGGCCATCTGACGAAACCCTTTGCATCGGTGCGTGAGGTCGTCGCTCGCGTAAAAGATCTGCTCGGCCACGCATCGCAACCCGCTGCCGCGCCCGAGGATGACGATATCGACAATCTTTACAAGAGCAGCTTTACCCATACGCCTGAGATGAACGAATTCGAGACAGTTGATGCTGCGTTCAGCGATCAGCAGTTCGATGATGAAATGATCGAAACGTCGTCGCCCGCTATTGTGAAAGCTGAGAGCAGTGCCGTTCAAACGAATGCGGCAACGACAGCCGAACAGTCTGAACAGTTTGACTGGTCGCCTGCCGCAGTGGTCTCGCAACCGGAATCTGCCACTCGGCAGACGGCGCCGGTCGAAAATAATTCAGTAACCGTTCAGGAGAGCATTTCGTTGGAAAAAAATGATGGAAATTCCGCCGCCGCGGTTGCTGCGGCGCCGATCGGTCCGTCAGCTACCGAGCAAAAAACATCCGAACCTGCGATCACCGAGCCTTCGCCAGAGTTTATTGCTTTGGTCGCGCAGCGTGTTGTCGAGAAACTCTCTGACAAAGCCATCCGCGAAATTGCACAAGATGCTGTTCCGCGAATCGCCGAAAAGATGATGCGCGAGGCTCTCGGGCAGGACAAAAAAGAGTAATTAGTGGTCAGTGGTCAGAATACCGAAATCCGAAATTTTAGATTGCGAATGCTGACCACTGAACACTGACCACTGAACCCAGACACATGGAACTTGCAAAGGCCTACGACCCAAAGTCGGCCGAGGAAAATCATTACAAACGCTGGGAAGAGAGCGGCTTTTTTGCACCGGAGATCAATCAGGATCCGGACGCGACACCTTTCTCAATTGTAATCCCGCCGCCGAATGTCACAGGCTCGCTGCACATGGGCCACGCGCTTCAACACACTATCATGGATGTGCTGACGCGTTGGAAACGGATGTGCGGGTATCGCACGCTGTGGCTGCCGGGCACCGACCACGCGGGAATTTCAGTTCAAAGAAAAGTCGTCGAGCAGCTTAAAAAAGACGAGCATAAATCGCCGCTCGACATCGGTCGCGACGAATTTCTTCGCCGTTGCTGGCAATGGAAAGAACAATATGGCAATACGATAACTGAACAGATGCGCCGCGAAGGCGCCTCGGTCGATTGGTCGCGGCATCGCTTTACGATGGACGAAAGTTTGTCGAAGGCAGTCCGCAGCGTCTTCGTCACGCTTTACGAGGAAGGAAACATCTATCGCGGCCTGCGCATAGTTAACTGGTGTCCGAAGGATAAGACCGTGCTCTCGGATCTCGAGGTAAAAGAGGAAACGAAGAAGGACGGCAAACTTTATTATTTGCGGTATCCGGTGAGTTCGGAGTCCCGCCTTCAGGCGGCCTCTGCCGGCGACGAGCCGCCTAAAGGCGGAACTCCAAACGTCATCACCGTCGCCACAACCCGGCCCGAGACGATGCTTGGCGACACGGCGGTTGCGGTGAATGGCAGCGATGAGCGTTACAAACATCTGATCGGGAAGATGGTTGCGTTGCCGCTTACTAACCGCGAGATTCCGCTTGTCGCGGATGAATACGTTGACGCTGAGTTCGGCACAGGCGCGGTCAAGGTCACGCCCGCGCACGACCCGAACGATTATCAAATCGGTCAGCGGCACGATTTGCCGCAGATTCTCGTCATGAACATGGACGGCACGATGAACGCCGCCGCAGGTCCGGAGTTCGACGGACTCGACCGGTTCAAAGCTCGTGAGAAGGTCGTTGCGATGTTCGACGAGTTGGGCTTGCTTGAGAAAGTCGATGATTACGAGATCACGCTGCCGGTGTGTGAACGCTGCAAGACGATCGTTGAGCCGATTCTGTCCGAGCAGTGGTTCGTCAAGATGGACGAGCTTCGCGATCTTGGACTTGAGCTAGCGAACAATAATGTTCCTCGCTTCTCGCCCGAGATTCCTCACGCAAAGGTTTACACCGCCTGGCTCGAAAACCTAAAGGACTGGACGATCTCACGGCAGCTCTGGTGGGGACATCAGATCCCGGCGTGGTATGACGCGGACGGAAATGTTTACGTCGCAAACACCGAAGAAGAAGCGGTTGCAAAATCCGGCGGCAAAAAACTCACGCAGGACAGCGACGTGCTTGATACCTGGTTTTCGAGTGGGCTTTGGGCGTTTAGCACCTTTGGCTGGACTGGACAATCAGGCTCCCCTCCTTACGAAGGAGGAGGGGCAACCGCTTCGGTTGACGAGGTGGTTTTTACATCGCCCAACACACTCGAACAAGCAGATCACTCAACTAAAAACCACCCCGTCGGCGAAACGCCGCCACCCCTCCTTCGTAAGGAGGGGAGCCCGTTGAGTGATTTGGACGTATTTCTCCCGACCAGCGTGCTCGTCACTGGCCGCGACATTATCTTTTTGTGGGTGTCGCGTATGATGATGCTCACGAAGAAGTTTGTAAATAAGACGGCGTTTGAGGATTGTGTTATCACCGGCACCGTTCTCGGCAAAGACGGCAAGCCGATGTCGAAGTCGCGCAATAACGGAGTCGATCCGATCGAGATGTTTGATAGGTTTGGTGTCGATGCGACGCGAATTTATCTCGCGTCGATCGCGACCGGTGCCGACATCAAGTGGAATGACATTGGCGTCGAGACGTACCGCAACTTTGCCAACAAGATCTGGAACGCCACGCGGTTTTGCCTGATGAATTCCGGTGACGCCACGGTCGATCATAAGAGTATTTGGCCGCAGATAAACGCAGATGACGCAGACAGACAAGGCGGAAACACGAGCGGTAGCGAGTGTGCCCTTGCGGATAGATGGATCATCTCGCGGCTCAATCGCACTGCCCTCGATCTAAACACGGCGCTCGACAAATACGAATTCCATACTGCTGTCAGTCTGCTCTACCACTTCTTTTGGGACGATTTCTGCGATTGGTATATAGAATTAAAGAAAGACGAGATCACAACAGGCTCCCCTCCTTACGAAGGAGGGGTGGACGCCGTTTCGGCGGACGGGGTGGTTCTCTCGTCCCAAACAGATGGCCAACAAGCAGATAATTCAACTAAGAACCACCCCGTCCCGATTGAAAACATCGGGACACCCCTCCTTCGTAAGGACGGGAGCTATTCTGCCACTCGCATTCTCACCATTTTGGAGATCGCACTGAGGATGCTGCATCCGTTTATGCCGTATCTGACTGAGGAACTGTGGCTGAAACTGCCCGGCACGAGTTCTACGATGAATCACGACGCGTATCGTGACGCCGGTGCGACTATAATGCTGACGAGTTTTCCGCCCGGCGACGAGCGAGCGATTGACGAGCAGGCCGAAAACGAGATGGCGGCGGTCATTGATGTGATCAAAAGGGTGCGCAACATCCGCGCCGAGATGAATATCTCGACGGCCATCAAGTTTGACGTGCATATCGCGGCTGACGCGGGAATGCAGACGGTCTTCGAAGCCAACAAAGCGCAGATACTAAAGCTCGCCAAGGCCGAAAGGCTCGTCATCGCGGCCGAACTCGACGTTCCGCAGGCGTCCGCAAAGGCGGTGACGAACGACGCGCGGCTCGCCGTTCCGCTCGAAGGGCTCATCGACTTTGACAAGGAGCGTGATCGTCTCGCAAACGCCATCGCCAAGCTCACCGAAGAGCGGTCCCGGCTCGATGCACAGCTCGCCAACGCCAACTTCGTCGAGCGCGCCCCTATTGATAAGGTCGCCGAACTCCGCGAACGTTCCGCCGAGTTGGAAAAGCAGATCGAAACCCTGAATAATAATCTCGATGCATTACGGGCAGAAACGCGAGTGTGAACGAGCGTGCCATAACGACAAAACTCATGGCCTATTTTGGCGAAAACTGGGACGACAACGACTTTCCGCTCGCATGTCTGATTACGATTCGAACATTCGGAACTTGGCTCCACGGCGACGAAAGAGCATCTGTCGACACGCACGGATACAATATCTTTGGTACGTCGAAGCGAACGCCGAGCGATAAGTTGATTCGTCAAATGCGGGAAAACATGAATGCCGATGCCGTTGTTTTCGATAAGCAACAGCGTGCGGTTGTTCAGAAAGCTATCGAAGAAGTGTGTGCTCGTCGAGATTATCAACTGAGAGCGATAAACGTGCGAACGAATCACGCTCACTCTGTTGTTTCAGCTCAGGTCAAGCCTGAGATTATTGCAAACGCGTTTAAGAGTTATGCAACTCGGGAGCTTCGCATGGCGCATTTGATCGGTCACGATGTCAGTCCCTGGTCACGCGGTCGGAGCCGTCGTTATCTTTGGAAAAGTAATCATGTTGCCGCAGCCATTGACTACGTGCTTTACTGTCAGGGTATAGTGACGTTTGAGGATTGGTTCGAGTCTAAGTATAGCTAGTATTGGGGGCACGCTCGTTCACACTCGCGTTTCCGCCCGTAGGTCGAAACGCTGAATAATAAGCTGGAGGCGTTGAATTGAGATTATGAAATATGCTCTCAACCTGAAACCGTTTCTTCGTTTTGCTGTGATTTGTTTTGTCGCTGCACAGTTACAGGCGCAAAGTAAACCCACGTCGGAAGCGAATTACAACGGAACGTTCACGTACGCAGTCTCTGAGACGAATTCTGCTTATCCTGTGATATTCAAGGTTGAAGTCGATGAATTTCTCAAAGGTAAGCTTGTATGGAAATCGACCGAATATGTCGAAAATGAGACTCAAGGGCGACATCGTTCTACGAAAACAATAGTTGAAGGTGGAAAGACCAAAGTCGTAAATGAGGTCTTGGTAGGTTTTGGAAATGGCTTCTGTAAAGAGGGAAATGGTAAATGGCGAAAGTCGCAATATGTCTGCCTCGGTCCGAGTCGATTGTTCGGTAAGCGAACGCCCGAGAGTGTTGAGTTTAGCGTTGAAGATAAGACCATAAAGGGAAAACGGGTCAAGATCTATCGAAAATATTCGATTTTCTCTGGCAGTCGCGGCAAAGATTTTGAAGAAGAGGTTGCGACATAGATTCAGACGGATATTTCATCAATGTCATTGATACACACGGAACCTTGAATCCGAGAGTGATCACTCGCATTCAGAAGCAGACTTGGATAATTAGAGCGAAAATTAAGCCAATCGAGGCGCCGATAAAATAACTTTATGAACTGGCTTGAGAATGGTGAGATCATGTCGGCGATCGGTGAATTTCTCGCCGAGGATATTGGGCGTGGCGATATTACGACGACGGCTTGCGTTGCGCACGAGACTCGGGGCATCGGGCGGTTTTTGGCGAAGGAAGATCTCGTCGTCTGCGGCCTCGAGGTCGCCGAAGGCGTGTTCTTTCATCTCGATCCGGAGGTTTCCGAGCTTGAGACTACTTACAAAGACGGCGACGAGGTCGAGAGCGGCACTGTTTTTGGCACGCTCAAGGGCTACGCCGACGTTCTGCTGGTCGGCGAACGCGTCGCACTCAACTTAATTCAAAGAATGTCCGGCGTCGCGACGCTAACGCGGCAGTATGTGAAAGCGATCGAGGGTACGAATGCTCGCATAGTCGATACGCGAAAGACGACGCCGGGCCTGCGTGCTCTCGAAAAGTACGCTGTCACCGTCGGCGGCGGAAAGAATCATCGCATGGGACTCGACGACGGCGTTTTGATAAAGGACAACCACATCGCTCTCGCCGGCGGCATCACAGAGGCCGTCAATTCTGCAAAGAACAGCGTCGGGCATCTTCACAAGATCGAGGTCGAGGTGACGAATTGGGCGCAGCTTCGCGAAGCCATCGAGGCCGGTGCCGAGATCGTCATGCTCGACAATCAAACGCCCGACGAAGCCGCAAAACTTGTCCAGATGGCGCGTGACATGAACCCGAAGGTGCTGATCGAGGCCTCGGGCGGCATGGATCTGGATCGCGTGCGCTCGTTCGCCGAAGCCGGCGTCGATCTGATCTCCGTCGGACGCATCACACACTCGGCGAGAGCTGTGGATATTTCGTTTAAGATTCAGATTGCATAAGAGTTTTAAACGCAGAGACCGCCGTGACCGCAGAGCAAAAGAAATCTTGTGTCAAATCTCTGCGTCCTTTGCGATCTCTGCGTTAAATTTCCATCCAAACTGTAGAGCGGCGATCGAAATCAGGAGCGCGACGGTGCAAGCGACGCCGCCTTCGATGCCATAGTCTGCCCCCGTCAGCCATGCGGGGCCGACATCCTCGGCGCGCAAAAGAGGATCGGGAGCAAAACCGGTGATTCCACTGACAGATATTCCAAAGACCGGACCTTGCAGCCAGTTCCATGCGAGGTGAATGCCGAACGGGAACCAAAGATCGCGTGTCTTGAAGTACGCCACGGCGAACCAAACGCCGGCGAGCAGCGTGTTAGCGAGAGCAAGTGGATTCGCGCCGGGATTTTGATTATGCGCGAACGCGAATAATACAGACGTCATCGCAATGCCGAACCATTTCAGGTCTGAGCGCGCAAAAGTTTGCAGCAGATAGCCGCGAAACAAGGCCTCTTCTGACGCCGCAGCGACAGTAAAGATCACAAACGTAGTCAGTAGCGTCGTCGCAATAGCTTGTGCGGCCGATGCGGCGTTAAAACTGAAACTGATACTGCCGGACGCGACGACAATTATTATCGCGAGGAGAAATGTGACCGCGCCGACCGCCAAACCCAACGCGAGATGCGCGCACCAACCGTTTGCGAACGATGCGCCGAGCGATTGGTAAGTTAGGTTCTCAAGGAACTTAGCGCACAACCAGCCGAGTACGAGAGAAACGAGTGTCGAGACTGCGAAAGGGATTATTACCTGCAGTTGTCCCGTCGCAGATTGATCCGGTGGCAGCAAAAGTTTTAGATTTATTGAAATAACGACTAGTGTCCAGCCGATTAGCAGATACGCAAAAAGAAAAACCGCCGCCCGCCAGCCGCTGCGCAAAATGCCTTGATCGTTGAGAAAGATTCTCTTCATCGTGTTCACGAGATTTTAGCACAGAGGTCAGAACCGCCTCCGTCAGGGGGCGGCCAGTTTGTTTGGCGGTTTGACGGAACTGACCGCGCGCTTACGCAACCGGTTCTGACTGGCTATGCTAAAATTGCATCCGTGGGATTCAGTGAGACAAAGCTACGTCGGCGCAAAACACCGTGGATCGTCGGTACGTTGATGCTTGCGTCGCTCGTGCTGCTTGTGCTGCTGCAGTCGACGAGTCTATGGAAGACTTTCACCATCGAATCGTCGAGCGACCTCATACTGCTCTACGCGCTCTCGTCGCTGAATTTTATTGCTTTCATAGTCTTCGCCTTCATTTTTCTGCGGAGCATCATCAAGCTCGTTCGCGAACGCCGCACGTTCCAGATGGGTGCGCAGATCAAGACTCGGCTGCTGATCTACTTTTTTGCGGTAAGTTTGCTGCCGATTATTGCGATGGCGGCGTTCTCGTATCTGTTTATGAACCGCGCGCTCGACCGCTGGTTCTCGCAGATACCGCAGAGCGTAATTCGACAGGCGCGCGGATTGGAACAGCCGTCGATTGACAATTCGCTCGCCGAACTCGATCGTCTCGGTCAGGAACAGAACAATATTCGCCGCGTTGCGCTGTTGACGCTTGGAGTTTTGACTTTTTTACTAATCTTCGCGTCGACGTGGATCGCGTTTTACGTTGCTCGTGGCCTGACGACACCGATAAAAGCTCTCGCTGAGGGCGCCGGCGAGATCGCCGCCGGTAATTACGGTCACCGTGTCGACGTTCTCGCCGAGGACGAACTCGGAATTCTGGTGAATGCGTTCAACGATATGTCCGCCCGGCTCGAAGCAAATGCAAAAGAGCTTGCCGACCGCCGCAGATATATCGAAACCGTATTCGAATCACTGCCGACCGGCGTGATCTCATTCGATGCCGACTTGCGGGTGACGACGATCAACGGAACAGCGTCGTCGATCTTCCGCAAAGAAAGAGACGAATGCATTGGCGTTACTTTGGATGAATTGTTATCTGGTGAAAACCGTGGGAATATTGAACGCCTTCTCAATCGCGCCGCACGTGTCGGGCATGCCGCTGAGCAAATTGTCTTTCATAAGAATGGCCAAGGCGATGACCTGACCGTCGCGCTGACCGCGACAAAACTGCCTGCCGACAGCGGCGTCGTACTCGTTATCGAAGATCTTTCCGAACTCATCACCGCTCAACGTGCGTCCGCCTGGCAAGAAGTCGCTCGCCGCATGGCTCACGAAATTAAGAATCCGCTGACACCGATTCAACTTTCCGCCGAACGGATAGCAAAACGATTTGACCGTTCCGGTCACCGCGACAACGGTGACGGCAAACGCATTGATGACAGAGGTCCGATAAGCGAGGTTATTCACGAGAGCACCGATACAATTCTCAGAGAGGTGACGTCGCTAAAATCGATGGTCGATGAATTTTCGCGTTTTGCGCGCCTGCCCGAGGCCTTCTTGGAATTAGGCGACCTTAACGAAGTCGTCGATCAAGCGGTCGCAGCGGTTGATGGACGCTCGGGCGGCGTCGAGTTCGAGTTCGACCGTGGGAAGGATCTGCCTGCGATCATGATCGATGCTGAGCAGATGAAACGTGTTTTTATTAACTTGATTGATAATTCCTTTGAAGCGTTCGGTGAGGAGGCAGGGCAGATATCGATCACGACGCGGCATGACACCGCCCGTGACATCGTTGTCGCTGAGGTCGCCGATAATGGCAAAGGTATCTCGCCCAGTAATTTACAGAAATTATTTCAGCCGTACTTTTCGACAAAAGGACGCGGGACGGGGCTGGGCCTTGCGATTGTTCAGCGTATAATCGCGGAACACCACGGCCGAATTCACGCGGTCAAAAACCAGCCGAGAGGGGCAAGGTTTATTGTTGAGCTTCCTGTAAACTTTTAGCGGATGACGAACACAATTCTCATAGTCGATGACGAACAGGGAATTCGGGACACACTCCGCGGTGTGCTCGAGGACGAAGGGTTTGCCGTCGAGGCAGTTGCGACCGGCGAAGATTGTCTCGAAAAAGCTCGCACACATCATTATGCGTGCATCTTGCTCGACATCTGGCTCGGCGACGGTATCGACGGCCTCGAAACCCTGCGAATGTTGAAAGAAGAAGCCAACGACGCGGCAGTCGTGATGATATCGGGCCACGGAAATATAGAGACGGCTGTGCGCTCGACAAAGCTCGGAGCGTTCGACTTTATCGAAAAGCCGCTCAGTCTCGAACGCACCGTCGTTACAGTAAAGAACGCAATTCACATTCGCGAGCTCGAGCGTGCGAACGAGCAGCTCCAAAACGAGCTTGCCCAAAATTATGTAATGGTCGGCGAATCTGTGGCGATGCGCGCTCTTCGCAAGCAGATCGACATCGTCGCGCCGACCGATGGCCGCGTGCTTATCTCAGGTGAGAGCGGGACGGGCAAGGAGCTTGTTGCCCGCGCAATTCACTCGCAGTCAAAACGCAAAGCCTCGCCGTTTGTTGAAATAAATTCAGCGGCGATTCCTGAAGAATTGGTCGAAAGCGAGCTTTTTGGTCACGCAAAGGGAGCATTCTCTGGCGCAACGAAAGCAAAGAAAGGTAAGTTTGAGATCGCCGACGGCGCAACGCTTTTTCTCGATGAGATCGGCGACATGTCGCCAAGCGTACAGGCAAAGATGCTGCGTGTTTTAGAAGAGCAGCGTTTTGAGCCGGTCGGCAGCAACACGCCCGTCTCGGTCGA
Organism: Pyrinomonadaceae bacterium; assembly: GCA_049679945.1. GTDB lineage: Bacteria > Acidobacteriota > Blastocatellia > Pyrinomonadales > Pyrinomonadaceae > OLB17. Next base: position 31,692 of record JBAUGW010000075.1, on the reverse strand, counting down.
TGTCCGCGTGATCTCGGCGACAAACAAACCGCTTGACTCGCTCATTGAGAACGGTAATTTTCGTCCCGATCTTTTTTACCGGCTGAATGTGATTCCGTTTCAGGTGCCGCCGCTGCGCGAACGTCGCGAAGACGTGCCGCTGCTCATCGAACATTTTAATAAGCGGTTTTCTGCAGATTACGGAAAGAAAGAAAAAGAATTTTCCGATGATGCGATCAAGCAGTTAGGCGATTACGACTGGCCGGGCAATGTCCGCGAGCTGAAAAACACTATCGAGCGCATCGTGATTATGTCGTCGACGAAAAAGATCGACTCGAGCGATCTGCCCGCCGCTGAAACATCCGACTTGCCGGCTATCAGTTTTCGTTTCCCAACATTCAAAGACGCGACCGACGCGTATCAACGTGAATTTATCCTGCACAAACTCGCCGAATTTGACGGGAATGTCGCCAAAGCCGCCGAAAAGATGGGCGTTGACCGGAGTCATCTGTACCGGCGGATGCGGAATTTGGGAATAAAGCAAAGCTAGCCACCGATCACACAGATCAAACGCGATAAGAAATTTCTTTATCTGAGTTCAACTGTGCGATCGGTGGCTATATTTCTTAGCGTTTTACCGGGAATCCGCGTTTCTTCATCAGCGCATTGACGTCCGGATCGCGGCCTCGAAATTTGCGATAGGCCTCTGCCGGATCAATTGTATTACCGACCGAGAAGATGTATTTCTTCAGACGCGCCGCGACCGCCTTGTCATACGGTCCCTTGCCTTCCGTAAATGCGCCGAACGCGTCCGCCGTCAAAACGTCCGACCATAAATAGCTGTAATATCCAGCCGAATAGCCGTCGCTTGAAAAGACGTGACCGAACTGCGGGGTGCGGTGGCGCATGACGAGTTCGCTCGGCATCTTTAACGCAGTTAGCGTTTCGCGTTCGAATTTGTCCGAGTCGATCGGGACGTCGCCGGCGAGATGGAGTTTCATATCGATAAGCGCGCTGGCAAGCAGTTCAGTCGTGGCAAAGCCTTGGTTAAACGTTTCGGCCTTTCTGATCTTATCGACGAGCGATTGGGGTATCGGCTTGCCGGTCTGATAGTGAAGCGCGAAGCGTTGCAAAACTTCAGGCGTCGAAACCCAATGTTCTAGAATCTGCGAAGGGAATTCGACATAATCGCGGACGACGTTTGTGCCGGATAGTGTTGGGTAAGTCACGTTTGACGACAGGCCATGCAGTGCGTGGCCGAATTCGTGAAACATCGTCTCCGCATCATCCCACGAGATCAGCACGGGCTCGCCCGGATTGCCCTTAACAAAGTTCGAGTTGTTCGAAACTATAGTCGTAATTTCTTTGTCGAACCGGTATTGATTGCGATACGCGTTCATCCACGCACCAGAACGCTTGCCGTCACGCGCATAAGGGTCGAAGTACCAAAGGCCGATATGCTTGCCCGTCTTTTTGTTCTTGACCTCGTAAACCGTCACGTCGGGATGGAACACCGGCACATCTTTCACCTGCGAAAAGCCAAAGCCGAAGAGCTCGCCCGCCATCCAAAACATCGCCTCGCGCATTTTGTCGAGCTGTAGATATTGTTTGACCTCGTTGTTGTCGAGATCGTATTTCGCTTTGCGAACCTTCTCCATGTAATAGCGATAATCCCACGGCTCGATCTTTATGCCGGCTTTTTCTTTGTCGGCGAGCGCCTGCATATCGGCGACCTCTTCGTGAACGCGAGCAACGGCCGCGGGCCAGACCCGTTCAAGCAGCTCCATCGCTCTTTCCGGCGTTTTTGCCATCGTATTTTCGAGACGCCAGTGGGCGTGTGTCGGGAAGCCCAGTAATTTTGCGCGCTCGGCGCGGAGTTTCAATATGTCAGTTATAGTTGAATTTGTATCACGCTCGTCACCGTTATCGCCGCGATTTATGAACATCCGCCACGCTTTTTCGCGAAGTTGGCGATTGTCCGAATAAGTTAGAAACGGATCGACCGACGAACGCGTGTTACGGATTATCCATTTGCCCGGCAGCTTTTTGGCCGTTGCCGCGGCCGCCGCGGCGTCGCGAAGAGACTGCGGCAGACCGGCGAGGCTCTCTTCGTTTTCGATCAACAAAAACTTTTGTGTTTCGTCGCCGAGCAGATTTTGGCTAAATCTTGTAAACAGTTTTGCCAGCGATTGATTAATCTCAGAGAGGCGTGACTTCTTTGCCGCGTCGAGCTTTGCACCCGAACGGACGAAACGCGTGTAATAATCCCACGTCAGACGCTGCTGCTCAGAGGTCAGGCGTTTCTTAGCGGGCGAGTTGTAAACAGCCTCGATGCGTTTAAACAACGCGCCGTTCTGAATGATCTTGTCGAAGTGGGCAGCGATCTTGGGGTCCAAATCGGCCTCGATCTTACCGAATTCGTCGCTGTTCATATTACTTGCCCAGATGCCGTAGATGGTTCCAACGCGATCGAGTGTTGCACCCGTGCGTTCAAGGGCAACTATAGTGTTCTGAAATGTTGGCGCCGCCTGGGTTTTCGCAATCGCGTCTATCTCGGCGAGATTTTCGGTCATCGCGGCTTCGACTGCCGATTTAAAATCAGCGATCTTGATCTTGTCAAAAGGCGGGACACCGCCGTACGGGCCGGTCCACTTTTGAGTCATCGGGTTCGTGGACGGTATTTCGGCCGCATCGGTCGTCTGGGTGGTCGGTTTGAGCATAAAAATAAAGAGAATCACGGCCGTTAGGACTGCGAATCGTCTAAAATTGCGTTGAATCATATTGGTTGTTTCCTCTCGGTTCTATTGGATTTTATCCTGTTACGCGGGGTTGGACAAATTGTTTCCGCTTCGAGCTGTAAGGCCTGCCTTGCCCCGTGTTCGGTAATGCACTAAAATTATCGGTTTCTGACAACAGAAAAATTTAATAGAGAGAGATCTACACTAAATCAGCATGAAAAAAGTTGGAATTTTGGTCGGGCGTGAAGTCACGTTTCCCGAAGCAATAATAAACGCGATCAATGAAAAGGGCGGCGGCGAAGTCACAGCCGAGATGGTCACTATCGGCGGCATTCGCCTCGATCAGCCGAGAGATTACGATGTGATCATCGACCGCATCTCGCACGAGATACCGTATTACCGGGCGACGCTTAAGCGTTTTGCGCTCGAAGGCACTTATATTATCAACAACCCGTTTTGGTGGTCGGCGGATGACAAGTTTTTTAACTTCGCCCTCGCGGCGAAGCTCGGCGTTGCGATCCCAAAAACAGTTCTGCTCCCGCAGCACAGCTACATCAAGGACATAACGCCCGAGAGCTTGCGCAATCTCGAATTCCCGATCAAGTGGGAAGAGATAGTTGAATACGTCGGCTTTCCGGCGTTTCTCAAGCCTTTTGACGGCGGCGGCTGGAAGAATGTGTCGAAAATTCACAATCTCGAGGAGCTTTTCACCGAGTACAATGAATCCACGACGCTCTGCATGACGCTGCAGGAGGGCATCGAGTACGATCATTTCGTCCGTTGTTATTGTGTCGCTAAGGAAAAGGTGTTGATCATGCCCTACGATCCGTCAAAACCGTATCTCTCCGGTATGCAGTACGTTAATGTCGACGATTATCTTGAACCGAAGCTCCACGCTCGTGTTGAGCAGGACGTGAAGACGATCTGCACGGCTCTCGGCTACGACCTCAACACCGTCGAGTTCGCGATCAAAGACGGGATTCCTTACGCGATCGACTTTATGAATCCGGCACCAGATGCCGAGTTGGCATCCGTCGGCGAGTTTAACCACCGCTGGATCGTCGATAACATGACCGACTTCATTCTGAAAAAATTAAAAGACGGCTGGAAAACACCTGAGTACCGCTGGTCGGCGATGCTAAATCCGCCTGAGAAAGCGGCGAAGGGCGAGAAGGCTTAAAAGGGAGATGTCCGCGAACTAACCCGAAAAAACACGAATAAGAGATTTGGTTCTCATTCGCCTAATTCGTGGCAAAGGATCCGTTGCAGATCGATACCCCAATTCGTTCTAAACGGCAGTCTGAAAATAGTTCAAGATATTAGCTGCGCTCAACGCTTCTTAACAGCAGGCTTGTGGCAAGCCGAACAGGTCGTTGCCTCCGGAGCTTTTGTGCCGTCGACTCGAAACTTGATCTGAAAATGACACACGTCGCACGCGGTATGGAATGCGACCTGATTCGTGATCTTCGTGACTTCTTTGGTCTCGGGATCCTCTATTGACGGCATAGCATCTAGGAGTTTCGGTTTGCGTCCTGCCCGCGCGTGACAATCCCGGCAGGCGGCGACACCGGCCTTAATCGGATCCTCAGCAAACAACTCGGCGGTTAGCGTCGTGGTGCGACCGGCGGGCCAGACAGTCTTATGCGGCGGGATGCTGTCAAGATCCGTGGCGGGCTGCGCTGTGTGATGACATTCGATACAGAGTATCGGGCCGCTGATGATATATTCGCCGCCGTTGTGTTTTACGTGTTTAAACCTGACGCGACCGGGCTTAGACGCTTTACCGAGGATAACCACCTCGGGGATCACTTTTTTCTTGACGACAGGTGGTTTGGGCAAGCGCTGAGCGTTTGGGCGGAGAATCGCGGTGAAGAGAAAGAACGCGGTTAATACCACGATTGCGGCCGCCAAGCCGATATATCTTTTCATATTGAACCTCTCCCGGCCGGTCCCTTTGGATTCAATCTACAAGTTTGCGACCCGTAAGCGAGCAGGCTTGTTGTCCCTTGATGTCGATAGTCCCGTGGAGTGTTGATTGGTCATCCTCGAACCGGATCGTTGCCGGGTAACTCATCGTGACGCCTTTCTCGGTTTTCTTAAACTCGCCCATGCCCGTCGAACCCATCAGCGTCGTTACATATTTCGAGCGAATGCCCTTCTGTTCCGGGCTTAAATCCTTTCCGTTAAAGGAATGCATCTTCCCCGTCAGCGTAAGCTCATTACCTGAAACCGCAGCATTAAACTGCCATATGATCTTTGCGCCGCCAAGTTCCCGCGACCGCTCTTCGATGACCTCCCATTTACCTGTCAGATGTTTGTAGCGGTCATGTTCTGCATTTGGCGACGCCGCCGCGGCCGGCGCGGACACGAGCGTTACCGCGGTATTTGGCGGTGGAACGGCGTTGGAATTAGCTTTCGGGCCTATCCACCCGGTCGAGACCAAGGCGGTGATAAGCCCGGTTAAGGCCACAAGAACGCCGCCAATACCTGTAAATATACCTGGTAATGACGACCAAAACGGTGGCTTCGATTCGAGTTTATCTTCCATACTTGCTTACTCAATCTGAGATTGTTTCGAATATTTATATCATAACTTGCTACAAAACCAACTACTAATCATCCTCAGTCACTAGCTCGTACGGAATGCGTTGTGCGAGCATTTTTGCAGTGATAATGAGGCCGGTCCAGATCAGTAGCGAGACGGTGGAGACGGCCCAGCCGATGTTGGCGATGAGATTGTCTTCAAAAAGAACGCCGATAAATGCGGCTGGAAAGGACAAAAAAGCGATTCGGAGCGCTGTCTTTTTCGAGCTTTCGACCGTGTCGAGCAGATTCACACGACTGATCTCCATTTCCATGTATTCCTCGTCGTCGTTCAGACGCGCGAAGTAATCGGCCTCACCCTTTGACCAGCGACGAAGCGCTGCGGTCGATGCAAGACGATTTGCGGCGGCAAAATGATGAATGACGTGAGCGATCTTGCCTTCGCGTAAGGCGAGTTCGGCAAGACCAAGAGCCGAGCGAAAGCTTTCGCCGATTCGGTCGCGAACCGTTTGGAACAGCGTTCCTGCACGCTTGAATTCGCCGATCTGAAAATACCATTCGGCAATACGCACAATTAATTCGCCGTCGTGTGAGCCGTGACGTTCAGATAAACGCAAGGCTGCCAGAGCACGGCGTTCGAGTCGCGGAGCGCGGCTCATGCCTGCAAAAGCATGAAGGCAGCGTGCGAATTCGAAAATCAGCCAGCCGTCACGCGGCTTTAAGAGCAGCGCACGGCGAAACGCCTCAAGTGCACGAGCGAGATGGCCGGTAACTCGTAATTCATTTGCAAGTTGTCGAAGGTCGTCGGCCTTATCCTCTTCTATTTCTGTGATTACGATCCTTTGTTGAAGTGATGTCTTAACATGACGGAATACACTTGTGAGAGCCTCTGACGACGGAATCCGCGAAAATTCGGCCTTCATCAATGTCTCTTTTGGGTCTCCGAGATGATCGCGCAGCTCGATCGAACGCGTGTCGAGCAGACTCTCATCGAGCTTGGGCAAAATTGCCTTGAGCATGTTGCGATAATCGTCGCCACTACCTGATGCGAAAACTAAGCTGAGGCCCTTGCCGCGAATGGACGTTCGATATCGGTAATAGACGTTGCCGCCGCGACGTAACGCCCTGACTGAATGAGTTTCGACTTGCTCGATGTCCGAGACTTTCAGACGTCGGCGCGAAACACTGAGGCGCGACCAAAAGCGCGGCACGAGACCAGTGCGCTCCAGACGACGGCCGTCGAACGCGATCTTGTCGTTCAGCGCAAAGAAGGGAATGAGTATCCAGGCGGCAGCAAAGACTGCGATGCCCGCGGTAGCGATTTCCAGATAAAAAAACAGTGCGGCGACAAACGTGGCGAGAAAAAGAACCGTTAAATAGGCGTGCGGCGAGACGCGAATCGAGAGATGTTCGCCGTTTTGCTCGGCGATATTGCTTTTAGTTTGGAGAGTTTCTGTTTGCTCTAAATCGTTCACTTATAAATCTAACGCAAGAAAAGAACGATTAAATGCGTAGCACCAAAATTAACTGCCGAATGGCGACGGCGGAGCCGATTCGGGAATTTCCTTGGCCTTTTCCGGGTCGAGTTCCTTTACCTTTTCCTTTGCGTTCGTAGCCGTTTCGGTTAACGGAATAGCTTTGCCGTCCGCGTCTTTTGCGTCGCTCGCCGTCTTTGCGATATTGAAATAGATGCCAACGGCTTCCTGTTTTTTGCCTTGTTTTTCGTAGATCTTTGCGAGTTCGAAGTTGACCGTGTCCTTCGCAACGATCGGGTCGCTCATCGCAGCGAGTTCCTGATAGAGCGTGGCGGCTTCGTCGAGGCGGTTGTCGCCAACGCGTGTTTGGGCGAGTGCGAATTTTGCGAGCTTGCCCGTATCGGAGCCAGAATTAGCAAGACTTTCCAATTCCTGAACCGCCGCCGGTCGGTCGATAGCGAGGCGATTGATCGCAACAAAGTATTTTGCTTTTTCACCGGCGTCGCCGCCGAATTTATCCACGACAAACTGAAACTCAGCGATAGCCGCCTCGGCCCGTTCTTTCTCGGTTCTAAAGGACTTTTGCGTCGAACCGGCAGGTGGTGCTGCCTCGGTAATTTGCGCTTGCGAGGTCTCGATCGCCTTACCAAGCGCAGCCTGTGCGGCGCCGCTCGAACGGTTACTCCACCGCAGGAAAACCCCAACCAGTATCGCCAAAACGATAAGTGCTGCGATGCCGTAAAGGATAGTCTTGCCCTTACCCTCGAGCTTTTTGCCTGCGTCTTCGATACGCGGAATTACCTGTTGTTGTATCGGGTCAACGTAGGTTTTCTTCTCTTTTGGCGCAGCTGCGGCGGCCTCGAGTTGTTCAAATCGTCTTTTCTTCTTCGCCATTGTTTAAAAAGTGCAAATAACTGCAGCCCAAAGCGTTATATAATTGCAATGATTGGGCTTTTTCCAAAAGGACTAATGTAGCCTAAAAGAGTGATGAGAGCAAATAACTGCAAAGTAAATATAGTGGGGGCTGTTGGGAACAAACTCGCGAGAGCGGTGTCTAACCCCTTGTCCCGCGAAATATCGGGAAGGGCATTTGACAGGTTCTCACTTAGATCGATGGGGTGAGGAAAGGGCGGACGATGATCTTCAGCGAGTCAATGACATTTGACGACGAAGAAATTGGGCGGGCCGTGGTGTCTGCCTCGTCAGGTACCGTTCGCGTGTCGGATGACCCGGTGTTTATTGAAAAATTAAGAGCAGGCGACGCGGCGGCGTTTGAAACGCTGGTCGATAAACATTCGGGTGATATATACGCGTTGCTTTATCGATTAACGGAGAATGCAGAAGAAGCCGCCGATCTAGCGCAGGACACGTTTCTAAAAGCGTTGCGGTCGATAAGAGGGTTTCGCGGCGATGCGGGTTTGAAAACGTGGCTGTTTCGGATCGCGATCAACGAGTCTCGGAACCGCTTCCGCTGGTGGAAACGCCGTCGCAAAGACACAACGATCTCGCTAGATGCAATTATCGGTGATAGCGAAAGGACAGTGTCCGACACTCTGGCCGACGGCGGAGTAAGTCCCGAAGACACGGCGCTGGCGAATGAACGCGAATACGCGCTTCAAGCTGCATTGCTCGACCTTGCCGACGTTTATCGCGAAGCAGTAATTCTTTGCGATATCGAAGGATGCAGTTACGAAGAAACGGCGGCGGCTCTCGGCGTCGGAATCGGAACGGTGAAATCGCGGATTTCACGCGGAAGAGAAGAGCTAAGAAAAAGGCTCAAGGATTTTTGAAAATAGAAGCGAATGGTTGACTCGCCCCGGTCTCTAATAAGACTAAATAAAATCGGTGCCAAACGATAGGTCGAGAGAGCGAGGTGAATCAATGCCGGCAAAGCGTCGAGTCGATTGTTTGAATCGACCAGCAACATCGATTGTGATCGACCTGACGTTGAGTTGACAGTAGTTCACCGATTTCGTCCGTCCCCAAAAGGGACAGCCGGGGTCAGTTAGCCATTCGCTTTTCGAAAAGAGCAAAAAAATGAAATGCTCAGATACACAATTTGAACTCGCATTTTACGCCGACGGCAGTTTGCCGGAATCGTCGGCTGCCGCTGTTCGAGATCATCTACAAGCCTGCCCCGTTTGTAGACAGACGTATGCGGAAACGGTCGAGATGCGAAACGCCCTTCGAAGAATGCGACGTCCCGAGGTTCCTGCCGCACTTTCTCGCGCAATAAAAGACGCCGCGATCGGCGAGCGTAGAAAAATTTCGGATTCGCTGTTTACGTTCCCGGCAGATGCTCGCGAGTTGCTTGAGATGCGGCTGTTACCGTACGGCGCGGGCGTTTTGGCGACCGTGCTGGTGGGTTTTACCTTTCTGGCGATGCTCTTTTCAAATTTGATCGATTACGGGCAAAGGCCGAGTGGCGATTCATTACTCGCGAGCAATCGCAATTCGTTTGACAACCGCAAAGTAGGACCGGTCTCGCCTGAGGAGTACGCCCAAACCCGCCTCGCGTTCGCCGGCGAATCACCCAGTGTCAACCCGAATGGAGCGCTGATCGCGCTTACAAAGACGTTTATTCGAGGCGATATGAAAGATGACGAAGTCGTCGTCGTCGCCGATGTGTTTGGCAACGGGCTAGCTCAGATCGCAGAGGTTGTCGAACCTTCGCGCGATCAGCGAGCCGTCGAAGAACTTGCTAAGGCGCTCGCGACCGACCCCGCTTACGCGCCTTTTGTCCCCACGACATTCGAAAACCGCCCCGAAAGCATACGCGTCGTGCTTCGCTTTCAGCGCGTAAACGTCAGCATGAATCAAAAGCGACGCAGATAATTACAAATCAGCTTGCAGAATTCGAACGTGAGCGACGACGGCGCGTATTTCTTCCGCCGTTATTTTGTCTTTGAACGCCGGCATCCCTTCGTCCTCGATGCCGTCGCGGACGTAGCCGATCAGCTTTTCGTCTGTCATCTTTTTCATCTTGTCGGCTGTTAGGTCCTCGGGGTTGATCGACTTGCCCTCTATTGTGACTTTGCCGCCCTTGCCGCTTTCTTTGTGACAGATCATGCAGTTTAGAGCGAAAAGCTCCTTGCCATCAGGAGCGCGGCTGACTACGGGCGTCGGCGCCGGCGTCGAGGGAGTTACTTTGTCAACTGCGGTGTTAGAAGCTTGTCCGCAAGCCATCGCAAATATCGCGGAAAAAGCCAAAGTCGTTGCTATCTTAATTTCTTTCATCATCATATACGGTGAATTGGATAGGCCTAAATTGAATAGCTAATGCAAAAAGTTTAACTTAATGTTTAGCCGACGACAATCGCGCGTCTAAAAATTATGAAACTCGTTCATCTTCGTATTTTACCGTTACTGTTACTGCTTTTCAGTTCTGCGTTCGCACAAACAGCTGCAACAAAACTCGCCGTGAATGGAATTAAGAGCGAGGTTACCGTGCGGCGTGATGAGCGTTCGATTCCGTATATCGAGGCAAAAACAGACGACGACCTTTATTTTGTGCAAGGTTATGTGACGGCGAGTGATCGGCTGTGGCAAATGGAACTGCTAAGACGCGTCGCACGAGGCGAGACGGCTGAGATTTTCGGCAACGTCGCTCTTGAAGAAGATAAACGCTATCGGCGATTTGGTTTTGCGACGATTGCCGAAAAAAGTTTAAGCGAATTGTCGCCGCAGCTGCGCTCGGCGTTGGACAACTATGCTCGCGGCGTCAACGCTTATATCGCAACACTCGATGACAACACGCTTCCGATAGAATTTAAGATTTTGCAATTCAAGCCGCGACAATGGACGGCGGCTGACTCAGTCGTGATCGGCAAGATACTAGCCGACGCCCTAAGCACAACCTGGCGAAATGATCTGATGCGAGCTTCGTTGGAGTCATTGCCAAAAGAAAAGTTTGCCGATCTGACAAATCAGGTCACGCCGTATGACGTGATCTTGTTTGGCAAAGACAAGTCAGAACCCGCTGCGTCAGTGGCGGGCCAGAAAGCTAAGTTATTTTCAACGAACTGGCCGCCCGCTTACGCAGGCGGTTCCGACATTACCGCTGCCGTAGAGAAGCAAGAGCAGCTTCGCGCCGATTCGCTAACGAAGGTTGGCCTTTACGCCGAAGAGCTCGCAGCGAGCAATAATTGGGTCATCTCGGGCAAACACACAGCGGATGGCAAGACGCTGCTTGCAAACGACCCGCATCTCGCGCCGTCGGCGCCGGGCATTTGGTATCTCGCGCATCTTTCGACACCGACGATGCGCGTTTCAGGCGTGACGATTCCGGGAGCACCCGGCGTTATACTTGGTCACAACGAGCAGATCGCTTGGGGAGCGACGAATGTCGGCCCAGACGTGCAGGATCTTTACATCGAGACGACCGAGCCGCGCGTTGCTCGAAAAGAGAAGATCAACGTCCGCACAAACCTTATGAAGCCCGAAACTGCGCCCGTCGATTTTGAGGTTCAGGAAACGCGCAACGGCCCGATAATCTTCTCAGAAAGCGGCAAAGCGTATTCGCTGAAATGGACGGCACTCGATCCGAAGAATCTCGAATTCGATGCGTTCTTTAACTTAAATCGCGCACGCAATTGGGACGACTTCAAGAACGCTCTCAAAACCTACGGCGGTGCGACGCAGAATTTTGTTTACGCCGATACTAAAGGCAACATCGGCTGGTACGCGGCTGGCCGAATTCCTATCAGACGCAAAGGCGACGGCAGTTTGCCGTATGACGGTACGACAATAGACGGCGATTGGGTCGGCTTCATTCCGTTCGACGAGCTTCCGCATCTTTACAATCCGCCAAGCGGAATGATAATCACGGCCAATCAACGCATCGTCGGCACCGATTACAAATATTCTCAGATGTCGCGTGACGCGGCTCCGCCGTGGCGAGCCCGCCGAATTTACGACGAGTTAAACGGGCGGAAAAAGATCACGATGGACGACGTGCGAGATGTGATGTATGACGCAAAGAACATTCCGCTCGTAAATCTGGCGACACAGATCGTACGACTGAATGCAGCTTCGCCGGAGACGCTCGTGGTATTAAGAGAGTGGGACGGCAAGATGACTAGCAACTCTCGCGGCGCCCTCCTCGCGAACGAGATAAGGATGTGCCTCGCGAACAAGATCGCCGAGGATAATAAGCCTGCACCTGCGTTTCTAATTCGCGAGCGTGTTCTCGATTGGGCGGTTCGCGATCAATCGGCTCGCTGGCTGCCATCGGGTTTTGCGCATTACACAGAGCTTATTAAATCGTGCGACACGAGTTCGCGTGCGAGCCTTGCCGACCCAAAACGCTTTGGCCCTGATGCATCAAACTGGACTTGGGAAAAAGTTTTTCAATCGCGTTTTCCGCATCCATTGGCAGCGGCGCCATTGATCGGAGCTCAATTCATCGTTCCGGCTGTTCCTATCAGCGGCAGTGGCCAAACGCCTAACGTCGGCTCCGCTGTCTCAATGCGGCATATCGCAAGTCCCGGCAACTGGGACGCGACGCGACACGTTATTCCACTTGGTCAGAGCGGCGATCCGAAATCAGAGCACTTCAAAGATCAGTTTAATGCGTGGCGAACAGGTGCGCCCGCGGTCTTTCCGTTCACAAAGTCAGCTGTCGCCACCGCTACCAAATCAGTTACGGTCTTGACGCCGCGATAAGTTTTGCACGTTATGCTTGACTAAGAAACTCGTTTTTCGTAAGGTTACCATTCGCGCTTTTTGGTAAGATAAGAAGCGCCGGTTTTTTGAAAAATCATTCGGGCACAGCACAGATTTCGGGCACGTACGTCAATTGGTAGACAGCCTCCCTTACAAGGAGGAAGTTAGGGGTTCGAGTCCCTTCGTGCCCACCATCGCGGAGTCGTAGTTCAGTTGGTTAGAACGCCAGCCTGTCACGTTGGAGGTCGCGGGTTCGAGCCCCGTCGGCTCCGCCATTATTAAAGTAGAAAAGGGGAAAAGTGAGAAAGGGGAAAAGTTTTTGGCTTTTCCCCTTTGGCATTTGTAGAATCCCTCTTAACTTTTCCACTTTTTCACTTTTTCACTTTTACCCTTTGCGGAGTTCGGTCAGGACCTGTTTCGCGACTGCCTTGAGCGTGTCAAAAACGCCCGTGCCGTTTGTTGCAACGGCCTCGAAAACCGGCTCGCCCTTTCTCGCGAGTTCCGAGGAAAGTTCGTCGATTGGAGTGACATTTGGCAGGTCGCGTTTGTTAAGCTGCAGCACATATGGAATTTCGGCAAGATTGTAGCCCTGAGTTGTTAAGTTTTCCTCGAGGTTATAGAGCGACTCGATGTTGGCGTCCATGCGGTCTTCCTGGCTGTCAGCGACGAAGACGACGCCGTCAACGCCTTTCAAAATCAATTTACGTGAGGCGTCGTAATAAACCTGTCCAGGCACGGTGTAAAGGTGAAATCGCGTTTTGAAGCCGCGCACCGTGCCGAGTTCGAGCGGCATGAAGTCGAAGAATAGCGTGCGGTCCGTCTCGGTTGCGAGCGAAATGAGTTTGCCCTTCGCCTGTGGTGCCGTCGAATCGTAGATGTACTGCAGATTCGTCGTCTTGCCGCAAAGTCCCGGCCCATAATAAACGATCTTGCAATTGATCTCTCGCGATGCGTAATTGATAAAAGTCATAAGATAGTAACTGGTGACAAGTGACAGGTTACAGGAAAGAACCTGATTGTCACGCTGTTTTGTTTTTCAAATGTTTCGATAAACCTACAAGCATGCGGCCGATAGAGTCGGCTTGTGACTTAAGTTCTGTGTATTCAGCTTCGGACAAGAAACCCAACCGATTGCTAATTAATAATTCTGTTTCAACTTCACTGCACGAACCCTGAGCAATAGCCAGGAAGTGCATAAGTTCTTTGTCAGACTGACGCGCCGCACCTTCGGCGATATTAGCAGGTATCGAAACCGAAGCTCGGCGGATTTGCGATGTCAGTCCAAATCGCTCATCAGTGGGGAAATGTTTTGTTTTCTCATAAATCATCACAACAAAATCGACTGCCTTTTGCCAAACCTCGAGATTTTCATGCGGCCTCATTCCAGTTACCTGTCACCTGTTTCTTGTCACTAGCGTTAGCTAAAGAGACTATCGATGTCTTCGTCGGTGATCTCCGAGAAAAACGATTTGTTGTTGAGCTTGTAGCTTGCAGACTGGCTCACGGCTTCGTCGAGAATCGCGGAAACGTCAAAGCTGCCGCGTTTTGTTCGCAGCTTTACGAGGCTCAGGGTCGAGCGCTCGTTGAATACGACAACGAGCAAGCTGCGTCCGATGACGCTAATGAAAATGCTTTCGCGTTCGCCCTCGTGAAAGACGGATGGGAACACGTCTTCGCCGATGAGCTTTGCCATTGAGCTGGTCGCAGCGACATTGCCGGCGGCGAGCGTCGAAAAGCTCGTCGTGTCCATATCGCCGATGTCCCCGTGAAACGCGATCGGCTGTCCGTCGCGATCAACTAAAAACACGACGCGCGCCGCGCATTCTACACAGACCCGTTCAAGCACGGTCTTTAGTCTGTGAAACTGTTGTTCTTGTAAAATAAAAGGCGTTTCTGCCATTTGAATCTCGTGAGGGTTTCAACCGACGGATTTGTCAGTCTTAATTGCTGAATTGTATAGGCTTTGCGGACGGAATGCCAGAAAGCAGCCGCAAAAACAAATCTAGCACACGAAACCGAATATCTACAAGCTTTTTTTGGCCGCCGTTATGTCAACTGTAGAAGATATTTCATTGCTCGCCATTAGGTTCAGGTGTTAAACTTAGCTGTCGGTTTGGTTCGCGCCCGAACGGCCAATTCCTTTAAAATTATGACTGCAGATAAGGTTGTTCGATATCGAACAGCTCGGACTGAATGAAACATCATCTATTTAGTGACAGCTCGACCGGTTTGAATTTCGTCGCGATCGGCGGAGGTAATGGTTTGGCTACGCTTTTGTCGGGACTGAAAAGATTCGTCCACGCTAGCGCATCGGAGCCCGTTTGGCTGCAGAATTTATCGGCGATCGTTGCCGTGACCGACGACGGTGGCAGTTCAGGGCGGCTTCGTGACGAGTTGCAGATGTTGCCGCCGGGCGACATTCGCAACTGTATGGTCGCGCTCAGCGAAGACTCGCAGTTGCTGTCAAACCTGTTCCGACATCGCTTTCGGGGTGACGGCGACCTTGGTGGTCATAGCTTTGGCAATATTTTTCTCGCGGCGATGACCGAGCTAACAGGTGATTTTGCCGAGGCCGTGAGGCTATCGAGCGAGATAATTGCGAGCAAGGGCCACATCTATCCGGCGACGGTATCCGACGTTCGGCTCGCGGCAAGCCTCGCCGACGGCAGCGTTGTTCGCGGCGAAACAAACATTTCAAAAACCTGCGGGCGGATCGAGCGGCTTTATCTCGAACCGGCGGACTGTAAGCCGATGCCCGACGCTCTAAAAGCAATCGAGGCGGCGAACGTGATCACGCTTGGCCCGGGCTCACTGTTCACAAGTTTGCTTCCGCCTATCCTTGTCGACGGGGTAGCGGATGCGATAGCTGCGTCGAACGCGACGAAGATCTTTGTTTGCAATCTCATGACCCAGCCCGGCGAGACCGACGGCTTTTCGGCGCTACATCACCTTGAGATCTTTCGCGAATACGCACCGCAGATCGGATTCGATTATTTAATCGTCAACAGCAAACCGATTACGCCCGCTCAGCAAGCTAAATACACCGGCGAAGGCGCGGCGCAGATCGGCGTTCACGGTTCGATCACACCGGCGACTATTCATGAAGCCGAGATCGTTTATGGTAATCTGTTGGACGACGGCGAAAAGGTGCGTCATCATCCGGAAAAACTTGCTCAAGTCCTTTTATTATGTGCCTTGCAGCCGCGTGAGAAAGCTCTCAAGTCAGAACCGGGAACGGTAGTGACCGGGTAAACGACAAACTACGATCAATTGTGAAAACCAACCTCGACATTTTGATAATGGCCGCCGGTCTGGGCACCCGAATGAAGTCGAACCTTGCGAAGGTTCTGCATCAGCTCGACGGCCGGCCGCTCGTAAATCACGTTGTCGAGACCGCGGTGAAACTGAGCCCACGCGAAGTTTGCGTGGTCGTTGGTCATCAGGCCGACGATGTCAAAGGGGCCGTTTTGAATGAATTCGGTGCGGCGAATGTTGGTTTTGTGGTTCAGGAAAACCAACTTGGAACCGGCGACGCGGTGAACGCAGCCCGCGCGCGTTTTGAGACTGCAGACTCGACGCTCATCGTTCTTTCGGGCGATGTGCCAATGATAACGAGCGACGCTTTGAGTGCGTTATTAGAGGCTCATTCTGATGCAGCTTGCACGGTGTTGAGCGTCACGTTAAAAGATCCGACGGGTTACGGTCGCGTTGTCCGCGACGAAAACGGCTCGTTCGCTTCGATAGTCGAGCAAAAAGATGCAAGCGACGAAGAAAAACAGATCGACGAAATAAATTCCGGCATCTATTGTTTCGATAGCAAAAAACTATACGCTGCGTTGTCTCAGGTCAGCAACGACAACGCTCAGGGTGAATTTTATCTGACCGACGTGCCGCGAATTTTGCGTAAACGGGGCGACAAGGTTGCGATCTTTTTGTGCGACAACCGACGCGAGGTCGAAGGCGTCAACGATCGTCGGCAGCTTGCTGCGATGGAAAAGGTCATTCGTAAACGAACGATCGAGCGGCTGATGCTCGATAGCGGCGTGACGTTTATCGACCCAAGATCGGTTTATGTTAGCTCACGTACGCAGATCGGTCGCGACACCGTGATCTATCCGAATGTCACAATCGAAGGCAATAGCGTTATCGGGGAAAACTGTGTGATCCGAGCAGGAACTCGCATCAAAGAATCGAAAGTGGGGAAGAGAGTCGAGATTCGTGACAATTGTCTGATCCGCGATTCCGAAATTGGAGACGAATGTACCGTCGGCCCGATGGCGCATCTTCGCGGTAATTCGGTAATGGCTGATACATCAAAGGTCGGTAACTTCGTCGAACTAAAGAAAACGAACCTCGGTAAAAATTCTAAAGCGAGTCATCTGACCTATCTCGGCGACGCAACCATCGGCGAAAATTCAAACATCGGTGCGGGGACGATCACCTGCAACTTCGACGGCGTAAACAAACACGAAACTCACATCGGCGACAACGTAAAGATCGGCTCCGACACAATGCTTGTCGCCCCGATAACCGTCGGCGACCGAGCTGTGACCGGTGCGGGAAGTGTTGTGATGAAGGATGTAGAACCTGGCGAGGTTGTTGTCGGTGTTCCTGCCAGACCGATTAAGAAATTGGGGAAATAAACGATGAAGAGAACGTTCGCGGTGCTTATCTTACTGTGTTTAGGAGTCGTGGCTTTTGGACAAACTAAAACCGAAGGACCCAACTTCACCGGGACATGGAAACGGGAAGATCTCGCGAGCGCTATTAAATACTCGTATCCTTTCGGCGTGAAGTGTGAGCCTCCGTTATTGGACGTCGCTCACACGGACTCAGAATTAAAGATTTCTAGTACATTGAATTGTCACAGAATCGACAAAGGTGCGTACAAAGTTCAAGGAACGAAGTCGTATTATACGGACGGACGCGGCGAATTTAATGATCTGACCGGTGCGTCAACGACGAGGTGGGATCGCAAGAAGATAGTGACAGTATTTAAGGCGCTCAAAAACGGCAAGGATACAGAATGGTTGCAGATTTATGAGATTTCGAAAAAGTTAGACAAGATTACGGTCAGAATTGGTGTAAAAGGCGACCCGATCGAAACTTTCATGGCGGAAACATATCGAAAGCAATTTAAGTTCTAAATCTATTATGTGCGGAATTGTCGGATACGTTGGAAATAAATATGGTGTGATAGAATTATCACAATGAGCCTTAAAACAGCACAAAACGGAAAAAAGAATCTCAAAGCAGTTCGCGAGATCAGGGTCGAACGTCCTGAAAGGGCAAAACTCTCGGCAGAGGAGTCGCTGAAACGGACAAAAGCGTTTGACGAAAGACGGGAGCAATTCATTGCCACTATCCGCCAAGGGAAGAATTGAGGTTTATTTACCGGACCTTCTCGAACCTGCCTATCAGAGTTTATTGCTCGCCCTTGAGAATGAGTTCACCTATAATTTTGGTGGCTGTACTATCGTTCGAGGGCTGGATGGAAACTATTTGTCTAAATCCGGCGTCAAAATTCACGACCGAATCACCATAATCTACACGGACTCTCCTTATTCTTTTCAGGAACATTTACCGGTTTTATCGTCTTATATTGATTGGTTGCGCGATGCGGCGTTTGAAGCCTTGAATGAAGAAACGATTCTTGTCACTGCATTCCAAATTTTTCATGCTACTTAATTTATGTGCGGAATTGTCGGATACGTAGGAAATAAGCAGGTTGTGCCGTTGATCATCGACGGTTTGCGAAAGCTCGAATATCGTGGTTATGATTCGGCTGGCATTGCGGTGGTTGATGATCACCATCATCTCGAGCTACGGCGGGCAGAGGGGAAGCTGCGCAATCTCGAAGAGGCGATCCGGCTTAATCCCCTTGATGGAAATTACGGCATTGGGCACACGCGTTGGGCGACGCACGGGCGGCCGACTGAGGAGAACGCTCATCCGCATCGCGATCAGTCCGGCAAGGTCGTTGTCGTTCACAACGGCATCATCGAAAATTATCTACAGCTGAAAGAACGTCTCGCTGCCGCTGGCCACGAATTTCATACGGAGACCGACACCGAGGTCGTTGCGCATCTTATCGGGCATTATGTCGATACGGAAAGTTTGTCGCTCGAGCTTGCGGTCAGAAAAGCTGTGCTTGAGCTACGCGGAATTTTTGCGATGTCGATAATCTCGGTTGACGAGCCGGACACGATAATCGCGGTTCGCGAAGGCCCGCCGGTCGTCATCGGTCTCGGCGACGGCGAATTTTTTGTCGCGAGCGACATTCCGCCAATTTTGGCGCACACGCGTGATGTGTTTTTCCTCGGCGACAAGGAGATCGCGATTCTTACAAAAGACTCGGTTCGCGTGACGGATTTCGATGGCAATGCCGTTGAGCCCGAGCAGCAGCGGATCACTTGGGACCCGATCCAGGCGGAGAAAGGCGGCTTTAAACATTTCATGTTAAAGGAGATATACGAGCAGCCGCGAGCCGTCCGTGACACGGTGCAAGGCCGCGTTTCGCTAGACACGGGCAAGGTTTACCTTGATCCGATGAACATCTCTGAGGATGAATTCAGGTCGATCTCATCGATCAAGATCGCCGCGTGCGGAACTTCTTGGCACGCAGGCCTCGCGGGCAAATATATGATCGAACAGCTTGCACGCGTACCGGTCGAGGTAGATTATGCATCGGAGTTTCGTTATCGCGACCCGGTTTTGAGCGCGAACGATCTGGTCATCGTGATTTCACAATCCGGCGAAACTGCCGACACGATCGCCGCAATGCGCGAGGCAAAAAACGCGGGCTGCAAGGTCCTCGCTGTTTGTAACGTTCACGGCTCGATGATCACCCGCGAGGCTGACGGCACGATTCTCACGCACGCCGGGCCGGAGATCGGCGTTGCTTCGACAAAGGCGTTTACGGCGCAAATGATCGCGCTTTATCTGTTTGCGTTGTACCTCGGCGAAATTCGCGGCCAGATCGATGGTGAGCGTGCAAAAAAACTTGCGCAGGATTTGGCAGAATTGCCATTAAAGATCGAACAGCTGCTCAATGACGCCGACTCGATCGAGGAACTGTCGAAGGAGTTTTTCCGTGTGCAGGATTTTCTATACTTAGGACGCGGCATCAACTTTCCCGTCGCTCTTGAAGGCGCTCTGAAACTCAAAGAGATCAGCTACATCCACGCCGAAGGCTATCCTGCCGGCGAGATGAAACACGGCCCGAATGCACTGATCGATGAAAAACTTCCCGTCGTCGTCGTTAACACTCGCGAGTCGGGTAATGCGGGCAGTGAATTACGGTACGAAAAAACTCACTCGAACATCGTCGAAGTAAAATCACGCGACGGTATTATCATCAGCGTCCTTACCGAGGGCGACACGATGAGCAGCAAGGTGTCGAACCACGTCATCGAGATTCCTGAAACGAGCGATCTGCTTGGCCCGATTCTGTCGGTTGTTCCCTTGCAGCTTCTTTCTTATCACATCGCCGTTCGCCGAGGCTGCGATGTAGACCAGCCTCGGAATCTAGCGAAATCGGTGACTGTTGAGTAGTTCGTTGGGAGTCCCGCCTTCAGGCGGCTTAAGTTTTATGAGGCCGGCTAAAGCCGGTACTCCAAACTCATATGAAAGCAATCGTCGTCCACGAATTTGGCCCACCAGAGGTGATGAAGCTCGAAGTCGTCGATACACCGCAACCGACGGACTCACAAGTTCTGGTAAAAATTCACGCCGCGGGCGTTAATCCAGTCGATACATATTTACGCACCGGGATTCACGCTCACGCGCCGAAGTTGCCTTATACGCCGGGCAAAGACGGAGCAGGTGTCGTCGAAGCTGTCGGCGAAGAAGTTACAAAATTTACAAACGGTGATCGCGTTTATACGGCGAATTCCGTAAGCGGCACTTACGCCGAGTACGCTTTGTGCAATGAGGTCGATCTTGGCCGTCTGCCTGACAACGTGTCATTTGAAGAAGGCGCCGGCGTTTGGACGCCGTATGCGACGGCCTTCCGGGCTTTGTTTCAGAAAGCCGGTGCCGAGTCAGGCGAGACGGTTTTAATACACGGCGCTTCCGGAGGTGTTGGGATCGCGGCGGTTCAATGGGCAAAAAACGCAGGGCTTAAAGTTATCGGGACGGCGAGCAGCGACGAAGGAAAACAACTCATCCGCGAACAGGGCGCCGATGCTGTGTTCGATCACTCTAACCAAGACCATCTCGGTGAGATACGCGAGTTTACCAGAGGCAAGGGCGTCGATGTCATCATCGAGATGCTCGCAAGCGTCAATCTCGAACGCGACTTCGAGGCGTTAGCGATGTTTGGCCGGATCGTTGTGGTTGGCAGCCGCGGCTCACTCGAATTCACGCCGCGACAAGCGATGACAAAGGACGCCACAATTTTCGGAATGTCGCTCTTCAATTCGCCGCAATCCGTGCGGGACGAGATACATGCATCGATCTTTGCAGGATTGTCGGACGGATCTCTGAGGCCCGTCATCAGCCGCGTATTTTCGCTCACAGACGCTCCATCTGCACATCAGGTAGTAATCGAGAATAAAGCACTCGGAAAGATAATTCTAGTTCCCTAAATCCGGTCAACATACCGTTGACTTTGACGGGCGATAGGACTAACCTAACTCTACATTGATTACTAATTGAAATTTGGTTTTGGCGGCGAAAAAAACTGTGAATTGCTACAGTTTTTTTGCTTTGACGACAATCGGGGGGAAAAATGAAGAAAATAAATATTTTGGCTTTTGTTCTGGTGGTACTCGCCATTGGTTCGACGACGGCTCGTGCTGAGACGTTTTATGCTTATCTGAGCAGCGCTCAAGAGGTTCCGACGAATGCGTCAGCCGCTACCGGTTACGCACGCATCGTGGTCAATGAGTCAACGCTCACAATAAATTACACGATAGTGTTTAACGGGCTGCAGGGCGCACAAAGCGGAGCGCATATTCACGCGCCGGCGGCCATCGGCGCAAATACCGGAGTTGCAATCGGATTTCCGAATGTCGGTGGAACTTCGGGCACGATTACCGGATCGACCGCGATTACGGCGACGCAGATATCGCAAATCCGAGCCCACCTCGGCTACGTCAATGTCCATTCGGCGACGTTTCCGGGCGGCGAAATCCGTGGACAGCTCGGCATAAAGCGCCCAGTCGATTTCGACGGTGATGGACGCCAGGATCTCAGCGTTTTGCGCTTTCCGAATGTTGCACCTCCCGGCGTCTCTCAAATAACTTATTGGAACAGAACTACAACTTCGGGTGACCAAACAGTAGCGTGGGGCGACGCGAATACCGATTTTCCAGTTCCAGGCGATTACGATGGGGACGGCAGGGATGACCTCGCCCTATATCGCGACGGGACCGTCGCAGAACCGCAGAGCAAATTTTATATTTTACGCTCTTCGGATTCCACAGCGTTCATACCAGGATTTGGACTTAATGGCGATCAGGCGATTTGCCGCGATTACGACGGCGACGGCACAACTGACATTGCGATTTTCCGCCGCGGTGCAGCACCCGGAGACCAAGCATTTTGGTGGATAAGGCGTAGCAGTTCACCGGCTAATTTCGCCGTTGTCGGATTCGGTACTACTGGGGCAACAGACGGTTCAACAGGCGATACACCTATTCCCGGTGACTATGATGGCGACGGTAAGTTTGATATAGCCGTTTATCGTTTTGGTGGACTCTCGCCAAATAATAGGTATATCATTCTACGTAGTTCGGACTTTGCGGTTACGTACCGGGAGTTTGGTAATTTCCAAACCGATTATATTTTACCGGGCGACTACGACGGCGACGGAAAATACGATCTCGCGATCGCGCGAACGGGTGCGACCGGGACTTCGCCATTGGTCTGGTGGATTTTAAACAGTTCAACAGGTTTCACAAGCACTATGACGTTTGGAATTTCATCCGACTTACCTGTTCAGGGCGATTATGACGGAGATGCCAGGACCGACAGAGCTATTTATCGGCGGGGAGCAACTGCTGGAGCTCAGAGCAATTTCTGGGTCTTTAACAGCTTTACAAACTCGGCCTCAGTGTTGCCGTGGGGACTCGGAGCAGATTTCCCGGTAGCGACGTTTGACGCCAGGTAAAGAAGTTGTTTAAAAAACAAAGGGGCGGATAGTTAGCTATCCGCTCTTTTTTTTACCTTCCAAAACCTCAAATACTTGCAGAGCATATTTCACATTCCCAAACGGCGCCGAAACCTGCACGCCCTGAATTACGTCCCGAACCTCTAACAGTGACTCCCGTGCGATGGCGATGCCTTCGTCGCGGGCATCTTCCTTGCTCTTATCTGAGGCGATACGCATTCGTTCGAGGATCGCGGGCGTGACTTCGATGCCGGGAACTTCGTTGTGCATGAACTCTGCGTTGCGGTAAGAGATGAGCGGCCAGATACCGGCGACTATCGGAATACGAACGTGCGAGATCAGTTCGAGAAAGCGTTTTAGCTGCGCGGTGTCAAAAACCGGCTGCGTGATTGCGTACTCGGCACCGGCCTCGACCTTCCACTCGAAGCGTTTGATCTCTTCTTCCATATTCACCGCACCCGGATTTACACCGACGCCGATCGAGAATGCTGTTGGCTTGCCTATCGGGTTGTTGCCGAGATCGAGGCCGTGGTTCAGCTTGTTCGCCATGTTTGTGAGACCTATGGAATCGATATCGAACACAGCCGTCGCGTCAGGATACGGTCCCATCTTTGGAGGGTCGCCCGTGATGATAAGTAGATTTCTCAGTCCCAGCGCGGCTGCACCGAGTAGATCGGACATCATTCCAAGGAGGTTGCGGTCGCGACAGCAATAGTGAAGCACGGCCTCGATGCCGATCTCGCGTTCGACCAACACGGCTGTCGCCTGCGCCGACATTCGCGTTTGCGCACGTGGACCGTCTGGAATGTTGACGCCATCGACGCCGGCATCTTTTAAAAGCCGAATGCTGTCGAGCGTCTTTTGCGCGTCGCAGCCTTTTGGCGGAAGTACCTCGACAGACGTGACAAATTCGCCACGGGCGATCTTTGCTGCCCAATTCGAACGCTCTTCTGCCGGAACGACCTGAACATCCTGCGGCATTAGCTCAGCGACGGTCGCCGGTTGTTTTACAAACGCTTTCGCGGTCTGCCGCGGACTGTCGGCTCGAATCGCACTCGCGATCATCTTGATATGCGTTGGCGTGGTGCCGCAGCAACCGCCGACGAACTTCGCGCCCGATTGCACAAACCGCCGCGAAAACTCGGCCATGTATTCGGGCGAACCCATATAAAATTGGCGACCCTGCACATCACGCGGCAAACCCGCGTTCGGCTGCGCAGAAAGCGGTTTGTCCGTGACGCCGCGCATAACTTCGAGGGCATTGAGAACGTGCGTTGGGCCCATGCCGCAATTCAAACCAATAACTTCAACGCCGAGCTCGTCGAGCTTTTTCGTAAAAGTTGCCGGCGTCGTCCCAAACGTCGTATTACCGTCCATCTGAATCGTCATCTGCGCGACGATCGGCAGATCGCTCAACTCGCGCACGGCGCGAATCGCCTGTTCGATCGCCTGCAGCTCGGAGAAAGTTTCGAGAATAAAAAGATCGACGCCGCCGTCGAGTAAAGCCTCGACTTGCTCCTTGAACATGTCCTTCGCTTCATCAAACGAAGTCGGCCCGTAGGGCTCAATGCGTAAACCGAGTGGCCCGACCGCTCCGGCGACAAACACGCGCTCACCTGCGGCTTCGCGTGCGACCTTCACAGCCGCAATGTTGATGTCTCGAAGTTTAGACTCCAACCCGTAGGGCTGTAATTTGTGCCGCGTCGCACCGAATGTGTTCGTTTCGATAATATCGGCCCCGGCGTTTATATATTCTTCGTGAACCTCGCGAACGAGATCGGGCGCCACGAGATTCAGTTCGTCGTAGCTGCGATTGATGTAAATTCCTTTTGTATAAAGACGCGTACCGACCGCGCCGTCAAAGACATAAACGTGATCGGAATCGAGAAGCTCGCGAAAGTTTTTCATAAACAAAAAGCCTCGCCAAACAGCGAGACTTCTAAAAATAAGAATTGTCCGTTAGCTGTTTAGCAGTTTATTTAACGTGGTCGCAAGTCGCAATAACTCACCACGATTGTAAATACGATAATCCGCCTTTGCGGCAACCGTGTCAAGCAGGCTGGCAGCGTCGGCAAAAATACGTCGACCGTCCGCCCTGCTTCAACCGCGATATCGGCGTTTTGCACTTTCGACAAGGTTCATTTTCACGGTCGTAAACGAACCAGCCAGATGGGTCATTAGCGCTGAAATAACCGCCTTCGAGATTGCGCGGGTCGATTTTTAGTTTGTCTGCATATGTTATCGCTTCCTGCAAAACTGCACGAATGCTGTCGTAGAGCCTTGAGATAGAGCGCCGCGTGAGCTTGCTTGTTTTTTTAGTCGGGCGAAGGCCCGCAGCAAACATCGCCTCAGAAGCATAAATGTTGCCGACGCCGCTAACCTTAGTTTGATCGATCAGAAATTCTTTCAAACTACGATTTGTCTTTTTTGCAACAGAAATCAAATACTCCAGCGAAAACTCGACCGAAAACGGTTCGGGCGCAAGTTTTTTCAATTCCTTTGCCTCGTATAGTCCGGCTGTTTTGACAATCTTCATCAGCCCAAAATGTCTCTGATCGTCAAAAACGAGCTTTTCATCACGATCGAGATAAAAGATAGCGTGAGTGAATTTTGGGTTTTCATCTTCGGCGTCGAGAAGCGAGAACCGACCGCTCATTCGCAGATGGACGATAAGCGTTTTTCGATTGTCGAGATCGAAGAGTATGTGCTTCCCGCGTCGATGGACGAAGTTGATTCGAGCTTGGCGAAGCGCTCTGGCAAACCTCTGCGGTGTCGTGTCGGGGGCGAGCCGCCCGCGCAGTAATTTTGCTGTCGCGACCCTGCGGCCTTTTACAAGGTCATTCAGTGACCGCGAAATTGTCTCTACTTCGGGTAATTCGGGCATCTCAGGCCTTTGAGTAGTCGGTGAGCGTTGTCTTGTCGCCAAGCACCGTGCCCTCACTGACGATCGCATTGCGGCCGATGTGACAACTGCGGGCGATGACTGCGCCTCGAATCTCGGCGCCGCTCGAGACTCTTGTGTGCGACCAGATCACAGAGTTTTCGATCACTGCTTTTTCCTCAACATGAACGCCGGCCCCAATTACGGAGTTGACAATCTTTACACCGGGTTTAATCGTGCAGTTTTCGCCGATGACCGAAACTTTGTCGATCTCAGCGTGAGTGGCTACGTCAGACAGATCAGTTTTCGGGATATCAAAGCCTTTAATTTTGCCATTCAGAAAGTCATGATGAGCGTTTAGGTAGGTCGTTGGTGTGCCGATGTCGAGCCAGTATTCGTCGCTCATTACCCTGCCAAAAAAGGGGAGTTTACGATTGAGGATTTCCGGAAAAACGTCGTACTCGAACGAGTGATTTGTGTCTTTCGGTATTAAATCGAGAACTTGAGGTTCCAGCACGTAAATTCCTGCGTTAATTGTGTTTATCTTGAGCTTCGCCAATTCGTCCGCCTCAGGTTTTTCGAGAAAACGCTTGACGCGACTTTCCTTGTCCAACTCGACAAGCCCGTACCGCGACGGGTCGTCGACGGGGACCAAAGCTATTGTGGCGGCGGCATCTTTTGCACGATGGAACTCCACCAACGACGAAATATCGAAGTCGGTGAGGATATCGCCATTAAAAACAATTGTCGTCTCGGATATATTGTCGGCAGCGAAACGGTACGCGCCGCCCGTGCCCATCGGGCTTGGCTCCGTGATGTATCGCAGCATGACACCGTATTCCGAGCCGTCGCCCAGCAATTGCTCGATTTTGTCGGGTTGATAGCTAAGCGATAACGTGATGTCGGTTATGCCCGCGGCACGCAAGATATCGACTTGATATAGCAAAAACGGGCGATTTACTACTGGAACGATCGGCTTTGGCGTGTAAACCGTCAGCGGCCTGAGCCGTGTGCCTTTGCCGCCTGCGAGTATAAGTGCTTGCATTTAATAAAAACCTCGGTCAATGCCGAAAGTAAGAGACTAAAAAAGCTCAGCCAAAAAATCAAAGCGAGCGTCTAAAAAGAAATGGTGTTAAAATATTACCAACAATTGCCAAAATACGTTGACACTGCCGTATGTCCATGATAACTTTACTTTTACGGGTTGCTCGGACAACCTGTGCTTTCCATCACAGCCGGTCTTGTTTCTCTTAACAGGTCATATCTCTAATGAGTTTCGATAAAGTCAAAGCCATGCGCAATGCGGAGCGGTTTGTTGCGCAGGGCAACCTACGCTCGGCGATAGCGGAATATCAGACCGTTGTCGATCATGACTGGCGCGATGTTTCGACGCTCAATATGCTGGGCGATCTGTACGTGAAAACCTCGGACAATCGCGAAGCCGCACGTTGTTACATGAAGGTTGCCGATCATTACAACAAGCAGGGTTTCTCGCAAAAGGCGATCGCCGTTTACAACAAGATCACAAAGATTCAGCCCGACAACATGGAGGTTGCCGAGCGTCTTGCCGAACTCCACAAAGGCAAAGGAGCGCTCGGTGAGGCGCGGTCGCATTACATGATGGTGGCTGAGCATCATCAGAAAGCCGGCCGCCGTCTCGAAGCGTTGGCGATGTACAAACAGATCGCCATGCTCGACCCGAACAACACGGACGTGTGCATGAATCTTGCCGATTCGTACGTTCGCGAAGGCCAGACCGAAGAGGCCGTCGAAGCGTATGCCGAGGCCGGCGAGCGTTTCGTCCGTCAGGGAACTTATGAAGAAGCGATCCGCGCGTTGATGCGCGGGTTTGATATCAAGATGAACGACCTGCGCATCTTGAACGCCCTTGTCAAAGCTCAGTCTGCGCTTGGCCGTGCGGGTAAAGCGGCTAAGCTGCTCGAAGATCTCCTCGAAGACGAGCCATACAACCGCGACCTTCTCTACTTGTTGATCGAGTGCTGCGTTGGCTCTAACAACGCCGCCGGTGCTGAGAAGGCCGTCATAAAACTCGTCGAGATCGAGCCTGCGAATTATCCGCGATTCCTCGAACTCATCCGCATTTACCTGAACAACAACGACGCCGAATCAGCCGCGCGCATTCTCTCGATGTCGGCGGAATATCTGCTCGCCGGCGGCCAGGCCGAAGAGTGCGGCAAGTGGATCGACGAGATTCTGGAACGCGATCCGAACCAGCTTGCGGGATTGCGTCTCCTTGTTCGATACAATTCGTGGCTCAACGACGAGAACGGCAGTCGGCTCGCGCTTGAAAGGCTTTATTCCGCCGCCGCATCGAAAGATTCTGTCGAGGACGAGCGTTATGCGCTGCTAAAACTCGTCAAGGTAAAACCGGAGACGCGTTATCGCGACCGGCTGAACGAGATAAACGAAAAGTACGGATTCACCGACGAGCCTATCGAAGACGATCTGCCCGCAGCGGAATTCAGCACTGTTGGCAACGAAACTGCGACAGAAGAAGTTGAGCAAAGCAAAGGTGTCGTTGAGGCCGCGATTGTCGATAACGCTGCTGAATCGCTCGCAGAAAGTGCGAACGGAAATTCAGCCGAGCTTCCCGAGCTGACGCCATCGCAGCAAGAGAAGTTTCAAAAGGAAGTCGACAGCATCGAGTTTTATATCGAGAACGACTATCACGAGCTTGCCGAGAAAGCCATCGCCGAGGTCACCGCCGAATTTGGCGACCGCCCCGAGATTGTCGTTCTTCGCAAACGCATCGGTATCGAAGGCCCGTCGGACAACGTCGCGACAACCGCTTCAAACGAAGACATAGCCGAAGGGGTTCAGGCGAGTCCAGACATGTCGGGATTCGGCATTGACGACATTCGCTCCGAGTTCGGACTCGAAGGCGGCGAGGAAGAGACGGCCGACGACGGCGATTACGAAACACATTATCAGACAGCGGTTGCGTATCAGGAGATGGGGATGATGGAGGACGCGATCCGCGAATTCCAGGACGCCGTAAATCTCACTCGGCCAAACGACGGCACGCGTCGTTTTTATTCATGCGCTACGCTACTCGGACATTGCTTTCTGCAAAACTCCATGGCCGCACAAGCTGTAACCTGGCTGACACGCGCGCTCGAAACCACCAATCTAAGCGATGCCGAGAATCACGGCCTCTGGTACGAACTCGCGCTCGCCTACGAAGCAAACGACGACGAAGACAACGCCGCAAAATACTTCGAAAAGATCTACACCGAAAACGTCGATTTCCGCGACGTCGCCAACCGCGTCAAACACCTCGCCGTCACACATTGAGCTTGGCCGCAAAATCTGCAAAAGGTTATAATCTGACGGTATGGTTGAACGTCTGACCGTCATGTTTTTTATCATCCTGTGCCTGATGCTCGGGTTCTACCTCATATTGTCGCCATGGGACGCGCTGTTCGGGCCGTGGGCGGACAATTATCTGCTCGCGTTTTTGACTGAGAGAACAGGCGCGCCCGTCGTGCAGGGTGTCGTGGCTTCGACGTGGTTTCGCGGCGGCGTGACCGCTCTCGGCGTGCTCAATTTGCTGATCGCGTTCTGGGAAATGGCGCACTTCAGCCAAGCCGTTAAGATGCTCGAGGGTGATCAGACGGATCTTAAGACGTGAAAATCCCTCCGAGTGCACCGATAACCTATCTCATCACAAGCGGCCAAGCGACCGACGCGGACTTTGACGCTTGCCAATCACGCATAATCAAAACAATCGCGGCCGCTGCCGAAGCCGGCGTGTCATCAGTACAGATCAGAGAGAAGAATTTGTCGGCGAGGTTGCTGTTTGAGCTGACGTGTGCAGTCGTGGCGGCGACGCGCGAGTTTGATATGCAAGTTTTGGTCAACGACCGTGCAGACATTGCGTTCGCCGCAAGCGCTGACGGCGTGCATCTCGCGGCAAAATCGCTCGCAGCGACTGTCATTCGCGAAAATTTCCCGCGCGAGTTTGTCGTTGGAGTTTCAACGCACACTGCTGACGAGGCCGTTGATGCCGCAAACAGTTGTGCAGACTTCGCCGTGTTCGGTCCTGTCTTTGAAACGCCGAGTAAAAATGAATCAAAAGGCATCGATGCGTTGCGAGAAGTTTGCGCACGCGTCGCTCCGTTTCCCGTGCTTGCGATCGGCGGCGTCGATGCGGACAATGTTCGAGATATTATTTACGCAGGAGCTAGCGGCGTTGCCGCTATTCGAGCGCTGAACGACGCAGATTCGATGCGCCGTTTGTTAGCGAAGTTGAAACAGTGAGCAAATGAATATGTAATCTTCTTTGTGAACTTTGTGTCCTCCCTTTGTGGTCTTTGTGATAAGAAAGAGTTTAATCACAAAGGTCACAAAGAGAGGACACAAAGCACACAGAGAGTTGAAAGAAATTTTTAAAGAGTAAATGACGAAAACTCATCCAAAGCAGCCTATTTGTCTGACCATCGCCGGCCTTGATCCGTCGGGCGGTGCGGGCATCGTTGCGGACATAAAGACTTTTTCGCGGTTCGGTTGTTTTGCCGCGGCGGCGGTGACGTCTGTGACGTTTCAGAACACGCAGGGCGTCTTCGGTGCCGTGCACCAGAGAGCGGATTCCGTTCGTAAACAAGTAGAAGCTGTGCTAGACGATTACGAAGTCGCCGCAGTTAAGACCGGAATGCTTCCGACACGCGAGATCATCGAGACCGTCGCTGATCTGCTCGAAGAACGTCAGCTAAAAAATGTGGTGGTCGACCCGGTCGTGCGTTCGACTTCGGGTTTCGATCTGATAGACGACGCGGCGCTGACCGCGTTGATCGAGAAACTCTTTCCACTCGCCGACATCGTCACGCCAAATCTTCCCGAAGCCGAACGAATCGCCGGTTTTGTTATTCACTCTGACGACGACATTGAAAAAGCCGCGGCAATTATGCAGTCTTTGGGCGCGCGAAATGTGCTGATCAAAGGTGGACACAACGTGAATGCGGAAAGCGGAATGCGGAATGCGGATTCAAAAGCGATTGATTATTTGTTTGTTGGTGACAGAAGGGAAATCTTTGAGGCGGAGTTTATCGACACGACTGCGACGCACGGCACGGGCTGCACACTTGCCGCCGCAATCGCCGCAAATTTGGCCTGTGGCAACGATATTGCCCAGTCAGTGAAGATCGCAAAAGATTTTGTATCTGAAGCAATACGAACGGCGCCGCACATCGGTCACGGTCATTCGCCGATAAATATTTGATTACTTGGCAGGCGTGAAGATGGTTGGCGTTTGATAGGTCACGCCAAATATGATGCCAGTGCGTGGGCTGAATTTTGTAAGGCCGAAGGCCGCAGCAGCGTCGAATCGCAAACCTGATGCGCGAATCTGCGTCCCGATACGAAATTGCCCTGAGCTTTCGGTGCCGAGCGGGGCAGTTCCGCCGCGAGTGTTGATGCGGCCGTTGACTTCGCTCGCGATATTTACGTGATCGGTGAGACGATAAATTCCCGCGAGGCCATATAGCATAAGATCGTTTTGAGTAAAACGCTCGATCGGCGCCGTCATTATCTGCAAACCGAGATTACCCATCAAATTAAACTTCGGCGTACGGCCGACGAGCTTGCCAAACTTTTTCTGAAATAAAAGTTTTGTGAATATGTTGATCTGATTTGTGCCGATGCCGAGTGCCTGATCTGTGTTCGGCATTTGATAACCGAACTTCAAACCGACTGCGGGCAGC
Organism: Pyrinomonadaceae bacterium; assembly: GCA_049679945.1. Taxonomy (GTDB): domain Bacteria; phylum Acidobacteriota; class Blastocatellia; order Pyrinomonadales; family Pyrinomonadaceae; genus OLB17. The sequence continues at coordinate 577 of JBAUGW010000075.1, read as the reverse complement.
AACCGCGTCTCGTTGCGGAGTTTTACCTTTGCAGAGACCGTGTAATCGTCGAAATCGTTGGTCGAGTTGCCGGTGACGTTTAGCGGAATCGCCGACGCGCCGCGTGAGTTTATCGCAACATAATTCTGTATCGTGCCTTCGATTTGTAGCTCGACATTCGCGGCGAGACCCGTCCTTATCCTTATGTCACCGACACGTGTGAGGTCGCCGTTGATGCCTGATAGCGGGAATTTCGCGTTCTGAAAAAAATCCACGCCGGCCGAAATTTCAAGTGTGCCCGACGGCGTGATGTCGACGTCGTCGGTGAGCAGGGGCCGTTGCTGCGCGGACGAGGTGATACTTGTCGCGCACAACAGACTTAAACCGATGAGGAGCCGCTTCATATACGCAATTCTGTCACTATTGAGCGGTTTTGTAAATCATACGCGGCCAGTGATTTGCGAATGAGGCGCGAAACTTGCCACAATGTTTAAGGCGAGCAATGATCGCGAGAAGATTCTTCATCAGCGGCGAAGTTCAGGGCGTTGGTTACCGTTATTTTGCACAACGCACGTCGGCTAAGCACCAAGTAAGAGGT
>JBAUGW010000074.1:0-56637 GCA_049679945.1 Pyrinomonadaceae bacterium | reverse complement strand
ATAAAACGTCGGAATCGGACCGATGGATTCAGCCAAGCGACTCGCAATAACACGACGAATCTGCGATGTCGTTTCGTCTGTATATGCAGACGCACCAACGACTGTCGACGGTATAAACTCCCTTTGGACCTGGGGCTTTGGACTTGGGGCTTGGGACTCAAGTGCGATTTCGATGTCACGTTTTATGATTCGACCGTTCGGTCCGGTGCCGCGAATTGTTTTTAGGTCGATGGCGTTTTCAGCCGCCATACGTGCGGCGATTGGTGAGACGATAAGACGACCATTTGATTGCGGATTGCGGATTTCGGATTGCGGAACTGTAAGAGCTGCCGCCGAAGGAACAGCAGAAACAGCTTTACTGACAGGCGCCGAGACAGCCTCTGTCTGCTTTTCTTTCTCTGTGTTCTCTGTGGCTGGTTTTGCCGGTGCCGATGTTTCTACTTCGGTCAATAATACAGAAATGTCCTCGCCCTTGTTGCCCGTGATCGCGATTGCTTCGCCGAGTGCGGCGGTGTCGCCCGCGTTCTTCAAAATCTTGAGCAGCGTGCCGCCGGTGAGCGCGGTCATCTCCATCGTCGCCTTGTCGGTATCGACCTCGGCGAGCGTCTCGCCGGCGTCGTAAGCATCGCCCTCGGTTTTTACCCAACGCGCGATCTGCCCTTCTTCCATCGTGGGCGAAAGCTTCGGCATTAAAAATTTTTCAGCCATATTTTGGAACGCGGACACTCTTGTCCGCAGTTTAGAGATAACAAACTTCCTTCACAGCCGCGACGATCTTTGCAACATCGGGTAAAGCCAACGCTTCGAGATTTTTTGCGTACGGCATGGGCGCCTCGGCGGTCGAAACGCGTTTTATCGGGGCGTCGAGGTAGTCGAAAGCGTGATCCATCACCTGATACGTGATCTCGGCGCCGACCGACGCGAACGAATGCGATTCTTCGGCAATGACGAGACGGTTCGTTTTCTTAACCGAATTGACGATCGTGTCGATGTCGAGCGGTTTTATCGTTCGCGGGTCGATGACCTCGACTGACACATCAAACTCTTCTTGAATCTTCTCAGCAGCTTGCAACGCAAGCGGCACGGTCATCGAACGCGCGACGATCGTACAATCTTTTCCCTCACGCTTTATGTCAGCAATACCAAGCGGAATCGTGAAATCTTCGTCATCGGGCACTTCGCCTTTGAGGCCGTACATACGTTCCTGTTCGAGGAATACGATCGGATTGTCGTCGCGAATAGCCGATTTTAACAGGCCTTTTGCGTCGGCGGCTGTAGAAGGCATTACAACTTTCAAACCGGGAAAGTTTGCATAAAACGCTTCGAGAGCCTGCGAATGCTGCGACGAGACCTGATACGCCGAACCGTTCGGTCCGCGAAAAACGATAGGCACCTTGAACTGCCCGCCCGACATATAGAACATCTTTGCGGCATGGTTAATGATCTGGTCGGCGGCGAGGATCGAGAAGTTCCACGTCATAAATTCGATCACCGGTCGCAAACCGGCCATCGCCGCGCCGACGCCGACTGCCGCAAAGCCAAGCTCCGTGATCGGCGTATCGACGACACGCTTGTCACCGAACTCCTTCCACAGCCCGCGCGTGACCTTATAAGCGCCGTCGTACTCGGCGACCTCTTCGCCCATGACAAAGACGTTCTCGTCTCTAATAATTTCTTCACGCAACGCCTGATTCAGCGCATCGCGTATTGTTAAGACAGCCATAAATTCCTAGAACTTTCTTTAACGCAAAGTCGCAAAGCAGCAAAGTCGCAAAGCAAAATATGCAAACTTTGCGTCATTGCATCTTTGCGTTGAGAAATCTTGCCTACGCATACACATGCGTCATCAGTTCACTTTCATCCGGCAGCGGGCTTTCGTCGGCGAACTTAACCGCACGCTCCACCGCTGCGACAGCCTCTTGCTCGATCTCGTCAAAATCTTTTTCGCTCAAAACTTTTGCTTCTTTCAAACTGTCCTTAAAGAGCACGATCGGGTCGCGTTCCTGATATTTGAGGATCTCGTCGCGTGTGCGGTAGTTGCCCGGATCGGACATCGAGTGTCCCATAAAACGGTAAGCGCGGATCTCGAGCAGCGTCGGCGAACCTTCCGTCCGGGCACGTTCGATCGCACGCAGAGTTGCTTCGCGGACGGCCATTACGTCCATGCCGTCGACAAACTCGTTCGCCATGTCATACGCTTCGCCTTTTTTCGCGATGCTGGCGATGCTCATGGCGCGTTTTTGCGAGGTGCCCATACCGTATTGGTTGTTTTCGCAAATGTAAATCAAGGGAAGCTTCCAAAGCTGAGCCATGTTGAGCGATTCGTGAAAGATGCCCTGATTTACCGCCGCCTCGCCAAAAAAGCAGAGCGTAACTTGTCCCGAGTTTTTATACTTCGCGGCGTAAGCCATGCCGGTTCCGACGCCGATCTGTCCGCCGACGATGCCGTGGCCGCCGTAAAATTCGAGCTCTTTCGAAAACATGTGCATCGAGCCGCCTTTACCGCCAACGCAGCCGCCGGCTTTGCCATAAAGCTCGGCCATCACGCTTTCAGGCGTCATTCCCTTGATCATCGCCTGAACATGATCGCGATACGCCGTTATGACCATGTCGGTTGGTTCGAGTGCCTTCAAAGCGCCGACACCGATGGCTTCCTGGCCGATATAAAGGTGGCAAAAACCCCCGATCTTGCCCATTCGATAGACCTCGGCACACTTTTCTTCGAAGCGTCGGCCGAGCACCATCTGGTAGAGCATTTCACGGAGAAGCTTCTTGTCTGTCTTTTTTATCGATTCGATCTGCGATTTACGGCGTTTTTTGTATTCAGCGATCGCCAGCTCGACATCGACGAAGTCAGTCATGCCGCCGCCACCGTTAACTGACGTTTGGGCAGTCGCCTTAATATCTTTTTCGCGAGTTGCGGTCTTTGGCAAAATCAAATCCTCCGACGGAATAAAAAAGTAAAAATCGGCAATAACTGTAAAGACGTTTATTATAAGTGAGCGTCAAGATTTGTGCAAAAGATTCGCGGGGCGAAAATTCAGCTAAATCTACGGAGATGTTATAGTTTTGGTTTAGTCACGTGGCGATTATGATTGGTTTTGCGTTTCGCGTTCTGCTGTCCGGCATCATCTTTTCATCAGCGGTTTTGGCTCAAAATCCGTCGAGTTGGAGCCTCATATCCGATGCAAAAAGCAAAACACTCACGGCTGGGGAGAACGTAAAAGCCGATCTCATGGCGGAGATCGAATCCGGCTGGCACCTCTACGCTCTCGAACAGCCAAAAGGCGGGCCGATCGCGACGACGATCAAGGTTTCCAACGGTTCGCAGTTCGAGATCGCGGGCAAGATTACTTCGCCAAAACCGATACAAAAAATCGAGGAACTCTTCGTCGGCGAAGACGGCAAACCACTCGAAACGAAATTTTTCGAGAATACGGTGACATTCGCTGTGCCGTTAAAGGCAAAGGCTGATGTCTCTGCAGACACACTCGCACTCGATGTGCGATTTCAACTTTGCAACGACACGCTCTGTCTTCCCCCAAAGACCATAAAAGTCACATTGGCCGGCGTTGAAGACGGTAAGAAAAGTGGTCAATTGTCAGTTGGCAATGGTCAGCAAAATCGACCGGCCACTGACAACCGACAACCGACAACTGACCTGTGGCCCTTCATCTGGCTCGCGATCACGTTCGGTGCGATCTCGCTGCTGACGCCGTGCGTGTTTCCGATGATACCGATTACGGTTTCGTATTTTATGAAGCACTCGGACGGCGATCGTGTCCGAACGCTGAAGCTCGCGACCGTTTATTCCGTCGGCATCATCGCGACGTTTTCGCTGCTCGGGATGCTGCTCGCGGTTGCGTTTGGCGCGGCCGGCATCAATTTGTTTGCGGCAAATCCGTGGGTAAATCTCTTCATCGCGGCGATCTTTCTTTTCTTTGCATTCAATCTTTTTGGTTTTTACGAGATCACGATTCCGTCATCGCTGCTCAGCACTCTCGACAAAATTACTCGCGCCGAAGAGGGCAAGGGAAGCGCGTATATTGGCGCTTTGTTGATGGGGCTGACGTTCACGCTGACGTCATTTACCTGTACGTCGCCGTTTATCGGAACGATTCTCGTTTCGACGGCGCAGGGCGATTGGAAGATGCCGCTGCTCGGCATGTTAGTTTTTTCGACCGTGTTCGCGTTACCGTTCTTTGTGTTAGCGACGGTGCCGAGATTGTTGTCGTCGCTTCCAAAATCAGGCGGCTGGCTCAATTCGGTAAAAGTCGTGATGGGCTTTCTCGAAGTCGCCGCAGCTATGAAGTTCCTATCCAACGTCGATCTCGTTTGGGGTGCGGCAACTTTGACCGGCGGAGCGCTGAACTACGGTGTGATACTCACACGCGAAGTTGTGCTGATCACTTGGATTGCCATCGGCCTCGCGATCTGTGCTTATATTCTCGGGTTTTTCAAGTTTCGCCACGATTCTCCGGTGAAGAAGGTGACGCCGCTGCGGGCGCTGGTCGCGTTGTGTTTTTTAGGCGTGTGCGTTTATCTCATAACCGGTGTTCTCGGGCAAAAGCTCGGTGAACTCGAATCGTTCCTGCCACCGAAAAATCGTGAATCGCGACTTAACATACTTGGTGACAAAGAGGCGGAACTTAACTGGATGACAAACGCCTACGACGAAGCGCTCGCAAAAGCAAAACTCGAGAACAAGCGCGTCTTCATCGATTTCACCGGCTACACCTGCACAAACTGCCGCTGGATGGAGGCGAATATGTTCACGCGGCCCGAGATCAAAGCCGAGATGGAGAAGTTTGTGCTGGTCAGTCTTTACACCGACGGCGATGGCGAGATTTATGAGCGGCAACAGCAGCTCGAGCAGGATATGTTCGGCACGGTGGCGTTACCGTTTTATGCCGTGGTCGATGGCGACGGCAACATCATCTCGACGTTTCCCGGGCTGACGCGAAACGCGAATGAGTTTGTTGACTTTTTACAAAAAGCGCAGAAAAATTAGCGAAAGAATTTTGCCACAGAGGACACAGAGTATGGCGACGGTTAAAATTGATACATTGATAAGCGGTTTGGAAACCATCTCGGACGACGAGTTTACGTGCGACAATGTCTATAACTTTTTAGGCGACAATCCGGTCGAGGTCGATTCGATCACAAAGTATTTTCACTGGAGCCCGGATTTTTACACGCGAAATTTGATCCACAAAGACGACCGCTTTGAGATGATGGCGATCTGTTGGGAGAGAGGCCAAGTCTCGCGCATACACAACCACGCCGATCAAAAATGCTGGATGACGGTGCCGGTTGGAAAGCTGCGCGGACAAAACTTTGCAGTCAAAGAGATCGATGATTCGCGAGGTTTTTGCAAACTCATCGAGACCGACTCGTTCGAATTGTTAGATTGCCTCGCTGCAAAAGTCGAACTCGAAGAACCGATCCATCAAATCCTAAATCTCGCCGAATACGACGCACGTGCCGTCAGCCTTCATATCTACTCAAAACCCTACGACAGTTGTCTCTCATATTGCCGCGACACGAACACATTTAAAGAAGTGCAGCTTTCCTACACGAGCATCGGCGGGATACTTTGCGACAACGGAAAACTCTAGGATGACGCAGGGCCGCAAGTTTCAGTACGCGGTAACTGTTGCGTTGATCGTCGCATACGTCGCGTTGCGTTTATGGCGGCTTACGGATACATGCCTATGGTTTGACGAGATCTTCAGCGTTCATGCCGCCGAACATCCATGGAACTCGATACTCAACTTCGTCGCACTCGATCTGATTCACCCGCCGCTGTTTTACGTTTTGTTAAAGTTCTGGATCAGCGTCGGCGGCGAAAGTTTGTTCTGGCTGCGGCTGCTGCCGGTAATTTTTAGCATCGTCGCGATAGTTCCATTCATCTCGCTTTGCCGCGAACTCAAATTAACTTTTTGGACGCAGGCCCTCGCGTTTTTCTTACTGGCCGTCAACGGCTCGCTCATTAAATACGCGCAAGAAGTGCGCATGTACAGCCTGCTGATGTGCCTCTCGGTATTTTCGATGTGGCTGTTCGTGCGGTATTTCTATCGAGGCAAGAATTTTATTGCGCTTGTGATCGTCAATGTTTTGTTGGTTTACACCCATTACTTCGGCTGGTTCGCAATCGCGTCCGAAGTCGTTGCAATATTGATCTTTCAACGAATAAAGTGGCGGCGAATCGCAGCGATGTTCGGCATCGTGGCGGCGAGTTTTCTACCGTGGATGATCTGCGTTTGGCAAGCCGCTCGCAGCGGCTCCGAACTTGGCCAAAACATCGGTTGGATGTCGCGGCCCGACGTGCGCGAGATCGGTTTTTTTATCTTCGACTTAATTGAACCGTTTTATTCGCAAGCTGCCACGTCCGAACCCGCATCAATTTATCGCGTGTCAGTACCGATATGTTTAATTGTCATCATTTCATGGATCGCGTATCTTTTCGGCTGGAAAAACCGAACCGACGATGAGCGCCGCACAATCTGGCTGCTACTAATCTTCATTAAACTTCCGATAATCTTCGCATTCATCGCAAGCTGGCTGCTGCCGTATTCGATCTGGGGCACGCGGCATTTGATCATTATCTTTGCGCCGTTAACAATTCTCATCGTGATTGGTGTTGCAAATATTCCTGTCCAATGGCTAAGAATTGCGTCAATCACGCTTTTACTTTTATTCAGTGGATATGCGATTGGTTTACAAACCGGTCGGCGTCAGTTCCATTCGTGGTGCGGCGTTGAGCCGCTGGTTACTGAGGCGCTCCAAACCGAGCGGCTAAACATCTACACAACCGAAGATCTGTTTGCCTATCATGCTTGGTTCGCTGGACGAAACTCATTGGACGAAAACGCTAAAGTAATTAAACTGAACGCTTTAGATGTTAGTGCCGAGGACCGAGCATTCTTTCTGCCGCGTGGTTTTGACGGAGTGGAACATGTGAAGTTAGCTGAGATTCGCGACCAAAAATTGTGGCTGTTGTATCGCGCCGGTGGTTTTCTGCCCGACGATCCGCCGATCAGACACTTCACTGTCGCAGGCTATCACGTGAAATCAAACAAGGTGGTTGTGATGAGAGATGCCTCCGCAGTTTTGGTGTTATTGCAAAGATAGCATTGCAAGATCGCATGAATTATTGTTAAGAGATAAATCCGCCTTCTTTCATTGCACGCCTAAGCAAACTCATACGAATTGGATTAATACGAAAATCATGATTGTCGTATTTAGCATCAAATCTCAGTTTGAACCCGAGTTTGATATTTTCCATTTCACTAATATCAAAACGCATCGGTTTTGGAACGGAATCATCGTCGAACTGTAAAGCTTCAGATTTCTTTTCCGCTACATAAGCGTCAAGTTTAGACTGCAATTGAGCGCTGTTTTCGTTCCCTTGCCAAATTTTGTCCTTTCGTATCCTTGCGTTGTTAATCGTCGGGGCTACATTTCTCTTCACAAATTTTGCAAACTTAACGCTTTTATCAACGGCCTCATACGCCCAAGGGGCAAGTCCGGCCAGAGGAATGAAATTTCCTGCCAAGCTAATATATTCAACCGTCTCTTTGCCTTTTATTTCGTCGGAGAAATGTGAATATGAAACCCGCGTGTGAGGTAAGTAATAAAGCACGCCCTCGGTAACAATAAGATCACCTCTAAATTCATTTTTGAAGTAAGAAACTTCGTCGAAAGAAATTGGTATTATCATGACCTTATTTTCTTTTCCACCGCACGCCGTCTTTTGTGTCTTCGAGGATGATGCCTTTTGCTGCTAGTTCGTCACGGATTTCGTCCGAGCGAGCGAAGTCGCGGTTGTGGCGAGCAGTTTGGCGCTCGGCGATGAGTGCTTCGATGTCGGCGTCGAGGATCTCGGTCGATTCGGCTCCGAAGATGCCGAGGACTGAATCGAATCTAGCGATCGCGTCGAGAACGGCGGTTTTATCGTCAGCCGACAAGCCATCATTCGCCATCACCGTGTTGACCTCGCGCACCATGTCGTGAATCGCGGCGAGCGCGGCGGCAGTGTTGAAGTCGTCGTCCATCGCGGCCTCGAATTTTTCGAGAGCGGTTTGCACAAGCCCGCGCGTAAGCGAGGGCGATACACCCAACGTCTCGCTTCCGCCCTTGCTAACGCGCAGGCTTGCGCATTTTGCGTCGCTCACGAGCGATCTAAAATTCCGCAGGCGTTCGACAGTTGATTCGGCGCCTTGCAGGCCTTCGAAAGTGAAGTTCAACTGCTTACGGTAGGGAACCGAGAGCAGTAAATACCTAATCGCGAGCGGCGAATAACCCTGTTCGCGCAGATCGCGAAACGTAAAGAAATTGCCCTTCGATTTCGACATCGTGACGTCGTCGATCTTGAGAAACTCGCTGTGGATCCAGTATTTTGCAAACTGCTTGCCGGTCGCGCCTTCGCTCTGCGCGATCTCGTTTTCGTGATGCGGAAACTGCAGATCCTGACCGCCCGCGTGTATGTCGAACGTCTCACCGAGATATTTCATCGCCATCGCGGAGCACTCGATGTGCCAGCCCGGACGCCCGCGGCCAAACGGCGCGTCCCAGCCCGGTTCATCATCTTCGCCGACGAGTTTCCACAACGCAAAATCGCGTGCGTCCTCTTTATCGTATTTGTCGGTGTCGATGCGTTCCGAGCCGCCGGTGATATTGCCCTCAAATTTTATTTTCGACAGCTTACCATATTCGGGAAACGCCGAAATACGATAGTAGATCGAGCCGTCGGACTCGTATGCGTGGCCGTTGGCGAGCAGCTTCGCGATGATGTTGATCATCTCGGCGATGTGCTGCGTCGCACGCGGCGTAACCTCGGGACGCTCCATCCCCAAAGTGTCGAAATCTTCCCAAAAGTATTGAATATAAGGCGCGGTAAACTCGTCGATCGTGATGTTTCGCGCATTCGCCTCGTTGATAATGCGGTCGTCAACATCGGTCAGATTAAAAACGTGCTTCACGTCGAGCCCCAGAAATTTCAAATACCGCCGCAGCACATCTCCAAAAATGAACGTACGAAAATTACCGATATGCGCAAAATTCCAAACTGTCGGCCCGCAGATATAGAGGCGCACTATTTTGTCGTCGATCGGATGAAATTCTTCGACCTGCCGTGATAATGTGTTAAAAAACCTGAGCATAAGATTGCAGTGTCTTGGCTCTTTGCGGCCTTTGCGACTTTGCGTTAAATTTTCACGCAAAGACGCTAAGAACGCAAAGTTTACAGATCTCCTTTAACGAACTTCGTCCTTGCTTCGTCCGAAAACAAGTACTCGCGGCTGTAAAATCGAAGCGGATAGTCTTTGTCATAATTTGCGACGAGTTCATTTGCTTTATCCAAAAGCGAAGCCCCGTTTCTCGACGCGTTAAATTCGGCAACGGTGCGCATCCAGAATACGGTTAGCGTCTCGTGATACGGCATTTCGTTGGCCAGATCGACACCAAACGCACCGAGCAGTTTGTGAATGCCGTCGCGCATCTTTGCCGTTGCCGTTTCGATGTCGTGCAGCGACAGATAATACAAAGCAACGGTCAGATGCTCGGCGTGCTTCCATTTGTCACGCGAGATCGTCGCACCCTCAAAGCCGAGCACGACCTCGGCGATCTCAGTTTCATCCGCGTATCTCATAAAGTCTCCAGTTTGTAATGTTCGATTATCCGCGTCGCAGCTTCGTCAGGTGCGACGTCGGTCGTATCGATTATCAAGGTCTCGCGTCCCGGCAGCGGCGAGAAAAGATCGAATTTCTCACGCGACATTTCGATCGAATCCGGGTCGGTCAGCTTGCCGATCTGCTTGCGCTCGTCGGCGACGATGCGCTGGCGCCGCGTTTCGTCATCGCAGATAAGCAGCACGGAGTTAACGTCGCCGCCGTTGTCCTCAACACAGGCGATCATGCGGTGGTATTGCTCGTCATCTTCGCCTTTCGCATAGCAGAATGTGTGAATCAGACTGAAGCCTTCGCGTGCGGCCTCGGCGAACGTTTCTTCGCGAATGACCTTGATTACGCGCCAAAACGCCGGCGAGCCAAACTCGAAAACAGGCTTAACACAATCGATGCTGATGTGATTGTGAAAAACTTTGTAGCCTGTTCTCGCGGCCAGCTCTCGGCTGACCGTCAGTTTTCCCGCAGCTGGCGGTCCGTGAATAATTATAAGTTTCATAAACACCTCATAACGCCTAAAGGCGTCACTCAAATAAACAAAAATGCGACTGCGGTTTTTACTTGCCGCGAGTCGCATCAAATCACCTTTGTCTCAGGTTCAGGCTGCCATGATATTTACCTCATCGACAGCGTCGTCCATAAACAGGTATTTGCGCCATTCCGGGCGGTTCTCGGCGTAGTGACACAGCAGCACATGATCGAGGCCGAGTCGAAGCAGCTTTTGCGACGTGAGCAGCGGCATACGCGCTTGCTCGGGCGTCCGATTGCCTTTGCGCTGATTGCACTTTACGCACGCGGTCACCAGGTTTTGCGGCGTGTGCTCGCCGCCCTGTGCACGCGGGAAGATGTGATCGAGCGTCAGGTCTTTCGCATGTTTGTGCTCGGCGCAATACTGACAACGATAGCGGTCGCGAATGTAAATTCGCGCACGCTTCATCGTCGTCTCGCGGCTGTTGCGCCGCAGATGCACGTAATGTCGCAGCCGGACGACCGAAGGCACCGGAAAAGTCGTCGAAGGCGAATGCAAAACGTTATCACCGTCATTCTCCTCGACAAAGATCGCTCCGCGAAACCACAGGCAAACCGCGCGCGCGACGCCGACCGTGCCGAGCGGCTCGTACGAAAAGTTCAAAAGTAAAACGCGGGCTGTAAGCAAAACGTGGTTGACTCCAATTCTAAGGTAATTTACAACTAAAAAGCCGTTAAACGCAAGTAGAATGTCGGCTGCTGCTGAGTTAATGCTATCCAAACATCGGACTGGTAAGGCGGTTTGCGACGCCGCACCGCGAGCACTCGATTGGTTTGCCGGGATTATCGGGAACCGCGTTTGGCGAACCGCACGACAGGCAGAAAAACTCGGTTCTTATCGGCGTCGTGCGTCTGCATTTTTCGCAAAAGACGCGATACGAGCCTTCGGGTGCGAAGAGAGGTGCGTTACATGAGCTGCATTCAACTGCCTGTCCACTCGGCCGCTCTATCTCGACGTACTCGTTTGAGAAGTGCAGCATCTTGAGCAGCCGGTCAGCATCTGGATCAGTTAAATACGGCAGCCAAGCCTGGACAAACATCGAGGCGCGCATCTTCAGGTGCAGCGGTTCGGGAAGCAGCTCGTGCAGCGCGGCGTATCGCGGATTCTCGTAAAACTCGCGCATCGCCTTTTTTGTCATGCTGATAAAAAAGCGCGCCAGGGTAAAGAAACTCGCACTCTCGGCCTTTGTCGCCCCGCCGATCTGAAAATATTGCACCGCGTTCTGCAAACGCTGCTGCTCGGCCGCGTAATTTTGCCACTTTGGATCAAAGCCGCTCTCGACACTCGAGACCGCGCAGATCTCAAGATAAAGCGCATACTTTTCGCCCGTATCTATCGTCGGCGGCAGATAGGCGGGGAAGCTGCGATAGTAAAAATCCCAATATTCGCGCTGCAGTCGGTAATATTCATCGCGGTCGCCGCGTGCCAGTGCATTTTGCGAACGCGCCGTCAGCCCGTTCTTCTTCAGTTGATAACCCGCGGTCGTCGCTGCGTTCTCATTCCAAGTTTCAATGCCGATCGCAAAATCAATATCGGCAAACGAAGCGCAGAAATCGCACATGATATACGGCGTCGTGTATTCATTGACCTTTGGCCCGCCGCACTGAATGCAGCGGAATTTCTTTATTCTCACAACGGCATTATAACTAACTGCGTGCTACGCTGCGTTTGTGGAACAGCAGTACAATATTGGGTGAGATGCAAGGGATCCTCGATCAATTCATTCCAAAATTCGACATCCGCGAGCGTTTTGAGCGGCGTGTAAATGCTCCGCCGGAGATCGTCATGAAAACGGCGTACGAGTTTGATATGCAATCGATCTGGCCTATATGGCTGATCGTCAATGCGCGAAAGTTGATACTCGGCGGAACCTATGAGAGGCGGGGTAGAATTGGAATGGTCGAAGAAACCCGTCAGCTCGGGTGGGGAACGTTGGTAGAGGAGAGCGGACAATTGATCTGCGGAGCCGTTTGTCAACCGTGGTTTGGCGATGTTACGTTTACGCCGATCGCCACGGAAAAATTCCGCGATTACTCGGAGCCTGATCTTGTAAAGATCGCGTGGACCCTTGAGGCCGACGAAATAGAGCCTAACGTCACGCTTTTTGCGCACGAGGTTCGCGCCGTCGCAACCGATGATGATGCACGTAAGAAATTCTTGTCGTACTGGCGATGGGCTCGATTCGGCATCGTCGCAATCCGATGGCTGTTATTGCCCGCCGTCCGCCGACAGGCAGAGAGGGAATGGCGAGCGCAAACAGACCAAAACGAGAGCGCCGGTTAACCTCCCGGATCTGCCGTCTAGCCCTTCACGCAAATGACCTGCTTTAGCTCGGCGACGACTTCGACGAGGTCGCTTTGACTTTAGTTGATAACCGGCCGTCGTCCCTACGTTCTCATTCCACGTCTCGATACCGACAGCGAAGTCAATGTCGCGTCAGTTTATGATAGACGAAGAATGACACAAAATTGAACCGGCCGGTTTGTTCCATTCGCGACCGTGGTTATTGCAGCAATCATCGTAAACATTGTGGCTTATTTGATTTTGTTCGTGAAAAGGCTTAATACTCTTATGAATTTACAAATTCGCGTTAATAATGCTGGATGCCCTCAAGGAAATTGTTAAGCAACCCTATTGGATAATTGCTCTAATTGCTGGTGCGATTCTCGTTGCTTTCCCTTTTATCACGATTGATAAGGAGTTTTATTTACAGTCTCATCCTCCGAGTGCTTTATTACCAGTAATTATCGGTATCTTTCTTTTAGCTGTTTCTTTAGCGAGCTTTGCCTTTACCCTATGGTCAACTCATAAGAAAGAACTGCTTACGGCGGGCGGCTTAGATTTATCTCTTGTAAAAGAGAGTAAGGGCATTCTTTCTGTGACTGTTGGAACGTGCATTCTTCGAGTCGCTGAAGGGAGGATTGAAGACTTTCCAATACGTTCTGAGGGAACAGTCGTTGTACTTCCGTGCAATGAATATTTCGATGATGAGTGTGCTCGAGACAAAAAAAGTTCTTTGGGGGCATACGTCGGAAAAGTTTTTGAGAATCAAGTGGACGAATTCGTTTCATTAGTAAAAACTAAAGCAAAAGAGAATTTAGGCCCGGGAGAGGAACAACAAAAATCTAAAAATGAACGTGCGGAAAGTTTTGGAGCAGGCCGCTGTCTTCTTCTCTTAAAACCGCTTGGCAGGTCCGTCCCTATTGCACTCGTGTCAACGACGATACAACGATCAGATCGAGGACTTAATGGACGCCTGTCGTTCTTATTTGACGGAATTCATGACCTTTGTCGTTGTCTCGCTGAAAAGCGGTTAGATAGAGTTGTGATGCCCGTTCTTGCGGGAGGACATTCTGGAATCCATCCGCCACTTGCCTTCGTTGGCTTACTTCTCGCGATTACGGAAGCGCTTCGTTATCGTCCAGGCGGTCGTGGCATCGAACAGTTGACGGTTGTTGTTTTTCGAGCCGATGATGATAGCAAACCGGCAGTGGATAACTTTATTGTCCGACGTGCATTGGCCCTTGTTGCTTCACGAGACTGATTTCATGTTTTTGATTTGTTGACCATATGAAGTCTTCGGATGACGATCCATTTAAACTCGAACGATTTGTCAAAGCCCAGGATCCAGAAATTCAGCAAGTAAAAATAGAGCTTGCAAATGGATCAAAGCACGGACACTGGATGTGGTTTGTTTTTCCGCAAATTCGTGGACTTGGCTCTAGCAATCTTTCTCAAATATACGCGATCTCGTCCATAAATGAGGCAAAGGCCTTTTTGGTCCATCCAGTACTCGGTGCACGCCTAATCGAGTGTTCCAAACTGGTAGTCGAGGTGGATGGACGTACTGCGGTACAGGTTTTCGGGAAAACGGATGCAATGAAATTCCATTCATCCATGACTTTATTTTGTTTGGCATCCCCTGAAACTAAGGTCTTTCGCGACGCCTTAAACAAATATTTTGAAGGCGAACTTGATAAATCCACGACCGCATTGGTTTGAGTTCTAGACCAACCATTCTCTTGTTAAGACGGGGACTCAAATCTAGCCCTTAACACAGATGACCTGCTTTAACTCGGCCACGACCTCGACGAGATCGCTCTGAGCACGCATGACTTCCGCGATGTCTTTGTAGGCACCGGGGATTTCGTCAACGACGCCTTTGTCTTTACGACATTCAACGCCGCGGGTTTGCATTTCAAGGTCCTCACGAGTGAACTTCTGCTTCGCCTTGGTACGAGACATCTTGCGCCCCGCACCGTGCGAGCAGGAGTTAAACGACTTCGGATTTCCGAGGCCTCGGATGATGAACGATTTCGCTCCCATCGAGCCCGGGATAATTCCGTAGCGCTCCGCTTCGGCGTTGATCGCACCCTTACGGGTAACGTAAACCTTCTCGCCGAAATGCTCCTCGCTTGCGACGTAGTTGTGATGGCAGTTGACGACAATTTCGATTTTGGATTTTGGATTTGGGATTTTGGATTCCAAATCCAGATCCGCGTCGAACATGCGATTAAATGATCTTAACAACCTAGTCATCATGATCTCGCGGTTTTTCATCGCGTAGCGTTGCGCCCAGTCGAGATCGTGCCAGTAGGCTTTGAACTCGTCCGTGCCCTGGACAAAGTACGCAAGCGCCGGGTCGGGAAGCGTCGCCAGATCGTGGAGCGTTTTCGCCGTAGCGATGTGCCGCGTCGCGACCTCGTTACCGATGTTTCGCGAACCCGAGTGCAGCATCAGCCAGACGTTGTCATCAGTATCGAGACAGACCTCGATAAAGTGATTTCCGCCGCCGAGCGTTCCGAGCTGCTTCATCGCTTTGGCACGACGATCTTGAACCTTTGGGTGAAGTTCGCTGAACTCGGCCCAGCCCGCCCACGCGTTCGATTCATCGACGGCTTCTTTGTATTCGTTAAAGCCGACCGGGATCGCACGTTCGATCTCGTGACGAAACTCGGCCATCTTGCCGTCAAGAATTCCGCTCTTGAACGGCGTCTTAACGGCCATCATTCCACAGCCGATATCGACACCGACCGTTGCGGGAATAACGGCATCCTTCGTCGCGATTACCGAACCGACCATCGAACCGATTCCAAGATGCGCGTCCGGCATAAGAGCGACGTGCTTAAACAGACACGGAAGCCGCGAAACGTTTCGCAGCATCGCGTGCTCATCGGCCGACATCTCGTGAGTAACCCATGAGAGAACATCGGCTTTTGCGCCGCTGATGTTTAGCTTGTTGTATGACATATTTTACCTCCTATTATTTTAGTTGCTATTTAAGAAATTGGCTGACAGGGCGGGACTCGAACCCGCGACATCCGGTTTAACAAACCGGCACTCTGACCATCTGAGTTACCTGCCAAAAAGATGGTCGCGGCGGAAGGAGTTGAACCTTCACCTTAAGGTTTATGAGACCTTTGTTCTGCCGTTAAACTACACCGCAAAGTTGGTCGATCGGGTGAGATTTGAACTCACGATTCCTCGCTTAAAAGGCGAGTGCCTTAACCGACTTGGCCACCGATCGGGAAGGGCAAACACTCGTCGACGTTCGGTATTGATTGCGAGCAAAGGCAAGCATGTTCGTTTTAGCGAACGAGTGCGACAAGGATTTGTCTGCCTGCTCTGCTTGCGCCGAGATCGCCGACGGTGTTTGTGTTGGTAAGACTGTTGTGAAACTTTCATTCCGGCCGCCCACCGATCGGGACGGCCGGTCGCGCCGTGAGAGAATGCGATTAGATTAACCGGCTGCTGCATTAGCTTTTTCAGCCGGTTTGAATGACTGTCGGGTTTCGATCGAAGCGGCCTCTTTTTCGATCGCATCTTTGACGGCGTTTATGATCTCGGCCATTTTGCGAATCTTGTAAAGGCTGTTCTCGCGCTCCTCAGGAGTGGTCAGATCAAACTCATACGAAACGTCATCGTGACAATCGGCGAGTTCGAGCTGAATCTTTCCCCATTTCCAGTCGTTTTCGTTGACATTTGCAATCTCGCCGGTGTCTTCGACAACACCGATGACATATGCGCGCATGTCGGTTTTGAGATTCAGGAACGCGCGTTCCCGAACGTGGTATCTCTTGCTCATTTTCTTTTCCTCATTTATTAGATTCCTGAAAGTTTTGTTAACGAACGACATTGCCTTCAGCAAACTAGGAAAAGCTGAAGATTCACGTCGCACGCGGTTTAAAGTCCGACGGACTCTTTAGTGCAAACATAGTTTTGTCTCCTTTTTTTGTACGACGGACGGCGACGTCTGTCGGTAATGATGGGGAACAGACTTGGCAGTCTGTTCTACTTTGGCGAGGCCGAACGGACTCGAACCGTCATCGTCTTCATCGACAATGAAGTGCATACGCCTTTCTGCCACGGCCCCTCACGATTGCAGATTACGGATTTGAGATTGCGGATCAAGAACGTCGAATCCGCATTCCGCAATCCGAATTCCAAAATCGAGATGGGTGGATCGACGGGATTCGAACCCGCAACAACTTCGTCCACAGCGAAGCGCTCTGCCGATTGAGCTACGAACCACAGAAGAAGTAGGGAGACAAGAGACAAGATTAGCGGCGCCTTTCTCCCATCTCTCGTCTGCTGTCTAGGTTTTAGATTTGGAGCGGGCATCCGGATTTGAACCGGAGATTTGCGGATTTGCAAACCGCCGCCTTTGTCCCCTTGGCTATGCCCGCAGTAATTTTGGAAGGGACGACGGGACTCGAACCCGCTATGAGCAGTTCGAAAGACTGCGTGCTCGACCGGTTTGCATTCGTCCCCGTTTGGTATGCGTGGAAGGATTCGAACCTTCATCAACTTGTTTCTAAGACAAGCGCCTCTGCCGAGTTGGGCTACACGCACGTGAAATTTACCGGCGGCAGGACTCGAACCCACAGCCTTCCGTTTAGAAGACGGACGCTCTGATTCCATTTGAGCTACGCCGGCGTAGGTTGGTCAGAGCGGCAGGATTTGAACCTGCGAACACTTGTTTCCAAAACAAGCCCGTTTAGCCATCTGCGGAACGCTCTGGTTTTGCGATTTTGAATTCGGGATCTGAAATTCGGATTGGCTTCAGGGCGAGGATTCGAACCTCGATCTGCTGATTCAAAGTCAGCCGTCCTGCCCGTTAGACGACCCCGAAATGATGGTGCACCGAGAAGGATTCGAACCTTCATTGCTCGATGAGCGACAGTTTTACAGACTGCCAGCCTCTACCAATCGGCGATCGGTGCAGGAAAGTTTGGAGGAGACGGCAGGATTCGAACCTGCAGCCTGCTCGTTCGTAGCGAGCTGCTCTGAATTCCATTGAGCTACGCCTCCAAAATAGTGATAAATGGTGAGTTATGAGTGATAAAGGAAAGATTAAAAAAACTCACCACTCACCACTTACAACTCACCGTTAAAAATACGGCTATTTAGTTGTCAAACATCAAAAGTAAAAGGAGCGGCTACTCATGAGTTTCCCAATAACTCAAGCGTAACCGCTCCTAAAAAATCACGACGCTGTCCGCGTCTTTCTTTCGATGTTTCGGGAGCGGGAACGCCGCTCCCGCTGTATCAAGTAACTATTAACGAACGATCTATGCCGTTCGGTTTCTGTTGATAATCCATGCTTTCGAGGTACAGACACACCTGCGTCTCGGGCCGCGCATTTGTAAATTCGCGCCCTTTTCGCGGCGTATCAATTGTGTGTAACCAACTTCGAATCATTAGAACTATCTCCAAAAAGATCTTCCGCGCTA
Organism: Pyrinomonadaceae bacterium; assembly: GCA_049679945.1. Classification (GTDB taxonomy): domain Bacteria; phylum Acidobacteriota; class Blastocatellia; order Pyrinomonadales; family Pyrinomonadaceae; genus OLB17. The sequence goes on along the minus strand of JBAUGW010000074.1, from coordinate 38,689 downwards.
AAACGGAAGTCGCAATAATGGCACAGGTCAAAAAAATTTGTCAAGCACTTTCTTCAAGTTTTTTTTAAGGGGGCGCAAATTTCTAGAAATGACGATAGCCTTTTGGTTCGAGGCGCGAGACTTTATCGTCGCGTACAAGCTCGATGATTCCGACCTCTAAAGTCACTTCGCCGATGTGGTGAAATCCAAGGTCGAGGGCTGAGGAAATTTTTTCCGGTCCGGTCGTGAAGAGAAGCTCGAAGTCCTCGCCGCCGTTCAGCGCCAGATCGAGCGCATCGCTGACTACCGAGCCGGCTCCGGCGATCGCGGGGTCAACCGGGATTCGGTCTGCATAGATTTTTGCTCCGACGCGGCTGGCGATCGCGAGGTGGTTCAGATCCGAGGACAAGCCGTCGCTGACATCTGTCATTGCGGTCGACAAAGCTAGTTCGTGCAATAATTTACCGGTACGTACCTGAGGTATCGGTTGAAGCTGGCGTAAGATCAAATGACGAACTGCCTCGGTCAGATCCCCGGCGGGCGTTTCGCCTTTTTCCAGCAGGTTGAGACCAGCCGCCGCGCCGCCCAGATAACCTGTTACAAAGATCGCATCGTCCGGTCGGGCGCCGGAACGCAGAATGGCTTTTCCCTTTGGAACCTCGCCCAGTACGGTTGAGTCGATCACAAGCCTATCCGGCGAGCGGGAAACGTCGCCGCCTATCATTTCGACTTCAAATTGTTCGGCAAGCTTGTGCCAACCTTCGTAAAATCGATCGACAAAATCGGTTTTCCACAGGTTTTCCAAAACTGCGATCGAGAGCAGCGCAAACTTCGGTTCGCCGCCCATTGCCGCGATATCGGATAGGGAAACGGCGAGAGCCTTGTTGCCCAGATACTCGGGCGTTGTCCAGTCGAGCCGAAAGTCGATATCCTCGACCAGCATGTCCGACGTGATGAGGAGATCGGTAGTGTCGTTTTTGCGAAGAACGGCGCAATCGTCGCCGACCGACGCAAGCGAATATCTGCTCTTAATGTTTTGGATGAACTCGAATTCGGATCGCATCGGGGGGTTGTTGACACAAGTTTAGTAAATACATACAATAACGGCTGATAAATTACGAACAAACTTTAACACGAGTAATGGTACAAGACGAAGTTATAATCCCCGAAAAACTATTTTTCAAGATAGGCGAAGTATGCGACCTCGTCGGCGTCCAGGCGCATGTGTTGAGATATTGGGAAACCGAGTTTTCGGTGCTTTCGCCGCAGAAGAATAAGTCCGGCCAGCGTAGCTATCGCCGCCGCGATGTCGAGATCGCCCTCAAGATCAAACAGCTTCTTTACAAAGAGATGTTTACGATTGCCGGTGCCCGCAAAAAGCTGCAATCCGACACGCGCGAAGGAACAAAGCCGCAAACTTCGACCGCTCGCAACGATGTGAAGGCGCCGACTCTTTTTGATACGCACATCGAGCCGTCTGCCGATGACGCTAAAACGTCCTACGATGCAGAATTTTCGGGCAATCAGCGGGAGGCTTTGAAGAAGATCGCCGCGCAGCTGCTCGATCTTCGCGAAATGCTCAAAAACAAGCCATCAGCTTCAGCCTAGGCAAGCGGTTTGACATTCCACGGCGGTAAAACTACTCTAAAAAATCGACATTTCGGGACGTAGCGCAGTCTGGTAGCGCGTTCGCTTGGGGTGCGAGAGGTCGCAAGTTCAAATCTTGTCGTCCCGACCAATAAACACGGGGCTTTCGAAGAAATTCGAAAGTCCTTTTTTCGTTGGTTCACACAAGCCACGAGAGGGCGATTTCCTAACTTACCTAAAAAGACCGAGTTACCGAACTTCCTGCTTTCCAAAAAGCGCCACCATTCTGCAACCATCTTCTGCGCGGTAGTTGCAGTCTGATCTTTGGCTCACTCGCGCACCGCTTGGTGCAACCGCGCGCCGATTTCCTCGTTTTCACACCAATTTTCAATAAATAAGCGGCCGATATGCAGCGGAATAAGATTTGCCAAAGTAGCGGATGGCGACCGACGACATGAGACCTCCTGTCTCGATGGCGCTCGACACAACTTTATTCGACACGTAATGGCCGTTTACAAAAGATACAGAGGTAAGCGAATTTTATCCTCGCATCCCGACTACTCAAAAGCCCCCTGGTGGATATACAAAAGACTGAAAGGGAAGGCCATCCATCAAAGTATTCCCGAAGCCAAAACCAAACAGGAAGCTGAGTTGGCTGAGCGGCAGATCATTAAGACGGCTTTCGATCACAACTATAATGTCACAGATACTACGACCACACTGGCTTCGTTTATTGAGACGAAGTACCGGCCCTACGTTGAGCAGAACAATGTCAACAAAGGAGCTAAGGATCTCTATATCCGACTGTTACTTGGACACTTCAAGAAACAGACGCTATCCAGCATAAGTCCGCAGGATTGTCGGAACTGCCGATCTAAACTCCAGAGTCGGCAGAACAAGCGAAAGAAGGAGGGCGAGCTTTCACCTGCATCGATCAATCGCATCATGTCTACGTTGTCAAAGATCTTCAGCTTAGCGTGCGAAGAGGGCATACTCGATCGAAATCCGATGCAGTATGTGAAGGCTTTACCGGAGCCGCCACCGAGGAGACGGTTACTAAGTGAGAAACAAAAAGAAGCACTGTGGACGGAGTTAGAGAAAGATACTCTGCTTTACCGGTTGATCGTGCTGGCCGTTAATCTTCCATTACGACGCGGCCAACTCGTAGCGATCACCGAAGATGTTATCGATTTCGAACGCGAACATGTTTTTGTGATCGGATCGAAAGGAAGGCCACCACGTTTAGTTCCGCTCAACGCTACAGCGACGAAAGTACTGAAAGCGATGATCGAGGACCAACAGTTGCCCTTCCCTTTGAAGGACTTTCGCAAGCGTTGGCATACCGCGCTTCGCAATGCGGGAATCAACAAGCGCGGTGGAACCAGAGAAGAGAACTATCACTTCCACGATCTTCGAAGCTACTTCGCAAGTGAATTGATTCGGCGGTACACTAATCCTCTGATCGTACAGAACTTATTCGCGCATTCCGACATGAGCATCACGACTGTCTATGCTCAAACCGATGATAAGTTGTTGTTGGAGGCGGTAAAACGGCTTGACGACGTAGCTGACTGCACGGAGCCAGGTTGATCTCTTCTAATTTGTGTCCTTCTTTTCGCTATCGTAGGGAATGTACCTCTCCCATTCCCAAGGAGTAAATGTGTCACCGATGACCTTTTCCAGGAGTTCCTTGAAGATGCTTTCGCCATTATCACTGTTGGTCATAACAATGATCGAGATGCCTTTGTCCTTGAAATTAATATTGTAATTTTGCCAGCCGTCGTCGTGCCCTTCCTTAAAGAAGGCTCGTCCGTATTTAGTTTGCAAAAGCCCCCAGCCTAGACCATAGGATAAGTTAATGTCTTGATTTTCGGTGGTTGTTTCATCCGAAACGGTAGGAAATTGGTATTTTGAATTAATCTGAATCTGAGGTGAGATCATCGCCCGTCTCATTTGTTTACCAAGGCCCTTATCCTGCATAACGTACTCGATAAACTTCGAATAATCCGTTATGGTCGTTTCCAACGAACCCAATCCGCCCGCCCTTTTGCGCTTTTTCTTACCTTGCGTCTCTTCTCTCGCAGAGTGTGGGTAAGCGAAATTGTCTTCAAAGGTTGGCTGCCAAACATAACTTGATCTTTTCATCCCGATCGGCATAAAAACTTTTTCAACGGCTATTGATTCCAGATCTTTGCCTGTTACTTTCTCAATTACGAGTTGGAGCAATTTAAGCCCTTCTCCCGAATAGCCGTATTTGGTTCCAGGTTGAAAGTAAATTGCTAGCTTTCCACTAGGATCAAAAACTCCTTTTCTTGGATCTATAAATCTAAGATTCTGAAAACCCGTTGTATGGCTCAAACACATTCTCGTGGTGATCAATCTCCACCGTTCGTCGCCCGCAAGATCTGCGTATTCTTCATACTCCGGCAACGGCTTATCGAGATATTGAAAAAGCGGTTTGTTTAAATCCAAAACTCCTTCTTCGACAAGTTTTAAGGTCAAGAAGGCGAAGACCGCCTTGCTGAATGATGCACCATAGAGAACTGTTGACCTGTCGAGTAGCTTTAGTTTCTGCTTGTTTTTATAGCCGAATGTACTGGTGTAGACAACTCGATTGTCGTTAAGGATCGCCAACGCCAAGCCCGTGACCTTCGCCTTGGTCATGAGTTCATTTACTAAGCGATCGACTTCATGCGTCGCAATCCGGCTTCCGTCAATTCGTTTGATGTCTTGCTGCTGCGCGAACGAAACGATACTGCAAAAGAGCAGTATCGATACCATGGTTATGACCTTCATAGTTGTTCTCCCCTCTAGGAAAAGAACACCACCGGGGGAGATTCTGTGTCAGCGGTTTGCGATTCTGTATTGCCTGCCGGGCGGTAAGCTACCTGACGTAGGATTTCGGCCGGGGCTCGGTGATGGCTTTTGCGTGGATGTTGGGCAGTGATTATAAGTCGCGAAAAGTACGACAAGTTCATCGTAGGAAAAACGAAATGCACTTTCCCACAGGAGGACGTTTGGCACTTCGAGTGGAATTTAAAAATATCTAGCCGGTCTTCTTAGATCCGGCGGAAAGCTCTGCATAGCACAAACTTGCTTCAGCGAAGGATCTCGTACCCTGCCTTACGTATTTCGGGAAACCGACGGTTGGAATGCCGACTTTGATAAGTATCATTCACCGGACTGGTGGAGACGGCATTTTGAAAGAACAGAGGGGCTGCTCGTCGAATACTGTGAAGAGATGGCTGATGGCGAAATATTCTGGGAAGACCACGCTCTCTATTGCGGCGACGGCGCCGGCTGGACCACAGAGTATCTAAAGAAAACGGCGTGGCTGCATCGACAGTTGCTATGGGGAATGTCAAACTCGCGCTACCTTACTCATTTCATGTTGACGGCGACAAAATTAGCGTCTAATTCACCGTAGGTTTTTCACAAATATGTGATCGAACATCGAAGCGGCTTTATTTTTGGCTCAGGCAATTGCTGCATCGGCATTTCCGTTAGTTTTGAGCAAGGAGAATCGAATGTCACACAAATTCTTCGATCTAACATTTACGCCGAGCGTCAAGGCGGCACAGGAGCATTACGGAACGCGGCGAAATTACGCGAGGTTTGAGGGTGGCGAGCCTGATTTTTACGGGCTGACTGACGCTGAGAATGATTTTATCGAGGCTCGTGATGGGTTTTATATGGCGACCGTAAATGAGGACGGCCAGCCGTATATTCAGTTTCGCGGCGGGCCGCAAGGGTTTCTGAAAGTGCTCGACGATCGAACGCTCGGCTACGCTGACTTTCGCGGTAACCTGCAATACATAAGCGTCGGCAATCTGAAAGCCAATGACAAGGCCGCACTTTTCCTGATGGATTATCCAAATCGGGCTAGACTAAAACTGATCGTCCGCGTCGAGGTAACCGACGCCAAAGATGCTCCTGAGATCATCGAGAAACTGACAATGCCCGGCTACAAGGCAAAGATCGAGTGGGCGATGATCCTTCACGTCGAAGCGTTTGACTGGAACTGTCCACAGCATATAACGCCGCGCTACACTATCGAAGAGATACGCGTCATGATGGCTCCGATGACTGAACATATCGAAAAGCTAGAGAAAGAGATCGAGGAACTGAAAGGCAAATAATTGGTTGGCATACGCCGATGGATGAGCTGACGAAAAAAGAGATACTATCCATGAGCCGTACGGCCCATCATCTTACCGAAGCGTCCTACCAACAGGATACTTCAAAAAAGGGTGATGCAGGTTGGGCGGATAAGCAGAGAATTCTCCTGGCCGACATGGCGCTCCATCTGCTACAGACGTCGCTTCGCGATGGCGAGATTTCAACAGAAGATCTAAAGAGGAATCTGTTTTCCATTCTAACGATCTCGGACCAGCTCATGCCTGGCCACGATTTGAACGCTGTGGCTGATGACTTGTATTCCTCCTAGTCTGTCGTCGCGAACAATGCATCACAACAACCTCACGGGATACTTCCGCTAGATCTGAGGCTGGACTCACTGCAAGTCCTTCCACGCTTTATACTCACTAGGACGGACCTTGAACCGTGCGACATTTCCATCGTGCAAGCTCACGATCTCCTGCTCGATCAGATTGAAAACCTCTTCTCGGTCGGCTTCCCCGATCGTGCTCACATTTATCGATTCATGAATACGGGGCACAACATCATTGCCCGCGACTAGGTCCAAAATTATCGATCTTACAATCTCCTGGATCTGTGCCCGGTAACGCAACTTCATGAGGTTGGGTTCCCCCATGGCTAGCTGAATCGCCGTGTATCGTTGCGAAGATCGGGTGTACGCCCAGATGTATAGATCGCGGATCAGACTGACATCATTTTTTTCGTAAATGCCGAGCAGTGCATAAACATAGGCATCTTTATCAACGTCCGTAAACGACAGCGGCCGGAGGTTTTTCTTGACTAGCGGGATGTTCGCGACGAGCCGCGCGGTTCTCTTGTTCACATCTTCGAACGCCTGCAGGTATGACAGATGTATGATCGAAAATAGCGATTTTTCGAACGGATCTGCGATCCGATTCATTTTTTCTATAAAGATATCGAAACATTCGTGGATCAATTGTGGATTCTCGAGGGGAATATGTGTCGAACCGCCGATCTCCACAACGATCGAGCGCAGTCGTCCGGAGGCGGCCGGATCGCCGAGCAAGTTCTCAGAGAGGAGAGCGTGAAGGCTACGGATCTCATGTGAAGTGATCACGTCGTCTTCGGCGGATTCGACTATATACTCTATCGCCGCTTTATGATTCAAGATCATCTGGGCTTCGGACGCTTCCTTGCCAGTCGCCGTTTCGCCCAGTTCTATCAACCGTTTGGTCTCAAGTAGAGAGTAAGTGTTCCCCTCGAGCCGGCTTGAATTCCATGACAAGTCGATCAACAGCCGATCCAGTATGTTTCGGGCGTAAGTTCCAGCCGGTTGAACGACCGCCTCAACCTGTCCAAGGGTCTTCAATTTTTCCCGGTGGTCGGCGGCGAGATAGAAGGTCTCGTTCGGTTCGTAGGAGAGTAGGAATTCGTGAATGTAACCGACGGGAGCTCGTTCGGCGAGAGCTTGAGTGACGTAATTCCATAACTCTTTCGATTCTGGCGAGACGTCGATCCCTTTAAGAAAATGGACGATTTTTGACCCCGTCGTTTCGACGCGTTCCTCGTTCTCTCGAAGCACATCTGCTTCGGGCGTTTTCTCGGGCAGAACGTATACGCGTGAGCGTGCAGAACCCTTCGGAACGACTATGTTTTTTCTTGTCAATGACGCCAATGCTCTTCGAATCGCTTTGCGTTCGGTTTCATCGGTTGGAACGCCAGCTGCATCCGCGACTGAGCGGATGCTGACCTCGTCCGCATCACTCAGCAATTGAATGATGAGGGCTTCCAATTCGGCTTTCTTTTCTCCTTTTTTCATATGCTTCTTGGCGGTATTACAAATGGGACTTTTATATGTCCCATTTACCTAATTGAGGCATTATATCTGCTAATTGGGACATTGTAAAGCCTAATCGGGACATACGATATGTCCCAATTAGGCTATGTGTGTCCCATTAGATTTTGGAAGGAAATTCACCAGAACCCTAAGTAGTTTATTAACGAGCGATAACGGCTAAGGCGGGTGGTGTTTGGCGACACTTCTTGAGATAAAATGTCACAAAACACCAGACGCCCAAATTACTGCTTATTTCGACCAGAAGGTGTTATTTTCATGGTGCTGCAAGGCCCCTTTGTCGACGTTCTAGTAGGAACTAATTTCGCTAACTTGGTACATTGAGCGCGACAAATTAAAGATAGTTTGGCGAGCCGATGCACCAGCTTGGTGAAGAGAAGAACCAACATGGTGCTTCAGCGTTCCACATTTCTCCTTCCGTGCCGAATCCCGAGTAAATAAGCGGCTAACAAGTAGCGGAATAGAACTTGCGAATGGCTCTAGTGAGAGGGAGTCAAGATTCGTAATCTTCTTCGAACCCGTTTCGAACGCGATTCCATTTTCGACGCATATGTCCGTTTACAAAAGATACAACGGAAAACGAATTTCATCCTCGCATCCTGACTACTATAAAGCTCGATGGTGGATCTGTTCGTAAAAGAGCGATCAGTTCATCTTTATCTGAAACTATGTCCAAATCATCTCTGAATACCAGCAGTGGGGAAGCGTCGTATGGCGATTTTCTGTCGATTCGCGGTCATGGTTCTTTGACCTCCTTCCAGGATACCTAGTCTCGTTTATGGCCACGCCGTGTTTGCGAGCAATTGATGGCATTCGTTAACGGTGCCGCGCTTTAAAGCAGCGACGCGCGCGGGATCGGCCGGATCAGCGTGCACCGGCGGCGAAGGCGGAGCAACACCGATTGGCGTGATCAACCCCGCCGGTTTGATCGCCATTCGTAATTCAACAACCGACGACGAGCCCACTCCGCCATCGGTGATCGGCTGAACGCGCGGGAGCGTTTCCGAGACTCCGGGTGAAGTTTCGACACTAACGGTTGGCGTTGCTATACCAGATGCAATCGCGCCCCGCACCCTGATCGCACGGCCCGCGCTGACACCGGCCAGTGTATCGGCCCCGTCTCTGAAACCTACCGTATCAACAAGAAGCTCAGGTTTACCGTTCAAAAAAGCGACTGCTGCTGCGATCTGGGCTGCAAACGGGGCGATATTCGTTTCGTTGACGCCAAATGGGCCGACGGTAAATACGCGCAGCGATTCGCCGCGATGCGTGCCGCCTGCCGCGAGTCCGCGACGCGAGCCGACAAGTCCCATTTCAACAGCAAGCGCGTTTTGCACGCGCACTGTCGAGTCGTGCTGGTCATCGTAAGCGCGGTCAGTCGTAGCTCCCTCATGTGCTCTGATCTTCATCAACGCCGCGTGTCCGCATAGTTCGTGGCCAAAAGCTTCTACGGCAGGCTGCGGCGAAGTTGTCTCCGCAGGACCGGACGTCCAGTGGCGCAATTCAGGAGCGCTCGGACCGCTGGTCGGCGTCATCAGAACTCTATGCTCACTCTCTCGCGTTGACGGTCCGCCAGTCGAAGTCACAATGATGTCCCAATCGTCACCCCACGGCCGCGTCATCGTGCATAGACAGCAGCAGCCAAGCGGATTGCTGCCAGCGGCCACCGCACTGTACTCGGCCCTATAGTCCGACGCCGTGCTGGGATTGGTAGGGCAAGGAGTACCGCTTCTTGGCCTAACCACACCAGTCGTGCTGTCGGTTTCGAAATCCGGACAAAGCTGCGTCACCATCGGGTCGATCATCGCAATCGCAGTCGTTGGATCGTCCGAATCGGCGGCATTGACCTTCAGTCTGCGATGAAGTTTTTTTGTATTTTGCTGCGTCACATGCGCCAGTTCGTGCGCGATCAAATGCCGTCCTGATTCGCTATCAGGTTTGTATTCCCCACCGCCAAAAACAATATCGCTGCCAAACGTATACGCCTGCGCATTAATCTTGCGCGCCGACTCCGCCGCCGCATCACCTGTATGCAACCTGACCGCCGACAAATCATAACCGAGGCGCGACTCAAAAAACCTCCGCGTCTGCAAATCAAGCGACCTTCCATCCGAACCGATCACGTCGTGAACATGATTTGGATTCTGCGACGCTACTCCACCACCCGACGGCAACGCCTTTCGCTGAACCGCCATTTCGTCTTCTTCTTCACAAGCATCGCACTTTCGATGAATGCGACCAGATGCTGCCGAATCTCCGCGTGCGAACGCTGCAACACTTTGTTTTGCTGTGGAGTTATTTTGTTCAGCTGAAACTTCCCTCTCCGGCATCCGCATCACCCTGTCGGCGATCTGATCGGCCTCGATCTCGGCGGGGTCATTTGGCTGGGAGATGTTCAAATTGCTCTTTGCATGACAAGCTGGGCATCCACCGCCGCAGGGGCACGAGGCTTTGCGGTGAAGCATCAGATCGGAGGATATCGCGTCGGGAAAATAGGTTTGAGAATTGGGAGTTGATTCAAGCGTTTGTTGCTTTGTGTTGATAGCAATATTGCCTTCGACTGATTTTGTGGACATCCTGGTCATTTTCTTTAAGTCTATAAGATTATCAAGGCCTTTCTGCCGATACGAACCAACTAATGGCTGGCATGTCTCTAATATCGTTTAACTATAAAAACTGACCTTGAATTTCTTGCTTTCGCTGATCTGGCGAACGTCAATTACGTTGTAGTCTCCAATCATTGGATCCATCCGAACCATTTTGTGGCGTTCGATGCCGAACACGACGTACGCATGGGCGAATGGATCGCCGCTTTCCGCCACCCAGAGCGGACGGCAGAGTTCACCATATCCGGTGAGGCGCTTCCATAGATAGGCGCTGGTGATCTCTTCCGCAGTCACCTCGTCAGTGAACTGCATGCCCTCGCTGTTGGCAACATCGGCCCAATGCTTAGGGGACAGCGACCCGTCCTTGTAGGTAAATTCCTTGTACTTTTCGACGTATTCGTCGGGGCTACTCAGAACATTTTTACGAGACCCTAACACCGAAAGGAGAGCAGCAGCCCAGCATGTCGCACCCGCTTGCTTAACCTTCTTAGGATGCGGTTGACAAACTTGTGTGAGGCCGACGCTGGTGCCCAGTTTCTCGTCATCCGGTTCGTCGCGCTGATCGACCTGACGGCGCACTGTCGATTGCTCCGCGCCCGACCCGCTCTGCTGTAGAACGTGGGTCAATTCGTGGGCAATTAAAGTTCGGCCATCGTGTTTGTCAGGCGCGTAATTACTGGCGCCAAACACAATGTCCTGTCCAAAAGTGTATGCGCTCGCATTCAATTTCCTTGCGGATTCTGCGGCTGCATCACCCGTATGAATGCGGACGCGGCCGAGATCATACCCATATCGCGGTTCAAAAAACCTTCGCGTAGCGGAATCGAGGGACTGGCCACCGGAGCTAATGGCGCTGCGAACATGGTCGGGACTGTCGGATGCTGCCACACCGGTCGTTGAGAGTGGTTTTCGCTGAACATTCATCTTTTCTTCATTTTCGCAAGCGTTGCATTTGCGGTGGATTGTACTTGATGTGTTCGACACATTCGACATTGGTTTTGCGTCGCTCACCGACATTCGCATTACGCGGTCAGCGATCTGGTCGGCTTCGATCTCGGCCGGGTCGTTGGGTTGCGATATTTTTAGATGACCTGAATTCTCCTGACAAGCCGGACATCCGCCGCCGCAGGGGCAAGATGCTTTTCGATGAATAATTTGGTTGTCTGTTATTGCAGAAAAGCATGAGTTATCGAAGCGCCGGTTTTCATGTTCGAAACCGGGATTGTCCTTCAGTAACTTTGTGGCTCTTTCAAGCATTAATGCGCCCGTCAAACATTGGAAACATGCGGATCGGCTTGAGCTACATCTCCCGGCAAACAACGCCCGATCGCCAGATCACGGGATAATATTAAATGGTTCGCCATGGATCAGACGAAATCTTCCGGGCCATTCGGCTTCAAGCAGCACGAGTTCGTCCAGCAGACCTTGTCTTATGGTGCCGTTTACTACCCACTCGACTCTGGCATCGGGGAACCGCCCGAGAATGGCAATGTCCTTTGCGATCTCGTCTGCGATCCGCGCCGTTCGATCGAGAACGGACTTCGTGTAGTTTTTGACCTCGCGCATGACGATATTTGCACCGTCACGAAACAATCGATCAACTTTGCGCAGACCTTCAGAAGTCGGTATTTCTACTTGTGCCAGTCCGCCCTGCGGGAGATCGAGCCTATTGACAAATTCGGTCAACGCATCGTCACCAAAGTCCGAAAAAATCTGTCTGAGTTCCTCGCGTGTCTGCGGAGAAAAGCGTTGGGCATAAGTCTGCGGCAGTCTTTTCGCACCGGCGTTTGCAGCCTCGGTCGCCTCACCGACCTGACCGGAAAGCCCGGCCTCGCTGTGGCTGCCTGGCGGCGGACGGTCGACAACGGAAAGGTCGGCGTCGGGGGCTGTGCCGAATCCAGTTTCAGGAGGCGTCGGGTCAAGTCTGCCCTCAAGCCCGTCGAGTAAATTGTTGATTTGCGTCTCATCCGAATTTTTAAGAGCGGTATTGAGTTTTCTTCGGTCAAACTTTACGCCTTGTGCCTTAGCGCGGCGAACAAACTCGTCAAGCCTTTTGACCTGCTCGACATCGGTAATGTTCTCTGGCCAGCACGGAGACTCGCAGAATTTTAAGGCCTGAGCGGCCTCTGGATGTTCCGCCCAGGCGCGCAGCATGTCGGGATGTTTCTGAAAACTAATAACCGTGTCTCGATTTATCGGACCGAGATCTGCGAGGTCTTCGGGGTCGAGAATCTTTGAAACATCGCCGGTTTCTGTTGCAAGTTTTCGCGTTCCTGCAGCTAGCTCGGCCGCCTCGTCGGTAATGCGCGTGCCTCCGCCCACCTCGTCAGCAAGCTTGCCGGCGCCGCTCGCGAGTTCTGCCGCCTCGCCAAGAAGACGTTCGCCCTTGGCGAGCTTGCTCGCGTCCATCATCTTCTTTAGCGCCGGAACTTTTTCGATCATCGTGATGATCGCCTTGCGAAGCGGACCGCTCAGCTTTGCAAATTGACCGGCGGCAGCCGCACCGCGCGCGATCCATTCCTCAGGCCCGAGGAAAAGCGCCAAAATCTCAAAAACGACGCGTCCCTCTACCTTGCCGATCGTATAGCCCTTATCGAAGGTGCTTCGCTTCATGAAGTCCTCATTGAACCAACGGCTTGCCGAACGGCCCGCGATCTCGCCGAGCTCCCTGCCGTGCTCCAGCATGAACGCGGGATCCTTGAACATGTCTATAATCAGGTCGATAACCGCCCCGGCTATCGCCTGTCGTTCTTTTATCTTCTTCGTTTCTTCCTCGTCATATTTTTCGTAATCGGTGATCATTCGGTAAACATCTTTACCGCTCGACCAAGCCATTCCGATAGGTGAAAACTCGACGGCCAACTTGCCGAGCTCGTAGAGGCCGACGAACAGCTCCCACACGCCTTCGAGAGCGCCCACCGGAATGCCGACCATGATCCCGCCGTTAAATGCAATCCAGTGCTCTTTAGTCTCCGCATCGAGCTTCTCGAAAACGTCCCGAGGCAGCTCGATAACTGCTCCCGCCAGGAAGCCCGGCAGAAAACCAGTTGCAAAATCTTCGACCGGATTTCCGAGAGCCGCCGCGCCTGCATCGAGCAAGGCCATCGGTGCAGTGGCGGGATTGGTAAGACCCATTCCGATCTTTATGGCCTTGTCCACGGTGAGGCCGGATTCGCGTTGCTGCGTGGCCAGAATATTCGTTGTTTTGCGCACTTGGTCGGAAAGGCCGCGTCGCTCGAAATACTCGATCTCAAGTTCGTTCAGACGATAAAAAAGATCCCATTCATTATCGGTTGGAGCAAAATCCTGCGTTACTGCGATCGGGTTTTGTAGGTCGAGCGCCGGTAAATCGAGAGCGAAAAGGAGATCGTTAATTTCGTTTTCAAGTTCAGTTCCGCTCATCGATTCGGGCGGAGTTGCGCCGATCCCCGCAATAATATCATCGGCCGGGCCGGGGATTGATTGCCCCTCGGAAAGTTCGTCTCCGGGTTCGGCGACAACGGGTCGTTCCGATGCCGGTAAACACATGTTCTGACCTTGTTCCGCTTCGAGCACAAGCAGACGCTGGTAAAGAATATCCTGGTCTGAACTGACCGGGGTAAATTCATCGGCGGAACACGAATTGGATGAATCCCGGTCGCCCCCCAAGCCCAGTTGTAACCGGATGGATTCTATTTCCTCTCTAAGCCGATCAGGCGTTCCGGGCATGGATTGCGGATCGGCGACACCAGGCGCGGCGGCAGGGGCCAGATCTTTGCGGGTCACATATTGCGCCGGGATATACAGGATCTGCGTCGTAGGCAGCACCCCTTCGATTTTGTCGCAAACGCCGAGGAATGTGCCTTTTGACCCGGAACTATCTATCTTTCTGATTTCAAGCTCTTTCCCCACCGCGAGTTCATCGCCATAAGGCTTGCGGGTCAGACTGCCGGAACCCGGAGATGTTTCCTCCAGCGAGTGGTATTTCCGGGGCAGAAAATGTGGGCCTGTCGGCCTGCTGTCATTGATCGTCCCGTCAAATTCGTGCTTCGTGAACTTTTTGCAGTTTTCACTATCAGCGGGAGTGCCCGCTTTGCGATGAATGACCGCCTTTCTGTGCAAGCCCGTATCCTCTTGCTGCTGGACAGTGTGAGCCAATTCGTGGGCGATCAGTTGTTTGCCTGATTCGCTCTCAGGTTTATATTCGCCGCTGCCGAAGACGATGTTGCTGCCGAGGGTATAGGCTCTTGCATCTATCGATCTTGCGGATTGGCCAGCTGTTGAATCCGTGTGGATGCGGACGGATGAAAGATCATGGCCGAAGCGCGGTTCGAAAAACTTTCGGGTTTCCAAATCAAGTGGTCTGCCGCCGGAATTAATAACGTTCCTAATGGAGGGCGGTGTATCGCCGGGCGGAGGCTGCGGCGCGGCTGAAGAAAATGCTTCTTTCCGCTGGACGGTGTCGGGAACTTGCTCTTCTTCATCTTCGCAGGCATCGCATTTGCGGTGAATCGCATTCGACGCATTCGCCAAATTTGATTTTGGTTTCACATCGTCCACCGACATTCGCATTACGCGGTCGGCCATTCTGTCGGCTTCTATCTCGGCGGGGTCATTTGGTTGGGAAATATTCACGCTGCTCTTTGTCTGACACGCCGGACATCCGCCGCCGCAGGAGCAAATGGCCTGGCGCAGTAAGATCGGAACTGCGCGTGAAACTACGCCCTGCGAAGCGGAATTCGAATCGGCAAAACTATCACGCGCTCTGCCCACTCCTAGCATTGCGTCGTGCAAGAGTTTTTTCGAGACAAGATCGTGCATTCGATTTCTCTGTAACAAGCCGTTAAAGACATTTCGGCCCGCATTCATATCTAATTATCTAAGGCGTCCTGACCGGCACGACCTGCAAATCTGTGGAGCTCGTATTGTTTACGTGCATTATGAATGCTGTTATCGAATCTGCTGTGTTAGTCAGTATGTCCGGGGTAGCGCTGAACTGATCGCCGGCATTGCACATCATAGCCATCGTGGAAAATTTTGCATAACCGCCCTCATCTTTTAAGCCCGGGCGAAAATGGAGCATTTCATGAATTATCGTCGCTGCCGCGTCGAAAGGACTTGTTCGAAAACCGTAACACAGATGAACGGGTCCGGTGTGGTTTGTGACGTAAGCCTCCGCATCTCTTCCGGTCGCTTCGAGGCAAGTTTTTGAGTTTATTGGTTCACACGCAAAGCTCACCGGCTTCTTAAGCCGTTTCTGCAGCCACATGAGCTTGCTTTCCACCTTGATTGCCGTAACTCCCCAATTTGTGTCGGATTCTTTTATATTAAAGTTGCTTCTGAATGCACAGGCCACTTCTCCCGTATGAGCGATTCTCCCTGATGTCAAGCTTTGTTTATTACCACTCCAGGCGCTCAATAATAACGTAATCGCCTTTAGAGCCTCATTGACCATCGGCTCGGCATCCTTGAGCGCCTGCTGCGCTTTTTTTTCAGCCTTTTCTGCTTCTTCCTTTGTGCAGTTCTGTGTCGGTCGCGACATCATCAGATCAGTGAGGTATTTTATGACGGCCGGATCGTGAGGAAACTCGCCCGGCGGATCGCTTTCTGAATTAATATAATTACTCCGATACTCGTGAAGTTCTTCCATCGACATTAGCTCGAATTTCTGAGTGACCCTCGATAATTTCAAATCACTGGCTGTGATCTTAAAGTTTTCAAGTCGTTCCAGAGCGGTTATCCAGTTTGCATACTCTTCACTATGATGCGACCCGCTTTCGCAATTCCCGGTTTCTTGACAAAATTGTTCTTCGATCGGTCCGTGAATTTTATCTTTTTCTTTTCTTTGAATATTTATTGGACTTCGCGTCTGCTGGATAGTGTGCGCGAGTTCGTGTGCGATCAATTCTCGTCCGCTATTCGTTTCGGGTCTGTATTCTCCGCCGCCAAAAACGATGTCGTTCCCCAGTGTATAAGCCTTGGCGTTGATGAGTTGAGAAGATCGCCCGGCCGTTGAATCGGCATGAATGCGAATGTTTGAAAAATCATACCCGAATCGCGGTTCGAAAAAACTTCGCGTTTGCAGATCAAGTGGTTGGCCGCCCGAGCCGACGGCGTCGCGGAGATGCGACGGACTTCGTGAGGTAATTCCGTGAGCATTTGGAATCGTCTTTCGTTGAATAGCCGTTTCTTCTTCGTCTTCGCACGAACCGCATTTGCGATTAATTTGCTTGGGCGAAACGCCCGACGCTGCGAGTGGCCCATTGTCTCCGGTCGGCATCCGCATAACTCGGTCGGCGATCTGATCAGCTTCGATCTCGGCTGGGTCGTTGGGCTGTGAGATGTTTAAGTTGCTGGATTTCGTTTGGCATGACGGGCAGTCGCCGCCGCAGGAGCAGGATGCTTTGCGGAAGATGGTTGGTGATGAGTGGCCAGAGTTGTCGAAGTAAGGGGAAGGTAGAGGGTCAGCGAAAACACGGGCAGAAGCCGAGGCTCTTGCGGCTTGATGATCTTCAGTGTTTGCTTGAGCAACTGCTCTCATCGCATTATGTGAGCGGGCGTCATAAAGTAGTCTTGGTGAAATTCAGTCCGTCATTTACGCGATTTCTTTTGCGCTGCCTTCTTAGCCGACGGTTTTGCCGCTTTTGCGGGTTTAGATACTTTCTTCGCTTTTGGCGCTGATTTTTTTACCGACGGTTTTGTTGCGGCTGTCGCGGGTTTCGTTAGTTTTGATGAAGCGGCCGGCTTTACGTCTGTCGCCGCTGCGACCGAAGGTTTCGGGGTGTCCTCTGCTTTGGCTGCTGCCGCGGTCGGCTTTGCAGTTTCGGTCGAAACCGTTGTCTTCTTTTCGGCGTCGCCCGCGTCCTTCTTGCCTTGATCGGATTTGTAAACCGGTGGTTTACTTTTTGTTCTTGGAGGCTCCGCACATTCGTCTTTACCGCCTTCGCTAATAATGATGTCGATTCGCGCTGAGCCACCGGACACGGGCGTGAGACGGTTTTCGTTCGACTTGAGCAATTTTTCGCCACGGGATGCGTGCAGGGAAACGCGCAATTGTTTGTCAGGAATTTCTTTGACAATTATCTTGAAATAACCCTTCTTGTCCGTGCAGCCATAACCAAATTCGTCGTAAACTCGTCCACGGCTGTCGTACGAAGCGACGGTCACGCCGGAGATTGCATCGCCGTCCGACGTGCGGACAAATCCGTCAACCGCCCAGCCGTCGCCGGCCTCGGCAAACGGCGTGGTCACGTCTCGATGACGATTGACGATTTTCTTCTTCGTCCGTTCGCCGAGCTCGATTTTCGCCGCCATCTCGAGAGTCCGCTCATGATCGTCGCCGTATTTAGCTTTCATACGCTCGTATTCGCGTGCGTATACTCCGTTCAAAGCGCCGCCGATCCTGAAGGCTTCAGTTAAAGGAACTGCCTGCGATTCGTCAAGCAATTCGAGCGCGCGTTTCTTGAATTGCTTGGTAAATGTAAAAACTCCTCGTGTTTGGTTTTTTTCGTCTATCATTAATTTCCACCTCCAAAATCGACACCCATTTTCTTAACACTATCGGCCGAACCCTCGCGGTTCATCACGCTTTCCCACATTCTGGCTCCGACCACAGTAAATCTGCCGCGGCTGCCACACACATCCCTTTGAAAATCGCCGGCAGTTTCCGTAATATCGCCGTCAATGCCAGCCAGCAGCGTTCCCAGCACCAAATTATGTCGGTCGAGGAACAGGTTGCCCTTGACGTAGAGGCAATGAACCGATTCGTTGTCAGTGGTTGCGTTCATCAGCCCGAATGTCATCGCCGAATACGCAACGTGATCGAGCGTTTCCTTAAACCAGTTTGCCGTCGTCCTCAACGTGCCGCCGACCAGCGCCGCGTTGGTTATCAGCAGATCGTCTGCATCGTCGTCGGTCAGATCGCACGAATCCTGATTGTTGTGAAATCCGAGATCCGACACACCGGCGATTAAAACCGAGCTGAGCGCAATTTGCATTTCTCTGCCATGCCTCCGCAGCTTGCACTGATTGTCGGCAAATAAAATGAACCCGCCCTTTATCAATATCGCCGCCAACGCACGCATCAGCAACTTCTTTTTCTCTTCATCCGACATCTTGTCGATCTCATCTTCGTCGACGCCGAGTACCCCATAGTTGCCGGCCTTGATTTGCTTTATCAACCGCTGATACGCCCTGACCATCAGCAGAACACTCAGATCGAATATCAAAACATTGCCCGCCAGCAAGCCCATAATCTGAAGGATGGCGGTCATAGTCACCTTTTTATTGATGAAGATCGACGTGATCAGCTTAATAATATCGACCGGCTGCAGGCCAAAACTGGTGAGCCGATTGCCGACTATGGAAACGTCACCGAACACAGTCAACGTCACTGTCCTACCGAGCGGAACTGATACGACATTTTCATGAATTTTTGCGGCATGAGCGTCCGAAAACCGATTTAAAAACTTGTCCATTTCGCCTTTGCCGGACGACACGGGCAGCAAATCCATTTGTCCGACCGCGATAAATATCCAAATGCCGCCGCGAGGTCCGAACCGAACACTAGATGAATTTACATCCTCGAAATGCTGCGGCAAATGTTCTGTAATTTCGTTTCGCGAGATTTCTGCGCCGATCGCAAGCAGGACGTAAATTCCGCAAATCGGATCGTTGCAGTCGCGGCAATTGTCGACAATAAAGTTGTCCCTGACGACGAATTCCTCGACCACCGCAAGCGAAATGCCGCCGTAACCCATGACGTATGAATGCTTTTCTTTGATTACCTGCGGCGAAATGTTCATACACCGCTCGATACGGTTTTTAATGATAACCAGCTTTGATACGACGATCATTCCAGTCGTAGTGACATCGGTAGGAACATCTGCGTCACTCACCTGCATCTCTTTGCCCAGACTGAAGAATGTTGCGACACCGATGCCGTTGCGCCCCATGTTAAATATGCGGTTGAACTTGATCAGAATGTCGTAAAGCGGCGGCCCGGCAACGGCTTTAAAACCGTTCTCGTCCTCCTCATCGTCGTCAACGATTCCGTCATCCGGATTGCAGCAATCTTCGTCCTGATCTTTCGGTTCGAACGGATCGCGACCCGGAGTCGTTTTGCCGTCTTTAAGCAGATCGATACGACCAAGCGATATTCCGTTGCCGGTGCCGCCCACGATCAGGTTATTGATGATTCGCACGCGTTCGGAACCGCCGCCGATCTGCAAGCCACCGGCCGCTTCCTGAGCCGATGTTTGATCGAAAAGCTCCGGGTCATTCGACAACTCATTACCGGTTTTGGCCACAACTGCGCGTTCCGACAGAACGCGAATTTCATTACGCTCGATCAGCATGTCGTCGCCCTCGAGAAAAACTGCCGGGTGGCGTGTTCGCAGTCGTTCGGTTTCGTTTATGTGGACGACCGAGTTAATCAACGTAAGGTTCTGCGCGACGTAGCCCTTAATCGCGCTTTTATGCACGGCCGAGACAAACAATCCTGACAGCAAAATATCTTTGAGATATTTTTCGATGTTAGAGTTCTTTGCGTCTCTCTCTTCGCCCTCGAGGAATATTCCGTACCCTTCTTCGTGCGCTTCGATTGCCAGCGATTCGATAGTGATATTTTGGCCGTGTTCGACGTAGATTGCCGCCTTCAGATATGGCGGCCCGGCCGGATCGTCCTTATACTCTTTTGCTTTTATCACGGTGCGGCGACCGCATCCTTTTAAAATTACGTTGTGGTTATGCGGCGCTTTCAGAACGATGTTTTCTTCGTAGAAACCGGGCAGAATGCAAACCTCGCCGCCTTTTTTTGGCAGAGCATCGATCGCATCCTGTATCTTTGTAAAATCGCCGTGCGAATTGACACCGTCGCCAACGCGATACGTGCAACAGGTTTTTAATTTTGTCAGCGGTTGAAACGGCCGTCGGCAATCTTCGATGTCGTCGCCGTTTACGACGGAGTTCGTTTTCCAGTCTAATTCCGCGAGCGGAACGCGATGATAAAAAATTCCGTGCGGCGGCTTGTTGTCGACGAGCGGTGGCGTTGTCGCATCGATGCCTTGCCCGACACGAGCTTCGAACGTCCAAAAATCCGACGCGGTGTATCTGCCGGCGGCTTCTGCGTCGAATTTTAGTTTGATCCCAACTTTATCCGGCAGATCGGTTCCGGCGGCGGCGGTAAAATCGTTTACTCGCTCGATGCCGTTCCACAGTCGGAAAAAATGTAGTTTCTCTTTACCGCCGGAAGTTTTTGGCGGAACGTTGCCGGTAAATTCATTGCTCGCCGCCGGCAAAGTCAGCGTGTTGTCGGCGTTAAGCGTCACGTTGCTGACGCCGTAGATCACCTGCCAGCATCCGAGCGCCGTGTCGAATTCGAGCGCTTCGAGATAAAACGTGTTGATGCCGCAATGCGCGATCGCATTCTGGTTTGCGCGGATATCGACCTTACTCGCCCCCGTGTCAAAAACTCCGCGACCGACAAGCCCGCCGTTGAACTGCGACCATTTGAAATAACTGCCAACCTTTTTAGTCGGGTCGGTGTCGGCGATTTCGATGCGGTAGAGCCGATGCTCAAAACCCGTGTAACCGCCGCTCTCGACTACCGGACAATCGCCGCCGGTTTCGGTCATGTCGTTTAGCTTCGCCGTGAGTTTTCCCTTTAAACTAAAATCGTCTTTCAGCTTTGGAATGATCGAATCGCACGTCTCTGTGTCCGTCATTCGATACAGACGAAAGCGATACGCCGTCTGCACACGCTCAGTCGTATCGACGCCGCCGAGCGCCGGTTCGATCAGCAGATCGGGCACCTGAAACGGACTCAATTCCTGAAGCCATGTTTCGAGGATAACGGCATCGTGCTTGTTCCCCGGCAATTCGCCTACCGTTCCCGGCGGCGGATTTAAATAGGTCGCCGTGCGTATAACATCGGCTCCTGCTGCCGGAACCGGTGGCAGTCCTGCGGGTGGAAAGGGAATCGAGATGTCTGCCGCGAGTTCTGCGAGAAGACCGTCCGCCCAAACTCGGCCTTTTTTCTCAGTCGTAGTCGCGCCGGATTTTAAATAGACTTTTACTTCGCTGCCAACCTTTGCCGCTTGTGTCACTTTAAAACTATTCGGAACTTCTGCCGGAATCGCCGCTACGCCGGCGCCGAAAGCATCGCGCCCGGCGGTCTCTTGCCATTCACCGATTACCTCGGTCTGCGCGTTCCAGTCGCGATCGAGCAAAACTCGGCCCTGCTGGTGAAGAGTTCCTCTGAAGTTTTGCGACCTGTCCTTGTTCCAGGCTGAAAAATCGCCTCTCATAATTGCCTCCTTTTAAGTTACGGGGATCAAAAGCGGCCTGATCCCAACCGGCATAAATTCGCGAAATCTTATCTGCAGATTGCGCCACTTGTGCGCTTCGCGAAGAAAATTAAAAGCTCCCATCTGGTCGTTGTTCGGACCGTCCTCGAGAATGCGCCGATCACACTCGAGCGAAAGCTGGCAATATGCCGCGTTGCCAAAAAACTCGCTTGTAAAAATAAGCCGCGCATCTTTGCCGTTCACGCACTTGAAATTTTGCGGCAAACGATTTTTGACTTCGTCTGGTGGCGGCAGACTCGCGGAATCATCCGCAAAATAGCAGTACTTCAGGCAGCCGACTTGTTGATCGAAAGCCTCGATCACACCTGTAAAAATTCCGCCGCTGCCTTCGGCGGTTGTAACGCGAGTGCGGCCGAGAATCGTGACATTCTGAATTACGGTATCGCCCGCGTAACCTCTAACGTTGTCTGTTGCGCCCGTAATCGCAAATTGATCGACTCGTGAACCACCACCGCTGAGCGGAACAGAAACCGGTATCGACTCAACGATCGATTCCGTAATACAAAGTCTGTAACCTTCATCCGTAAAACACGCGCCGCTGACCGAGCGTTGAATGATAATGTCTGGTTTTTGTTTGAAAGCCGTTTGTTCGTTCGCCACGACAAAACCGTAATCGTCTTTGAGCCTGATGCCCGGAAGCAAAGGAGCACGCGTTCCGTTGTAACGCTCGAAACCGCCCGGATCGAGCGTGCAATTTAAAATCTCAAGCTTGTTAAGCGCAGCTCGCGCAATCAGTGGATGAAAACGTCGCTGAGCAATTGGCAGCGTCGATGCAAAATCTTCGCCGCGAGCAATGTAGAGACCTTCGAGCCTGACGAATAGCTCGTTCATAAATGCGTCGAGAATTTTTTGATTCGCCGGAGCGGCGTCAAAAACCTTTGCCGGCCGAAACGCAAACGGACGGGTTAATTCGACTATCGGTCGCTCGTTATCTGCAGAGCGAATAATAAACGGCGCGTTGAGTTTTATGCTGCGCAACCCACCTTCGTTAACGATGTCGGCCGCAGGAATTGCGTTTATATCCAGCGCATGAGTGCGGCTGTCCGTGATCTCGATCACGATCGGAACTTTGCCCAATTTTGTCGGGTCAAGTTGCACTCCATCACGCGCTTCTTTGAGAGCGTCTTCGACAGCTTTCTGTAGCGTCGGACCTTGTCGCAAATTGACGTTTTTGTAAATTACCGTCGGCGTCCGGTCATGATCGAATTCTTTCGGCAACTTATCGTATGAGATAGGGTGAGCGCCGACCTCTCCAACCGCGCCGTATGTGAATGTCAGCAACAGATTGCTGAGCAATGCATTTGCACGCGTGTTTGCGCCTGCATGAGTTGTCGCATCGCTCAATTTGCCAAAGCCTATGCAGATTCGACCACGAACCGGATCGATGGCGATCTGTCTGTCGCCGAGCGGCGGATTGAGTCCGCGTTCCCACGCGCAAAGATTTTCGCCGCGGATCGTCCAGTTACGTGCTCCCGCCCGGTGCGGCCAATTCTGATCGGGAAAAGTGCCGTGTGGAATATGAAGCTGCAGACCGACATCGGTAATTTTTAGGTCTGCGAGATTCGGGTCAGCCTGATTATAGCTCGCGACCGAAACGTATTCGTGCGGTGCAGTGAACGACGCGGCAGCAAACGCTTCGTATGGCTGCGGCGTCGGCGACGCGAGTGATTTGTCGTAAGCCTTCCATATATCAAGTTCCGAGACTCGCGACATGGGTATCGGCCCCGGCACCTGATCGGTTGTAGAAACTCGTGGCGTGGTTGCGGATAGATTTAAACCACTCTCGGTTTCTTCGCTTTTCGCAAAAAGCTCGTATCTGTTTGTATTAAATAAAGTTACAGGCCGTCCGCCGGGGCGATTGTCGTTGACGGTAGCGGGCGGCGGAAACTTGACATACGGATTTGAAAGATCGTTGAGCGGCACCGGATCGACGTTTATGCGCACGACGCGAGCGGCTTGAGGGAAATCGATATTTTCAAGCGGATGCACCAACGGCGTGACCCTTCGCATGTGCGGCTTTACCACGTTAAGACGAAATGCGCGCAGACGCCATAAATAAATCGCGAGATTCGGCAAGTTGTACCGAACTTGTCCAATCTCGTGCGGTTGAACATCCGCGACATGCGCAAACGGATCAAACGGCGTATTGAGTTGCGCTAAAGCCGACGGATCGCGTAACGTGACCGTTCCGCCGCGAATCGGCGTGCTTCTCAACACGGTCGGCAAACTGTATGGCGGCGTGCCGCCTTCGTCCGGACGCTGATGATTTAGGTGCTGATTCCAAACGAGATTTTCGAGTAGCTCAACGCAATGCACGCCCCACTTTGTGTGAATAAACGCAAGCAGCTCGATCGCGCCGAGCGTTCCTTTGCGGCGGCGAAGCGCGATCGTGTCGGCGACATCCGCGCGAAGCGTCCATTCGTCGCCCGACAAATGCGTCGTGCCCAAAAGATCGCCGATGTACGGAATCACCCAGTCGTCGCACGTCTCGATAAAGAGGTCGTGATAGAGCGACTCGATATTTTCGTGAATCGCCGAAAACATATCCTCGACCGGCTCCAAATAGCTGCGAAGCTGATAGGCCGCGACGCGTTCGCCACCGTGAAGATAAAGCTCGGGCAGACTCTCATCCTTGATCCGGTAAATTTCCGGTAGGCGGCGGTAAAGCTCTACGCGCTTTTTGTTCGTCGTCATGTCGCATCACCTCCGTTTACAGCAGTCAAAAAAAGATGCTTGTCATAAAGACTGAGAATAAATCCCGAGCTGCACGGGACAATTGGATTGTGCGTTGTCGTGCTCGGAAGTTCGAGATCTTCGGGATCATCGATATACGGATTGTCACTTTCGTCAGTCAGTTTCATAAATGCGATCGCTTTTGCCCATAGCACGCCGTCGACATTTTGCGTCACGCCTTCGAGTGTCGATGCGTATTCTCGAACACCGAATCTGCGTCGTCTTAAACTAAACAAACCCGTTTGATCTTCTTTGCCCGTCGCAAGCGCAAAATTTACGCCGAGAGCGCGACGTATTTCGGGCTCGACCAGATCGGCGCGATAACTCGCCTTTAGCGTGTATTGAATTGAAGCCGTGACATACTTGCGCCTTCCGAGTTCCGCCATGACGGAAAATCGCGCCGCACCGCGCGATGTGTTGTATGAGCGAAGCGTGTCGGCAACTGCTTCGATCTCGGCGCTTCTACCTGTCTCCATCAAAACGGTGACGACAACGCCCGGAACATTTTCGACCAGCCGCCAAGCCGCTGTCACCGACGCAACGCCTGAGATCGCAATCGCCTCGGATTCGAAATCTTTGAGACTGACAATTCGTCCGAGACTTTGCACTTTGCCCGGCGCTGCGTTGCGGGCATTCTCGCCGTCCTCTGGTTCGCTGCCGCCGGTTGCAACTTGCGGCATTTGAACTTGAGCGAGATTTTTTATCTTTGCGCCTGCTTGAACTTTTGTATCCGTCTTGAGCGCACCAAACGCACCTGAACCTGTTCGATAAATTGCGGTCACATTTTTTACGCCGGTGGTAAGCCGAGCGCCCGATTTGCCGTCGCCGAACTGCGCCCAACTGTTTCCGTCGGCATCTTCGCGGACGATGTAAATCTGCTCGTCGGCGCCGCGTCCGAAGAAGCTATCGACCTTCGTCCACATCCGGCCGTCCACGTAAATTTCGGCTTCGGGCGTCTCGGGCGGCGTGTTTTCCGAAACTATGTGATAGGTCACCGGTGGCTTGGGAACTTTAAAATTCTGAAACACGAGCGTCGCATCGCCATTGCCGAGTGCAACCTCAGCTTGCGTTTTGCCTTCGTCGGCGTCGGCGAGATTTCCATAAACAGTCACGGTCGGCGCGTCGTTCGGAAAATCGGCGTAAGTTACTGTATCCGAGAGAGTTATCTGGTGCAGCTGCGGCAACTCGGCGGTCGCGGCGTCGAAAATTGTCGGCACACTTGTAACGGTCGAAATCAATGGATCTTCGCCCGGTTTTACTATCATCACGCGACGCGTCTTTAGCGTTTTTACCTCATCGGCTGTGCCGTAAAAGTAAAGATGATTGCCGGTCGTCATGGTTGTCTCGGTCTTAGCGCGGCGCAGAGTAAACGCCGGTGATATAACTTCGTGAATGAGCGCACCGTCTATCCACATCGTTGCGTTATTGCCCAAGGTCAAGCTGAGCTTATCGTTCAGTTTGATCTGGCTGACGCTGCCGCTGATGCTGCCCCACGTCATTGTTACGCTGCGCACATCGGCGATCATTCTGACGACTGTCTGCATTGGGTAAGGTTCGCCAATGTAGTAAGCCATGTTTGGATAAGTGAACGGAGCCTGAATGATAATCGGAGTGTTCGCCGCCAGATCATTCACCTCGGAATCTATGGGGAAAAATTTGTCGCCGATATTCACATCGACAGGGGCCGTGGTCGCTCCGTTGACCGGACGCGAACGCGGCACCGTCAGATATGGAATTGTAGCCGTTGTCGTTGTCGTCAGATTATTAACGGTCGCGGTCGAGGTTACCGAAGCGTTTGTGTTCAAAATTTTAGCCGCGCTGTTGTGTCCGAAGTGATGAAATGTCCGCCCGATCTTATACACGAACAAACTCGCCACATTCGACGTGCGTTTTAGTTTGCCCTTGATCGTGTAGTATTTCCGACCGTGCTGCTCCCGGATAGAGTCGATAATAACGACCTCAGCATTCGTCAGTTCGCCGCCCCAACCAAGATAGAAATAAATATTAGTTTCGCCGACCAGTAAGCGGTCGCCGACTTTGAGATCGATTGGGTTGGTCGATTGTTCGGACCAGGAAATGTAAAACTCGGTCGTCTGGGGCGTTATGTCGCCGTCATTAAGCTGCCGATAGAGATTAAAACTGCTCAGCCACGGGTAAGCGGTGATCTCTTCTTTTGTTTCGAAGTCGGACGGCTTCGGCGGAGTTTCGAGCGTGGCCTTTAGCGGAAATCCGGCGGGAATCACAACCGGTTCGTCCTTTTTTATCTCGAATGCAAACGTCGCGTTGCCACCCAACGCAGGCGACAAACGATAGCCGAGAAGACGGACGAGATCAGAGATACTCTCGCGCCATTTTGCCGTGCGAAGGAAAGCTTCGTTCGCATAAGTTTCCTGATAAAACGTGAGTATGTCGCCGAGTATCGACGCGCCTTCGAGCAGCGCGATCGCCGGATCGTCAGGCGTGCGGTGCGTCCAGTTTTTTAATGTCGCCGTTTGATTTATCTGGTGAAACAAATATTCGCGAATCGTGCCATAACTGCCGATGCGATAGTTGAAATGCGGCAACGCCGGACGATTGTCCGAACTGACGAGCGCATTATCGTCACAGCAAAAGCATCCGTCCGCATGAACGACAGGCAGATTCTCACCCGGCCGCCGTGGAAATCTCAGCGGCGTGACGCATCCATTTTTGCAGGCCTGATCGCTCACTGTCGTCCTCCTTTAACGTCGAATGTGATGGTGCCGCGCTCCATGTGATCGGGATCGTTCTGAACCATGATGATTTCATTATGATTGAGCTGCGTGAACGATTCGACGGGCGCCGACGGCGAATTCCAACGCGTTATCAACACGCTGATCGACGGTTGCGGCACGGCGTGTTCGACGCCTTTGACCTGCAGAGCGCGGCCGATGATCTGACTTGCATAAAGCGGCTGGCCGAACGTCCACAGATCGGGATGGAAAAATCCCATCCGGCCGTCGGGCGTCCAGCCGTCGGAAAACTCCTGATCGAGCACGAACTTAATATCTTCAGGCCAAACGTCCGGGGCGGCGCAAAGTTTTACTTTTATCTCGAGCGGCACGAAGATCGGTGGACGAATTTCAAGATCTTCGCCGATGAGACGAACGGCGTTGAGTGAGGCTTCGACCTGCTTACGCACCTTATATGAAAGATCGCTCGTCGCGACCGGATCGATCGTCACCTGCACGGTTCGCCAGCTTCCCGTCCACGCATAACGCGCGGCGGCGCGCGAAACGCCTTCAATTTTCTCTGCACGAGCGACGTAATCGGCGAGCGTCACGGCGCGAAGCTGATGTTGTCGGTATGCTTCGGGGACGCGGCGGATGATCTCGGCGGTAGGCTCACGACTCCGTCCCGTTGTTACATCGAACGGATTCCAACACTCGCGAATCACCAGCGATGGATCGGCCAATCCTGCCGCCATTTCGAAATTGACGATCATGTCTGAGCCGACATTGCCTTCGAGCGGCTCGCCGTATTGACAACGGCACGTAACTATTGCGTTATCAGGCAGTTCCATGCCGTTCTTGCCGTTGCCAAAACGAATAACGCTCGCGCGATTTTCATCGGTTTCGACGACAAAGTGATCGCCGCCTTCGGCAGAATCGTCGCTGTGGATCAGGCTCGGAACCTCGTCCCAGCTGTCGGGCGTGCCGGCAACAGAAGTTTTGACGTCGAGTTTCAACGTGGACATCGGCGGAACGTCGCCGCCGGGCTCGGTGTTTTTATATGCAAGTAATTTCTCGGGCAAGTGGCAGAGCGTGCCCCAACGAGTTCGCTCGTAATGGAATTCGAGCGGATCGTTTACATTTTCACTTAGAAGCTCGCCCGGTTCTTTAAAGACAGTCGTCAACTGACGCCCGTGAAAAACCTCGATCAAATTACCGTGAAAAAGTGAAACATTATCGACTGCGCCGATCGCGGTTCCGGCGTTATCGATCGGGCACTCGACACGAAAACAATAATCGCGTTCCAGCGCGTCTTCCTTTTCCCAGCGAACTCGGAGAAACCACTGACCCGCACCGGCGTTCGCGATCGGGTCGAACCT
The DNA here is from genome assembly GCA_049679945.1 of Pyrinomonadaceae bacterium. Taxonomy (GTDB): domain Bacteria; phylum Acidobacteriota; class Blastocatellia; order Pyrinomonadales; family Pyrinomonadaceae; genus OLB17. Next base: position 10,396 of record JBAUGW010000074.1, on the reverse strand, counting down.
CGTTTCTGCGCCTTCATTGCCGGAAAGCAGCCGCAGCAGTTGGCGTTTTGAAGGGTCGCGACCGGCGAACAGACCTGTTTCGGGATTGAGATGTTCCTCGATCAAAAGATATTTAACATTGCCTTGGCGAATCAGGTCACGAATTTTGTCGACTTCTAATTCAGCGTTAATCGCGTCAATCGGCAAGCTGCCGTCGAGATAGAGACGGTTGTAAAGTTTCAGATCGGCGCGCGTTGCTCTGGCTTTTAGAGTCGTAATCGTGTCGCTCCATGTGTAAAGCCCGATGTTGTTTAGATATTGATGGATAGTCTGCGTTTGCGCACGACGCGAAATGTAAACGATCGAGTTTTCTGTTTCTTTTTTCGGCGCCGTTTCCGTGCTCTCGCCTGCCCAAACTTTCAAACCTTCTTTGAGCTGAAAAGATTTTTTTATACCCGAATCGTTACCAAGTTCCAGCGCGAGCCACGTCGCGGCCTGATTGCCCTGATGAATGTGATAATCCATCAGCCGCGAGTGGCGAGCGAGCGAAACGCGTTTGCGCGCAGACGCGAGATAGGCTTCGTTCATGACGCGATCCTGATAGTCGCTCAACTCGTCCGCCGCGACCGAGAAAAGTTCGGCGAGAACCATGTCGAGATCGGCTTCGCTCGTCGGTTGCCATTCGGGCACACGATGCATCATCGCGGCGATCATCGTCTGGCGAAACGAGTTGTAATCCTTTGCCGTGTAATCGATTACTGGCTCGGCGAGCGGCTCGAGTGAAGTCTCCCATTCGGGTGCGCAGTTTGTGTTAAAGCAACCGGGGCGGAATTTAAAACTGATCTCGGCAAACAGGGGATCGAAGAGGGAACCGGGCACCTGAGACTGGCTTACGCCAAGCGTGTAGGTCGAATAATCACCAATTGGCTTGACGGTTAAAAATAAAATCGGTTCGCTTGCATGTTTTTTGATCGACGGAAGGCCAGGCGGAACGGGCGACGAATCAACCTGCACCTGACCGAGAGCGCTGCCTGCGCGAAGACGCGACCCGCCGGAGATCGGAAAGATATTTTTGGCCTTTGATTGGTCGGCGGTGTATTCGTTAACAATCGCCGTAAAATAGTTGCGATTGAAAAAATGCAATTCGATAAGCGCTTCGTTATTTGCCTTGTGTACCGACACGACGCGCAGCAGTTTGATACCGTTCGGCGCAGTCGCTGCAACGGGCGGCATCATGCCGCGAGCACGCTCGGCCAATGGCTCATCGAGCGCCAGTTCTCTCAAAGGTTTCTCGAGTTCCTCGTACATCTAATTTAATCGTCGCTGCCTCGCTGAAAACGCAGCACACGCGAATCTTTTGTTCCCGCAAGTCTGTATCTGATATCGACCGTGATGGTCGAGTCGGAAACTTGCGCATCCAGATATTCCAGAACGACGCGGTGACCGAGCCAACGATTTATCGCTTGCGTAATCGTCGCCTTTGCAACCGCCGCGCTTCCTTCGTCAGCCGATTCGAAAACCAGTCGCCTCACGCCTCCGCCGAAGTCCACAAGAAACGGCCGCTCGCCCTGATTCGTCAAGATCAACTGCACGATCTCGTCGCGAACGTGTTCGTCGAGCGTTTTGACCGTGACCATTCGCCCGTCCTGACCGACGCGAAATGGAAAGGCGAGATGTTTGCCGTTTAGGAGTTTCATCCTCTTTAGTTAGCCTTTGCTTTCATCTGCGTCATCACAACCATTGCGACACCCTGCGTCGCGCCTTCTGCACTAATACATTTGCCGACGCTCGACTGGATCAGCACCGGCGTGCCGTCGCACTTGCATGTCGTTGCTCCGAGCGACCACTCGATGCGAATGCACGGCGACGGTTTGCTCGGCGGAATGGTGAACGCACAGCCCGCGACCGTGTGAATATCCGACTCGAGCAACGCGGGCGAGCCGTCGATCTTCATCTTCGTGTTCGCAGTTGACAGCGTCGCCGACCCGCCGTGCGTACACATGACCGTGCTCGATGTTGTCAGAATGTAACCTGGCATATTTTTAAGCTCCGATCTTCATCGCTCCGTTGCCAATGTCGACGCCGCTCGACGTCAGTTTTACCGAGCCGACTGGACTTGCTTCGGTCGTGACCTGAGACGATTCGATCTTGATCTTCGATGTCGGCCCGGATTTGAGCGTAATGTCGCTCGATGTCAGCGTAATGCTGGAGCCGCTTTCGCCGCCGATCGAGATCGTAATTTCGCTGCCCGTCATCTTAATTTCCGCGCCGCCCGAATGGAGCAGCGTAATTTCATCCGCGTCGTCATCCAATAAAAGTTTGTGCCCTTTCGTCGTGATAAACGCGCGAACAAGCGGCCCGTTCGGCTCGGGCATTTCGCCGTCCGCCCACCAAAAGCCAGTCCAAATCGGCGACGATTTGTTTCCGCCTTCGAACTCGACCCAAACGCCGTCGCCGGCTTCGGGAATAGCGACAAAGCCGTGTTTGTCGCCCGCAAACGGGCTGCACGGCCGCACCTTTTCGACAACTAATTCGTCGCCGAAAACCGCGGGCACCTTGACCGAGATGATGCCGAGCTTGTCGCCTTCCTCGACGGAATCGACAACCCCGCGATACTTACCGAAGTAGTGCGACGCGCGCCACTCGGCCAACTCGACCAACTTATCGCCGTAATCTGAATCACCAACTCCCATCAAAAAATATCCACCTGAACATTAAAACTAAAAGCCAGCGCCGCCGACGCCGACGGCAGCGATGCGCTCGCGCTTGCCTCGGGCGCGACCGCATTTCCACGCACCGAAAAACTCTGCGTGTATTCAGAAATCCCAAGCGTGTGAACGACCTTGTAGATCACATAGTCGCTGCTGTAGCGACTGTTCGAGAGGCGAACCGAAACCATTCGATACGGACTCAAAACCGCGCTGTAACACGACGGAATCACGCTGCCCTCGGCGCTCAGGGTGTAACTCGACTCATCTGCTGCGCCTGCGGCGGCTTCGTTAAGATCGGCGTGATCGCCGACGCCCGGATCGAGTCGCCTGACGCGTGTGTCGGTCGCAGTGCCGCCGGTTGAAGTTTCACCGGCTGTCGGCGGCGCGTCGGCGTGGCTTGCTGTGGCATTCGTCACGCTCTTGTCGCTCATGCTGAGGTGCGAAGCTTCGACGGTTGCTGCGCGAGCGGAATTTCGCTGAATGCTAAAACTGGCAATGTTCTGATCGGGCCCGCTCATAAACATCGTTGGCAAGCTTGCGTCCGGCTCGGTCGGGAGTTTCTTGAAAAACGCATCGCTTGTGCTGACATCGGCGCCCGGCTGAACGTATGCGTGATAGCCCGGATTGCGCGCCATGATCTCGCGGAGCATCTGCATTCGCGTTCCGTTGCGGTTTGTAACGGCTTCGGTGTCGGCACCGGCGGTTGTCGTTTCAACCTCGACGATTCCGCCAAGCTCGGCGTCGCTGAGAATCGTCATCGCGATGTCGCTGTCGGTTCCGGTGTAAGGTTCGGAACCCTCGTCACGATGAAGCAGCGTTGTGTCGTCGTGAACGACCAACGTGATCGCGCTCAAACCCGGCGACGCGTTGAGGTCCGGCTGCTGTTCGACGATCCGTCCGTCGATCAGCGGAACAAATTCACCGTCGCCGATCTTCACCTCGACGCGAACGCGCGCAAATTCGGCATAAGCTGATTCATTCTCGCTATCCCACGAACCGTCCTCGGCAATGCACACCGGAATCTTGATGCGAGCTTCCCAAGCGCGACCGACCTCCTGCTCGACGACGATCTGCTCGATAGCGTCAAGCTGTTCTTTTGTCGCGGCGATGTCGCTGTAAAAAACTTTGAACTCCTTATCCATAAATTAATTTTCCGGCACGAGAATAAACGTCGACTCATGTTTTGCCAGCGGATTCTCCGGCGGCTTTTGCTCTACAAGATCGTTTGCCTCAAGCTCGGTGTTTGCGTCTGCCAAGTGCCAGAATTTTGTGCCGTCCTTATATTTTCGGTGCGCCATAATGTCGAGCCGGTCGGTGCCTTTGACCTCGGCGAGGTTTCCGGCAACGTATGGCAAGCGGCGCAACTTTACTGCATTTACCTTCTCGCCTTTCGCCGTTTCGACTTCGACGATCGGCAATTTTGCATAACGTGAATTTGCTTCAAACATAAAGACCTCAACTAAAACGGAATCAGTTCGACAATCTGCTCGGCGGTGTTCGCAAGATTTGCCATTGCCTGTGCATCCTTCGCCATGTTCGAGTAAGTCAGAGCGCCTTTGCCGACTTCGTCATCCGAACATTTATCAACAGCATTTACCGCCATCGTTATCGAAACCTCAGCCTGAATCGGATTTAACAAAAAATCGTATTGCTGCTCGGTGATGCTCATCGATTCGAGCACGACGGGCAGAATTTTGTACGGCCCCCAAATAAAAAGAATTCGCGGCAGCTTTTGGCGAGGAATCGACTGACGCGGATCGTCGCCGCCATCATCGCCGAGCCCGAGCGCTCCGCTGATCGCCGCGCCGATCGCCGCAAGCAGATCGTTCGACGGATAGACCATCTTTTCGAGTGCAGCGAGACGAGTTCCTACTCCGAACATTCGCGCCAAAACTTTGTTCTCGCCAAATTCGTCAGCCGCGCTAAAACTTGCCTTTAACGTTATCTTTTCAACCGAAGGCTCGCCGGCTTGCGTCGTCTCGCGCGCCGTGGCCGAAGCAGGTCGCGGCGGAATCTGCACCGTTCGCGTCAGCGTTTCAGGATTGAACTGAAATATGACGACGTTCGGTATCGGCCCCATAAAGTCCGAGCCGTATTCGATCAACGCACCGCGCATCAAGAAACCAGCCATTTATTTGCGTCCTCCTTGTTCGAATTGTTTCGCAATCTCATCCGCCATCGAGCGGCTCACTTGTCCGCTCACGCCTCGCAAATCTTTTGTCGAAATATTTGTCGTCAGGGCTTCTACTTTTCTCGCGCCGGTTCGGTTGCGAGTTGCTTCGGCAATTCCGGTGAGAATCTCGCGGCCGATGTTCTCGGCAATCGAACGCTCAGAACCTCGTGCTCTTTGCGGTAGTCTGATCGACAAACTATCGATGTGAATTCGCTTCTTGCTCATAAATCACCTATTCCAAAGCTGCAATGTCCGCCGCAAACGGGCCGAGTTGATCGAGACTCATCGAGCGGTTCATCTTGTCGTATTCGCGCTTGACCGCAATCAAAACATCTTTCATGTGCAGCTCTTTTTTGCCGTTGCTGTTGCTCGCCGACTGTAGACACGCGTTAAAAACTATCGAGCGAATATGCCCACCCGAGAGCGGAAACTGCCGCGCTAAAAACCCAAGATCGATCTGTGAATTTGCGGCGACGGCTTTCGGTATCACCTGCTTCCAGATCTCGTAACGTTGCGCCTCGTCCGGCACCGGAAAATCGATCACGTATCGCAGCCGACGCAAAAATGCTTCGTCGAGATCGCGCTTGCGATTCGTTGCAAGAATCGCGAGACCCTTAAAACGTTCCATCCGTTCGAGCAAATAACTGACCTCGAGATTCGCGTAACGGTCGCGCGAATCGTTGACGTCGGTGCGTTTGCCGAAGAGTGCGTCGGCCTCGTCAAAGAAAAGCACCATGTCCGAAATCTCAGCGGCGTCGAAAATTCGCTTTAAATTTTTCTCAGTCTCGCCGATGTATTTATTGACAACCTGCGAAAGATCGATGCGATACATCGGCAGCTTTAACTGCACCGCCATGATCTCGGCGGCCATTGTCTTGCCGGTTCCGGGCGGGCCGGCGAACAGAACCGTGATGCCGCCTTCGTTCCACGCGCGAGCCGTGCCCCAGCCGTAGTGAACTTTTGTCAGCGCCGTCATCGCCGCAAGCTGCTCCTCAAATTGCAGCGTCTGTTTATTCGGCAAAATCAGCCGTTCGTCGATAAAACGCGGCTCGACCTTGGCGGCCAGATCGCCCATATCGACGCTGAGCTCGGCGCGACAGGCGTTGATAAAATTGTCCTCGGTCGGCTCACTCGGCAGCGATTTTAATTCAGCCGCGATCTGCTGAATCGTCTCTTTTTCATAGCGAAAACGCCGCGCGATCTCGGTCAGAATCTTGCTATATTTTTTTGCTTCCTGTGCGAACTCGTCTCTCCACGTCGCGAGTCGTTTCTCGTAAGACATCTCCGGAATCTCCACAACCGGCAAAAGCAGATCGCCCTCGATATGTTTTAATTCTCGCCGCTCGGTGATCGTTAAAATTAGCGTGATCGGAACCGAGACAAACGGCAGACCTTCATTGCGTTCACGAGTTTTTTCACCGTCAAATAATTCGTGTTTGATAAAAAGATCTCTGTCCTGCAGCCAGCAAAGCGTTACGAGCATGTTGAGATAATCTTCGCCTGCGAGCAGGGAAGAGTCGCCGCGATATTCCCAGAGTGTTCGATTCGCAAACCGCGCGATGTCGATGGCTGTTTGACGATAGGCCGAACGCTTGTTCCCGAGCAGCGGCAAAACACGCAAGTGTGTCGCTCGCTCGGCACGCAGACGATAGCCGATCATCTTGCCAGTATCATCAAGCTCGCTTTTCTCAACCTCAGCCGGATCGAGCAAAGAAAGCGCCGACGGCTTAACATGATCGGCTGATAAAAGCTCTCGCGCAATCATCGACGGCACGGAAAGCGGTTGTTCCCAAAATGTTTCGGCATATTGACGAGCGGCCGCCGAGCTTCGCCGCAAGAGCCCAAAGCTAAACAACGGATGCATCGGATCGGACAACGTGAGCACGCTCTCGGGAATGTCCCAAAGCCGTTGGACCAGCATTAGATTCGGGTGAATCCTCGCGTGATCGTTGAGACACGTTGCGATCACCGAGCCGAAACTCGCATCAAACGCCGAAGCCAATCCGAGTCCAAGCGCAAGTGACGAAACTTCGTCGAGCGCGAGTTCATTTACAACCCAACTAAACGAACCTTGCCGTGCATCTTTCACGACCGGCGGTTCGGCGGCAAGTTGTTCGGTCAGATATTTCGCCGCCGTGTCGTTTGCAAAAAAATCGCGCTTCTCTGCCCAATGTCGCGACATATCGAGCGAGTCGGACGCTTTGTCAACCACCGGCGGCAGCTCGCCCGTCTGCGACGCTTTGACGCCGCGCTCGTGCCACGCCCACGCGATCTCGCGCCGCGCACGCAGCATCGCTTGTCGCATCCAGTAATTTGCCAACGCGTCATCGGCTCGCAGATTCGGCGAGAAGACAATGTTTTCAGCTTGTGCCATTTCAGGTTTCATGGATTATCCATCCGAACAATCGGGCTCTGCGGAGCCTGCTGTCCGTTTACGATCACAATCAAATTATGATTGCCCGCCGTAACTGCATCAGCCGCCGCAATCGTAAAACGCAACGCCGTTTGATCCGGCGCATTTGGAAAAGTGAGCGCGTCGAACATCTTTTCCACTTTGCCGTTGCGGTAAAATGCCACGATCACGTCATCGGTGTCTTTGCCCAAAAGTTTGCCGCTGATGTCGATTCGCGCATGCGCCTTTTTAGGAATCGTAGGAATCGCGGGCGGCGGTGGCACGGCCGCGATCGTCGTAACCGTATTTGCAGCCGGGATCGCGGGCGGCGGAATATTCGGAAACGCGACGCTCACCGTCGGCACTAAATTGCCCATCACCGCATTGCTTTTGCGTATTTTGCCGGTGCCGCTGAGCGTCATGGCCACAGTTACCGGAAAACTGCCCGCCGAAATTCCGCTCGATGTAATAACCGTTTCGTCAATCTTAAACTTCAGTTGATCGGGCTGCTGCATCGTCACCGGCAACTCGACCGAGCCAAGCAGCACCGACAGATTTGCAATATGCATATCGGTCCCGAATATGCTCACCTCTTCGCCAAGCTCGAACCCTTTTGGCTCAACGCGATCGATCACCGGTCCCATCGTCGGAATTACGTCGAGACCGACGTAATCTTTTTGCAAAGCGGTCGGCGGCAGACTGTAATCGACGCCGACGAGCAGCGAATAGTCGCCCGGCTCACCCGACGCGATCATCACGGGTCGCACCTGAAACGCGATCGAAAGTCGTGGCGTTTCGTCAGAGCCTTGACTTAAACGCGCCACGAGATCGGATGGCGATTCGTCAAACGTTACAAACAACTCGCTCGGATTTGGCGTTAGCGGATCGGTATCGGCAGCCAAACCATCAAGTTTCAAAAGATCGTCCTGTTGTATCGCTCTGATCGCCGCACCTAAAAGTTTTTGCGCATCTGGCGAATCACTGTCCGTTGTGCTTTCAAACGCAGTTAACAGGTATTTCAAAACAAGCCAAGAAGGCGGTTTTTCACCTTCGTTCAGAGGAGTATTTTTTAAATGAGGATCAAAAATTATTTCGTAGAGAAAAAGGTTTAGGTGCTCGCCGCTTCCGCCCGATTGATCAAGCCGACCGACGCTGACAGGTTTGCCCGTTCCCCTGCTCGGCGACTCAAGACGCTCTTTCAACGCCTCTGTCACGGCCCCTATCGCCCTTGATGTATCGGCAAGCGGCATAAAATTATAAATAATGTCTACTCAAACGCGAAAATTCTCGTGCTGGTTGCTGCGTCGCGTTTCGAATATTCGCGCGCGGCTCCTCAGGTTGCTTTGGTTTTTCGTCCTCGATCACGACGTTGATCGTTCCGATCGAAAGCTCGAATGTCTGCTCGGCAAGATCGCTCGTTTCCTTGTGCTCGCTTACATTTTGTTCTTCGATCAACTGAGTTTGTTCGAGATGCGGGCTCACGATCTGTTTTGTAATTTGCGGTTCTGCTTTTTCAACAACAACTTCAGAAATCTCCGGTTCAGGTGGATCGGCCGCCCACTGCTGAACTTCGCGAAGCAAAATCTGATGGATCTCCGCGGCCGGAGCATCGCCACGCTCGATGATTTCCGCGGTTTTTGCAAAGTATTCTTTCTTCCCGATTTCAATAGCGATTTTTTCTTCGCTCGAATTCTCCTGCGTTTTTCCGTCAACTAAAACGCGCTTCTTTACTTCCGGCGGCTCGGAACCGCTTCGTGTTTCTTTAGTTGGCGTCTGCTCAACTGCCACAGCTTCGACAACGTCTTTTTGTCTGGGCAACGCAGTCGCTGGTTGCTCATGCGGCAAACTTACGTTTTCCGGCGGCGCGTTTGTAATTAATTTTGTTTCGACGATCTCCGGTTTCTTTTCCGTGTGTTCGTGCGGCACGGCGTGCTTTGGCGCGACATTCGGTTGATCGGCTTCGACGATTCGTTTTGCATCGCGCGCTTTGGTCGGCGTTTCTCCAATGACCTTTGGTCGCGATGTTTGACGTTCACTTTTTGTGGGTTGATTGGGTTGAGACGGTGCGACCATAATAGTCCCGTCGACGTCGATCGGTGAAAGGTTTTTGCTCGCAGGCTCTGCAATCGACGGACGCTCGTTCGCCGTGCCGCGCGAAAAACGAAGCCCGCTTTGTTTTGCAATTCGCGAAAAATAACCTTTCATTGTTCTATCTTCCTGCGGCGATCAGATCGAGATATTCACGCCGCCGCCAATCTGGAATCTCGAAAATGTCTTTTTCGCTCCAGTGATAACGCGAAGCGAGTTTGTGAACCATCACGATCAATTGTTTTTGCTGACGAGCCAAAATACTTAGCGCGACGTCGCAGAGATCGACGGAGAATTCATTTCCAACACCGCATTCAGCGCACGTCACGCGGCATAGAAAATTTACGAGCGGATCGGCCTCGTCCATCGCCTCGTCGATTACGTCGAGGTCTTTAGCTCGAATCTTCAGAAAGGCGTTTACCGCGAGATTTCCGATCAATGCTCTTGCCGCCTCTTTTTCGTCACGAAAAACCATTTCGGCCCAGCTTTCCTGATCGTCGCCGGTCGGTTTACGAAACGTGAGAGGCTCGCCGCCGACCTCGACATTTATTACATCGATCAGGTCAGCCTCGCTCTGAATCGCCGCAATCTCGTCGAGCGTCAATTCGATCTCGAGTTCCGCGCCACAACCGCCGCAGTTGAATTGAAAATCAAACGGCGTCCTTTCTTCGCCTGCCGCCAGCGTAAGCAAGCATTCAAGCCGTTTGCCGATCGAGAGCGTGCGAAAAAAATCTTTCGGCAAGCTCACGTCGGAGACGACAATGCATTGTTCGAGCAGTTTTGTGACAAGTGTGGCAGGATTGGCGGCGGCAAAATCTACCGCAAGGTCGCTCTCAAAAGTTCCGAACCGGCGCAGCCCGACTCCGCCGCCGAGTGAACCGGCAGCGAAGTTCGGAGACAATTCCGACAATGGAATTGTTGGAGTTTGTCTGGAAGCCAAATTCACGAGTCACCTCCGCGATTAACCCTGCGGAACGTCGTCGCTTTCCTTCGGTTCCTTGGTATCGATATCGCGATCCCAGCCTTCGAGTTCGACCTTCATCGACTCGATCG
>JBAUGW010000073.1:0-2234 GCA_049679945.1 Pyrinomonadaceae bacterium | reverse complement strand
TTTTTACGCAGTCCGGCGGTATGGCGCGATACATCATGGAGCACGCAAGTGCCGGCATGATCGGCGTCAACATCGGCGTGCCGGTGCCGCGAGAGCCGTTCAGCTTTGGCGGCTGGAATGAGTCACGCTTTGGCGCAAATGACATCACGGGCAAAAGTTCGATCGAATTTTGGACGAAACTCAAGAAAACGACGACGAAATGGAATCCGGAAGCGGGTGTCAATTGGATGAGCTGAACGTTTTTCGAAAGAATTGCACATGAAAGTTATCTTTTCATTCACTATTGTTATCGTCACCTTCTGTTTAGTTCCGGAGATTTGGGCACAGAATGAGAAGCGCGATGCCAAAGCAATAGCGATGGTCAAGAATCTCAAGGTATCCCGGCTCGATAAACGATTACCGGCTCTAGGGTTATTGCGATGGTTGGGGAATGTGGTTGGAAAATCGCAAAGGATCGAATGGGAGGTAAACGACTGCGGCGAACAGGACGGCTCCGGACGTCAGAAGGATTTTCCGATTTGCGTACAAGCAATCGTACCCACTGCCGATCGCATTGAGGTAACGGTTATGATCGTCGTCGGAACACATAAGCGTGGAGTAGTGGGTAAGCCCGCAGTGTGGGGCATTTGGGTTCAACCAAAAAACAAAGAATCGAAAGAAATGGACGAGCTAAGTGACCTTGTGGAAGAACTCGCGCGGCTAAAGGGAATAAACGTATAAGGAGATTTCTTGATGGCAAGAATAATCAAATGTGGACTAATTCAGGCGCACAATGTCGCACCGAGCGACGCGCCGATACCAGAGATCAGACAGGCAAACATCGATCATCAGATGAAGTTTGTCGAGGATGCCGCTAAGCAGGGCGTGCAGATGCTTTGCTTTCAAGAGATTTTCACGACGCCGTATTTTTGTGCCGAGCAGACGACGCGTTGGTACGACGCGGTCGAACGGATTCCCGACGGCCCGACCGTCAAGCTGATGCAGGATGTTGCCAAGCAGCATGGCATGGTGTTGATCGTCCCGATCTACGAGGAAGAGCAGACCGGCGTCTATTACAACAGCGCCGCTGTGATCGACGCCGACGGCACGTATCTCGGCAAGTATCGCAAGACGCACATACCGCATGTCGCGCCGGGTTTTTGGGAAAAATTTTATTTTCGTCCCGGCAATCTCGGTTATCCGTGTTTCGATACGGCGTTTGCGCGCATCGGCGTTTACATCTGCTACGACCGCCATTTTCCCGAAGGCGCGCGCTGTCTCGGTTTGAACGGCGCGGAGATAATTTTTAACCCGTCGGCGACAGTCGCCGGTCTCAGCGAATATCTTTGGAAGCTCGAACAGCCGGCGCACGCCGTTGCCAACGGTTACTTTGTCGGAGCGATCAATCGCGTCGGCATCGAAGCTCCGTGGAACATCGGCGAGTTCTACGGACAAAGTTATTTTTGTGATCCACGCGGCCAGATCATTGCCGAAGGCTCGCGCGACCAGGACGAGCTCGTCGTCGCCGACCTCGACATGGACAAGATCAAAGAAGTCCGCAACACGTGGCAATTCTTCCGCGACCGGAGACCGGATGCGTATGGGCCGATCGTGGCGGATTAGGTAAAGGAGGGAATTTGAGTGACTAATACTATTTTGGGAGTAGTTCGATCAATTTTACTGTTACTCGTTATCGCTTTTGTTTTATTGTTTGGTTACAAATATTACACAGCCGGAGAGTTAAGCTATAGCTATTTAACTCCTATCGCAGGTTTGCTTGTTTTTTATCTTATTACAAAACCAAGGACTAAATAGAATTTATCCGCTGCTAAATTTCTTATGTTTTTCTCCGTGTTCTCTATGTCTCTGTGGTGAATAACGCTATATGGCAAATGACTATTGCACACCGCTTGATATTAGACAGATCGAGCAGAACTTCACCGAGATCAATCCGGCGATGACGGCGGCTGAGTCGATGCAAGAGGCGAATCGCTGTCTGTATTGCTACGACGCGCCGTGCATGCATGCCTGTCCGACGCATATCGATGTGCCTTCGTTTATCAAAAAGATCGCGAGCGGCAATCTGCACGGCTCGGCGCGCGTGATCTTTGACGCGAACCCGATCGGGGCAAGTTGTGCGAGAGTGTGTCCGGTTGAGGTTTTGTGCGAAGGAGCGTGCGTCGAGAAAACGCTGCTGCAAAAACCGATCGAGATCGGACGTCTTCAGCGATACGCGACCGATCACGCACTCTCAA
>JBAUGW010000072.1:0-36616 GCA_049679945.1 Pyrinomonadaceae bacterium | reverse complement strand
TTTTTACGCAGTCCGGCGGTATGGCGCGATACATCATGGAGCACGCAAGTGCCGGCATGATCGGCGTCAACATCGGCGTGCCGGTGCCGCGAGAGCCGTTCAGCTTTGGCGGCTGGAATGAGTCACGTTTTGGCGCAAACGACATCACCGGCAAAAGCTCGATCGAGTTTTGGACAAAATTGAAGAAGACGACCACGAAGTGGAACCCGGAGGCAGGCATCAACTGGATGTCCTGATCCGTTTTTTTAGAATTTAGGAAAATATTATGTCGAGAATAATTAAATGCGGATTAATTCAGGCGCACAATGTTGCTCCGACCGATGCGCCGATACCGGAAATACGGCAGGCGAATCTCGATCATCAGATGAAGTTCGTAGAGGAAGCCGCGAAGCAAGGCGTGCAGATGCTCTGCTTTCAAGAGATTTTTACAACTCCGTATTTTTGTGCAGAGCAGACGACGCGTTGGTACGACGCGGTGGAGAAAATTCCTGACGGGCCGACGGTCAAGCTGATGCAGGACGTTGCCAAACGGCACGGCATGGTGCTGATCGTGCCGATATATGAAGAAGAGATGTCCGGCGTCTATTACAACTCGGCCGCGGTGATCGACGCCGACGGCACTTACCTCGGCAAATATCGCAAGACGCACATACCGCACGTCGCGCCGGGATTTTGGGAGAAATTTTACTTTCGCCCGGGCAATCTCGGCTATCCGTGCTTCGACACGGCGTTTGCGCGCATCGGCGTTTACATTTGCTACGACCGGCATTTTCCCGAAGGCGCAAGATGTTTGGGGTTGAATGGCGCGGAGATAATTTTTAATCCGTCAGCGACAGTCGCCGGTCTGTCGGAATATCTCTGGAAGCTCGAACAGCCCGCTCATGCCGCAGCGAACGGCTATTTCGTCGGCGCCATAAATCGAGTTGGTGTCGAGGCCCCGTGGAACATCGGTGAATTTTACGGTCAGAGTTATTTTTGCGATCCACGCGGCCAAATTATCGTCGAAGGCTCGCGGGACCAGGACGAACTCGTCGTCGCCGATCTCGATATGGACAAGATCAAGGAAGTCCGCAACACATGGCAGTTTTTTAGAGATAGACGACCCGATGCCTACGGTCCAATCGTGGCGGACTAGCTTTTTTTAACGCAAAGACGCAAAGACCGCAAAGCCACAATGAAATATATTATCTGTTTACTTTGCGTCTTAGCGGTCTTGGCGACTTTGCGTTGATATCTTTATGGCTAACTACTGTACTCCATTAGACATCACTCAGATCGAGCAAAATTTTGCCGAGATCAATCCGGCGATGACGCAGGCTGAGGCGTTGCAAGAGGCGAATCGCTGTCTGTATTGCTACGACGCACCATGCACGCGTGCGTGTCCGACGCACATCGACGTGCCGTCGTTTATCAAAAAAATCGCGAGCGGCAACGTGATGGGCTCGGCACGTGTGATCTTTGACGCAAATCCGATCGGAGCTTCGTGCGCGCGGGTTTGTCCAGTCGAAGTTCTCTGCGAAGGCGCGTGCGTCGAGAAAACTCTGATTCAAAAACCGATCGAGATCGGGCGTTTGCAGCGATACGCGACTGATCACGCGATGGCTAGCGACAAACAGATCTTTACGAAAGGCGAGCCAAACGGCAAATCCGTTGGTATCGTCGGTTCGGGTCCAGCCGGGCTTTCGTGTGCGGCGTATCTTGCAAGACTCGGTTACGACGTGACGGTTTACGAACGAAGGGAAAAAGCCGGCGGCCTCGACACATACGGCATGGCGGAATACAAAATGCCGCAAAGCGTGTCATTGAGCGAAGCTGAGCATGTCGCAAAAATCGGTGTCGAGTTTCGGCTCAACACAGAGGTTGTTGCCGGTTCGGCCGAAAATCTCGGGCCCGTCAATCATGTCGGAATCGAGCTGCTAAAAGAATGGCATGATGCGATCTTTCTCGGCGTCGGCCTCGGCGAAACCAACAAGCTAAATATTCCCGGCGAAGATATCGACGGCGTAATTGATGCGCTTGCGTTTATCGAACAGGTAAAGACTCGCGATTGGAAATCGGTGCCGCTCGGTAAAACCGTTGTCGTCATCGGCGCCGGTAACACGGCTGTTGATGCCGTGACGCAAGCCAAGCGTCTCGGTGCGATGCGTGTAGTTATGGTTTATCGCCGCACTCAAAGGGACGCTCCGGCTTACGATTACGAAATGGAACTCGCACGCAAAGACGGCATCGAGTTTATGTGGAAGACGACGCCGTTCGAGATCGTTGGTGACAAACACGTTCGAGGGCTTCGCTGCAAAACTGCCGACGGCTCAGAGATCGAAATTGCTTGCGATCAAATCATTAAAGCTATCGGACAGACAAAGATGTCGGCATTCTTTACCTATGTTTGCGGCGTCGATGTAGACGAAAAAGGCCGCGTCGCCGTGAACGCTCAGATGCAAACATCCGATCTAAAAGTCTTCGCGGGTGGCGACTGTGCAAACGGCGGAGCCGAGGCCGTCGATGCCTCGCAGATGGGCAAGCTCGCCGCGATGAGTATTCATAAAACTCTGACCGGCGAGAGCGTGGAATTTGCCGGAGCGATTCTTCGCGATCCTCCAAAAGCCCCGGTCGATCCGAATCCGCATTAGTTCAACACTTTGAAACGCACGATTAAAAAAACAATAAAATACATTCTCGTCGGTGGAGTGTTTGTGGCGATCTCGTATTTTTTCCCAATACCGCTCTTGATTTTGATACTGTGCGGCGTGTACGACGTGTCGCGAAATCGAGGACTCGATGCGAGTGTGTTCAGACAGTATTTTCTAAAGAACGGCGTTGGGACGTGGCTCGCTTCGCCGCTGAATATTTTGCTCGACATCTTCACGTTGCCGTATTGGAACAAGGGCGTTTACAAACTCGACGATCTGCCCGATACATATCAAGAAGAGATTCGCGGATTGCTCAAAACTGCAGACGAAAGCAATCTGGTCGGGCAGCTAGAGAAATACATGGGCGACAGTCCGCGCGCGATGCTGTTCTTTAAATGGTACGGCCGCGATCAAGCGGCGCCGATCGAAATGCCCGAATTTACACGTGAATATCGCTTTGTGCGAACAATCGGCGTCTCCGCGTTTCGTGAACGTGAACGGACATCGAGACATTTTGGGCCGTTTCGGCCGAGTTTGCGTGTTCTCTATTGTCTCAACAAAATCGAGGACGAGAATGCATACATCAAAGTCGGCCCGGTCGAGAACCATTGGAAAGACAGCAAGCTGTTTATTTTTGACGACACGCTGCTGCATCAGTCGTTTAACGAAACCGACAGTGCGAGATACGTTCTGTTTGTCGATATTCTGCGGCCGTCGTATCTGCCGTTCGTGTTCGACTTTGCCGTGAGCGTGATAAGAATATTTTTCAAAGGCATCAACGGCGTGTTTTATAAAAACTGGAAGTTGGTGAATAATTAAAGAAATTTAGCCGCAGATTTACGCAGATGACGCAAATAAGAATTTGATTTTGATTGGTCATGACGGATTCCAGTAGAAATGAACAGTTTCGGCATTCTGAAGTTACTGAAAAGATCATTGGAACATTCTATGAGGTTTACAATTAGCTCGGTCACGGATTTCTCGAATCGGTGTATGAAAACTCATTGGCAATTGCTCTTCGCGAAAAAGGGTTTGATGTTCTTCAACAAGTGTCAATTCCAGTGTATTTTCGAGAAAACAAAGTTGGCGATTTCGAAGCCGATATCCTGGTAAATGGTATTATCCTTCTTGAATTGAAAGCAGCTCGGTCGATAGACTCGGCTCATGTTGCTCAGTTGCTTAACTATTTGAAAGCAACCGAGATCGAGGTAGGTTTATTGTTAAACTTTGGGCCACGTGCTGAATTCAAACGTGTGGTTTTCGGCAATGACCGTAAATAAAGCGTTCAATAGGTCATGGCGATTTAAGATCGTCTTTATCTGCGTCATCTGCGTCATCTGCGTAAATCTGCGGCAAAAAATCTTATGGCTGATCTGAGTATAAATTTTGCTGGAATAAAATCTCCTAATCCGTTTTGGCTCGCGAGCGCTCCGCCGACGAATATGGGTTCGATGGTTGAGCGTGCGTTTGACGCGGGTTGGGGCGGCGCGGTTTGGAAGACGCTGGGCGAGCCGATCGTGAATGTTTCGTCGCGTTTGGCAGGTCTCGATTACGGAGCGAACCGGCTTATCGGCCTCAACAACATCGAGCTGATCACCGACCGGCCTCTCGATGTGAATTTAAAGGAAATCTACGAGTGCAAAAAGAAATATCCGAACAACGCTGTGATCGCGAGCCTGATGGTCGAGTCGAAGAAAGAAGCCTGGCAAGAGATAACAAAGCGGACTCAGGACACGGGCTGCGATGGTTTTGAGCTGAACTTCGGTTGTCCGCACGGCATGTCGGAACGTGGAATGGGTGCCGCGATGGGTCAGGTGCCGGAATACACGTGCATGGTGACGGAGTGGGTGAGGGAAGTTTCGAATTTGCCGGTGATCGTAAAACTCACGCCAAACGTCACGCACATCGTGCCGCCGGGCAAGGCCGCCCAGAAAGGCGGTGCCGACGCAGTTTCGCTGATAAATACGATCAACTCGGTGATGGGCGTCGATGTCGATACGATGATCCCGTATCCGAATGTAAACGGCATGGCCGCTCACGGCGGTTATTGCGGCACGGCAGTCAAACCGATCGCTCTAAACATGGTCAGCGAGCTAGCTCGCGATGATGAGTTCAATATTCCCATCAGTGGTATCGGCGGCATAAACACTTGGCGGGACGCTGTCGAATTTATGCTGCTCGGCGCCGGTAACGTGCAGGTTTGCACCGCCGTCATGCATTACGGCTACCGCATCGTCGAGGACATGATCGACGGTCTCAATAATTACCTCGATGACAAAGGTTTTGCATCGGCGGGCGACATCATCGGCAAATCTGTTCATCGGATGACCGATTGGGGTAACCTCGATCTCAACTACGACGTCAAAGCTCACGTCAACAAAGAACACTGCATCCGCTGTAATCTGTGCTACGTCGCCTGCGAGGACGGCGCTCATCAGAGTTTCAAATTCGAAGAGGTCAATGGCGTAAAATACCCGATCGTCATCGAAGAAGAATGCGTCGGCTGCAACCTATGCGCTCTCGTCTGCCCGTCGCCCGGAGCGATCTCAATGATCCGAGTCGATGCCGGCGGCCCGACCCAAAGTTGGCGTGAGAGAACCGCGGGAAGTTAAATTTGAAAACGCCGCGAAGCGGTAGTAAGAGAATAGCCAGAGGTGAAACCTCTGGAAAAGCGCAAACACAAAGCTCGCGGTGAAGCCGCGACAGAATCGCCGATGCCGTCAAGTCACATCGCCTCATATTTTCACCTCGTTTTCTCGACAAAGGAACGAATGCGCCGGATACGGCCGGAATGGGAAGTGCGCCTTCATTCCTATATGGCGGGCATAATCAAGGGCTTGGACGCGATGCCTTTGCAAATCGGTGGTGATGAAGATCATGTCCATATCCTTACGAGTCTAAAATCTAAACATCGGCTCGATTATTTTCTCCGTGATCTAAAGGCAGACTCGTCCGCGTGGATTCACAAAGAAATAGCTAGAATGTTCGAGTGGCAGAAGGGCTACGGGGCTTTTTCGGTCAGCCCGACTGCAGTTCCGGCGGTGAGAGACTATATTCTTAATCAAAAAGAACACCATCGAAAAAAGGATTTTCAAACAGAATATGTCGAATTATTGAGTAAGGCCGGAATCGAATTTGAAGAACGTTTTCTGTGGTGAAAGTTGAGTCTGGCGGCGGTTTCAACGCGCGTACCTTTTCCACATATTCCAGAGGTTTCACCTCTGGCTATTTTCTGTCGGGCGGCTCCGCCGCTAAATCCTAAATCGATTTCTTTCCAATTGAATACGTCGCGATGCGTCCCAGAGCGGAAACAAATTCATCAAAACGTGCAAACCGTTTGTCTTGGGTAAATCCTCTCACATACCTCGAATATATCTGCTGCGCGATGACTGCGATCTTGAACGTGCCGAAGACGTAGTAGAACAGGATGTTCGACACGTCTCGGCCCGAGGCGACGGCGTACATTTGGACGAGATCGCCGCGGGAGACGTTCTCCATGAGAACACGCGGGTTGAACGGCATGTTGAGCATTTCTTCACCGGCGTCGCGCGACATCCAATAGCCGAGCGTCGTTCCGAGGTCCATCAGCGGGTCGCCGATTGTGACCATTTCCCAATCGAGGACGGCGGTGATGCGCGTCAGGTCGGAGGGATCGAGCATTATGTTGTCGAACTTGTAATCGTTGTGGATGAGCGCGGCTCCCGATTCAGCTGGAATATTGTCATTGAGCCACGCAATCGTTTTTTCGAGTTCCGGGAGATCGTGGGTTTTTGCGGCGATGTAACGTTTTGTCCAGCCTTCGATCTGGCGGTGGTTGTAACCGACGGGTTTGCCGAGATCGGCGAGTCCTGCGGCATTGTAATCGAGGGCGTGAAGGTCGGCGAGGTTTTGGATAAAGCTGCGGCAGACATTGGTGCGAAGCGTCGAAGAGTTATCTAACGTTGCGGATGCGTCAGCCGAGCCCCCACTTACGTGCGGGCTA
This sequence comes from Pyrinomonadaceae bacterium, assembly GCA_049679945.1. Lineage (GTDB taxonomy): Bacteria > Acidobacteriota > Blastocatellia > Pyrinomonadales > Pyrinomonadaceae > OLB17. The sequence continues at coordinate 30,004 of JBAUGW010000072.1, read as the reverse complement.
CTGACACGTTCTATACTGCCGCGAATTATCAATCCGTTTCGCCGCTCCATTAAATAGAACTCTGAGCCGATAACGGATTCGTCGTCGCAGAATAGCAGCGGTTTTGGCGCGGGGGCGTAAACGGCCGACAGTTTTGAAAGCACTTCGAATTCGCGCCGCATGTCGTGTGCGGTTTTGACAGTGTTGCCAAACGGCGGTCTGCGCAGAACGTATTCATCTTCACCAACTTTAACTAAATACGTGAGATTTGAGCTGCCGGCGGGGAATTGGAGGATCTCGATCTCGTCCGTTTTGAAACCTAAGCGCGAGCCGAGAAACGATCTAAGCCGCTCGCTGTTCAGCTCTTCACCTTTTCGGGCGGCGGTCGTTTCTATCATAAAACCCGGACGATCACTTTTGGATTGAGCCCAAACGGCTGTCTTCACCCAAAACCTTCTTTATCATGTCCTCCAGATTTTCGCTTTCCTCCGCACCGGCGCCGATGCCTATGTATCGCACAACTCCGTTTCGGTCGAGCAACATAGTCGTCGGATAGGCATTGATGCCGTATTTTGATGCATCCTCGCCCCGGTTAGCGATCGCGAATCCATAAGGTAATTTGTGCTTCGCCTTAAACTCACGCAGGAATTCGAGTTCCTGAAGCTCCGACATTTTTTTGCCGCTCTGCTCCCCATAATATTGAGTGACGCCTACGATCAAAAAGTCATTGCCCGAATATTTTTTGTGCCATCCACGAAGGCGGGGAAACGTAGAGATACAAGGCCCGCACCAGGTCGCCCAAAAATCCAGCAACACCACCTTTCCGCGAAGCTGCTCGAGCGATGCGGCGTCCTGCCCTAGCCATTCGACAAATTTCATTTCCGGAGCCGGATCAGCTTTGGAATATGATTCCACCTTCTGCATCAATTTCTTTTCCGAAAAACCGCCGCCCTCGACGAAATTCATCACCTTTCGATAGAGGCTGGCCGACGGCAGTGTAAATGACTGAGCGCGTGCTTCGGCCAACACGTTTATGGCCAGGTCGGAATTCTTATTTTTCTTATAACCGAGCGCCAGCACCTCCACGAGGTTCATGTACACCTGTTCCCGGTCTTTTTTCTCCTGCATCGTCTTTGCGTTCTGAGTTTTCAAAAGGTCGAACGCGCTCTGGGCGTGCCGAATTGCCTGTTCATACTGGCCGTCCTTTAGATAGGCCGACGCGATGTAATCCTGAAGAGCCGGCTGCTGGCTTTTTATCAACGGCTCGCCCTTTGTCCAACGTTCAAATGCTTCCTCGGCGGCGGGCATCTGCTTATTTTTCGACGACAGAACGATGATGAAACTAAGTGCTGACTGCACCATGTCGCCTTTCGCGGTTGCCGGGAATTGCGTGAGAAACTTCTGCATTGATTCAAGGACTTTTGCATTATTCTCAGCGGCAGCGTAAATGCGTCCGAGAAAATAAAAATCCTTTTCCTTTAGATCGGTGCGCGTTGCCAACTCGGCGGCATATTTCTTTGCGAGAGACTTTTTACCGTCGGCTATGTCATCCCGAGCGGACGCATCGTATTTCTTGCCCTGACTTGCAAGCATGGTGCGCTTTTGAGCTGAATAGCCTTCGACCTCCTGGTAGAGATCGGCGACCGACCTGGTACTGGTTGCACCTTGTGCCGCGACGGAAACTACACAGAGGACAGCCACGTAGGCGCCAACGCACGCCTGGCTCAATTTCTTTGGAATCTTCATAGCTCCTCCTGAATTTCCCAAATTATACACGAAGTAGTCTGACATCAGAGTCTTTTTTGTAGTCTCGTTCCGCCAAAACGAGCATGCTTTATGTTATTTTGTGAAGATGGATTTTGCCTCGATGCCAAAGACCGTGGAGTTGTCCGAACGCTTGCAGCGATTCATGGATGAAAATGTCTATCCCAACGAAGCCGCGTATCACACCGAGATCGATTCCGGTGACCGCTGGCAGCCACTCGAGTTGATCGAAGACTTAAAGGCGAAAGCAAAAGCCGCTGGTTTGTGGAATCTTTTTCTCCCGGACATTTCAGGTTTGTCGAATCTTGAATACGCTCCGCTCGCCGAGATCATGGGGCGCGTGACGTGGGCGAGCGAGGTTTTTAACTGCTCGGCGCCGGACACCGGTAATATGGAGGTATTGCATCTCTATGGGACGGCTGAGCAAAAGCGGGAGTGGCTGAAGCCATTACTCGACGGTGAGATACGCTCGTGCTTTTCGATGACCGAGCCGGACGTTGCTTCGTCTGACGCGACGAATATTCGCGCTTCGATAGTCGAAGACGGCGATCAATACGTTTTGAACGGCCGTAAATGGTGGTCGACGGGCGCCGGCGATTCGAGGTGTAAGCTCGCGATCTTTATGGGTAAAACAGACGAGTCTGCGCCAAAGCATTTGCAGCAGTCGATGGTCCTCGTGCCGATGGACACGCCGGGGGTAAAGGTTGAGCGGTTGTTGAATGTATTTGGTTTTGATGATGCGCCGAATGGTCATGCGGAGATTACATTCGACAATGTGCGCGTTCCAAAAGAAAATCTATTGCTCGGCGCAGGGCGCGGCTTTGAGATCGCGCAAGGACGGCTCGGGCCGGGCCGGGTTCATCATTGCATGCGACTGATCGGTGTCGCGGAAAGATCGGTTGAACTCATGTGCAAGCGCGCAATATCTCGTAATGCCTTTGGCAAAGCTGTAGCCGAACACGGGGTTGTTCGACAATGGATCGCCGAAGCCAGGTGTGAGATCGACCAGGCTCGGCTGCTCGTATTAAATGCCGCGTGGAAAATGGACACGGTTGGCAACAAAGCCGCGCGTAAAGAGATAGCGATGATCAAGGCTGTCGTGCCGCAGATGGCCTTAAAAATTGTCGACCGCGCGATTCAGGTTCATGGCGGTGCCGGGGTTTCGCAGGACACACCGCTCGCACAGTTTTGGATTTATGCTCGCTCGCTGAGATTAGCCGACGGGCCTGACGAAGTTCATTTCGAGTCGCTTGCCAAAATGGAAATCGTGGCCACCAATGCTCAAATATATTGAACATGAGCGCGAGCTTCGTCCATGACTAGTTCTTTCACCTCCGTTCACATTGACCGATCTCCATAAATCATTCTGGAAGGTTTTCTGTCAATATGCGTTTAACATAGCAAAAAAGTGTTGACATAAGTTGTTCGTTCCTGTAACTTTATTTTTGGCAGCCGATATGGCTGTCACTTCATAGCCACCAATGCGGCAAGTTTTCTTGAATGAACAGGTTTTTCCAAAGATCACGCCTTGTGATCTTAACATCCGAAAAATGCGGGTTTCTGACACGTCAAACAATCGCCCTGTCGAATAATTACCTCGCCTTTCCGTTTGTTCTCTAGGTGGCAAACAAAAATCCTCAACAACCCTCATTTTTTCGGATGGGAAAACAAGAAAACATCACCTTCGCAAAAAGCGCCCAATAAAAAGGAGCAATAACAACAATGTTCGGTAAAAAGAAAAGTGTCGCCGGTCTTGATATCGGTTCGAGCTCAGTCAAGATGGTTGAGCTTGAAGGCAAATTGAACAACCTCAATCTTGTTAGCCTCGGTTTTGAAAATCTGCCGGCTGATACGATCATCGACGGTCAGATCATGGAGCTTAACGTCGTATCCGATGTAATTCAGAACGTTTGCTCTAATCATCAGGTTAATGCCTCGAACGTCGTCACCGGCGTGAGTGGCCACTCGGTTATCTTAAAGAACATCGTTCTGCCGCCCATGAGCCGCGAGGAACTCGAAGAGTCGATCGACTGGCACGCCGAAGAGCACATTCCTTATGATCTCGCAGATGTCAGCCTCGACTATCAAGTTACCGCCGAGTCGGCTGACTCGACAAATGTTTTGATCGCAGCTTGCAAGCGCGAGCGGATCGACAATATACGTCAGGCGATCCAACTCGCGGGCAAAACACCGGTCGTCATCGACGTCGATACGTTTGCTCTGCAGAATTGCTACGAAGTCAATTACAACCCGAGTGAAGACGAGGTCGTAACTTTGCTCAACATCGGTGCTTCGACGATGAACGTAAACATAGTCAAGGGCACTCGCTCGCTCTTCACGCGTGACATTACCGTTGGCGGCAGCCAGTTTACAGATGTATTGCAGAGAAGTCTCGGCCTCAACTTCCAACAGGCCGAAGCCGTCAAACGCGGCGTGACCGATGCTGTCGAAGGCATCGAAGAAAAATCGATCGAGCCTTTGATGAATAACGTCACAGAGATCGTCGCGATGGAGATACAAAAGACCTTCGACTTTTTCCGTGCGACGACTGATGACAATGAAACGGTCGTAAACAAAATTCTGATTTCCGGCGGTGGTTCGAAACTTGCCGGTCTGGCACAGGAGCTTTCGCAGAGATTGGAGTTGCCGGTCGAGGTGCTCAATCCGTTCCGCAACATCAAGGTCGATAACAAAAAGTTCGATCCGGATTATCTAAGTGAAATCGTGCCCGAAATGGCGGTGGCTGTCGGTTTGGCAGTCCGGGGAGTGTAACAAACATGATCAAGATTAATCTACTCAATTCAGTTACCGATAGACAAAACGGCACGGCCGCAGTCGTCGATCGCAAAGTATCGAGCCCGACGTCGCGTCTAGCGTTGATGTCAATAGTCGCCGCCGTTCTGCTCGCAGCCGTTATAGGTTGGGACGTGATCAGCACGCAAATGGCAAAGACCGCGGCTCAGGCTGAGCTTGATTCACAAAAGACGAGAGCCGCCGAACTTGAAGTTGTGATGAACGAGCAGAAAGAGCTCGAACAAAAGATCAACAACATCGATGCCCGTATTAACGCGATCAAAAACCTTCGTGCTTCGCAGGCCGGACCGAGTGCGGTGCTTGATGCACTGCGTGAGCGAATTGCGATGACGCCGGGTCTTTATCTCGAAAGCGTTGAGCAGCAGGGCGAGAAGATGACCATTAAAGGCAATTCGCCCGACGAAGCTCAGGTCACACAATTTGGCCGCAGTCTCGAATTCTCGAACGGCCTGTTCTCGAACTTAAGCATCGAGACGCAGCGGGCCGAAGTTACAAACCAGGCTGTTGCGCAGAAGACAAATGCATCTGGCGAGGCCGCGATGGTGAAGCTCGTAAATTTCACGATCAGCTGTGCATATACACCTTCCAAAGCGCCGAATGCGCCGGGAGCGACGACCGCAGCAAACCAGACACCTGCTCCTGCACAAGGCGCATCGGCACCTCCGCAGGTTGCTAAGAACTAACAATTTTTTGAATCCCAAAATCGAGGAAACCGACATGCTAGAGAAACTTAAAAATCTACAGTGGCACTTCCAGCTAATACTGCTCGTCAGCATAGCAGCGATGCTTTACCTTTGCGTTTGGTATTTCGTCACGAGTGTTACTCGCGAAGAGATTGCCGTGCTCGACCAAGAAGCTTCGCAGCTCAGAGCAAAGAATGAAGCAGCTGTCGTTGCCACGCAGCGTATCAACGAATTTCGGGCTCTCTACGCCAGCAAGGCCGAAGAGTACGAAGAGCTAAAGGTTCTTCTGCCCGAACAGCGTGAGATCACAAACGTGCTACAGGGCCTGCAGGACACGGCAAACGGCAGCCTTATGATCGTGATGCGTTTTAGTCCGCGTGACGACACGCAGAAAGATTCAATCATGGCCAAGCCGGTCGAGGTCGAGGTTGACAGCAACTTCACCAACCTGCGAGCGTTCTTTGACGCAATGGCCAAGCTGCCGCGAATCGTGTCGGTCACCGACTTTAAGATCAATCAACTTGAGAAACAGTCGGAAGCGAAGACGATCCATGCACAATTTCTGCTAACGGCGTACTATGCCGCTCCAACCGATTTTAACGCCAAACCTGCGGTTCCGGGTAAGCCGGGAGCACCGGGTGCTGCACCTGCTCCGGGACAACCTGCGGCTGCATCTGGAGCACCTGCCCCAGCCGCTCAACCGCCAGCGAAATAATTTTATCTACCCAAATTCAAAGAAGAGAAAAGCCATGATTAACATATCGAAAACAAAACGCTTTGCATGCCTGATGGCGTTCGCCGCGGCAATGATATTCGTCGGCGGACACTTTTCGCAAACGAGCGCACAACGCGATCCGTTCAAGAAAGCCGGCTGGGCGACACCTCGCAAACAGGCTGCGCCGGGCAGCTCGGCGTCTTCAACAAAGGTTCCCGTGAATTACGGAGCTCCGGCGATCGAAGCTCGCATCGAGTACTTCAAGCGTCTTCGCGAGCAGGCTGCCGCAAACGGTCAGCCGTTGCCAAAGGTGACGAGCGTGCTCACGTTGAACGAAATGTCGGTGACCGGTATCTTTAAGACGCCGCGTGGTTACGCTGCGATGGTGCAGGCGACGCCGATCAACCTTTCGTACACGATATATCCGGGCGAAAAATTCTTTGACGGCCAGCTGGTCGCGGTAGAAGAAAACCGTCTCGTGTTCCGCAAGGTTACGAAAGTCGGCACCGGTAAATTTGTCGCATCGGTCGAGAACAAGCCATTGAAAACTTTCTCGATGAAGGAACAGATTCAAGGAACTGCTGCCAATCAACAGGAAGAAAAACCAGTTGAGACCGCATCATATACGCCGCCAGCCGATGGTTCAAAATCTTCCAAACCCGCAAGTTCTAATCCATTTCTCTCGCCAGTCGACGAGATGAACAGTTTGCCCGCCGCGCCTGAGAACAAAGGCAAAGACGACAAAAAAGGGCAGAAAAAACCGGCCAAAGTCGCTAAGAACAGCGATCAGTAATCGTATTCCAAATATCCGTTCCCGTGAGGGACGGCTTGAAACTAACGGAGGAAACAATGATTCTTACCACTTTCAGCGCAGCGACTAAAAAGGTCATATCGGCGCTCATCATCACAGGAATTTTTGCCATCGCAGTCGCTGCCCAGACAACGGACGCGTCGCAGCAGGGCAAACGTTACGGCGAGCCGGGCTTTAAAGGCGAGTCGATAAACTTGAACGTCGTCAATGCTGACATCCGCGACATACTCAGCTATATCACGGACCAATACGGCATCAACTTCGTAATGGACAGAGCCGTCGGCAACGTGCCGGTGACCGTCAAGGTCAACGACGTTCCATGGAATGTCGCACTCGACTCGGTTTTGCAGGCGCAGGAACTTGGCGTGCAGGTGAATGGCACCATTCTCCGCGTCGCTAATAACAAGACTCTCGCAACCGAGGGAGCACTGGTTCGTGAGAGAGCTAACAATCAGCTCGACACGTCGCCGCTCGTCACGGAGCTTATCAGACTAAATTACGCCACAACGACCGGCGGAGCATCGCCATCCGGCACGACGGCAGGAACCGACAGCTCGGCGTCAAGTTCGAGCTCGGCTCCGGCAGGTGCGTCCGGGGGCGGAGCAAGCGGCTTGCTGCCAATCATCAAGCGTCGTTTATCGCGTCGTGGTTCGATCGAGGTTGATCCGAGAAGCAACTCGCTTATAGTCACAGACGTTCCGGCCAACATCACTGCGATCAAACAACTGATTGCTCTGCTCGACCAGCCAGAGCCGCAAGTTGAGATCGAAACACGCATCGTCGTCGCGTCACGCAACTTCAGCCGCGATATCGGCGTTCAGCTTACGGCTTTATTGAGCGGAGCACGCGGTTCGGGAATTGGTGGCGGATCACTTCCGAACACACCAGTCGGTCTACCTGATACAAGAACGGGTTTAATACCTAATCCGTCGATAGTTCCTGATCTTGCATCAAATATCTCGAACACCGCAATCGGTTTGACAACGGGTGTCTTTGGTACTGCTCAGCTTAGCGCGATTATTTCGCTCGGAGAGCAGAAAGGCCAGGCAAAGGTCATCGCAACGCCACGAGTTACGGCATTGAATAACAGGCAGGCTGAGATCAAGAGCGGAACAAAAATTCCGGTTACGACGATCCAGCCAGGATCAGCAGCCGGCGGCGCGGTCATTGCAACGACAACGTACGTTGATGTACCTCTTCGTCTGGCAGTCACACCGCAGATAACCGATCTCGGCACAGTCGTTCTCACCGTTGTTGCAGAAAACAGCTCGACGGCAATCATTCAGGGCAGCGCTGCTCCGGCGATCAACACTCAGAGCATGACGACGCAGGTTACCGTTCCGGATGGCGGAACGACGGTTGTCGGCGGAGTGCTCTTTGACGATGAACGCGAATCGCAAGATCGCACGCCTGGTCTCGGCAGCATTCCGATCCTCGGCAATCTGTTTAAGAGAAAGGGAGTTACGCGCAATACGAATGAGATCTTGTTCTTCATCACGCCGCGCATCAGTCGGCCTGACGCCACACAGAGTGGTGCCTCAAAGAGCGGTCCGACGATCATCCAGCCGGTTCCGATGGGCAATCCGCCATCGAACTCGACGCCCGTCGCTCCGATAACGCCGGGAATGCCCCTTCCTGAGGTTGTTCCATCGGCTACGCCGGACAAGCCATAAGCTTGTTCGCATAAAAATAGTTTCTTCCGAAGTTATGCCCGCCAGAGCACGCAAGCTCTGACGGGCATTTTTATTTTATTTATTTTTACTGAGCGTCGCCGAGATAACCGCTTGGAACGGGTCTGTCGTTGTTCAAACCGAACTGCAAGATGCCGATCGAGCCGTCCGCGCTGCGCACAAAGTACCAAACACCAGTTGCGGGACGGAAGACTGCCACATCTGCTTTTCCGTCAGCGTCAAAATCGGCCGGCGACGGAATATCACCGTTTAGACCAAATTGAACAATGCCGAATCCGCCTGACGAACGAAGCACATACCAAACGCCCGTCGATGGGCGGAAGACGGCGGTATCGGTTTTTCCGTCGCCGTCGTGATCGCCATGTGCGAGCCGGTCGGTGCTGAGACCCCAATTAACTGCGCTAAAGCCGCCGGTGCTTCGCAAGATATACCAAATGCCGGTTGACGGGCGAAATACCGCAAGATCGGTTTTTGCGTCGCCGTCATAATCGCCTTGTGCGGGTTTGTCCTCGCTGATGCCCCATTGAGCCGCTGCAAACCCGGCAGTCGAACGCAGCAGATACCACACGCCCTCTGACGGCCGGTAAACCGCGATATCGGTTTTGCCGTCGGCGTCGTAATCACCTTGAACTGGAATGTCATTGCTGAGGCCGAAACTTGCGAAAATAAAAGTCTGATCGCTGCTTTTCCGGATGTACCAGACCCCGTTCGACGGCCTGAAAACGGCGTAATCCGTAATTCCGTCGCCGTCGTAGTCGCCCGGCGCGATCTTGTCGCCAGCCAGTCCCCACTGAAACGATTTTACGTTTCCGTCAGTGAGCCTGTAGCTATACCAAACGCCTTCTGACGGCCTGTAAACCGCAATATCGCTCTGAAAATCGCGATCGAAATTCGAAATGGCTGTGCCAGAGAGCGTTGCGGTCGCGGTTGTGTAGATAAAGTCTTCGGTTGGTGATCCGAGTCCGTCGGCGGCGTTACCCGCGGCATAAAAGTTAATCTTGCCGATCCGTTGCGGCGGTGCGGTCCACGTAAAGGTCCAGGAATTGGAACCAAAAACACCATTCGTAACCAGTCCGTCAACGGTATGCTGGACATAGATCCTGATCTGATTGTTTACCAGGCCGCTGATGGTCTGCGTTCTTGCGGGATTTTGCATCGGCAACGTAAATTGCCCGACGGTTTGGCCTTGGCTGTTGATCGCGGTCATTTGAAAGCCGTAGACCCCCGAAGAGTCTCGCGCGGTTCGAACTGTGATAGGTATCTGCTGTCCTGGAAGATAGTCGAGCGGCAGACCTGAAATTGTCACGCTACCGCCGCCCGTGTTTAGAGGATTAGTCGTGTGACACGCGGTGCAATTACCCTCGCCGGGCGCGTCCGTGAACGACGCCGACGGCCCAAAAGCCGAGGCGTCGACCTCTTGCCGATCGCCCGGCAGAAAGCCGCCGATGGCGATCGCAAGAAAAATAGCTATGAATGCAAGTTTGAGGAGCGATGTTCTGCCGATTTGAAAACTCATTGTACCTCCGGGGTTGGGGCCGACTGACTAGATTGCCGAGCTTAATTGTAGTTTTGACGGCAGAATTGCCGCCAAGGTCTGCAAAAAAATCTAAATTAAAGGATAGTTTCTTTCAGCCGCGAATGTCAACATTTTTGAAAAATGACGTAAACAGCTGAATTAACTGAGTTTATCCCTAATAAAAAAGCCGGCGAGCTTTCACCCGCCGGCATAATTTTCAGACAAGCATCTGATTTAGGGTATGTAACGCCTCGGAATGGCAGTGTCAGTACCCAGACCAAAGCTCTGAACGGTCAGTCCCGCTGTCGAGCGAAGGATCCACCACTGACCATTGCGATAAATAGCGAGATCGTCGCTGCCGTCACCGTCATAGTCACCCGGAACGGGCACGTCCGTCGAAAGACCAAAGCTACTAAACGTCGTCGTGTTAGTCGAGCTTCGACGGATGATCCATTGACCTGTCGAAGGACGGTAGACAGCAGGGTCGTCCTTGTTGTCGCCGTCGTAATCCGCCGGGACTAGAAGATCACCCGCAGAACCGAATGGCAGCGCCTCAAAATTCTGAGCCGGAACGCCGGTGTTTCTAGCTATGTACCACGTATTGTTGCCCGGTCTGAACACGGCAAGGTTTGTCTTACCGTCATTTTCAAGGTCGAACGCCATCGGCACATCGCCGCTTTGACCGAATGCTGCAATTGTGTTTGATCCATTGCCACTATTGATAATGAACCAAGTGCCGCTTGACGGTCTGAACACCGCAGCGTCGATCTTACCGTCTCCGTCATAGTCCCCCCCCGCCACTGCTACGTCGGTCGGAACACCCCACGACAGGCCTTGAACTGTGAACGTGCTACTTCTAAGGATAAAGAAGTCGGGTTGCGAACTGTCGGCATTTGCACGGAAGACAGCCGTATCGGCCTTGGCGTCGCCGTCGAAATCGCCGGGAACAAGAGTATCAGCAGCCAAGCCCCAGTTGATTACTCCGAAGCCGGCCGTCGAACGGTTAAGATACCAGTTGCCTTCCGACGGACGGAAGACTGATAGATCGGTTTTACCGTCGCCGTCGAAGTCAGCACGCGATTTAACCGCGAGCGGCGCACAGTTGAAGCTACTGATGATTTCGACATCATCAATATTTACACCGGTTGCGGTAACCGAATTGTCGGAAGCCATCCGCCATCTGAACTGGACGTTTTGACCATTTGCCGCCGCGGGAAGATTGACAACGGTGTCAAGATAACCGCCTGCTGAGGTTCCCGACCAGGCCATTCGTCCGGCAATCGGACTCATAAAGCTGGCTGAGATCGTCGCGTTGTAGCCGTTGCTGACGAATGAACCGCCGGCTGTGATGATGTCCTGGAAAGCCCCTGCACCAATAGCCATTTCAAGAACCATTCCGTCGAATGTCGATTCGGTGATGTATTTGTTCTTGAATTTGAGCTGTGCGGATGTTGACGTGATCGCCACACTCGGGCTGACCAAAGACGACATATTAACAGTCGCCGGATCGTTGGCAAATGCCGAATTAGGTGCCGAACTCGGACCGGTTGCGGTCGTTGTCCACGTAATTGCCGTGCCGACATCCTGTGTCGTAGTCCAACCCGCAGGAAGTGCCGGCGGTGTCACTCCGTCAAAGTTCTGAGTGATGCCCACAGGCTGACCGAGAACGAAACTACGCATTTGCGGAGTTTGCGCTCCCAGAGCACTGGCGATATTGATGGTTACCACTTGGGTACTTCCGCACGCCGCCCCACCCGGAATCGCAAACGGAATTTGCATCGTGACGGTCGTTGCATCCGGGATATTGCCGTATGCGACATTTGATCCGCCATTGATATTTACCGTGACAGCATTAACCGTTGCGCCCGTTGCATTTGTCACCGGAACGCTCAACAGAACGTTTTCGCCCGGTTCGGGGAATCCGTTGTTGTTGCCTGTCGAATCGCTGACCGCGAAAGGATTTCCCATCACGACATTCGGCAGGTCAAAGGCTTCCGTAACGGCGGCTGGCGATTGTACTTGAACACTTGCACTAAATCCCGCACCGCGAACGCGGAAACCCTCACGAACATCAAGAACATCCGCGGATGCTTCGGGAGCGAGCGGTAGAGCCGCCGCCGCCGCAATGATCGCATCACGTTCTTGAATTATCGTCGGACCGACCGGAGCCAGTTTCATACCGTCGGTAACGACCTGAAGCACTCTGGTTGTACCGGCAGTAAAGCCGAGACGCATCACCATCCGGTTACGAACTTCCCACAACATACTGCTCCAGATCTCACCGATATTGTGAACCTGATCGCATTGTGCTACGCCAATCGGACCGCGCGGGAATGCGCTTTGCGAACCGTCATATAACGGGGCGCAACCCACATTAATATATCTGAAAGTTTGCGGATTATGCGGTCTGCCGTTTGTACCAAGAAAAGTAATTGGAGCACGCGGAAAACGGCGAATGCCGTAATAGTAGTTTCCGGTAAATCCGGCTGCAATCAGGAATGTTGCATAACCGCCCGTCGTATAGATACCGTTGATCGGATCGGTCGGTTCGGCAAGCATTATCTCCGCATACCAGTCTGACCAGCCTTCGCCCATACCGCGTGCCATATTGGTTGACAAACCCGCAGCATTTCCGTGCAAACGGTTTGATGTTCCGTGCGTAACCTCATGAAGAATTACCTCGGCATCCGCCGTTCCGTCATAATCGGGCGTCGGGCCCGTCCAGACAAACATCTGCATACGTCCGCGGCCGCCGTCTGCCGGCGTCGCAAAGTTTGCATTGTTCGTTCCTGACGAATCCTGACCTTCTGAAGATACACGGTCGTTTCCAATGCCCATACCGGTAAAGTTGGTGTTTTGGAAGTTAAAGGCAGCTTCCGTGAACCCGCGTTGATACATCGAATCGTGGTAACGGTTCATCACGTAGAACATCTGAATGACCGCGCCCCGCTGAGCCTGTGCAGTCAGCGGATCGTCGCCCGGCGGCGGGCTTCCGGGTGCCGGATTCCAGGTGGAATCGAATACACGATTCGGAATGCCCGTTTGCGGAGCGTCCACACCATTAGGTGCAACACGGTCGATACCGGCTTCATTGGCGTTACCATCAGTGATATTGGCACCATCGGTGATCCATCCGTTGTTGTTGAATGTGTTCGGGGCTTCGTTACCGATCAATGTTACATTGGTTCTGGTTCCAAGCGCACCTTGCGTTCCTAAGGTCGGATCAATCGGTCCCGGTGATAACGGAGCCGGACTGTCCGCTGCGTTCATAAACGCATTAATATTATTGTAAACCTGATATGTGGCAGGTTGAGTCTGGTCCTCGGTAATGTTCTTACGCCAGAGCATCGTGCCCGTGTTGGCATCGACGATGACATAATACGCATTGACAGGTTCCCAAATCAGAACGCGCCATGACGGAACTGCAACGCCCGGCTCGGTAGGAAAATACATCTTCTCAGCCGTTGTCGCCCAATCACCCGTTCCAAAAACCGTTCTGAGATCTGTAGAAGTTTTGTCGTTGCGGGAAACGTCGGTTGTTTTAAGTTCATGATTGATGTGTCTGGCAGCAGCCTTAACAGCATCGAGCGGATCGCGGAAATCGGTTGAAAGCGATTCGTAATCCAATCCCGGTGCGAGATTGTTGATCACGCGGATAATGCGTCCGTCTTTTGTAAATCCAGCTTTTACCTCGCTGCGGAAAACAGGAATGCCATTTGGCCGTTGCTCAAGGTGTGCGTAAGAAATGTTCCCGTCAGGGTTTGTGTAATCGGTCAGGACTCTCAGAGCGTCTGCCTGTTCATCCGTCACGCCGATCAAATTATTATTTTCCTTTACAAAGCCGCGGAGAATTTCCGAGCGTTTTGCAGAAGAAGCCGGAGTCAACCACTCGATCGTGGTTTTCCAAACATCCGGCGTAATGACTTCCGGAATGCGGATGTCTTCGTTGTATTCGAATTTTACAGTCGGAATTCTGGTTCTGAGTTCGTCTTCGCCACGGACAAAGCCATCGCGAATGTCTGCAACCGCAACGGCATTTTTGCCGCTCGAGTTGCGTGCCGATTCAAAATAGTCGGCCAGATCGTTGCCCTTGGCCGTCCGAATATCGTAATTCGGCAGCCCGGGATCATGGCTCTCCGTGCGCGTAAACAGACCCTTGCCTGTTTTGATCTGCGCTCTTGATCCAAACTTAGCGGGGATAATCGCCAACATGGCAATAATTCCCAGGACAAATAAACAAATCACGACGCCGGTACGGACATCGAACATCGACCTTTTAGACATAATTTTCTCCTACTCCTATTTGTTTGAAAACCTAATTCGGGCTACCTGCGTACGAAGGCAGCATTCGCCAAAAAATTTGAAAATAACTGAATTAACCGCAGTATATTTTAAAACTACACAAAATACAAACGCATTCCGGCTTTTCTAAGGCACGTATTTCGCTGGAATCGGCGTGTCGGTTGCCAGGCCGAAGTTCAGCGCCGTAACTCCCGTGGCCGAGCGATTTAGCCACCACTGACCGTTGCGGTAGATGGCTTGGTCGTCGCGCCCGTCACCGTCGTAATCACCCGGAACAGGCACGTCGGTCGAGATGCCAAAAGCGGTAACCGAGACTGCGTTATCCGAACTTCGTATTGACCACCACTGACCGGTTGATGGCCGATAGATCGCGATGTCATCCTTGTTATCGCCATCGTAATCGGCTGGAACAGGGTTGTCGCCGCTCGCTCCGAAAGTTGCGACGCTGATGCCGCCGCCGCTGTTTGCGATCCACCATTGATTTGTCGACGGGCGGAAGATCGCAACGTCCGTTCTCCCGTCGCCGCTGTAGTCTCCGCGCACCGGGACATCGCCCGACGCGCCAAAGCCTGTGATTATCGTGCTGCCGCCGCTGCCGAGAACGTACCAGACATTATTCGACGGTCGGAAGAGGGCAAAGTCGGCGCGGTTGTCGCCGTCGAAATCACCGGTTTGCGGAATGTCGCCCGCCAACCCAAAGTTGACGAATGAAAACGTGCTGTTCGAGCTGTTGAGAACATACCAGGTGCCGCTGGATGGCCGGAAAACCGCCGCGTCAGCTTTGTTGTCACCATCAAAATCGCCCGGAGTCGGAATGTCTGTCGACAGTCCCCAATTCACCGCGCCGAAACCGGCGGTCGATTGCAGCAGATACCAGTTGCCTTCGCTCGGTCTGAATACCGAGACGTCCGTTTTCCCGTCACCATCAAAATCGGCGCGCGATTTAACCGACGGATTGAACGAACACGAATAGTTTCCGACAACCCTCACGCCGTCGATGTACCAGCCGGGATTCGGTCCTTGGCCGACGGTGTTGTCGTCAGAGCCGAACCGCCATCTGAGCTGCACATTTTGACCGGCAGATGAAGCCGGAAGTTGGACGGTCGAATTTACGTAGCCATTTGAAAGGCCATTCCATGCGTTGCGGTTTGCGAGCGGATTGTTTGCGCCCGCGCCAAGCACGCCGTTATAGCCGTTTTCGATAAAACGTCCGCCCGCAGTAATAATGTCCTGAAACGCGCCGCCGCCGATGCTGATCTCGAGCACGCCGCCATCCCAGCCGCCTTCCGTGTCGTAGCGGTTGCGGAAGCTGACGGTCGCCGCCTGAGCAGTGATCGCCATTGTCGGCGAAGTCAAATCCGTGCCGCCGCCGACGGTCGCCGGATTAAGTGCATAAGCCGAATTCGGTGCTGTGTCGGGATTGAGCGTCGAGTTAACAAAGTTCACTCCGCTCTGCACGACAGTTGCCGTCCATCCAGCGGGAAGGGCCGGAGCGGGTACGCCATCGAAGTTTTCCGTAAACGTCGTTTGCGGAACTCCGATAATGATCACTCGATTGAAACTCGTCGCTCCCAAACTGCTGTTGACGTTGATCGTTAACGTGATCGAGCTGCCACAAGGCGTGTTTGGCGGGACTGTGTAGCTGATGCCTTGCGTGACGGTTTGGGCGTTAGCGATAGTGCCGTAATTTGCGCTTCCGCCGCCAACAATCTGCGCGGTCGTGCCGGTTGCACTGTTGCCGGTGTTGTTCGTCAGCGGAACATTCACGCTAATCGATTCGCCCGGTTCGGGGAAACCGTCGTTGTCGCCGCTCGAATCGCTGATGGTTGCTGCTGGTGTCTGCAACAGATTTGGCAGATCGAATGCCTGGGTCACACGCGCGTCGCCGGTGCCGGAACCGACGTTCTGGATCGACGCACTAAAACCCATGCCGCGAATCGCGAAACCGGCCCACGCGTCCGCGACATCGGCTGCCGTTCCGCTTGCCAAAGCGGCAGCGATGATAGCGTCGCGCTCGGTCAGAAACGTCGGCCCGAGAGGAGCAAGCTTCATTCCGTCCGTGACGAACTGTAGCCAGCGGCGATTGCCGACTTCCCAGCCGAGCCTGGCAACATATTTAGCTCGGACTTCCCACAGTGCACTGCTCCACACCTCGCCCGCGTTATGGACCTGATCGGCTGAGCCGCCGCCCCGAGGCGGGAATGCTCCGTCGCTCGTGTTTATCTGTGTTCCGTCGATATCCGCGAAGGTCAAGGGGTTGTGCGGGCGGTTCGAAGGCCCGCCGGTGAACGACATTATTGCCTTCGGGAAGCGGCGTATGCCGTAATAGTAATTGCCAAAATATGTCGGCGTTGCCAGAACATAACCGCCCGTCGTGTAAACGCCGGCCAACGGATCGCTTTCCTGCGAGGTCATTGCATGAGCGTAAAAATCGCTCCATCCTTCGCCCATGCCGCGCGACATATTGAGCGAGAGCCCGCTGCCGTTTCCGTGCAGGCGGTTGGACGTTCCGTGGGTCGCTTCATGATAAATGATGTCCACGTCGGTCGTACCGTCACGGTCCGGGTCGGGGCCGGTGAATATGTACATCTGCATCCGTCCGCGTCCGCCGTCGGCCGGCGTCGAGAAGTTTGCATTGTTCGTACCCGAAGAGTCCTGTCCTTCGGATCTTACTCGGTCGGCACCGACGCCACCGCGGCCGAAGTTATCATTCTGGAAGTTTCGCGCAGCTTCGGTAAATCCCAGACGGTAAAGTTCGTCATGGTACCAGTTCATCACGTAGAACATCTGGATAACGGCTCCGCGCTGAGCCTGTGCGGTCAGCGGAGCGTCGCCGGGCGCAGGATTACCGGGCGGCGGATTCCACGTCGACGTGAACACGCGGCAACCGGCTCCCGGGCAAGGGCCGTCGCCGGATTGCGGGGCATCGACGCCGTCCGGCGCCACGCGGTCCAACCCGGCCTCATTAGAGTTGCCGTCCGTTACGTTCTGTCCGTCGTTTATCCAGCCAAGGTTGTTGAAGGCGTATGGAGCCTCGTTGCCGACGCGTGCGACGCTCACTCGGGCGAGCAGCGGTCCCTGAGTTCCCAGACCCGGATCGATCGGTCCCGGTGTCAGCGGCGCCGGCGACTCGGCTGAATTCACCATCGCGAGCGGGTTATTGTAAACCTGCATTGTAGCCGATTCGGTCTGATCTTCGGTTATGTTCTTACGCCAGAGCACGGTGCCGGTATGTGCATCAACGATCACGTAAAATGCATTCACCGGCTGCCAGATCAAAACTCGCCAGGCTGGGATCGCAACGCCCGGCTCGGCCGGGAAATACATTTTCTCGGCCGTCGTTGCAGAATCGCCGGTGCCGAAAACGCGTCTCAGGTCGGTTGATGCTTTTGCATCGGGGCGCAGATCAAGTTTCGACCCGTCGTTGTTTATCGACCGCAGCGCGGCATTTACCGCATTGGCCGGCTCTCCAAAATTTGTTGAAAGGCTTTCGTAATCGAGGCCCGCAGCGAGATTATTTATCACGCGGATCATCTCGCCGCGTTTTGTAAAACCTGCCTTTACCTCGCCGCGAAACACCGGCACGCCATTAATGAACTGTTCGAGGTGGGCGAACGAAAGATTGCCGTCGGGGTTTGTGTAATCTGCTGTGACTTTCAGCTCATCAGCTTGCCAGTCCGTAACGCCCATGAGCGAATTATTTTCTTTAACAAACGCGCGCAAGATTTCCGCTCGTTTCTCACTCGAACTGTTTGTCAAAAATGCACGGCCGAGATTTACTTCGGGTGTGATAACCTCCGGCGTGCGAATGTCCGAGTTATATTCGACCTTGAGCGTCGGCACGCGTTGTCTGAGCATCGCTTCGCCGTCGACAAACTCGCTGCGGATATCCGCCGCCTGAACCGCGGTCTTCGCGGACGCGGCGCGATAAGCCGCGATCTTCTCGAACGAAGCTTTGTCGGCGCGAATGTCGTAATTCGGCAGGTCAGGCGTGTGGCTCTTTGTCTGCTCTATCAGGCCAACCGACGCTTTGCTGGGTTGATGATGCGGCAGTAGAAGCACGATCGCGATGAGCGAAACGATAGCTAGCAAGAAGAGAACTTTGCGGATTGTCATCGATTGATTCCTCTGTTTCGTTAATACAACTCGAAGCATTAAAATGGAGGTTCTGATGCTGCTGCGATTTGGTTACAGAGCCATTTTGTATCAGATCGTCTACCGAAGTCAACAAAATGCAAGGTGAAACACGACAGAAAAACGCGGACGAATCTAACGGCCGGGTCTTCGGCCCCGACGGCCTGATCGCGCAGTTTCATCCGGCCTATGAGCATCGCGAAGGGCAGATCGAGATGGCGGCTGCGATCGCGCGTGCATTTGCTGAGAAAAAACATCTGATCGTCGAGGCGAGCACCGGCACCGGCAAGACGCTCGCGTATCTGATACCTGCGATCGAGCAGGCGCTTCATGCAAAAAAGCGAATCATCATCTCGACCGGCACAAAAAATCTGCAAGAGCAACTGATGGAAAAGGACATTCCGTTTTTGCAAAAGATCTTGCCTGCAAAATTTACGGCGGCGTATATGAAGGGCCGGTCGAACTACGCGTGCCAATATCGTGTTCACAAGGCTGGTGATCAGCCCATTTTGGAGGGTTTGGATGAGATCGACCACTTTCGCGAAGTCGCCGATTGGGTGCGGGACACAAAGACGGGCGACCGCGCCGAACTGACTTACTTACCCGAAAACCTGAGCTTTTGGAATCGCATCAACGCTCGCAGCGACATTTGTATCGGGCAAAAGTGTCCCGACTACGAGCCGTGTTTTATAACGCAGATGCGCGCTCGAGCCGACGCCGCAGAGATCGTTATCGTCAATCATCATTTATTTTTTGCCGACCTCAACGTGCGGGACAATCAGTTCGGCAAGGTTATTCCCGACTACACGGCCGTGATCTTTGACGAAGCCCATCTGATCGAGGACATCGCTGCGGACTATTTTGGTTTTCAGGTTTCGAACTTTCGAATCGACGAACTTATAAAAGACGCGAATCAACTACCGATCAGCGATGCGATCGCCGCTGCTGCGATCGGCAAAACGTGCGCAAAGATAACAGGGCTTAGCGAGCAGTTCTGGGTCAGATTTGATCAAGCTCGTGGTGCGGAAGGGCGATTTCCGCTTCTCGCGGATGAATTTAGCGAACGCACGAGCGGCGGTGACACGCGTCCGACGCCGCCCGGCGAAGCATACAAAGCTCTCGACGAAACACTAAAACGTCTCGAAACCGAAACGGATGTTTACTCTGAAAAAATTCCTGAGGCCGAGAGCGTCGTTCGCAGAATTCGACAGACGCGATTCGATCTCGACTTTATCGTAAAGCAAGCCGACCGCAATTTTGTTTACTGGTTAGAGCGGCGCGGCCGCGGCATTTATCTGCAGGCGTCGCCCGTCGATGTGTCACAGCTGCTCAACGAAAAGCTGTTCGACAAGGTCGATACTTGTGTGCTCACGTCGGCGACGCTTTCGACAAACGGCAGTTTTAACTTTATACGCGACCGGCTCGGCCTGAGTAAAGCAAAAACCGACACGCTCGTCGCACCGTCGTCGTTCGATTATGAAACGCAGGCGCTTCTCTATCTGCCAAAAGCGATGCCCGATCCGCGTGCGCCGGAATTTTCGCAAATGGCCGCCGCCGAGATCGTAAAAATTTTACAAGCGACCGAAGGCCGCGCGTTTGTTCTCTGCACGAGCAACCAATCAATGACCGCGTTATTTGAATTAGTTTCTTCACGAATCGGCTATCCGTGCTTTTTGCAGGGAACTATGTCGAAGACCGGCTTGCTCGACAAGTTCCGCGCAACGCCGAACGCCGTTTTGTTTGCGACATCAAGCTTTTGGCAAGGCGTTGATGTGCGCGGCGAACAACTCTCGTGCGTCATCATCGACAAACTGCCGTTCGCCGTCCCGACGGATCCGCTCGTCGCCGCTCGCAGCAAGTTTATAGACGAAAATGGCGGTAAATCGTTCTTTGATTATAGCGTGCCGCAAGCGATAATTTCGTTAAAGCAAGGAATTGGCCGCCTCATCCGAAGTCGCGACGACCGTGGCGTAATTGCGATTCTCGACCCGCGTCTCCGCACAAAATCCTACGGCCGCGACTTTTTGCAAAGCCTGCCAAGGATGCGGATCAGGAGTGAATTAGAGGATATAAAAGAGGTTTTCCATAACGTTTCCAGCACCGAAGGTGCAAGGTAATCTAGCCTGCGGCATCGCCGCAGGAAAACGGTACAACAAAAATCAAGCCGCAACGCGGCGAAGTAATCGATATGCCCCAATCTCTCGCACATTTGTTTGTGCACATCATTTTTTCGACGAAACACCGCCAGCCATTCATTAACGAGCGGATCGAGCCCGAACTTTACGCCTACATTGCAAAAATTCTTTATGACGAGTGTTATTCACCTGCGGTAATCATCGGCGGCGACAAGGACCATGTTCATATCCTTATTGCGCTATCGCGTATCTGGTCAATTGCGAAGATCGTTGAGCTGATAAAGAAGCGAAGCTCAAAATGGATAAAGACAAAGGGTAAGGAATTTACTGCGTTTCAATGGCAAACTGGTTATGGGTGTTTTTCGGTGAGCAAATCGAGCGTCCCGTCCGTGAGGCGATACATCGCGAATCAAAAGGAACATCATCAAAAACAGACATATAAAGATGAATTTCTGCTGTTCCTTGAGAAACACGGAATAGACTATGATGAGAGATATGTGTGGGATTGAGATTACGCCGCCGCGTTGCGGCTTAAATATGTTCCCTGTCGTTTCTTGGGGCGTTGCCCCAAGCTGAATTACCGACGCACCGTTGGTGCTTAATGTGATCACGCTCTAGGTGGTAGATACTTATGCCCGGATTTTTTGAAGTAATGATCGAACGCAATTTCTCATCCGCGCATCAGCTGCGCGGGTATAAAGGGAAGTGCGAGAATTTGCACGGTCATAATTACAAGGTCGAGATTTACGCTCGCGGCGAGGAGTTGAACAACATTGGACTGTTGATTGATTTTGGAGAACTAAAAGACGCCGCGGACGAGATCGTGAAATATCTAGATCACCGCAACCTCAACGAGCTGCCGCCGTTTGACGAAGAGCTAAATCCTTCCGCTGAGAACATCGCTCGCTACGTTCTCGAATACCTAAACACACGCGTCGGCGACGAGCGTGTTAGTGTTTATAAAGTCCGCTGTTTTGAAACGCCGACAAGCGTGGCAACGTATCAAATCTAACTTTCCTCAAAAGATCTTGCAGTAATGAAAAAACTCGTCGCCAGTTTGGTTCTCACAATCACTTTCTCTGTGCATTGCCTTGCGCAGACAACGGGTAATGCGATCTCGGGTGCGGTCACGGACTCAGCGGGTGCCGTCGTTCAGGGAGCGACGGTTCGACTCATAAATGCGCAGCAAATAGTGGTAGGCGTGTTCGAGTCGGACGTTCAGGGAAAATTCCGCTTTGAGAATATCGACGACGGCTCGTATGTCATCGTCGTGTCGCGAGCGAATTTCAGCACGCGAAGCGAGAGCGTAAAAGTCGCCGGCACCGATCGCACCGACATCACGCTCGTCCTGCAGATCAACCAACTAAACGAACGTGTAACCGTCACGGCCGACACGGGTCTCGCCGAAGACCTTAGCAAAGTTCCGGTTCAAGTCAATGTCGTTTCGCCCGACGCTCTGCAGCAACGAACGACGAATGTTCTCGCGCAGGTTGCTGACGAAGAGACGGGCGTTTCGGTTCAGCGAACGAGTCCGACCATCGGCGCCGTGCTCGTGCGCGGTCTGACCGAGGTCGGCGTTTACGTTGACGGCGTTCGTTATACAAACGCTACGCAACGCGGCGGCATCAACACATTTTTTAATCTAAACGAACCGACGGCGCTTGGCTCGATCGAAATTCAGCGCAGCCCGAATACTGCGCAGTTTGGCTCGGACGGACTGGGCGGCAATGTGCAGCTTCTGTCGCGACAACCCGAATACGGTTTTGCCAGTCCACGTTGGAATAGCGAAGTAAACACTATGTTCAACAGCGCCGACACGGCCTTTGCCGGCAACGCGCTCGTTGGTTACGGAACGAAACACTACGGTTTTTTGACGAATATCGTCGGTCGACGCGTTAACACGCTGCGCACCGGCGGCGGTATCGACAGCCATTCGGCGATAACGCGCTTTCTCGGCCTACGTTCAAATATTATCGGCAGCGAACGTCTTCCCGACACGGCGTTTACGCAGTATGGCGGCACGTTTCACGCGAACGCGACATTTGCGTCCGGCCAGACGATGAGTTTTCGTTACCAGCGCAGCCAGCAGGACGGCGGCAAGCGTTACGACCAACTGATCGGCGGCGACGGTAATCTGATCGCCGAATTAAAAAATCTGATGCTCGATTTCGGCTACGTGCGTTACTTCAAACACGGCGTCGGCTTTTTTCACAATCTTTCGGCAAGCGTTTCCTACAACAACCAACGCGAAGAGAGAATCAACCAGGGCGGGCAGGGCAATCCGACCGCTGCGATCACAAACGACCGCGAACGGACGACGACGTGGGGCGTCGGCTTTTATCTCGACCAGCAGTTCAAGCGCAACAGCTTTCTCATCGGCGGCGATCGCTATCACGACAAAGTTACTGCGCCGTCGTTCAGCACGAATCCGGTAAACGCTGCAGTCACGCTCGTGCGTCCGCGCATTCCCAGCGGCTCGACATACGACCTGTCCGGCGTTTACGTGCAGAATGTTTTCGACGTGATACCGAAACGATTACGCGTCAGCGGCGCTCTGCGTTACAACGTTGGACAATATAAAGCTCGTGCGTCTGATGCGCCGATCGTCGGCGGACAGCCGCTGTTTCCAAACGACTCGGCACGGTTCGAAGATTTCTCTGGCCGCGTCGGAGCAACCTTTACGATCATCGACGGCCTGAATGCCGCGTTCAACTTTTCACGCGGGTTTCGCGCGCCAAACATTACTGCGCTCGGCGGCTTGGGCCTCGTCGGCGTCGGTTTTCAGGTTTCGACTTCGTCGGTCGTTGGCCTCGGCGCGACGGTTGGCACGACGGCGGATGCGACTGCGGTTTCCTCAGGCGTTGCCGTTGCGCCGCTGCGTTCGGAGATCAGTAATAATTACGATCTCAGTCTGCGCTACAACGACAAACGATTTGAAGGCAGCGTGACCGGCTTTCTTGTCGATTACGGCGACACGATCGTTCGCCAAACGCTGATCCTGCCGCCGATCTCGCCTGGCTTCCAACTAGGCGGCCAGCCGGTTACGCAAATCTCAACTGGTGCGGTATTTGTGCCGACCTCAACATCGCCGGTGCTGGTTCAGGCAAACTTCAGCAACACGCGGATAAAAGGCGCCGAGATGAGCTTTGAATACCGACTTACAGATTCGTGGACGGCGGCGGGAAATTACTCATACGTTTTTGCGGAGGACAAAGCGACCGGTTCCGTGCCGAATTTAGGCGGCGGCGGCATTCCGCCTGCGTTTGGCTTTATGCGGCTTCGTTATCAGCCGTCGGGAAAAAAATATTGGATCGAAGGTTACGCAAACGCGACCGGTCGTCAGCCGCGCCTCTCAACACTCGATATTGCGGACCGTAGAACGGGCGGCGCTCGTTCGCGCTCTCAAATTCAAAATTTTATCCGCAGAGGCGCGTGTGTTCGTGGATTATCTCTCAATACGGGCGGTGCTCCGTGCGGAGCGACGAATGACAACTATGTATTGCTCGCAACCGGCGAAACGCTCACGCAGGTACTGAATCGAATACTTACGCTTAATACCACGATCAACGGAGTGTTCGTGGCGACGAATGACACGGCCGTGCCGCTTTTCACCGCCATTCCGGGTTATGCGTTATTCAACCTTCGCGGCGGCTTCCGTTTTAGCGAGCGACAGTTACTGAGCGTCGATCTTGAAAACATCGCCGACAAAAGCCATCGCGCTCCCGGTTGGGGAATCGACGGCACGGGCCGGAGTCTTACCATTCGTTATCAGTTAAAATTCTGACCACGGCGGGTCAAGCCGAACCTACTTCGCTTTAACTGTAAACGTCTTGCTACCGGACGCCGAACACTTTGTTCCGTCGCTGCAGGTAATTGTGACCGTGACTGTAACAACAACCGTGCCTGCTCCGGTCACGTCTAGCTTCAATGTCTCTCCGTCCTTCTTAGCTCCGGCAACGGTATAGGTCGCCGTGCTCGTTGCAGCAATCGACCACGAATACTCCGTTTTTTCGATGCTGCATTTATTGCCGTTGCACGCCGCCTTGGCCACATTCGCCTTGAAAGCATGCTGCATGCCGCCGCCGTCTATGTTGCTCGTACCGGCAGTGACAATCGGCGTTTTTGCGAGTTCGCAAACGCATTTACACGAACCGGCCGCAACGGTATTTCCGACGAGTATGGTTCCGGTTACAGTGAATCCGCCGGTTTGAACTCCGGTCAGTTCGAACGCCCGCGTAAAATTGCCAGCCGAGCTAATGTCCACCGGGCGGATTTCTATCGTCTGCGTGTTTCCGCCGCTCATATTCGCCGATCCCGTCGCAACGATCTGAAGTGGTACATTCGACTGAATGCCCTCGAGCCCGCTGACCTGTACTGAGAGCGTGGTTTTCTCGCCCCTCAAGAGATTGGTCTTTGGCGAAGTAAGGCTCACTCCGATGTTTCGGAATGGCCCGGTGCGATTTTGGCCGTTTTCGGCAACGCTCATCTGTGTCGGACCGTTTACGTCTGTCGGGCTCGTGATTATTGCCTGCCTTGGCGACTCGGCAATGAATTCGGCGGGCTGTCCGCCGATCATGCAGGTTGTGTTCGACGCATTGCCGTCAAACGGTCCGTTGATCGTCAACGGACGTCCCGCTTGTCCAAGCTGCGGCAGCGCGAAATCCGCCGGAACAGCTTGTGACATCGTTGAAAGAGCCAGATTTTGAGCATCCAACGGCTTCTGCGAACCGAGTCCGCTGAAGACCTTGATCTGACGCTTCACTTTTCCGATCGGAATTGACCATTTGAAACTGCGCTCACCCGCCGAAAACCGCTTTTCGCCGCCGAGGTCGATTACCATTCCGTTGAGCACGCCCTGATTTGCCGTTCGCTCTGCGTCTGTGCTGCCTCGCGGCTCGGCCGAGACCGTGCCTGAGATCGTGTCGCCCGCTCGCATGTCGTCAGGCAGATAGACCTTGATCTTGCCGGCCGCAAGTTCGAACGTCACGGTATTCAAACCGTTGGCGGCGGATTGCGAAGCCGAGCCCTGTTGACCCTGCTGGGCGAGCGTTGTTAATTGTGTCGAAGATGACGTTACCGCCAAGAGAACTGCGAAGGCTGCTATTAATGATCTCCTCACTGCTTTATACCTCCTGCAAAAAAATCATGGAAGCCTTGAAGCCCCAGCCCATTGTCAAGGTGATTTTCAGCGGTTGAATATCGCACTAATCAACCAGTGTCTGTGATGCTGGTCACAAATCGAGATCCCGAAGGCAGGCATAAAAAAAAGGAGCCCGCATTTCAACGAACTCCCTTTGTCTATTGGTCGGGGCGAGAGGATTCGAACCTCCGACCTCACGGTCCCGAACCGTGCGCGCTACCAGACTGCGCTACGCCCCGATAAGTCAATGTAAGAGTCTAGAACATTACGTCTCGAATAGCGAATGTGATTAACTGGGGGACTTTTCGTCTTCGACAACGTCGATCACTTCGTCGATCAGATCATGCTTTTTGCCAAACTTGTGTTTTAGAAACTCGATGATCGGCGGCAACAGTGACAAGAACACGACGACGATGACGACTTTTTCGATGTGATCTTCGAGCTTTATGCCTAGAGCACGTTCGATCACGCCGCCTAAGAAATAACCTGCGAGCACCATCGATGAGATCCACAGAGCGCCGCCGATAATACTAAACGGCAAAAACCGCGAATACGGCATCTCAGCCGCGCCGACGACAAGCGGCGCAAACGTGCGAACGATGGGCACAAAACGTGCGAGTATCACGGTCTTGACACCATATTTTTCAAAGAAGGCATGGGCTTTTTCGACGCGGCTCGGTTTGAAGATACGCGACGATTCGCGATTGAAAAGCGTTTTGCCCATCACGCGTCCCGTCCAGTAACCCGTGCTGTCGCCGATGACCGAGCCTAAAAAAAACGCGAGCATCACGAGCCACACATTTAACTTGCCGGCCGCGGCGAACAAACCCGACACAACCAGCAGCGAATCACCCGGCAGAAAAAAACCGACGGCCAAACCTGTTTCGGCAAAAACAATGAACCAGAGCCCCAGATAAACGTATCCGCCGAGCAAATTAAGTAAGTAGTCGATCAAAAATTTTGGATTAAGAAAATCCTTGACCTGATAAAGAAAATCAATAACTGAATCCATAAAAATAGTGAAAGAGTGAAAAAGTTAAATAGTGAAAAAGCTACTTCACATTTCCACTCTTAACCGTTTTCACTTTGCCGCCAACCGTGTTCGCCGATCAACGGCACGAATGCGCATGGGCCAAAATTCTCCTGTCTGTAGCCAAATTCTTTTCGAGTGACACGAATCAGCATCTGCGATCTGCGATCTTTGCCGACCGGTATGACAAGTTTGCCGCCGACTCTTAGCTGTGCGACGAGCGGCTCAGGGATCTCGGGACCGCCCGCCGCGACGAGTATCGCGTCGTAGGGCATGTATGCGTTCCAGCCCTCGGTACCATCGGCAGCCTTTAGCGTAACATTCCTGAAACCAAGCATTTGCAACCGTTCGCGGGCGTCGTTTGCAAGTGAATCGAGCCGCTCGATTGCGAAAACCTTTCTCGCTAAGGACGCGAGAACGGCCGTCTGATAACCAGAACCTGAGCCGATTTCGAGGATCTTTTCGTCGCCTTTTAGTTCGAGCAACTCGGTCATGCGAGCGACGATGAACGGCTGCGAGATCGTCTGGCCCGACGAAATTGGCAACGCATTGTCATTGTATGCTTGCGACTTTATTGCTTCGGGTACAAACAGATGTCGAGGGAGTCGATTCATCACATCAAGCACTCGTTCGTCAGCGATTTTGTAATGCTCTGCCAGCCGCTCGACCATTCTGAGCCGCTGTATCGACATTTCATCGGTAAGAATTGGGGTAATTTTCGCCGTGCCGTTCATGAGTTCCAACCCTTGAGCGTTTCGAGCGCGCTGTGGTTTGTAAGATCGCTGCGCATCGGCGTGATCGAAACGTAACCTTCGTCGATGGCCTCAAAATCAGTGCCGCCCTCGGCGCGAAATCCGCTTCGTTCTTCCCCGATCCAGTAATAGAGTTTGCCGCGCGGATCAATGTGTTCGCTGATCACGGGACGTGCGCTTTTGAAACCTTGTTTTGTAATTCGGATTCCCGCTGGCAAGCCTTTCGGAACATTTACGTTCAGCAAAGTACCGTCCGGAATTCCATCGGCTATTGCTTTTCGCGTAATTTCACCCGCGATGCGTGCCGATTCCGTAAAGTCATGATCGCGATAAGCGACGAGGCTGAACGCCAAACCTGGAACACCGAGAATTGTGGCCTCGAGAGCTCCTGCAACTGTTCCCGAGTAGGTTGCATCGTCGCCGAGATTTGCACCGTGATTTATGCCCGAACAGCAAATGTGCGGGCGCTCGTCATCGGGAAGAATCTGATTTAGCGCTAAGGTCACGCAATCCGTCGGCGTGCCGTCAACCGTCCAATGACGCATCCCGCGTTGACGAATCCGCAACGGACGCGCGAGCGTCAAACTGTGCGAGGCTCCGCTCATCTCAGATTCAGGCGCGACGACATACACGTCACCGATTTCTGAAAGCACACTTTCAAGCGCGACGATGCCGTCGGCGTGATAACCGTCGTCGTTTGTGATTAGAATTCGGGTTTTTGACATGAAAAGTGAAAAAGGCGAAAAAGTAAAAAGGTTTAAAAAGTAAAAAAGTGAAAAAGATGCCGAGCAAGCTTTTTCACTCTTTCACATTTTCACATTTTCACTATCTATTTGTTCTGTCCGGCTGCTGCCGGTTTTGCTGCGCCCGGTCCGGCCGCTGCTCCTGGAGCCGGTCGCTGCTGGCGAAAACGTCTGCGGTTGCGCTTGCGTGCGTTTGCGGACTTTAACTTTGCCTTTTGGCCGGGCGGAATGAAGTGAGAATGCCTTTTCAAATCCTTTATGATCTCCTCGCTGATCACTTTACGTTTAAAGCGACGCAGAGCGGATTCGATTGATTCGCTCGAATTTACTGTAATAAAAGCCATTTTGTTGTCTCACCTCCTTTCGGCTGAAAATACGCCCTAACGGGCAAACCATTATTAGACATGTTTTAGCGGAGTTTGGCAACCGTGCGATCTTTCAGATAGGCAGCGGCAGTGAGAGCAGGTGGCCGCGATAGACGAAATACAGCTTTTTGCGCGGTTCGTCGACCCACATCTGCATGCTGTCGAATTTTATTTTTGGCACGCGAATCACTTGTTTGAATGCGAAGTTGCGCGTATTCAACGTACCGACGACCGTCTCGTTTTTCGCCGAGTCGGGAAGCGCGGCCCACAATTCACCAACACGAACGGCTTTTTGTAAGGGCCTAAAAGTCTGCTGGGCAAAAGGCCGCAAGTCTCCCGTAACGGGCATCAGCTTGCCGGTGGTAATATCAACGAGCTTGATATTGACATCAGCGATCTCATTAGGCGGTGCGCCTTCCTCCTCCGACTCGTCGTAATAATCGTAATCGCCATAATACTCAAAACGCTCGACGAGAAAACGGCCGAGTGGCGTTACGTAAGCGGCGGCTTGCCAATTGCCGTATTCCTCGACCTCGATTGGATATTCCTGTCGCGTGGCGAGGTTGACCCGCACGGGCCTTTCACTTCGGCCCTCATCGGATTTTGTGACTATCGCCCAACGGCCGTCGGGCGAGACGACGGGATACTCGTAATTGCCGCTCAACAATTTTGTCGCCCGTCCGCCAACGACTTTAAAGAGACCATCGTCGGACGAACGGATCTCAAAGCCCGGCGCACGCGCTTTCCACTGATCGGTTTCGACCGGAACAGAAACGCCATCGCGCATCGGAATGTACTCGACGCCCGGCGGCTGTGCGACGAGGCCCGCAACTTGATCGCCGGCTACTCGATACCACGCATAGCCCTCGAATCGGCGTTTGTCGCGTTCAGTTTCTTTTTTCTTCTCGATCTTTTGCCGCTCGATGTAGGACGCACCGTCTTCGTCCTCGTCGATGACGGCGATCTCTTTTTTGACTTTTTCGCGGATCGCAGTTTCGGCGGCAGCGACGCGAATTTCACCGCCCTCGCCCCAAACTGTCGAGACACGCAGATCTTCGCGAGCCAGAACGATCTCGAGATTAGCGATCTCGCGGCTCATCGTATATTTCAGTTTTGCAGGCTCACGTTTTAGACCTGAAAAATACTTATCGAGGCCGGTGAAAAAGTCTGACGCGCGTTTAGAAGAGTACGATTCCATCACGCCGGCGAGAAAAACTCGGCGACCGCCGTTGCGCCCGAGCATCAGCAGTTCTTTTGACATGCAGTAACCGCCGCCACAGTACAAAAACGGCGGCAATTCGTCGGCGCGTTTGTCGACGAGATACGATTTGATCTCGTCAAATTCATCTTTGCTGAGCGGCCGCTCGCGATAACGCGAATCGTCTTCGTCCCAGCTAAAAATCACGCGGTCGTTGTAGATGCGAATGTAG
>JBAUGW010000071.1:0-2268 GCA_049679945.1 Pyrinomonadaceae bacterium | reverse complement strand
GCCTTATTAGGGTTAACCGACGTATGCTCTACGCATATTTTCTGCGAGTTGGCGGATTCGGATAATGATAGCTTGGGCAGAGGCTGCGAGTCGGTATTTTCACCAATGAACTTAACGCGGTCATAGAAAACGTTTAGATATCCGGGGCCGGCCACCTCGATATGATCGACGAAATCGAACTTCTCAAGTTCTGCCTTTAAGGTTTCGGCGATCTCGCGTGGATGGCTTTTTTCGCCTGTCTTTTGCTTTATCAGCTTCGCAAGCTCGAACGCGGCGGGGAAGGCGGCGTCGCCCAACTCGATCTTTGGCGGGATCTCCGAAACGACCTGGCCGATGTCGATGTCGAACATTGACCGAGCCATTTCCCACACCTTTTGCCGCAACGTTTCCTGTAACTCGTAAATGGTCATTCTGGTAAAAAAGCCTTGCTAAACGAAATCGAACAGGAATTATAAGGGTTTAGCCGCGGTAATGCCAACGCGGCGACGCGCCGTAGCCGGCGGCGTAAATTCCGGATCCTGTCTTCCGGCCTGCGCCATTGTCGTCTCACTTCGTGCAAGAAAAACGCGGAAAGTGAGACGGCTTAAATGCAACACGCTGAACGGTTTACAGCGAAAAATCGTCTCACTTCGTTTGCAAGCTTACTCATTAAGTGAGACGGTCGCGATCACCATGCCCGCCGAACCGGAACCATCAAACGCACATTCTAAATGCTGCGATCAAATCGCTTACGACGACGAACTTGTGTTTTTCGCGCATAAAACTTGAGTAAACCCGAATCACACGAGGATAAAATGGATCGCGGAAAACACATCAATGGAAATTTCAAAGACCAATGCAACTTGGATTCAATTAGTAAGTGCAACCGTTTTTAGTTGCTCCTGTTCATAGAAATAGACCTCATTGGGTGTTTGGTAGCCGAGCGATTTACGGGGGCGATTGTTAAGTTTGTCCTCGACTTGTTTGATCTGCTCGTCAGTAATGGTAGCGAATTTCATATATTTGGGAAAGAACTGGCGGATAAGGCCGTTTGTGTTTTCGTTGAGTCCACGTTCCCAGGACGAATATGGATGACAGAAATAGAAGCCAGCACCAAGAGATTTGGCGATTTTCCGATGCTCGGCGAACTCGCATCCGTTGTCGCTGGTCAGTGTATGGACGGTTAAGCCTTTTAGCTCGCTACAGATAGCCTGCCTGACCAATGTGCTTGTTTTTCTGGCAACCTTTTTCATTCTGAGAAGTTTGGATTTGCGGTCCACGATAGTTACGATCGCCTGATGATGGCCTTTGCCGATAATGGTATCGACCTCGAGGTCGCCTATGCGGCTCTTTGCGTTGACTACAGCCGGCCGCTCGTCAATGCTGATCTGCTTATGCCGGAACCCCCGTTTGGCATACGATCCATAGCGCTTTCGCTGCTTCTTACGGCATCTCAGATAAGTGTGAAGATCGCCGCCACCCGCTTTGTCTTCATAAATATGCTGATAGATCCGCTCGTGGCTGACCGGAGTTTGCCCTTTTGAACGGCGTCTTCCCGTGATCTGCTCCGGACTCCATTCTTCTCGTATCTCGCCTTCGATCTCCGTCCACACCTGCTCCGGTATTCGCCGCCGTCCTTTCTCCTTTCGCCGCTCATAGGCTTTATCCATTGCCGCTGCCGGACGATAACGATCCCCTGACCTGTTCCGTATCAACTCGCGTGAAATACTCGATCTGCTAACCCCGACGTCCGCCGCGATCTCTTTTTGCTTCATTCCGAGTCTCAATCCCATCCAAATCTGATACCTTTGTTTAAGGGTAAGCTGCCGATACTTTTTCATGGTAACTCTTCGATGTCACCATCAAAGAGCGAAGATGCTATCTCCAGCTTGCCCTTCAACAGCTCATCGTCGAGTTGCACTTACTACTTGAATTCACCGTCCCGCGTGTTTTGTACATAATACATTTTCCAATCATCGCAACACCCATCGTTAGCTTAAATGAAACGCTCGTTCGATGTCAAGAAAAATCCAAGCGCGCGAGATTCCCCACCCGGCCATCAAATTGACCTTGAGTTGCTCGAACTTTTTCCATTCATTCTTTTCCTGCTTGTTCACTTTGTTCTGTGGCTGGGTCAGACAAACCAGTTCTAACCTCGTGTTTTGTCCACGAGATACGACGACGAGCCACCCGCGAAAAGCGGCCACTCGCGTCCGAATGAAAGAGCCGAGCTTCTACTGCTCGATGATCTCGTAACTGGCAGTCATTCGTTTTACGCTGGCGTATTAC